>JAJTAZ010000004.1 GCA_021287185.1 Burkholderiales bacterium | reverse complement strand
CTATTTCAGCGTAACTTAATTCCCCTGATAAAGCCAATTTGACTGCTTCTGATTTGAATGACTCATCGTATTGATTGCGTTTCATTTGACACCTCTTGTTTACGTTAATAGGTGTCCGTCAAATCGAGGGCAGATCACCCTTTGTAGGCACGCCATCCCATGCTTTGCCTTGGTCGCTAATATCACAAGGCGCATCAGCGTTATTAGCGTTTTCTCTACCACGATAGATCATCTCACCTGTCGGATCTGAACAGCCAGCGATTTGCAATGCAAGAAAAGATTTACCGTTGTCGAAACGAATGCCTTTAACCAAAATCTTCGCTTCACCATCAAACCACGGCTGAATATTAATGAATAGTGGGGTTCTTTTATCGGCAGAGACTTGATGTTGTGACTCAATCTCTGCATATATTCTTTTAACCGCAGATTGAGAATAAGGATCATATTTGGCATGTGCCAATAACACTACATCATTGTTGACCAAGCGACGGCGCAGTTTAACTTTCCACTTGCCTTCCTCTTCGGGCTCCCCAAGTGGGCTAAAAAGTCTGCTTTTTCCAGTGTCAGTTGTTTCTTCCCAAGGATAAGTTGCAATGACTCTCTTTACCTCAGCCGATCGACCGTAACAGCGTGAGAAAAACTCTAAACATGGCACAATTAATTTCCCACCATTTGATAGGTGAAACTGAAGTAAACGACTTTTATCCCTGTCGTATTTAAGTGGGTAAATGTTTTGAGGAAAGGGCGATTGTTCACGCTCTTGAAATGCTTCCTCAAACGAGGTTAAACGCCATCCTCTTGGAGAAAAATCCACATCGAACAATTCTTCCTCGTATTGAACCTCAGATATGCACTGCCCATTCTGCCATACCGTACCAGTTCGTAACTGCCCCATTGCAGTTAAAAGCACAGATCTGTGTGTTACAACGTCGGACAATGTGCCGTCTATGATTTTGCGAAACGCTACAACAACTGAGGGTTGCGTACCGTGGGCCATTTTATTGATTGCTGCTGGCCACCAAACCATCATAGGATCCTCATCCTTAGACAGTGTATCTAATCTAATTTCCTTTGTTACTTGACGTAGGGAGAACACAAAAGGAATTGACATATTCAGGTCGCCAATCTTGTTGTTTGACTAACTGAGAGAATATCATATTTGTCGCATCTATTTCTGGAATGTCGCAACTTATTCTGGAATCCACAGCCACCGCCAACCAATGCGACTGCCGATGCGGTGTGGTGAGGGCTTCTGTATGGGCGCACACGCCACAAGTCGGGTGAAAACTGTCCTGCGCTGCTCAATACTGTTGCCGATTCCATTGCTTCATGCTCACTCATGGGTGGCAGTATGCTCGGCAATCTGGCGGCAAGCATGGATTTTCCTGTGCCCGGTGGCCCGACCATGAGTACGCTGTGTCCACCTGCGGCCGCCACTTCCAATGCGCGTTTGACCAAGGTTTGTCCGCGCACGTCTGCCCAATCTAAAGCCTGATGTGCGCGCTCGTTTGAGTGTGGGGTTGGTTCAAAGCAGGTTTGTTGTGCGGGTGAATTGAGTTTGGCACAGACTTCCAACAGCGATTTTGCAGACCAAATGTGTGCATGAGATACCAAACTGGCTTCGGCGCAATTGGCTTGGGGCAGTACAATAATCGGCGAGGGTTGTTGATTGCGTGCGGCTTCTTGTGTGACCCCATAGGTCATGGCCAACGCACCCATGATGGGGCGCAACTCGCCCGACAAAGACAGCTCACCTGCAAATTCATATTGACTCAACTGCTGGACTTTGAGTTGACCGCTGGCAATCAGTATGCCCAAGGCAATCGGTAAATCAAAACGGCCCCCTGCTTTGGGCAAGTCAGCTGGGGCTAAATTGACAGTGATTCGTTTGGCAGGAAACTCAAGCAGAGAATTTAAAATCGCAGCGCGCACGCGGTCTTTGGATTCTTTGACTTCAGTTTCGGGTAGGCCAACGATGTTAAATGAGGGCAAGCCATTTGCCAAGTGCACTTCAACCGTCACCCGCGGTGCGGACATGCCGAGCAAAGCACGTGAATTGATGACTGCCAAACTCATAATCGCCCCTAAAGTTTGTAAACGTGGCGTTACACTTTCTCCACCACGATACGCGTCTGCCCACCATTGCGCAGCGGCTCGCGAGAAATCAACTGAAATCCGCCCGATTCGAGCATAAATACGATGTCTTCTGGATGGTAACGATTGTGCTCTAAAAAATGCTCAAAAGCATCTTCAAGTTCGCTGCGAGAGGTGCTGTCCTGCCACATTTCGGTATTGGGGTAGCGTCTTTGTAAATAATCTTGTAAAGGTTGGCGCACCACATCAATGACGCAGAATCGCCCACCGACCTTGAGCCAACGTCTGACCGCTTGAAACATTTTCATCGGCTGGGTCAGCTCATGCACCAACATATTGGCCATGACCATGCTGACCGAGTTGGGCGGTATGTCGGCTTGCGGTGCGTTCAAATCATCAATCACAATTTGCGCATTGCTCGGCAAAGCCAAAGGTTGGTGTAGCATGTATGGCGCTACCTCTATGCCAATAACGTGTGCGTCGGCGTAGCGCAAGGCGCAGTCTTGAACGAATTGACCAATTCCCGCACCCAAGTCCATGATGATGTCGCCCGATTGATGATTGACCGCGACCTTGTCGTTCCAAAACATCCAAAAATCGGCATCGTGCCGACGCTCGTAATGCTCGGTGATGCGTTGTCGGGCGACGCTGCCATCACCGCCGTGGTGCTTCAGAATACTGGCTTGTGTGGCTTCAAGGGATTGTAGGGGCTTGTTCATTTCAGACGCTCGCAAAACATTTAGGGTGTGGCATCGTAGGCTTTTTTGACCGCCGCACCGAGTTCATAAACACTCATGGCGTACATATAACTCTTGTTGTAACGTGTAATGGCATAGAAATTCTTCGAACCGAGCACGTACTGCGCGGGGTTGTCGCCATTGGGCAAATCAATCAAGGACAATTTAACATCTACAGGAAACACATCGGGCGAGGTGATGCCATATTTTTTGAGTTGTGTTAGGGTTTGAGACGGTTCAATGGGCAGTTTTAAAGCGGCGGCAATGTCTGGTTTGTCTGTAAATTTGACGTTATACACCACGTCCAAGCCGCGTTGCCAACCCCCTTTTTCTTTGAGAAATCTGGCCACGCTGCCGATTGCATCGGCGGCACTGTTGCGTAAATCGACTTTGCCATCGCCATCGAAATCCACACCATAGTCACGCCATGAATCGGGCATGAATTGTGGGATGCCAATTGCGCCCGCGTATGAGCCTTTGACCGAGCGTAAAGGCATTTTGTTTTCACGGGTAAGAATGATGTACTCTTCGAGGTAGTTTTTGTATTCGGCTGAACGGCGCGGATAGTCGAACGCGATGGTGGTCAATACATCGAATACATTGGAATCCCCCATGTATTTGCCATAAATGGTTTCAACACCAATAATTCCTGCAAGGATGTATTCGGGCACACCATATTCTTTGCTGGCTTTGGTGAGTGTTTTGGCATTTTTTTGCCAAAATGCCACACCTGCTTTGATGCGTATGGGCTCAATATAACGCGAGCGGTACACTTTCCAATTTTTCTTAAAGTTCGGATCGGGTTTGTCTTTTTCGAGTTGACGCAACACTGTGTCCATCCGCTCTGCATTGGCAAATGCACCGAGCAATTCGGTTTTTGAGTAATTGTACTTACCATTGAGTTCATCAACAAACGCTTTGACCTCGGCGCGTTCAGCATAATTATTGCCGTTGGTCGCCATCGGTGTGGATGGTTTAGCGGCGGGTGTGCTACTGCTTTGGCTGGTCGGATTTTTAACCGTGCTGGTGGTTGTGCATGCTGTGAGCAGTGCGGCGGCCATCAGTATGTGTGCGGTCGTCAGTTTGATGTGCATGGTGTGTTCCTTTGGTTTTTTTAGTGGGGTTCGACGTAACCCGATTCAGCAAAGCGCAGGTGTTGTGGATAGGGATAAAAATCCTCAATATGTCCTGCACGGATGCGTTGTTGATGGTTTTTCCAGTAACGCCAGTCGAGTAAATCGGCATGATAGCGCATAAATACGTCTTTAACCTCGGGGTCGGTCAATAAAAATTTCTCAAATTCTTCTGGGAACACGTCCAAACGATCGACCGAGAACCAGACTTCATGCGCAATGTCATCATCGTCAAAGCGCGCCTTGGGAATGGGGCGGAATTTACAGTCGGTCAGGTATTCGATTTCATCGTAATCATAAAACACCACGCGTCCGCCGCGTGTCACACCAAAGTTTTTGAACAACAAATCCCCAGGGAAAATATTTGCGGCGATAAGGTCTTTGAGTGCGTTACCGTATTCGATAATCGCGTTGTCTTTGGCAAGGGTATCGCCCGCATCTGTGGCATCTTGCAGGTAAATATTCAGAGGAATCATGCGCCGTTCGATGTACAAATGTTTGATGATGACCTCATCGTCAGTGAACTCAATTTCAGACGGTGCGAGTTTCACAATCTCATCAATCAATTCTGGATTCATGCGCTCACGCGGGAAATTGACATTGGAGAACTCCAATGAATCGGCCATGCGTCCGACTCGGTCATGTTTTTTCACCAGATTGTATTTTTGTTGCACCATCTCCTTATCGACTTCTTTGGGTGGGGAAATCACGTCTTTGATGATTTTAAACACGTATGGGAATGAAGGCAGTGTAAACACCAACATCACCAAACCTCGAATCCCTGGGGCGAGGATGAAATCATCGGTTGAATGACGGATGTGTTGCTTGTAATCGCGTGCAAACAGTGATTTGCCTTGTTTTTGTAGCCCAATCATGTTGTACAACTCGGATTTGGGTTTAGACGGCAAAATCGAGTGTAAAAATTGCACCACAGCTGAAGGCACATCACAATCAATCATAAAATACGCACGGTTAAAAGAGAACAGTGAGTTGATGTGGCGGGTGTCGGTGAGGATGGTATCGACCACCAGTCCGCCCCCAGCATCGTGCAAAATTGGGATGACAAATGGATACTCACTGAAACTATTGATGATTTTGCCCAAAACATACGCCCCCTTGTTGCGATAAAACAAGGTGCTGACAGCTTGAATTTGCAGATTTGGGCGAGGGTGGTCAAACATCACATGGTCAAGGTGGCGCAAGCGGTCAATGATGGTGGCGATGTCGCGTGCCAAATTGGTAAAGGGGCGCGCCAGTTGAAAACCTGCAAACATTTGCGCGAGTGAGTCCGTCCAACCATCGCGGATGGGATAATAACTGCGATAGGTTGCCGATTCTGAGTCAATGTATTCGGTTGAAATCATCGGGCGGCTGAAAATAAATTCATTGTGAAAATATTCAGCTTTGAGCACCTTGGTGGTGACTGAATTAAAAAAAGTTTCCGCACATTCGGGTTGCTTGTGGGTCATCAGGCACTCGACATAATGGCTTTTGACCTCGTGCCAAAAAGCTTTGTTGTCAGGACTGACTTGTTTATTGGACGCCAATGTGTGAATGGTTTCCGCAACGCGCTCATCGTAGTACGCCACACGATCAGCGACGAGTTTTTGAATATTCGCCCATTCACCTTTTTCAAACGATACCTTAGCCGCGCGTGCGCATTCACGAAAACGGGCGTAATGGCGATTGAAACCGTCCAATACCTGTTCGGATAGGGCACGTGCTTCGATTAATTCTTCAGGGGACAGTGGACTCATCAAAAACTCGCTTTAAAAAAGTGGCACAATGGATGAATGAAGCCATGACTATGAATGATCGCTGGTATTCGTCACGCGGGGTTTGTGCTTTTTATTGGCAAACAGTGCGTCAAACCAAGCGTTTGGCAACATGCGCATGAGTTTTGCCACAATCGCCATTTGCCAAGGAATCACGGCGTAAGAGGGTTTACGGGCAATGGCACGCACGGCGCGGCTTGCAAACTGTTCGGGCTGCAATAGAAATGGCATTTGGTAGGGATTTTTCGCGGTCAACGGTGTTGCCACGTAGCCTGGAGAAATTGTCAGCACCGACACCCCTGTTTTGCGCAACTCGCCACGTAAACTTTCACAGTAACTAATCACCGCTGCTTTCGATGCGCAATACGCCTCTGACCCGACCAAACCACGTATGCCTGCGACACTGGCAATGCCGACCAAAACGCCCTGTCCGCGCGCTTTCATTGGGGCGATAAATGGGTGAAATGTGCTCGCCATCGCCAACACATTGGTCTCAAAAATGCGTCGAATTTGCGCGAGATCTTCGTAATACTCCGTCCAAGTGCCTGCGGAAATCCCTGCAGCAGCAATGACGATGTCGGGTGCGCCATGTTTGTTGATAAAATCTCGTGCCGCAGTATGTAAATCGGCTTCAACACACACATCTACTGCGTACACTTGATGGCACTCGGCATTGGGTAGGCTGGCGCGCACTTGCTCGAGTACATCGGTACGCCGACCCAACAGACCAACGACTGCGCCTTGTTGCGCATATTCGCGAGCCAAGGCCAAACCAATGCCGCTGGATGCGCCCGTAATAAAGACGGTTTGAGTCATACAGTTTAATTATTTCTGTTCGAGTAGTTTATTGATGACTTTCAACGTCTGCGCTGAATCCCCTGATACCACATATTTGCCATTGACAATGAACTTGGGTACACCATCCAATTGATAGGCCTTAAACAGTGCGTCTGCGGTCACAATCGCCGCATTGACATCAAAACTTCGGTACGCCGTATCCCAAGTGGCTTTGTCCACGCCGTTTTGCACCATAAACGCAGACACGGCCTCATCGGTGCTCAGACCTTTGCCCTGCTCTTGAATTGCGCTAAATATTTTCAAATCCAATTCATCAGATTTACCCAAGGCTTGAACGGCCATGGCCATGCGTTGCTGTGTTTGCATGGCCGCGTTCCACTGAGCGTGGTAGCGGATGAAGCGCACATTGCTTGGTAACGTTTTTTTCCACGCTTCAACGGCTGGTTCAATGGCGAAACAGTGTGGACAACCATACCAAAAGAATTCAATGACTTCTGCTTTACCCGCTTCTGCAATAGGTTGAGGGGTAGCAACACGAACAAAATCTTTGCCTTCGGTGATGGTCAGACCTTGTGTGGAGAAACTCTCTGCGTTAAATGTGGGGGGTGTTGCCGTTGCGGTTGTCGATTGAGTTTGTTGTGCGGGTGGCTGAGTGATGATGTCGGTTTTTTGGCACGCACTGAGCGATAATCCGCCGATGATCAACGCGCTCAATAAAAATTGTTTTGGGTACAACACAGATGAAAAACGAAACATATAAAATCCTTCACAACGGGTAATGGGGGTGCAACGTGATGACAGCATTATGGCTGAACTATTTTGTTTTTGACAAGCCTTGTTTGACCAATGCGTCCAAGGTTTGAATGGTATTGTCAGTCAAAATGATTTGGTAACGACCATCGACAATCAGTGCGGGCACGCCCGTCAAACCAAAACGCTCGAATTGAGCCTGTGCGAATTGCATTTTTTGGGTGACGGCGGGGCTGTTAAAAGCCGTGCGCCATTCTGATGGTGAGATGCCTTGTTTTTTGGCCCAGGCCAATGCAGACGTTGGGGTAGTCAAGGCATCTTTTGCGCTGGCCACATCGATAAAGACCTGATCGTGCAAATCCAAACGAGCCAGTGCTTCCAAGGTGTAATACATGCGTTGATGGGTCACCATCGTTTTATTCCAACTGACGGGTAAAGTTAAGATTTTAACTTCTTTGGGTTGCGTACCACGCCATTGATTAAATTTTGGCTCAAAGGCGGCACAATGCGGGCAGCCGTACCAAAAAAACTCAACCACTTCAGCTTTGCCATCTGTTTGCACACGTCCTTGGTTGGGTACTGTTGTAACATCCATGGGCATTTGCCACTCGGGCTGGCTTTGTGCGTTGTCTGACACGGGCATGGTGGATGAGTCCGAGATAGATTGCACATCGGCATATGCGCTTTGTAGGCTAAAACAGATGAAAAACGCGCCGATGAGCGACGCGAACTGGGGGGGGTTCATGTGTTACGTATCCTTCTAATTTGAGGTGTTGTTGGCAGTGGTGGGGGTTACTTCTTTTGGAGCGACACTGCGTTTGGTCACATTGTTAGAAGCGTTTGGGGTGTTCGTGGTGGATTTAGTTGGTTTTCCCTTGTTGTTAATCAAGTCGCCAATCGCATCAGAATCCCCTGTTTTTTTGTCAGGTGTTGGGGTTATGACAGTTGAGGTTTTAGGCGGTGTTTGGGTGGCGTTTAAAGGGTTGGTAGGCTCTGTTGCAGTTGTGGTTCGAGCTTGTCCATCGGGTGCTGCCATCGGTGTATTGGGATTGGTCAAAACCCCAATGCCCGCACCTTGTTCATTCGCAGGCGTGGTGTTGCTTGGGATGGTTGGAGGCGACGAACTATTGGTGTACAGCGGTGCATTTGGATCGGTATTGCCTTGCTGGGTATTCAGGATGTTTTTGTTGGATCTATCTCGGAACGGGCCGCTGCTCATTGCAAAATAAGCAACGATCAGCGCAATAATCAACCCAAGCAACATGCCGATACCAATATTCAACGCCAAATTGCCGTTTTGCGAGTTTTTAGGCGTTGAAAGGTGTGTTTGATCATTCATAATGACATCCAAAAATATAACAATAAGAAAGCATTGATTTTATAGGGTACATCACATTCGTTTGGGCGCACTGACGCCCAACAATGCCAATCCATTGGCCAAAACACAACGGGCAGCCGTCAAAAGGTGCACGCGCGCGGTTTTCAGCGCCAAATCGTCTGTCAGCACGCGCTCATTGCCACCGCAAAAACTGTGCACAGCACCGGCCAAGTCTTTTAAGTAATATACCACATGATGGGGCGCAAGGTCATCTGCCGCCACTTTTAATGTATCAAAGTATAGGCTCATTTCTTGCATCAACGCCATTTCGGATGGTGCAACGAGCGGAGCCAAGGTTTGCGCGTCGGTGCTGTTGACCTCAATGCCTGCTTTTTCTAAAATCGAGCAAATTCGCGCATGCGCGTATTGCACATAGTACACAGGATTTTCATCCGATTGACTGACCGCCACGTCCACATCGAACACGAACTCGGTGTCGGCTTTGCGCGAAATCATCAAAAAACGCACCGCATCTTTGTTTGTCCAGTCAATCAAATCGCGCAAGGTCACGTATGAGCCCGCACGCTTGGAGATTTTAACCTCTTGACCGTCTTTGAAGACCATGACCATTTTGTGCAAAATATAATCGGGGTAGTTTTTCGCAATCCCCAAATTCGAGGCCTGCAAACCCGCGCGCACGCGTGCGATGGTACCGTGGTGATCGGAGCCTTGGATGTTAATCACCTTGTGAAAGCCGCGGTTCCATTTGTTCACATGATAGGCCACATCAGGGACAAAATAGGTATAGCCACCATCGGCCTTGCGCATCACGCGGTCTTTGTCGTCACCAAAATCCGTGGTACGCAACCACAGCGCGCCGCCTTCTTCATACGTGTGCCCCATTTCGCTCAAGCGCGCCACAGTTTGCTCGACCGCGCCTGTGGTGTACAGCGAAGACTCAAGAAAATAGTTGTCGAACTGAACGCCAAAAGCCTGTAAATCCAAATCCTGCTCGCGGCGTAAATATGCCACTGCAAAATCGCGAATGGCATCCAAATCGTCGATGTTTTTTTGCGCGGTTACACCGTTGACGGTTTCGCCCGCAAGATAAGCGTTGGCAATGTCCACGATGTAATCGCCACGATAACCACCTTCAGGGAAGCCTTCGTCATCCACACCAAAGCCTTTGCCGCGCGCCTGCACCGAAATCGCCAAATTGGCAATTTGCTGGCCTGCGTCGTTGTAATAAAACTCGCGATGCACATCATAACCTTGACTGGCCAAAACTGAACCGAGGATGTCGCCAAGCGCGGCTTGACGCGCGTGTCCGACATGCAGCGGTCCCGTCGGGTTGGCTGAGACAAATTCCAGCATGACACGTTCACCTTGATGGGCATTGGATAAACCAAATGCCTCACCCTGCTCAATCACTGCTTGTACCACAGATTGCTTGGCGGCGTGGGTCAGGCGGATATTGATGAAGCCTGGCCCCGCGATTTCTAAAGCGGCAATCAATTCGTTTTCAGGCATGGCATCAATAATCAACTGTGCCAACTCACGTGGATTTTTGCCCAAAGGCTTGGCCAGTTGCATGGCGATATTACACGCCGCATCGCCGTGCGCTGCCTGCTTGGGGCGTTCCAAAACGGGAATCACTTGATTGTCGGGCGCAATGTGTTTGAGTGCCGCAATGAAGTTGTTGGTGATTTGTGTGCGAATGTGGCTGAGCATAAGATGATTCAATCGAATTTATTAAAGGTGAGCATTATAACCGTTGCCACATAAAAGCCCAAGCACAACACAGCATGCATGCGCATAACGGTTCGCAAGGCTCTGATGAAAATGCAGTGCACAATACACGCCAATCATCAAAACAGTATAATGCGCCACTGTAATTATTTTTTAGGAGCCATCATGTCCACTCGCCACATTGTTCGTGTCAATCCTCTGCACAGCAGCATTTTGCTCACTGTGATTTACACCATCGCGGCTTTGACGGTATTTTTAATTGGTTTTTTATTTACCACCATCAGTACAGGTTTTAACCTCAAACAAGCCTTCGCGGGGTTCACGGCTGAAGCCGTTTGGTCTGCAGTGGCAATTAATTTGGTCTTGGTGTTTCTTGGCTCGTTTTTACTCACCTTGATTTACAATTTTTTGGCCAAATACTTGGGTGGTATCGAAATCACTTTGGACGATGATTGAATCGCGTTGAACGCGTTCAACCACTCGCCGACCCATCACAATTGACACAGGGGTGCCCATCATGTCTCCAACCATACAAACGCTGCTGATCGGTTTGGCTTTACTTGTCCTATTCATTGGTTTTGGCCGCTTGGTTGGCGGCGCAGCAGGCATTCGCAAAGCAATCACCTTGTTTTTTCCGCTTTGGTTGGTTTATTGCCTGTGGCACATGTCGGTCGGTATCAGCCACGGCTATTCGTGGATGAGCGAGTTGCCGTTTTTGGCATTGAATTTTTTTGTACCAGCCAGTGTTGGGTTTTTAGTTGTAAAAAAGTGGGGGCGTCAAGCATGAGCGCATCTGAAATCAAGTTTGAAACCATGACCGAATCAAGGGTGTGGCGCGTGATGCGGGGGCGTGAAATCCATGAGCAGCACCGCGTTTCTACACCCTTAGAGTTGTTTTTTGATTTAATTTTTGTGGTTGCAATTGCCTTTGCGGGCAGTCAATTGCACCACGCCATCAGTGCCAATCACGCTTTACACGGATTGGTTAGTTACGCAATGGTTTTTTTTGCCATTTGGTGGGCGTGGATGGGTTTTACGTGGTTTGCTTCTTCGTTTGACACCGATGACGTGCCTTATCGCATCGCCATTTTTGTGCAAATGACAGGTGCACTCATTGTGGCGGCAGGGATTCCAAGCGCATTTGAGCAAAATCAGTTTTTAACCGTCACCATCGGCTATGTGGTGATGCGCATCGCTTCAGTGACACAGTGGTTTCGCGCAGCGGCGCAAAGTCCACGTTTTAGAAAGACTGCCTTGCGTTATGCGTTTGGCGTCTTGCTGGCACAGCTGGGTTGGTTGTTTTTATTGGTGTTACCAAAGCAATACTGGTGGTGGGGCTATATTTTTGTAGTGGTGTTTGAATTGATGGTACCGATGTGGGCGGAGCGCGCGGGTATGACTTCTTGGCATCCACACCATATTTCTGAACGGTATGGTTTGTTCACGATTATTGTGCTGGGCGAATCAATTCTTGCGGCAACCAATGCCACACAAGAAGCATTGGCAGGCGGTTTATTCAGTGCGAATTTTTTATTGTTCTGTTTGGGCGCTTTGTTGACGGTGTTTTGTATGTGGTGGCTGTATTTTGAAGACGAAGCCGCCAAACGGCTCATTGATTACAAGACCGCGTTTTACTGGGGTTACGGGCATTACTTTATCTTTGCGGCAGCGGCGGCGGCAGGCGCGGGTTTGGCCGCACAAGTGGACTATCGAGTGGGGACTGCGCAGGCCGATGCGACGGTGATTGGTTATGGTTTGGCTGTGCCCGTCGCGATTTATGTCTTGTTCACATGGTTGGTACACAAGCGCGTCAGCCAGTCCAAGGGGGCGTGGGTGTTTCCTTTGGCCGCGTTGGCGGCCTTGGTCACGCCGTGGTTCACAGGGTACACCACCATCAGTATTGGTCTCATCTTGGTGCTGGCGCTTGGTATACGCGCCACACTGTGTGGCGTACACGCAAGGAGGTCAAATGTCTGACACACACACCATCAATACGGGCTCATGCTTGTGCGGCTCGGTCACTTATGAAATCAGTGGTCACTTGGGTTTGTTTCAATACTGCCATTGCTCGCGTTGTCGTAAAACCACGGGCAGCGCGTTTGCCGCGAATTTATTTGTTGCGCCCACACAGTTTAAATGGATGCAAGGTGAAGACAAGGTGGGTCGATATGAGTTGGCAAATGCCAAGCATTTTGCGAGCGCATTTTGTACCCAATGCGGCTCAAATTTACCATGGCTCACCAAAACAGGCAAAGCTGTGGTTGTTCCCGCTGGCACACTCAACGAAACGCTTGATATCGCACCCAAAGCGAACACCTTTTATGCCTCGCGTGCACCATGGGAAAAATGCGTGTCTGAGTTGCCGATGTTTGACGAACTGCCTGCACGGTAATTACGTGAGATGTATTACGTGAGACGTGCCAAGTCTGTCAACAGCGGTACGGTTGCGGGCAAGATGGGTTCGGTTTCAGGGGTGAGAACCTCTCCTTGAGGGGTAAGGTTTAGGGTTTGCCAATGCAAATCTTGTGCTTCGCGCCCGTGGGGCTCACCTTGCCATGCCGTCACCACAATGAAGTGCAATAACACATGCGCGTGTGGATACACATGTTCTACTGTGCGCCATGGCGTGCCGTTGGTGATGGTGATGCCGAGCTCTTCTTGTAATTCACGCACGAGGGCTTGCTGGTGTGATTCGCCTGTTTCGACCTTACCACCTGGAAACTCCCAATAGCCCGCCATGGGTTTGCCCTCAGGCCGCTGAGTAAATAAATATTCACCTTGGGCGTTGCGCAATACGCCGACCACCACATCAATGATTTTAGGATTCATGACGTGTCTTTAGCAAAAATTCGCCCACCCATTGGCGTGCAAAGTGTTGGGCAACACGCGCACTGCGCGAGCCTCGTTGTTGGGCAAATTGCAAAGCTGCGGCGCGTAAGGCTTCTGCTTGGGTCGCGTCCGCAGGCGCGTGGTTCAATTGCCGCACTGCATGGTCAACAATCGTGAGGTAATTGTCTTGTTTGAATGGATAGAATGTCAGCCACAAACCAAAACGTTCAGACAGTGCGATT
Source organism: Burkholderiales bacterium (assembly GCA_021287185.1). GTDB lineage: Bacteria > Pseudomonadota > Gammaproteobacteria > Burkholderiales > Burkholderiaceae > CTSOIL-112. The sequence continues at coordinate 42,101 of JAJTAZ010000004.1, read as the reverse complement.
TTTTCTTCGACTGTTTCCGATGGATGCAATTCGCCTGAGCCAGGGACGACATAACCCTGATTGTCGCTGTCGTATTCGGGTATGAGATGACGGCGGTTTGACGTCGCGTAAATCAATACGTTTTCAGCATAGCCGTTGAACGAGCCGTCCAGTGTGGTTTTCAAGGCTTTGTAACCCACATCATTGGACTCAAAGGTCAAGTCGTCACAGAACACAATAAAGCGTTCAGGGCGATCACGTACCAAATCAACGATTTCGGGTAGGTGATGCAAATCTTCGCGTGCCACTTCAATCACCCGCAAACCCGCGTGCGCAAATTGTGCCAAACACGCGCGAATGAGCGAGGACTTACCCGTCCCACGCGCGCCTGTCAGCAACACGTGATTGGCAGGCAATTGATACACGAATTGTTGGGTGTTTTGTACCACCGCTTGCTTTTGGCGGTCAATCGACAACAAATCATCCAAGGACTGCAAACGCGGATGGTGCAGAGCCTGCAAAAAACCACGGCCATTGGGTCGGTGATGGACTTGCCAAATATAGGCATGTGCCGTCCAATCAACAGATTGCGCGGTCTGTGGCAGTAACAACTGCGCACGCGTGAGCGTTTCAGAGAGTTGAGCAAGGGTTTGGTTCAGGAGCGTGGTATTCATCAAACGTGCCCATTCAAGTGAGGTGTTTGTTGTGTTGTTTGTGTGCTCATTTATTCACGCACCGCTTCTCTGAGTAACAGTTGTTCCAAAACGGTTCGTGTGGGTACACCGTCCAGTATGGCGCACACTCCTTGGGTAATCGGTGCTTTGATGTTGTGGGCGTTGGCGATTTGCAACATGGCATTGGCGCACAAGGCCCCTTCGGCCACATGCCCCAAATTCGCAGAAATTTCATCCAAGGTTCGTCCCTGTGCCAATTGTAAACCCACCGTGCGATTGCGCGATAAATTGCCCGTTGCTGTGAGAATCAAGTCCCCCACGCCCGTTAAGCCGCTGATGGTATCGGCGTTTGCACCCAGGGCACTGGCAAAGCGGCGCATCTCAGCAATGCCGCGCGTGAGCAAGGCGGCGCGTGCATTCATACCCAATTGCAAGCCATCGCTGATACCCGCTGCTATGGCCAGCACGTTTTTGAGCGCGCCGCCGAGTTCGACGCCGATGACGTCGGTGCTGTGGTAAATGCGCAGATTTTGACTGGAGAGTTTTTGTACAAAAGCCAAATCCAAATGGGCAAACTCAGAAGCCAACACCAAAGCACAGGGCAAGCCGCGTGCGACTTCTTGTGCAAATGAGGGGCCTGAGAGCACACCAAATGGGGTTTGTGGGTGCAGGATGCTGCCGACCACTTGATGCGGAAATTGCAGGGTTGTGCGCTCTACGCCTTTGCACAACCAAAGCACGGCGGCTTGGGTGGGATGTGCGGTGATTTTTTGCGCAGTTTCACGCAAGCCTGAAATGGGGGTGGCGATGATGAGCACATCATCGGGCGCGCGATGCGCGTCCAGTGTGTCGTGTAAATGATCGCTGTAGCGCAGCTCGGGGTTCAGTTCAATCTCAGGTAAAAACTGCGTATTGATGCGTGTGGCACGAAGTTCGGCCATAACCTTTGCCTCGCGCCCCCACAGGGTCACTTGGTGTGCACACGCAGACAGCGCTGAGGCAAGCGCACTGCCCCAAGCCCCTGCACCGAGAACGGCGATTTTCATACGGGTTTACTGCTTGGTTGCGTTGGCTTGATCCAATTGTGATTGGTACAATTGTTCAAAATTGATTTCGGCCAAATATAGAGGCGGCAGGGTTGCGCGGGTCAGTAAGTCGGTGACATTGGCGCGCAAGTAAGGGAACAACATGGATGGACAAACGATGTTGAGGATTTTTTCCAGTTGTTCTTCAGGAATGTGGGACATCTCAAAAACGCCCGCTTGTTTGGCTTCAACCAAGAAAAAGGTTTTCTCTTCAATGGTGGCGGTGGCGGTGACGCTAACGGTGACGTCATAGGCATCGTTGCCAAGGGTCTGATTTTCTATGGACACTTCAATGTGCACTTTGGGTTCGTTGGCTTCCAAAAAAATTTCAGGTGCGTTGGGAATTTCCAAAGACGCATCTTTGAGGTACACGCGACGAATGTCAAATGTCGGTTGTTCGGTGTGTTGCTCTGTTTGATTTGATTCAGCCATGGTCAATCCTTCGGTTGTGTTTGTGATAAATAGGGTGGCTCGTAGGTTGTTGTGAAAGGCAACAACGCCTCGAAATTACTCAAGATTCAGCAGGGGGATGAGTTGGTTGGCGCGATCCAAAGCAATGAGATCGTCGCAGCCCCCTACGTGGGTATCGCCAATGTAAATTTGCGGAACGGTGCGCCGACCCGTGCGCGCCATCATTTCTTCGCGCGCACCTTCGGTTTTGTCCACAAAAATTTTCTCAATTTCTGTGACACCGCGTTGCTTTAACAGCATCTCGGCGCGCACACAGTAGGGGCAAAATCCAGAGGTGTACATTAAAACAGATTGCATGATTTAACCTTTAACCAAGGGAAGTTGAGCATCCAGCCAAGTTTTCAGTCCACCGTCCAGAATAGCGACGTCCGTAAAACCCTCTTTAGTCAATACGGCAGCAGCACGGCGTGCCCGCATACCACTGGCGCAGACGATGAGCACAGGCTTGTCTTGTTTGAGTTTGGCGTTGGTCAAAAGAGATGGCAAGGATTGCAGCGGCAACGATTTTGATTGGCGAATATGGCCTTGTGCAAACTCTTGCTCTGTACGCACATCGATGATTTGCGCTTTTTGGTGATTAATCATTTGTGTCGCTTCAGTCGCGCTGACGTGTTTGGCGTTGCCTTTTATCACCAAAGGTTGTAGCAGCATGAGCCCTGAAATGATTGCAATCGCCAACAACGCAAAATTGGTCGGTTCTAAAAAAAAGTTCACAGTTAAATTTCCTAAGGTATAAATGCTGTTTGCGGTAAAATGTCAAGTGCAATGCCATTCTAACACCGCATGGAGGTGGCATTATAAAATAGAATGTATTTTGCGTCATCCACAATCAAATACGACAGCATGGGCGCAAAGCGCTCGCACGAGCAAATGATTTTTTTATTGTTAAGGAGTGGGTTATGTATCAAGTGGTGTTGTTTCGACACGGCGAAAGCCAATGGAATTTAGACAACCGTTTCACAGGTTGGGTGGATGTGGACTTGACCGAAAACGGTCGCGCAGAAGCGGTTCGTGCGGGCAAATTGCTCAAAGAAGCGGGCTTTAAGTTTGATTTGGCGTTTACCTCTGTGCTCAAGCGCGCGATTCACACATTGTGGGGCGTGCTTGATGAAATGGATCAAGCATACATCCCTGTGCAACCCGATTGGCGTTTGAATGAGCGTCATTATGGTGCTTTGCAAGGGTTGAACAAAGCGGAAACAGCGGCGCAGTATGGTGATGAGCAGGTTTTGATTTGGCGACGCGCTTACGCGATTGCGCCCAATCCTTTGGATGAGGGCAGCGACATGAACCCTGCCAAAGACCCACGTTACGCCCATGTGCCTCGCGAACAGTTGCCTTTAACAGAATGTCTGAAAGATACTGTGGCGCGTGTAGTGCCATACTGGGAAAATACCATTGTGCCCGCAATCAAGTCTGGGAAAAAAGTGGTGATTGCCGCGCATGGCAATAGTTTGCGTTCATTGGTCAAGCATTTGGACAACATCAGTGATGATGACATCGTTAAACTTAACATTCCAACGGCGCAACCTTTGGTATACGAATTGGATGAAAATTTTAAACCCATTCGCAGTTATTACTTGGGTGATGCCGATGCGATTGCTGCAGCGATTGCTGCGGTGGCGAATCAAGGGAAAGCCAAATAAGTCTGTTGTACGCATGTGTTTGCCTTGCAATCGCATTTTGTACATAAAATTGAGTTAAACTCACCAAACTTATTTCACAAGTCATTGTTTACAATGGCTTGTGTTCATTGGTGCTGTGACATGTCGTGGGTCGTAAGACGACAATGGACATAAACAATTGAAGGCTCTTTCAATGTCGATTAAAGAAATGGTTCAATCTATGAAAAAAGCAGGTTTGGTTCTGAGTGGTGCCGTTGCGGGTGTTTTGTTGAGTTTGGGCTTAACTGCCTACGCAGATAAAAAAGACGCGGTGTCCACACTTCCGATTGAGGATGTACAAAAATTCTCACAAGTACTCTCCATGATTAAAAACAACTATGTGGATGAGGTCTCGGATAAAGACTTGATTGCCAATGCCATTTCAGGCATGGTCAAAGAGTTGGATCCACATTCTGCGTACTTTGATGAGAAAGAGTTTAAAGATTTGCGTGAGGGCATCTCAGGCAAGTTTTCTGGTGTGGGTTTGGAAGTTCAGCCAGGTAAAGGTGGTGGTGTATTGGTGGTCGCACCGATTGAGGACACGCCTGCATACAAAGCAGGGGTTTTGGCAGGTGATTTAATCGTCTCCATTGATGGACAGTCTGTGAGCGAAATGAAGGGTTTGTCTGAAGCGGTGTCTAAACTGCGTGGGGCTGAAGGCAGTGTGGTTAAAATTGCGATTGTGCGCACAGGTGAATCCAAACCGATCATTAAGAGCATCACCCGCGCCGTGATTAAAGCCCAAAGTGTTAAAGGCAATGTCATTGAACCTGGCTATGCGTGGGTGCGCATCACACAGTTCCAAGAGCCGACACTCAAAGACTTCGTCAATAAACTGAAGGAATTGAGTGACAAGGGGCCACTCAAAGGGTTGGTGTTGGATTTGCGCAATGATCCAGGTGGTTCTTTGGATACCGCAATCGGCGTGACCGCCGCGTTTTTACCCCGAGATCAAGTGGTGGTGACGTCGCGTGGTGCCAATGCGGATGCGCGTGAATACAAAACCAATCCATCTGACTATGCGCGTGGGGTGGGTGATTTCCTCGCTCAAATGCCAGAAATCTACAAAACAGTGCCTATGGTGGTGTTGGTGAATGGCGGTTCGGCTTCTGCATCTGAAATTGTCGCGGGCGCGTTGCAGGACTACAAACGTGCCACCATCATGGGCGGACAAACTTTTGGCAAAGGCTCGGTACAACAAGTGATACCTTTGGACAAGCAAGGCAAAACGGGGATGAAACTCACGATTGCGCGTTACTACACCCCCAAAGGAACCTCTTTGCAAGCGCGTGGTGTGATTCCAGATGTGTTTGTAGATGATTTTGCCGATGGACGCAATGGACACTACTCGCGTGAATCGGATTTGCCGAATCATTTGTCAAATGACAGTGGCGTGGCGGTGGACAAGAAGCGCGATGTTTGGGAAGATTGGGCAAAAGAAGAAGATGAGCCGAAAAAAGACCCCAATGAGCCTGTCTTTAAGTATGGCAGTGCCAATGATTTCCCATTGCAACAAGCCATCAATCAGCTCAAAGGGCAAACCGTACAGATATCGAAAAAACAACATGCAACAGTCAGCCCTTAAATGGTAAGGCGATGCGTTTTGCATGCAACACAAAAAATGGAGCAGATAACTGCTCCATTTTTTTACGCATGATGATGGGACGTTAATTATTTGACCAATTGAACTTCCACACGGCGTGCTTCAGGATTGTCACCCGTACCGCCACCTTGGGTGGTTTCTGGTTTTTTCAATTCTACTTTGTCCGCAGAAACACCCAAAGCGATCAAGGCATCACGAACATTTTCAGCACGTTTTTTCGCCAAAGCGGCATTTTGTGCGGCATTGCCTGTGCTGTCGTGGTAACCAGAAATCACGACTTTTTGACCCGCTTGAACACCTTTAACAATATCTGTCAAAGCGGTATTGGCGTCTTTTGCCAAATCAGATTTGCCTGAGGCAAAGTAGAATTTCACCACACCGTTTTCAACAAAGACGCTGGCAACGTCACTGGCGATGTTTTTGACAGCACCCACTGCTGCAGTACCTGCGTTGCTGACAGTATTCGCAGCGCTGGAGGCTGCATTAGACGCTGCATTCACCACGGGTGCGGTGCTTACGGTTGGTGCGGTGGGTGTACCAGAGCATGATTTCAGAGCCCACAAAGCGATCGCGCCTAAAACCAAGAGAGGCAATAACCATTTTAAGAAACCCAAAGCCGATTTTCCACCCGCTGCGGCTGCACCCCCCACCGCACTTGCAACACCCAATGTACCAGAGGTTAGATCGCCCAAAGCACCCCCGAATTTAGAAGCCAAACCGCCAAAAAAGCCAGCGACCGAGCCCCAACCCAACCAATCGGCAATTTGCGCAGGCAGGGATTTTTGCAGATGAGGCACTTGATTGGCCAATAAGTTACTAAAGCCATTGGCATTCAAATTATTGGTGACGACTTGGTTTTTCAGCATACCGAACAAAGCGGGCGCGACCAAGGCGGTTAAGCCTTTAATGCCTGTGACTGCTTCAGCGGGCGCCCCTGCGATGTGCGCCATTTGTTCGCCAAGACCGTTGACTTTGTCGCCAAACAGTAAGCCTAAAATTTTTCCACCTTGTGCGCCCAATGAGTGCACACCTGATTCGCTGGCCAGTACGTTGGGTAAGTTATGCAGAATGTTGGCATCAACACTCGGATCCTTAATGGCATTGAGCAAACCTGAGGCGCCTTGCGGGGTAGATGACTGATTTAAAATTCCAGATAACAGTGTTGGAAAAATCGCATCCAAAGACTTTGACGCAACGTGATTGTCTAACCCGAACAAAGCGCCTGCTTTGGATAATAAAATTGGAGCCAAGGATGATTTGGCTAAATCCAATAAATTTAAAGACATGATTAACCCTTTCAGAAAAAACCAAAAATAAAACAGCATGGAATGATTGAGGTAATCAAACGCCCGAGATATCAAAGAGCAAATCTCCGATATTATGTAGCAAGCGCACAAGACATGCAAACCCTGAACACATAAAATCCCCAATCATTATTGAACTGGGGATATTTCATGGGACAGACACACATCGTATCGGGTTTAGTCACTAAACGCGCAGAGATAGACGGGCAAATCATATCAAGATTAGCCGAAATAAAAGACTTGAAACAGGTACTGCACCACCTCGACCGCACCATCAAGGTATTTTCACCTGAATTTGACCTACGCACCATCCGCGCCACGCGTACAAACACACGCAATGCCCTGTTTGCTCATGGTGAAGCACAACGCTTTGTATTGGGAGTGATGCGTGAACACGGCAAAGCCATGACCAGCCGACAAATGACAGATGCCATCATCAAGTGTAAAGGGTTTGAGATTGAAACCAACACCGTTGCATTGATTCAGAAAAACATTCTAAACGTCCTGCGACGACTTGAGCGCAAAGGAGTGGTTATGCTGAGTGATAGTAACGATGGAATACTGCACTGGTGCATTGCATGATTTAGCGTGGCTAAATGCTTTGATAGTTACGCCACCAAACGCTCTGCACCGCGTTTATTGCCTTGCCAATAGCCACACCAGTCATGGTGGGTTTTGGTTTTAAGGCATTTGCTCAGGATGTCGGTGAATATCACTCCATTCGACCAACGGCGCGTGTCCTCACGATACGCCGCTTCATTGGCATAGTTCGCCAAATACTCATTGCCAAACTTGTGTGTTTGCCCGTACTGCATACGGCGAAACCGTGCGAAGTAACTTTCAGCCAAATTGGTATTGATACCGTCATCGGTTTGATACTCAACCTGATGGTTCACGCGCTTGGTGTCGTATTTGGCGTGAAGAATGTCATACGCTGAACTCTCATCCGCGTGAATGACTGTTCCCGTTTGTACCACGCGCTCAGTTAAGATTTTAACATCGGCTTGGTTCTCAGACTTCACCACAAAGGTAATGGTCTTGTTTGCGCCGACAGAGCCATCATTCGCCGCTGTGACACCATCCAATGCCTCGACTATGGCACGCTGGCGAAACACCAGCACACAGCGTTTACTGTCTTTCTGATGGATGGTAAGGCGGCGGTCTATGCGGTCGGCTTTCTTGTTCTGTGGGCGGATATAGCCGTTGACATACGCGCCATCAACATGAACCTCACCGAACAGTTGTGTCGCATCACGGTGTTCCATCAAGGACTCACGCAGTTTGTGTGACATGATGAATGCGGTTTTGTACTGCACACCCAAGTCACGCGACAACTGCAACGCAGACACGCCTTTAACTGCATTGGCAAATATGGCAATCGCGGCGAGATAGACTTTAAGCGGAAGTTTGTGATTGGCGAATATTGTGCCTGATGTGACTGAGAATGTGTGACCGCAATCTTTGCACCGCCATTGTTTGCGCACACGAACGAAGTAATGCGCACGAACGACACCACAGCAGGGACACGTCACATCACCCGAACCCCAACGTACTTCTTTGAACAACTCAAAGGCTTGCTCTTCGCTCATCTCGCACACCTGACGAACCGATAAGGTGCGTGCTTTAGCTGAGAGTAGAAAGTGTTGTTTGTGTGCCATGATAACGCCCTTCTAATATTCATTTATGTCGTTATTATAACATTTTTATAGAAAAACAAAGCGAATCATATAAAAAAGAATTTAATTCGATGAATTTGTCGTTTTAATTCTATCCTGCTATACTTGGCACGTTAATGGAAATTTGGAGATAGGCAAATGAAGCGAACGGAATTGAATAGCCAAGCATCAAATTATTTAAAGGCTGAACTTGCACGTAATGGTGTTGATTACATTCAGTTGACTGAAAAATTACGGGCAATTGGTGCAGATGAAACCTACCAAGCGGTTTCAGCAAAAATTAACCGTGGTACTTTTAGTTTTGCATTCTTTATGCAGTGTATGAAGGCTTTGCAAATTGAGACCATAAAGTTGCGGTAAGTCCATGGTGTTTGGGGTTTTTAACTAAGGAGTATAGTATGAGCAGTAAAGATGAAGATTCAGCATTACTTTTTGCTGGGGTTGCCGCTGTGGTAGTTTTTTCTATTGGTTCTTGGTTGTCAGTAACACTTGGAATTGATTTAAAAACTGCGCTTTCTGTCCTATTTAATCATTTCATATTCATAATCGGTTTGGGTGTCGCGTTATACTTCGTTCATCAGGCAAATGGGCGGTTTATTTGGCTTTTGCCAATAAGTATTGTCTGTTATCTTATGTGTTGGTCTCCTGCGGCTGATTTTTGGTCAAATCAGCAAATCCACAATTTGGGTTTTGGTGAACGTATGGATTATACTTGGTACGCAACAGGATGGATTCAAGCACTAATTGCTTTGATTATTCTTGTGGTTGGCTATGGATTGATTCTGCGCTCTGATTCAAACCAAAGATACCGATAAGTCACAGAATCGCATTAAAATAAGGAGCATAAATATGTTAGTACCAGTTGCACGAGTGGGCGACAAGAGTGACCACAATGGCGAAATTATAACGGGTTCACCTACTTGGATGGATGGCGGCCTACCTGTGGCTCGTGTTGGTGATATACACCGTTGTCCAATTCATGGTGACACGCCTATTATGACGGGTAGTTATTCAGACCTTGAAGAAGGTCAAGCAATAGCACATGTTGGCAGCAAGGTAGGATGCGGTGCAATCATTATCACGGGCAATCCCACCTTTTTGATTGAACCAACAGGTGGGGCTACAAAAATTAATCAGCCTGATGATGAATACGATGTGCGGGTAAATATTAAAGACGATATGGGCGAACTTGTGCGCAATCGCACCGTACTGGTTCGTTACCAAGGACATGATGAGCAAATAAAAACCGACTCTAACGGTGAAATATATCTCACTCATGCGCAAGCAACGTCAGCACAAATCATTCTTGACTATAAATCACCTAAAAAAGAAATCAAACACAAAGATGTTCACGGGGAATAATCATGGTGACAGAAAATACAACCTATGTTCGGTTTGAACGTAAAGGGCAGCGCACTTTTACTCATACGATTTCAGTAAACGATAGAGCGGCAACGAGAGAAGCCATTATTAATCAAGTACGTTCGCATGGAAATGGCTTTGTACCTCGCTCAGATTGGAATGCCAAGCCTTATGTTGAGAGTGGTGAAGGGCGTGAAACTTTAGCCCTTGATTGGGAATACACTAAAATTGCAATTCACCATGCGGGACGCAGTTATGCTTGTGGTGTCGGTGCGTTCCAATTGCAAGATGTTGAACATGAACACATGGACGGACCGATAAAAACTGCCGCTGTTGGTTATCACTATGCCTTAGATTGCTCAGGAACAGTTTTTGAAGGCAGAGACATTCGATTTAAAGGTGCAAATGTATCTAAAAACAACACAGGCACAATTGGGATTGTATTGCTGGAAAACTTAACCAGTGCAACTGAAACGGTGGGGTCGTTTTTTGCTAAAACGATGAATGGGATACCGTCGGCTCAAAAAGATGCCGCCCACGTTCTAATCAAGGCATTGCATGACCATTTCAATATTACAGTATTAGGTGGTCATAGAGAGTTTCCGAACCAAGCCAGTGAAGGGAAAATCTGCCCTGGTAATGTCGGCATTTCGTTTGTTCAAGAGTTGCGGGCTGCATTTGGTCTCAGCCGCCCATGAAAAAAATGCTATTAATCATAAGCACTATCATTGCAGGAGCATTCATAATGACCGCTTGGCTTTATTGTGGTTACTATCGTGTCGATGCAATAGAGGGCGAATCTCACAATGTATATTTTATCAAGAAAATACCTACATTTAGAATTGCGTTTAAAAACACTGCAAAAATGGAGGTTTGGCAGCGAAAAACTTATAGTAACGATGGTGCAGATGAGCTATTAGAATATTGCAAATATCGCTATGGTCTTGTGGGAGACAAATCAAAGGTATGGCAACAATGCAACGCGATTGAGGACATTACTTTGCGCGATGATTAAGCAACAAACACTTATTTTGCACCGTACTTAAACCGATGAAAAAATGGTACTGTTGTAGCGATGATTAACGACAAAAATAGAGGGTAAAAGCAAAGTTGGCCAATCCATCCGATATACTCTGCACCCACAAGTCGCACCATATCACCCATAAATCCAAGAACAAAACCAGTAGCACATGTTCTGCTGAAGTATGGAAAAACACGGGTGATATATTTATTCTCATAACTAATTTTGTAATAGTCCAAAATAGCACCTTTTGAAATTACAAGTTTTTGTTCATCACTCATTGCGTCAGTCCAGCCATACCATCGTCTAAATAATTGAATCTTTAGTAAGAATGGTGCAACAACGATTATTATCGCTTGAGCACAAATAAAAACCAAGAATTGGTGTCTGGAATAATCGCTAATTTGAGGGGTATATAATGTGCCAAGCGTTAATAATCCAGAACTCAGGAAAACAAGCGCAATTTTTGCGTGAATGTTTAATTTTTGAGTTAGATGCTTAATCATTTTAGCACCCAACTTGTTGATTTGTATGGATTTATGCGACTGCTACATAATATCGCAAATCTCCATGCATGTCAACGATTCACAAACACACTGTGAGGTTTTCATGATACACCTTATCTTTAGAGTGATACCAAAACGAGCGTGTTTTTTTGATTGATTTTTTTAGTTATTTATATATATTTATTTTAATTTTAATTGAATGAACAATCCCGTTAATTGAGAATGAACATGTGTTGCAATTGATAATATAACAATTTAATAATTAACTTATGCTAATATCGGTATATTGATTGTATTTTTAATGAGGACATTGTTATGGGTGGCATTCCTTCCTATCGTGAGTTGACCAGTGACATCAATAAAAACCTAACTTCTTTCCGTAAAGAGTCACCCGATGTGATGAAAGCATTTGGTGAGTTGGCTCGTGCAGCGACCACTTCTGGCGTTTTGGATGAGAAGACCAAAGAGTTGATTGCGGTTGCCATTGCGGTTGCTACTCGTTGTGATGGTTGTATTGGTTTTCATGTGAAAGCTTTGGTGCGTTTGGGGGCGACCCGCGAGGAACTCAACGAGATGTTGAATATGTGTGTGTATTTGGGGGGCGGGCCGTCTTTGATGTATGCGGCCAACGTGCTGGCGGCGTTTGATGAGTTCAGTGCTGCGTCTTAATGGGTTTGCATGTGGATTGGGTCGATGTACAATGGACTCGCGACACAGCAAAAACGTGGTTTTATCGGTGTTAATTTGAGGAGAATGAAATGGCAAATGTTGGTGGAATGGATAAAACGATTCGCATTGCAGTGGGTGCGGTTTTGGTGGTTTTGGCGGCTTTGGGCTACGGTACACCTTGGACGTGGATTGGCGTGGTACCCTTGTTGACTGGCTTGTTTGGTTTTTGCCCTTTGTACACACTGCTGGGTAAAAATACCTGTAATAAATAAAAATAACCATTGATGGTTAAATACAGCAAACCCCACAGCATCGTTGTGGGGTTTTGTTTTTTCGCCTAAAAAAGTGGGGCATCACTTGTGCTTGGACACTTCTGCCAGCAAAGCCGTTTGCGATTCTTGTTGACGTTGTAAGTGTTTAACAATGTTGTCGCAGACCACATCGCACAATTCGTACACGGCTTCATCGGTGATGCGGTAGTAAACACTATTGCCTTTGGATTCGCGTGAGACCATGCCTTGTTGGGCGAGTAAGGACAAATGACGAGAAATATTGGCAGCAGTATAACCACAGATGTGTGCCAAATCGCCAACATTGCGCTCACCTTGGCGCAACTCGTTTAATATTGCCAAACGTGTCGGTTCAGAAAGCACATGAAAATATCGAGCGACTGCCTGCATGGTTGCGGGGGGCATGTCTTTTTTCTCGGTGTTTGGGGTGGGATTTTTCACTGTCATTCGCGCATGATACTCGAAATTGGGGCTGGGAACATTTAAGCATTAGATGAATTTGTATCAAAACAACAAACTAATTAAGCAATTAACTACTTGATTAAATAATGTATAATCAATCCATTCCATAATGAGGTGATGTATGAAACTGAATCGCAAGTGGGTATTGGGGCTTTTATTGGTGGTGGCATTGGTCGCCGCATGGTGGATGTTGTCTAAAAAAACAGCACCTATGCCAGCAACAACCGCTGCGCCGAATATCGCGACGTATAAAATCACTGCGGGTGGCAGTGCGGGAATGACGAGTTTTGACGGTGTGGTTGAGTCTGTGCGTCAAAGTACGATTGCTGCGCAAGTGGCGGGTAATGTGGTGCAAATCAATGTGCGTGCGGGTGATCGTGTGCGCGCAGGTCAGCCCTTACTGCGCATTGATGGGCAAGCCGCAGAGCAAGCAGCCATCGCCGCGCGTGCAGAGTATGAGCGACAAGTGATGTTGTACAACAAAAAATACATCAGTAAAGCGGCATTGGATCAGGCGAAAGTCCAAATGAGCGCGGCGACGGCACAAGCAGGCTTTTTTCTCATCAAAGCGCCTTTTTCGGGGGTCATTACCGATGTGAACGCGAAATTGGGTGAAATGGCGATGCCAGGGATGCCATTATTGCAAATGTTTGATCCATCCGCCATGCGTGTGAGCGCGCAGGTGCCTCAGTCACAATTGCCACAGGTTCCCCGTTCTGCCACAGCGCGTGTTGAATTGTCAGGTATGACAGATGCCAATCAATGGTTGGTGCCTGCGTCTATGGAAGTGATTCCTGCTGTGGATGCGCGTACCCACAGCGGTACAATTCGCTTGCCTTTAAACCCCACCAATGTGGATTTGGTACCAGGGACTTTTGCGCGGGTGTGGATGGAGTTGCCTGCGAATGCGAATCCCGCAAGTCCAAGCATTTGGATTCCTGCCGCCTCAGTGGTGCGTCGTGGTGAGATGAATGCGGTGTATGTCAAATCTGCACAAGGGGTGTTCTTGTTGCGCCAAGTTCGCGTTGGGCAAACCCAAGCCAATCAGGTACAAATCCTCACAGGTCTGTCGGTGGATGAAGAAATTGCGGTTGACCCACAAGCAGCGGCAAGTGCCGAGTCTGAATCTAAAAAATAATCGATGAACACGATTCAATAGGAATCACGATGAGCACAACAGACAAACATCAACCACACGAGGCAATCTCCAACACCCAAGCAAGCAAAATGGGGATTTCGGGGCGCATCGCTGCGTTTTTTCTCAACGCGCAAATTACCCCATTGCTGGCTTTGGTCGCATTGTTGCTGGGGGTGTTTGCGGTGATGGTCACGCCTCGTGAAGAAGAGCCGCAAATCAACGTCACCATGGCGAATGTGTTGATTCCGTTTCCAGGTGCGTCCGCCAAAGATGTTGAACGCATGGTGTCTACGCCTGCCGAACAAGTGCTGGGGCAAATTGCCGATATTGAGCATGTGATGTCAGTCTCGCGCCCTGGGATGGCGGTGGTGACAGTACAGTATAAAGTGGGTGTGCCACGCACCGAAGCATTGGTGCGCTTGTATGACACACTCAATTCAAATTCAGATTGGCTGCCGCACAATTTGGGCGTGGGCAACCCGATTGTCAAACCCAAAGGCATTGACGATGTGCCGATTGTGACCTTATCACTGTTTGATAAATCACCGAATGCCGATGTTCAAGATTTGGAACGTGTGGCTCACGGCTTGGAGTCGGAAATCAAACGTGTAGCGGGCACACGCGAGGTCAAAACGGTTGGTGGCCCTGGGCGTGCAGTGATGGTCGAATTGGATGCTGCCCGCATGTCGAGTACAGGTGTGGGTGTGAATGAGGTGCGCAGTGCATTGCAATCGGCAAATTTAGGCGCGCCGATTGGCAACCTACTCACAGGCAATCAAACCGCACTGATTGAAGCGGGCCCTTATCTTCAAAACGCACAGGAAGTGGGCGAACTCATCGTGGGTGTGGTTGGTGGCAACCCCGTTTATCTGCGCGATGTCGCCAATGTGCGCGATGGCGCACCACCACCGTCTAATTATGTGTGGTTTGGTCAAGCAAAAGGCGAAAACACCGCATTTGCTGAGTATCCCGCCATCACCATGAGCATCACCAAAAAACCAGGCGCCAATGCGATTGATGTTGCTGACTCGGTGATGAAACGTGTGGACGAGTTGAAAAACACGGTGATTCCTGCCAACGTTGAGGTCGCCGAAACCCGAAACTATGGCGCGACAGCAAACGATAAAGCCGTCAAATTGATTCAAAAATTGATTTTTGCCACACTCTCGGTGGTTGCACTGGTGTATTTTGCACTGGGTAAACGTGAGGCGGCGATTGTCGGTGCAGCAGTGGCATTGACCTTGATGACCACCTTATTTGCCTCTTGGGCGTGGGGATTTACACTCAACCGAGTGTCGTTATTTGCCCTCATCTTTTCGATTGGGATTTTGGTTGATGATGCGATTGTGGTGGTGGAAAATATCCATCGACACCAGCAACTGTTCCCGAATAAAACTTTGGCGCAACTGATTCCCGCCGCAGTGGATGAGGTCGGTGGCCCAACGATTTTAGCGACTTTGACTGTGATTGCGGCACTGCTGCCGATGGCGTTTGTCAGTGGTTTGATGGGGCCGTACATGAGCCCAATCCCAATCAATGCCAGCATGGGGATGCTGCTCTCGCTCGCGATTGCTTTTGTGGTGACGCCGTGGATGGCGCGGTTGTGGCTCAGTAAAGAGCCAAACCACCATGAAGGCTTGGCAGGTAAATTGCGTCCGATTTTTGAAAAAGTCTTTCGTCCACTGCTCAACGAACGCGACGAAAAAGCAGGTGTGCGTGCGCGGTTTAAACTGGGCTTGTGGGTGTTTGGCTTGATCGCGTTTTCGATGATTTTGCCTGTGCTGGGTTTGGTGCAGTTGAAAATGCTGCCGTTTGACAATAAATCGGAATTTCAAGTCGTGGTGGATATGCCTGCGGGCACATCGCTTGAGCAAACTTCAGCGGTGCTGCATGAGCTTGGCGCGCATTTGGGACAAGTGCCTGAAGTGACCAATTATCAAGCCTACGCAGGTACGGCTGCGCCGATTAATTTCAATGGTTTGGTGCGTCAATACTACATGCGCAGTGGTGGTGAGTACGGTGAATTGATTGTTAATTTGAAAGACAAACACCATCGTGATGACAAGAGCCATACCATTGCCACACGTTTGCGCCCTGAACTGCAAGCCATTGGCGCGAAATACCATGCGAATATCAAAGTGGTTGAAGTGCCACCAGGGCCGCCTGTGCTCTCACCGATTGTCGCTGAGGTGTATGGCGCGGACGATGGGGTGCGTACCCAAATTGCCAAGGAAGTGCGTGCGGTGTTTGCGAAAACCAAAGGCATTGTTGATGTGGATGACAGCGCGCCTGCGGATGCGCCACGCACATTGCTTGTGGTTGATCGCCGCAAAGCGATGTTGCTCGGCGTGCCACAGCAATCCATTGTGGGCACATTACGCGCAGGTTTATCGGGCGAGGCGGTGACGTATTTACACAATCAAAGCAAATACCCTGATGCAGTGACCTTGCAATTGCCTGCCGACAAGCAAGGCAGTTTGGATAATTTACTCGCGCTGACCGTGCGCAATGGTCAAGGGCAAAGCGTACCCATTCGCGAATTGGTGACTGTGAGTGACACAGTACGTGAGCAACCGATTTATCACAAAGATTTGTTGCCTGTGAATTTCGTGGTCGCGGATATGGCGGGTAAAGTCGACAGTCCGCTGTATGGTATGTTTGGTATGCGTGGCGATATTGCGAAAATTGCCTCACCCGATGGCGGTGTGCTCAAAGACTACTTTATCAAGCAACCCGATGATGTGTATCGTGGTTATTCGGTGAAGTGGGATGGCGAGTGGCAAATCACATATGAAACCTTCCGTGACATGGGTATTGCTTATGGCGTGGGCTTGATTATGATTTATTTGTTGGTGGTGGCGCAGTTTGGCTCATACCTCACACCGTTGATTATTATGGCACCGATTCCATTGACCATCATTGGTGTGATGCCAGGGCACGCGCTCTTGGGTGCGCAGTACACCGCAACCAGTATGATTGGGATGATTGCGCTGGCGGGCATTATTGTGCGCAACTCAATTTTATTGGTGGATTTTATTCAACTACAAGTTGAGCAAGGTGTACCGTTCGCACAAGCGATTATTGACTCTGCGGTGACCCGTGCGCAACCGATTATGCTCACAGGTTTGGCAGCAATGATGGGGGCGTTTTTTATCTTGGATGACCCGATTTTCAACGGTTTGGCCATTTCGCTGATTTTCGGGATATTCGTGTCAACGATTTTAACGTTGGTGGTGATTCCACTGCTGTACTTTGTTGCATATCGTAAAAAATATGCGAATAAGCAATTGTAATTTTTAGGAGAATAAAATGACTTCATGGGGTCTAACACGTTTGATGGGCGGTTCGTTCATTCTCATTTCACTGGCTTTGGGTGCGCCAGCCAGTCCACTGTTTGTCAGTCAATGGTGGTTGGCCTTCACGGCGTTTGTGGGTTTGAATTTCGTGCAAAGCGCCTTTACCTGCTGGTGCCTGCCTGAGAAAATTTTCCGCAAACTCGGCGTTAAAGATGGTTGTTGATTGTCAATCGCATCAAACGATAGGTTTGAATATGGGTATCAAAGAGGAACAGGTATGAAATTCACATGGAAAGCCCCAAGCATGCAAATGGCTTTGGCCAGTGGTGCACTCGCTGTTATTTTGGCGTTTCCGATGTCTGGGCGTGCTGCGGATGAGTTGACCTTGTCTGAGGCGATTGCTGCTGCACAAACCCACGATAAAGAATACTTGGCCTCACAAACTTTGGGCGATACCGCAGATGCTTTACGCAGTCAAGCCAATAGTCTGTGGCGACCTCAAGTGATGGTGACCGCCGCGATTGGCAAATCCAATCACGAAACCCGCGTGGCGGGTGCGCAATTTTCGGCCGCCGCGTTTGGTACTGACCCCATCACGGGGGCGAATTTCAACACCGACATCAATCGTGGCAATTTGATGCAATGGGCCGTCAGCGCCAAACAGCCTTTGTTTAATTTGGCACGCAATGCGCAAAGTCAACAGCTCAAAGCGGCCGCATCCATGGCGGATTTACAAAAATCCAGCGCGCAACAAGCGATGATTGTGCGCACTTCTGAGCGCTATTTTGATGCGCAATTGGCGCAACAAAAATTGCAGTTGTTGAGCGCGCAATTGGCCTCCACACAAAAAATGGCTGAAGAAGCCAAGTATCGTTATGACATCGGCAATCGCCCGATTACCGAAGTGTATGAAGCGCAAGCACAATTGGCTCGGATTCAAGCCGAGCATTATGCGGCACAAAGCGATGTACAACTGAAATTACAACGTTTACAGGATGCCATTGGCAATGTTCCCCGTGTTTTGCCGAACAGCATAGTGCTCAAAGAGCCTTTGCCGAAACTGGATGAGGTGGCCGTTTGGCTGGAAAAAGCACGTAACCAAAACACCGAGTTGCGCATGCAAAGTTTGGCGGTTCAAAACGCCCAAGCCAAAGCCAATGAATATGCGCTGGGCGCATCGGCTTCGCTGGACTTAATTGGGCAAATCGGGCGACAAAAACTCACGGGCGATGGCGATTATGGTCGCGCCAGCAATCGCGAAAACACCAGCATGGTGGGTGTGCAATTGACGGTTCCTCTGTACACGGGAGGATATAACGGCGCAAAACATAAGGAAGCGCAAGCCGCACTGAAAAAAGCCCAATTGGATTTGGTGGCAACGCAAGAGCGCGTAGCACAACAGGTCAATGGTGCATGGCTGGGCGCAAAAACCGCGCAACTTCAAGTCACAGCACTCTCGCGCGCACTCAAGGCTGCTCAAGCACAACTGGATGCGACCAAAACGGGTCAAGAGGTTGGGCACCGCACGGTGTTGGATGTGCTCAATGCGCAAAATCAAACCACCAACACACGCATTCAACTCGAGGCGGCCAAACAAAATTATGTGCTCTCACGTTTGCGATTAGGGGCTTTGGTTGAGGATTTGGATGTGGGTTTAATGACGCAAATCATCGAACATCAATGATATTGGTATTTCGTATCGACATTAAAAATCCCAGCCAATGCTGGGATTTTTAATGTCTAAGCAATCGATTACTTTTCAACAAACGCACGTTCAATGGCGTAATCCGCTGGTTCACCCATACGTGGCGATTCTTTAAAACCCATGTCGTTGAGCATGTCGCAGCAACTTTGCAACATGGAAGGTGAACCGCAAATCAGCACGCGATCAGTGACAGGGTTTAAACGTGGCAAACCAATGTCATCGGTCAATTTACCGCTAATTAACAAATCCGTCAAACGCCCTTGGTTGTAAAAAGGCTCGCGAGTGACGGTGGGGTAGTAAATCAATTTTTCGCGTACCACTTCGCCAAAAAACTCATTATTGGGCAACTCGTTCATGATGTACTCGTGATAACCCAACTCGCTCACATAGCGCACGCCGTGAATCAAGATGATTTTTTCGTAACGATCGTACACATCGGGGTCGCGGATAATCGACATGAACGGAGCCAATCCAGTGCCAGTCGAGAATAAATACAGATGTTTGCCTGGCAACAAATTGTCTTGTACCAAAGTACCTGTTGCTTTCTTGCTGACAATCACTTCGTCACCCACTTTGAGATGCTGTAGTCTGGAGGTTAAAGGGCCATCTTGCACTTTAATCGAATAAAACTCCAATTGCTCTTCGTAATTGGGACTGACGATGGAATACGCACGCATCAGAGGTTTGCCATCCACAATCAAACCAATCATGACGAATTGACCATTGATAAAGCGCAAACCTGGGTCACGTGTGCAGGTAAAGCTAAATAAAGTGTCGTTCCAGTGGTGCACACTGGTGACTTTTTCGTAATAGATATTGGACATACCACTCTCGACAGAAATATGTAAAAACAATATTCTACTATTTTTGTCAGGTAATTTCTGAGATTTTTCGTGATAAGCTTAGATGCAAATGCCCTATTTATCAATCTGTTACATTTAACCCATAACCCTTATTTGGGCATGGTTTCTATGTAGGCGGTCTGGTTAGCCAACTGTGTTTCAAAGCGTTTTAAATGGGCAAATTCTGCACGCCAATCCCAATCACCCATACGAAAATCAATGAAATTCAGAGCGCATTGTAAAGTCAAATCAGCGACGCTGTATTGATTGTTCGCCAACCATGTGTGGGTTGCTAAATGTTGATTCAAAGCCTTAAAGCAACGCTGTAATTTGTCTTTTTGTCGGATAAACCAATCTTGCCATTGCAGGGCTGGCGGGCGAATCTGCTCGACACGGTATTTGACCGATGTGTCAATAATACCTTCGGCAATGGCTTGCCATCTGAGCACCTCAAGTCGCTCGTTGATGTGCGCCACAGAAGACGCAGGCACCAACCAATCTAAATACTCTGCGATGCTCCGTGAGTCAGTCAGTACCTCACCTGCGGGCAATAATAAACACGGCACTTGTCCCAGCGGGTTAAATTGCATCACGTGCGGTTGCGCGCCCCACACATCATCCAAAATAAATTCGTAAGGTAAATTTTTTTCAATCAAGAGGATGCGAACTTTGCGAACGTAGGGGCTGGTGTACGAGCCTATGAGTTTGAGGGTTGACATATCTGTTCCTGTTGTTGGGGTGTGCTAAAAACTTTGGTCTATAATGTACATTCACACGAGTCGAAGCCTCTGACCGATGTCTCATTAAACCTTGATGGAGTTCAAAATGCAAATATTTTCTCATGCGTCAAAATTGGCAATTGTTTTGACCGTTCCCGCGTTGTTTAGTATGGGTTGTACGCAAGAAACTCAAAATCAAATTGGCCGCAGTGTGCAGAATTGGACTGGAACCAATGGTGTATTGGAGGTTTATGCAGGACAAACTGTGGTCAAGCGTTTTTTACAAATTGATAAGATGTCGACCGCAATGGGAACAACCGATGGTAAAGATCGTCCCTATCGCTATGGCTGGGGTGTGATGGACAGCAACCTAAATGGTGTGGTTGATGCGGGTGAAAAGAAAGTGTATTTTGAGGTCAGCGATTATTCAACGCCCTACGTGTTTTATTCTGCACCATAATGACCGAGATGTGTGAATACATCGTCGTTATGTGGCTTATGCTTGCCGTTGCCTGTGCAAATTGTATCGCAGCAGTGCGTGATTTTTATATCATAAAACCCGATAAAATTATTAAATTAAATTCATTTTAATTATAAAGAGTGCGCGTTATAATGCCTCACTCGTTTGCAATTCACAGGAAAAAGGACCACCATGAAAGCAGAAACCTTAGCCGTACACGCGGGCTACAGCCCAGACCCAACCACCAAAGCGGTTGCGGTGCCGATTTATCAAACCACCTCGTATGCGTTTGACAACACCCAACATGGTGCGGATTTATTTGACCTCAAAGTTCAGGGTAATATTTATACGCGCATCATGAACCCGACCACTGCGGTGCTCGAAGAACGCGTGGCACAACTCGAGGGTGGTATCGGCGCGCTCGCACTCGCATCGGGCATGGCGGCGATTACCTATGCGATTCAGACCATCGCGCAGGCAGGTGATAACATTGTTTCGGTATCCACCTTATATGGTGGAACGTATAATTTGTTTGCGCACACCCTGCCCAAACAAGGCATTGAAGTGCGCTTTTTTGACTATCGTGACCCCAGCGCGCTCGAAAAACTCATTGATGATAAAACCAAACTCGTGTTTGCCGAGAGCATTGGCAATCCACTGGGTAATGTGATTGATTTACAAGCCATCAGCACAATTGCACACAAGCATGGTGTGCCAGTGGTGGTGGACAACACCGTCGCCACGCCAATACTGTTGCGCCCATTCGAGCATGGTGCGGACATTGTTGTGCATTCATTGACCAAATACATTGGTGGTCATGGCAACAGCATCGGGGGCGCGATTGTGGACAGTGGGAAATTTCCTTGGGGTGAGCACAAAGAACGCTTCGCAGTTCTGAACACGCCCGATCCCAGTTATCACGGTGTGAACTACGTTGAGGCACTCGGCGCGGCGGCGTATATCGCCCGCGCGCGGGTTGTGCCTTTGCGCAACACAGGCGCGGCCATCTCACCATTTAATGCATTTTTAATTTTGCAGGGCATTGAGACTTTGCCGCTGCGCATGGAGCGTCACTGCGAAAATGCACTTAAAGTGGCGCAGTATTTAGAACAACACCCGAAAGTCAAATGGGTCAATTATGGCGGGTTAAGTTCTCACCCGCAACACGCGCTGGTGCAAAAATACTTGGGTGGTAAAGCTTCAGGTATTTTGTCCTTTGGTGTGCAAGGTGGCGCAGCGGCGGGTGCGCGGTTTATTGACGCGTTGCAACTGATTACCCGTTTGGTCAATATTGGTGATGCGAAAAGTTTGGCGTGTCATCCTGCATCGACCACCCACCGTCAACTCAATGCCGAAGAACTCGCGTCGGCGGGCGTGTCGGAGGATATGGTGCGTTTATCGGTGGGGATTGAGCACGCCGATGACATCATTGCCGACATTGAGCAAGCGTTGGCCGCAGATTAATCTACTGAGTACGTCTGATAAACAGCCCTGTCACGGTGTGGACAGGGCTGTTTGTTTTGGCGCGCAATCTGTGTAGTTGGTGTGCTTGTTTTTAGCACGCTCGTTTCATCAATAAAATCCCAATCCCTCTTAGAAAAAATGATGAATTCATTTCTTGATAATGATTGCGTATATTCTTATACTGACTTCGCATGTACTTTTTGTTAGAATGCACAAAATTTTCACATCATACTGAAATAAGTGTTTTTCATAATATAAACGGATGTGAACATACAGTGTACATCACTGCAAGGTCACAGGGGAAATCACAATGAATCATCACAACACCGCTGTAAAGCCATATCGCTTATGGCTGGTAAAATGGTTGGGGTGTGTGGCGTGGGTATTGCTCGCTATGCCTTTGGCTATGGCAGAACCCAACAAAAACAGCACCACTGACCACAGCACGTTCAAGCAATTGCAAGGGCCGTTCAAGTCTGCTGAAGAAGTGACCAAAGTCTGCTTGAGTTGTCACACGGAGGCCGCCAAGCAGGTGATGGATACTCGTCATTGGACGTGGGAGTACAAAAATCCCAAGGACGGCAAAACCATTGGCAAAAAAACCATGCTCAATGGCTTTTGTATTGGGGACAAATCCAATCAGGCATTTTGTAATGGTTGTCATGTTGGTTATGGTTGGAAAGACGACCACTTTGACTTTAAAGCGCAGGAAAAAGTCGATTGCTTGGTCTGTCACAACAAAGGTGGCTACGTCAAACCTCTCGGGAATGCGGGTTATCCACGCATGGAGCGTGAAGAGTCACCCGTGGGTTCAGGTAAATTTCTCGAGCCTGTGGATTTGGCCAAAGTTGCGCAAACCATAGGCAAAACCAGTACCAAAACCTGCGGTACGTGTCACTACAACGGTGGCGGTGGCGATGGTGTGAAACATGGCGATTTGGATTCGTCGCTCAATAAAGCCTCCAAAGATTTGGATGTGCACATGGCGGCCAAAGATGTCGGTGGTCAAGGATTTACTTGCGCCACCTGCCATAAATCCGAAGGGCATAAAATAGCAGGCTCACGCATCAGCATGACCGCCTCCGACCCACACGGCGCGATGATTAGGGGTGCAGCGATGGGAAGTCGCAACCCTGCGACCTGTCAATCATGTCACGGTGACAAGCCGCACAAGCAAAGCCTATTGCGTGTCAATTTGCTCAATGCCCACACCGATAAATTGGCGTGTCAATCTTGTCACATCCCTGCATTCGCACGTGGAGGAGTGGGCACAAAAATGGAGTGGGATTGGTCCAAAGCAGGTGAAAACACAGGTTATGGACAGCAGGTCACACGCAAAGACGCGCACGGTCATGTGGTTTATGACGGACGTAAAGGCTCGTTTGTCTATGGTGAGAATGTCACACCTGAATACCTGTGGTTCAATGGTGAAACCTCATGGTTGACTCAGGACGATAAAATTGATCCATCCAAAACGGTTGCAATCAACACCTATTATGGCGATCCCAATGATGGCAAATCACGTATTTGGCCAGTCAAACGGTTCAAAGGCAAACAGCCCTACGATACCGAGTACAACACCATGCTTGTGCCCCACACCGCCATCAAAGACGACACCGCGTTTTGGTACAACTTTGATTGGCAAAAAGCTTTAACCACAGGTGCACAAGCTACGGGCAAACCGTATAGCGGTCACTATGGTTTTGTGAATACGGAAATGCTCTGGCCGATTACCCACATGGTTGCGCCGAAAGAAAACGCCGTTTCCTGCGTGCAATGTCACAGCAATCCAAATGGCACATCAGATACAGCCAATCATGGTGACAATCCCTTGGTGCGTGGTCGTTTGGCCAGTATTACCCACGGCGTGTATATGCCAGGCCGCAGTCAAGACCACCTCAAATGGTTGGATATTCTGGGTTGGTTGGGCGTTTTGGGTGCGATTGCTTTTGTGGTGGTACACACCATTGGTCGCGTGATGACACGCAAATCCCATCAAAAATCCAATGACTAAGGAGAGGCACCATGTCGGAATATAAATTGGAGCGCGGTCACCAAGACCACAAAGGGCGGATTTATCTGTACAAAAAATATGAGCGTTTTTGGCACTGGTCGCAGGCATTTTTGGTGATTTTCATGCTGCTCACAGGATTCGAAATTCATGGCATTTACACCTTGTTCGGTTTTGGTAAGGCCGTGAGTTTGCATACTTTATCCGCGTGGGCGTTGCTGTTGCTGTGGTTCATCACGATTTTTTGGCAATTCACCACGGGCGAATGGCGACAATATTTGCCTCGCGTCAAAGCCAGTATGGTGATGGTGCGTTACTATGCGATTGGCATGTTTCGTGGTGAGCCCAATCCATACCACAAAACCGCTGATGCCAAGCACAATCCATTACAAGGCTTGGCGTATTTGGGCTTGCTGCAAATTGTCTCGCCTGTAATTTGGATTTCAGGCCTGTTTTACCTATTTTATGCGTACTGGTCGCCCAGTATGAAATCGATGATGTCCTTGCAATGGGTGGCTTGGGCGCACACCGCAGGCGCGTTTATGATGCTGATTTTTTTCATCGTGCATGTGTATTTGACCACTACGGGACATACTCCTCTGGCGCATATTAAAACCATGATTACAGGTTGGGAAGACGAAGAGCCTCAAAAGCATTGAGGCGGATGCCCATAGATGTATTGGTTTGATTGGTGGGCAAGTTGTACTTGCCCACCTCGCACTTGGTTTTCAATGAAATGCAAACCTTGGAGCAACCACAAGCGTCATAGTAAAATGTCGTTTTAATTAATTCAGAGGTTGATATGTCGGTTGAACACTCTCGTTTAGAGCATTTCCCCATTCCTTTATTTGCCAGCGTTATGGGTTTGGGTGGCTACACCTTGGCCACCAAAGCAGCGGGAATCCCTGTCCTAACACTTGTGATGACAGTGATATCCTCATTGGCCTTGGTGTTGGTGGGTGTCACTTACCTATTCAAATTCATACGCTATCCCAATGCCGTCAAACACGAGTTCAATCATCCAGTGCGTCATGCGTTTTTTCCCGCCATGTCGATTGGTTTATTGATTATGGCAGAGGTCTATTTTCCACTCTCGCCCGCGCTGTCAAAATTCATGTGGGTGCTGGGTGCGGTGATGCAGTTGGTGTTCACCTTGCATATTTTGACCACATGGATGTTTCACGATAAATTCGATATCACGATGATTACCCCCGCATGGTTCATCCCAGTGGTGGGTAATGTGCTCGTGCCTGTTTCAGGCATTCACCATGCGCCAGTGGAGTTGCTTTGGTTCTTTTTGAGTTACGGTTTGTTTTTTTGGCTGGTGTTGCAAACCATTGTTATGTATCGCGTCATTTTTCACGCGCCGATTCCAGCGAAATTGTTGCCCACTTTATTCATTATGATTGCGCCGCCAGCCGTCAGTTTTATTGCTTATGTCAAACTCACCCAAGGAATGGAGAATGGCATTGACCATTTTGCTTGGTTTTTATACTACGTGGCGATTTTTATGACAGCCATGCTGTTGTACCGCGTGAAAAAATTCATCATCTTGCAATTTGCTTTGCCTTGGTGGGCGTATTCCTTCCCGCTCGCAGCCATCACGATTGCATCGTTTATGATGGCGCAAGCGATGCACAGCAGTTCGATGCACGCGGTATTTGTGGTAATCGCATGGGTTTTATTTGTGTTGGTGTCTTGTGTGATTGCACTGCTGGTTTATAAAACCATTCGTGCGATGTTCGCTGGAAAAATTTGTGTGCCTGAATAAATATTCTAAACCGTTCGGTGTCATACCTTCACGAATCATGCAGCCCACGCGTAATCATCATTGATAGGAAACCCCACATTGAAATTTTTGAAACAACTTTGGGATTTCATCGGCTCCATGCGTTTCGCGGTGAGTATGTTGACCGTCGTCGCCATTGCCAGTGCAATTGGCACACTGTTAAAGCAAAATGAGCCCTACATCAATTACACCAATCAATTTGGTGATTTTTGGGCAAAGATTTTTGTGCGCATCGGTTTGGACGATGTGTACAACCAGTCGTGGTTCTTGGGTTTGTTGGTTTTTTTACTGTTGTCAACCAGCATTTGCCTGATTCGCAATACGCCAAAAATGCTGCGCGAGATGCGCAGTTTCAAACAACACAACCGCACCCGTAGTTTATTGCATTTGCCTGAGCACGCGCAGTGGCACAGCAATGTTGATGGCGAAGTTTTGACCGCACAGTGTGCCCAAACCTTCGAGCAATTGGGTTATCAGATACGCGCAGCGCAAGAGACGATAGACGGGCGCACACATATTTATTTTTCGGCGAAACGCGGACGTTTCAACCGTTTGGGTTATATTTTGACGCATTTGGCGATTATTGTGATTTGCTTGGGTGGGCTGATGGATTCCGAACTGTCCATCCGAGCGCAGGTTTGGTTTTTTGGCAAACAGCCTTTGGCTCTGCCTGCGCTGCAAGTGCCCGAGTCGGCGACTTTAAAACCCGACACCTTAAGTTATCGTGGCAACATCAGCATTCCCGAAGGGCAAACGGTGGATTATGTCGCACTCTACACCGATGCCAATCATGTGTTGGTGCAGAACCTGCCATTTGACATCACCCTCAATCGTTTCATTGTGGATTATTACAGCACGGGCATGCCCAAACGCTTTGCCTCTGAAGTCACCGTGACCGATAAAGACAACGGCAAGCAGTTCCAACAAACCATCGAAGTCAATCACCCCTTGCGCTACAAAGGTGTGGCGGTGTATCAATCGAGTTTCGGTGATGGCGGTTCAAAATTCAAACTGGCGATTCATCCTTTACGTGATCCGAACCTGCCTGTGTTGCGCAAAGACGCGAGTATGTTGGACAACCAAACACTAACCATTGACAAGGAGACATATCAAATCGAATGGCGCGATTTCAAACCGATTAACGTTGAAGACATGCGCGATGACCACGGAGACAATGCTTTTACCGATGCGCTCAATCCCAAAGGTGCGCGCAAAGATTTCCAAAACATTGGTGCAATGCTCAATTTTGTTTTGCGCGATTCCAAAGGTGGTGCAACCGAGTATCGCAACTACATGTCGCCGATTATGATAAACGGCGCAGCGTTTTTCGTCAGTATGCAGCGCAACGATTTGCAAAACAATTTTACCAACTGGCACATTCCCGCCGATGCAGATGCCAGCATCAACGACTACATGCGCATCCAAACGGGCATACACGATGAGGCGATTGTGCTTCAAGCACTCAACCGCTTGGCAAACGCACGCCCCCTCAAGTCCAACGAACGCGCAGACTATATCAAAAATGCGAGTGCCATCATGCAGTTGTTTCGCGAAGGTGGACTCACAGCCATCTCCGACAAACTGGGTGAATTGCCTGAAATCGAACAAGAGCGCATGTGGCAGAGTGTCACAGGTTTGATTCACACCATGACGAGCCACATCCTCAACCTACAACGCGAACAAGCGCAACTCGCGCCGCGAGTGGACAATGAGCAAACCCAGCGGTTCATTGACGACAGCATCAATGGTTACACCCAAGGCATTCAATATCCAGCACCGTTTTATCTTGAATTGGAAAGTTTCACCGAAATCAAATCGTCGGAGTTGCAAGTCACACGCTCACCAGGGCAATGGTGGGTTTATCTCGGCTCGCTGATGTTGGTGTTGGGCACACTTGCGATGGCGTTTATCCGTGAACGTCGGGTGTGGCTGCACATCACCCCTGATACCACGGGCAACACCCTCACGCTGGCGATGAGCAGCACGCGCAGAACTTATGATTATCGGGCGCATTGGCACACACTGCAAGCGCGTTTGCAAGCCGTTACAAGCGAAAACCCGTAAGGCGCAAAAACTGTATCAGCGTGTCTTGGTGCGCATCGATTTTATCTACCGAAGCATGGTCAGCATCGGCAATTTCGCACAGTTGTATGGTTCTTTGCGCATTCAAACCCGCCTGAACAATTGTGCGCGCATCGGCGATGGGCACGACGGTATCCGCCAAGCCATGTACCAAAAGCACGGGGCATTGCACGCGAGTGATGGTGTGTATCGAAGCAATATCGCCAAAGCGACTGCCGATGAGCCACTCCACATAACGATTCAAGCCACGTGCCAGCCATTTTGGAAAAAACAATTTTTGCCAATAGCGGTTCATCACCCACTCAGGATGCCCAAACGCCGAAATGCTGATGAGGGCATCCAAACGGTCGTTGCGTGACGCGACCAAAATAGACGCACTCGCACCGACTGAATGACCGAGCAAAGCCATTTTGTCGCACGCATGGGGACGATGGGTTTGTAACCAAGTTAAGACGTGCTCAATGTCTTCTGCAAAACGTGGTAGGGATGAATACCCATGTCCATCGCTTAACCCATGATTGCGTGCATCAAACAACAACACATTCAAACCCGCGTTGCGAAACGGCACAGCCAATGGCAACATCAATTCGGCATGCGCGCCCCAACCATGTGCGATGACCACGGTTTGCGTGGCATCCTGCGCAGGCAAAAACCACGCGTGCAACTGTTTGCCATGAACCGTTGGAATGCGCAGCGACTCGTACTCAAAGCCATAGTCTTGAGGTGTCTGAAGGGGTTTGGGGCGTGGGATGCGAAAGCCGTAATGGATGCCGATGACAAACAGCGCGAGCAGCACAACGAGGCTTAGCGCACCCCATAGCAATGGATTCATGGTGGTGGTTATTGGATGTTTTGTTTGAGTTGTGCTGGATTATTTGCAAAGATAATATTTTGCACCACCCCTGAACGCAGGCGCAAAACAGTTGCTGCACCGGCACGGCGGGGGATGTCCACCAATGTTTTTGAATCACGTGCCAAGCCAATCGGGAAACTCAATTTGCGCATTTTGGGCAATGCAAACATCCGCGTCACTAAGGTTGGCATACCGCTGATGTCTGCGACATAGACGATGCCACGTTGCCGAATTTGCTGCGCACCTTGCTCGCTCATATAATCACTGACAAAGGCATTCACGGCTTTTTCTTGACTGAATACAATCCACTGCGTACTCGAATCAATCAAAACAGGTTGGTCGAATTGGTCATTCAGTACGATGCTGGGTAAACGAGCCCTTAAATTTAAGGTTTTAGCATGGGCTGATACAGCGAAAATACCAAGCGTCAGCCATATCATCCAGCGTACATATTGGTTGTTTTTCATCATGCGCCCCGCATTCGCTTAACACCTTTATTGTTATCAATCATAGACAGTAAACTTAATGTCATAATTCTGCGCCAATTGATGCAGTTTTTTTGACACACGTTCAGGGTCTTGTTGCGCGTACATGGGTGGTATGGGCGCGCCCTCTCGTGCATCGTCTTGATTGCGCATCCATTCTGCCAAAGCGTAGATTTGCGGCAACATGGCTTTTTGAACCGCTTCGTCAATCTCCAATTCGGCAAATGCTTGCATCAAACAAGCGACCCATTGGTCGCGTTCAAGTGTACCAATTTTGAAAGGTAAGTGACGCGAGCGCAAGCGAGGATGCCCGTGCTGCTCAGTGTACAAATCGGGTCCGCCCAGCCAACCACTGAGAAACAGGTACAGGCGGTTGCCCGCCTCTTCCAAAGTCGAGCCGTGAACCGCCCGCAGTTCAAGGTATTTGGGTTCTAAATCCATTAAGTCATAGAACCGACGAACCAATGCGCGTATTGTTGACTCTCCGCCGATGCGCTCGTAGAGTGAGGGTGCGTTGTTTGTGTGTGTGCTCATCGGGTGCTTTCTGCTTATGCTTCGCCATTTTCGTCTTTACCGATGATGAGTTTGCTATCGGTGACAAACATATAAGGCGGAATATCAAGGTTTTGTGGTGCAGGTTTGTCTTTAAATACACGGCCTGCCAAATCAAAGGTTGAGCCATGACATGGACACAAATAGCCACCTGGCCAATTTTCAGGTAATGAACTACCACCACCCGTTTTAAATTTTGATTCGGGTGAGCAGCCTAAGTGGGTACAGACTGCGACCATCACCATGATGTCTTTGTGCTCAACGCGACACAAAAATTGGTTTTTACAGTATTCAGGCACGGGCATGCTGTACGGTTTAAGTGAGTTCGGATCGACCAAGTCCGCATCATGAGCATGCAGGTTTGCTGTCATTTCTTCGGTGCGACGCAGAACCCAAACAGGCTTACCACGCCATTCAACAATTTTTTGCTCACCTGCTTTGAGATCTGAAATATCCACTTCCACAGGTGCGCCACTCGCTCGGGCTCGCTCTGATGGGCTAAAGCTGCTCACCATCGGTGTGACAAACGCACCAGCACCCAGCATACCAACACCACCCGTTGCTTTCAATAAAGCGCGTCGTTGTGTGTCCAGTGTTTCACCCGTACAGTGTGTATCGTTAACGTCTTGGGTGGTTTCTTGATTAGATGAATTCATTTTAATTCTCCTTTTAACAGATTGAGCGCTCACCACGACCGTGCCCCTGACCGCGTCCTCGTTGTTGACTGTGTTCTTGGCAACCGCGACCTTGTTCATGTGGCGCACTGACAATCGCATCGTATTGGGCTTGGCTAATGTGTTCAGGTGTGTAGCATTCTTGGGTGTGCGTTTTTAATGCACGGTCAAATGAACGTAAATGGTTGCGTGAGCCACGATTGAGGTTTTCGTACACTCGGACAAAGTCACTGCGTTGGCAATTTGCCAGCAAATGGTTTAAATCAGCGATGTCCAAATCTTCGATTTTTGCACCGACTTTTAAAGCATCCGCGATGGATTGCTGACCTTGCGTGATGAGCACTTGATATAAGTCGGCAAACTTTGAGTTTTCAAACACGCCCAATCCTTTGCCGAGGGTTGGATCCGCTATGCCATAACGTTTGAGCAGGCTTTGAACTGCACTTTGGTGGCGACGTTCGGCTTGCACGATGTTGCCAAAGTTTTGAATCCCTGTTTTTTCATATAAAGTTTCGTAAACGTCGCCCGCAAGTTTTTCTTCCTCAACCATATGCAACAAATCCGCAATTTCCTGAGCCGACAACGCCGTTGTCGGCTCAGATGATGGCGCATGGCAATCACAGTCGCCACGGTCAGGGCTCGAAAAATAACTATTGTGTCGCTGTTGCATATGAACTCCTTCGTTCTTAGTTAAAAACCTGTTCAGCATGAATGGGGCTAAGCCTTTGTAGGAAACAATTTGGGCGAGAGTTTGACGTACCATGCCGCCGCCTGAACCTGCACCACATAAGCCAGCGCGATGAGCAAACCTGCTTCCGCGCCCCGTGTGCCAAAAACCCCCAAGGCAATCGCCAGCGCAATTGATAAATTGCGCATCACCGTGCCATAGACCAAAGCGATGCCATCGCCTCGGTTAAACATCATTTTGGCAATCACGGTGCTGAGTGTGAAGTTAATCGCATACATTAAAACCAGTGGTATCAAATAATTGAGCAAAACACTTGGATGGTCAATAATCGCATGGGCTTTGAGTGCCATCGATACAAACACGATGCCCAGCACGCCGAGGGTTGAGATGGGTGGGAATTTGGGCTTGATTTTTGCGTTGTAGTGTTCCATCCCATATTTGCCAACCAGCCATTTTTGGGTCAAATATCCCAATACCAGCGGCACAAAAACAATCACCAAAATTTGTACAAACACGTCTTGCATGGGCACTTGCACCACCGCACCGAGCAATGCGCTTAAATACAAAGGCGCAAGCAATGAACCCATAATCAAACCAATCACCGTCATTTTGACGGCCGCAGGCACATTGCCTTTGGCAAAACCCGTCCAAGAAATGGTCATGCCCGAGGTGGGCAATAAACTGGTCAATAGCAAACCCAAGCGGATTAACGGCGCATCAGCAAAAAACAGCAAGCCCAATCCATAACCCAATGCAGGAATGAGTATGAAGTTCATCAGTAGTGCAGTGATTTGCACCTTTGTACCACCTGCTTTGAACAACTCTTTGATATTCATGGTGACCATCATTGGATAGACCATTAGGAAGGTCAGCGGCAAAATCAAAGACTTCAGAAAGCCCGCATTGACACCATAGCCAAACAACAAACCCGCTAGCATGGCCACGGGAATGCTCCAAGTGAGGTTTTGCTGCACCCACGATAACAGTCGCCACATGATATTCTCCCTTTTAATTTTGTCGGTTGCGCAAACCCAAAGCCCATGCTTGCATGGCATCGTTGGCGGGTTTCATCGGCGCATCCATAAAACTTACGACAAATTTATCCCCCAAATCAGCAATCCCAATCGAGCGTGGGCGCACCGCCAAGACCATCGGATTGGGCAGCGCGTGACCGAAGCAAAACACCACATTGAAAGCCGATTGGATTTCGGGTGCGATTTCGCCACCAATGTTTTGGGTGTGCGCGTAGTGGTTAAACGTGCCAATGAACACCACTTTGTCGGTGGTTTTGATTTTGTCCTCAAAGTACGCCACGACTTGAGCGGCATCTGTGAAGGTGGTTTCGGTTTTCAGTACGTCAACCACAGTCAACGGGTATTTCTCTTGGAAATGAACGGTTTTCATGCGATTCCTTTATGAATGAAATAAAGTGTTTTAAGAAGATTTTTTACAGGTATTGATACCAACCAATTTGTATAAAATACAACTACCAAATACGCCCGTGAGCAAAGGCACGAGACCAATCCATGCCCATGTTGGACCGCCTAAAAACAAGACCCAAGCAATCAATAACGCACCGACGAGGATGCGCAAGGTTTTATCGATACCACATACATTTGCCAACATTTCAAACTCCTTCACTTAAAATTTAATGGATAAAAAACCATGCACACACGTATCTGCGTGTGTGCACGTGTGTGTGGGCAGTAGTTACAAACTTTGTCACCATGTGTGGTTTCTGAACATCACATGCGCCGATTCATGCCCATGCCTTGCCCCCGTCCTTGACCCTGACCTTTGCCTGCATGGGTCTGATTGCCTTTTTCTTGGGGTGACGATGCGATGGCATGGTATTGTGCTTGGCTGATAAATTCGGGTGTGTACGTTTGTCCCATTTGACGTAACGTGCGGTCAAACGAGCGCAGATGATTGCGTGAGCCCCGCGTGAGGTTGACATAGACTTGTTGGATGTCCGTACGCTGGGTGCGCGAACGCTCTTTGTCCAAATCGTCAATGTCCAAGTCCTCAATCTTCAAGCCGACTTTGAGTGCATCTGCATTCGATTGCGCGCCTTGTTTGATCAGATTTTGATACAACGCTGTGAATGCAGGTTGGGTAAACTCACCCACTCCCTTGCCTGTGGTTGGGTCTGTGATGCCATATCGATACAATAAATTTTGTACCGCTGCTTGATGGCGACGCTCGGAGGCCGCAATGTTTTTAAAATTGACCAAGCCTGTTTTTGCATACAGGGTTTGATAGACATTCCCTGCGAGTTTTTCTTCCTCGACCATGTGCAACAAACCTTTGACTTCTTCAGGGTTCAAAATGGACGAGGCGGTTGTTTGAGCGTGCACTTGAGATTGCCCAAGCAATGCACTGAGTATGATGCTCAATGCGCTGAATTTAATCCAGCGTGACTGTGGTTTTGATGGTGTATTCATGGCATCTCCTTAAATCGTTGCTTGCAAAATTGCCATTTCATGGTGCGCGCAACGTGTTGCCAAATTATTTCTGTAATATTAAATATTGTAAAGTCTGTATAAACTGAAAATTTCATGAACAATCAAACACAATCATATTGTTATTGCATTCGACTATTCGCTCACATCCATTTTATTTGACTTTGGCAGCTTGGGTTATTGCGATTAATTTGGTAAATTGTTCTGTCGAGAGTACTTTTCGCCAATGGTCGGTGCAGTTGGAGCGCAGCATTATCAGTTGGGTTTCCATCTGACCAATTTTGTGCGCCAGTTGTACCCGTTTGGCTTTTGGTGCGCCTACGTTAATCATTTCACGCAACTGTGCTCGCGCGGCGACGACCTTATCTTCCAAGGCCTCACGCTTGGGTTGAGCCGTGGCTTTCCATACTTTGAGTTCGGATCTTTGCGTGTCGGTCAATGCGAGCGCATCCGCATTTTTTGCAACCACCCCCACATGCGCTACGATCGGATCTGATAATTCAGAGACATCGCGTGCTTGAGCCAAACCAGCTCCTATCATTAAAGTCAACACCAAAAACAATTTATTCATTACGAACTCCTTTTCAATGATTACAAATGAAACAGCGCACAAGCATCCACGATACTTGTGCGAATGGGGTTTGATCTCAGTTATTCTTTTGAATCATTGGTTTCTTGGTTTTCAAACCACAGACCACAACCTGCTGCGAACATGACGGCAAATGCCACGCCCAATATCCAAGTGAAATACCACATAACGACTCCTTGATAAAATTAGTACAACGCTTTGTCATTGGCCTGCACGTACTCAACCGTGACCTTGCCGCGCATCACACGATAGGCCCATGATGTATAAGTCAGGATGAGGGGCACGAAAATAATCACCACCCACAGCATTACATTCAATGTGTATTTGCTTGAAGCCACATCCCACAGCGTCAGGCTCATCGCTGGATTTTCAGACGAAGGCATGACGAATGGAAACAGTGCCACCCCTGCGGTCATAATCGTGCCGAGTACTGCCAACGACATGACCACAAATCCTGTCAATGTGCGGTGCTTGCTTTGCAAAATCAAGGTCAGCAACACGCCCACATAAACCAAAGCAGGGAATATCCATAAAATTGGATGAGCGAAGTAATTGGTCAACCATCCACCAGAAACCACAGCGACCTCTTTCATCAATGGATTCATTGATAAATTCGGATCTGCCATGTTCACCACACTCAGGCCGTTCATCTGTGTGAGCCACAGACCTGCCACAGTAAAACACACAATATTAATGGCACCTGCAATTTGATTGATTTTCTTCACGCGCGTCTGCAACACCCCCTCGGTGCGATGGGCGAGGTATGAACCGCCTTGGAGCATCAACAAAGTCAAACTCACCACACCCACCAACAAAGCAAACGGGTGCAAGAGTTGGAAGAAGTTGCCTGTGTAAAACGAGCGCATGGTCTCATCAATTTTAAATGGCACACCGAGAAACAGGTTGCCAAACGCCACGCCGAACAATAAGGCAGGCACACTACTACCGACAAAAATCAACCAATCCCAATTGTTGCGCCATTTCGGGCTGTTGATTTTCGAGCGGTACTCAAAGCCGACGGGACGGAAAAACAACGCTGCTAAAAGTAAGAGCATCGCCCAATACAAACCCGAAAAAGCAATCGCATACACAAACGGCCAGGCCGCAAATATCGCACCGCCCGCAGTGATGAACCACACCTGATTGCCATCCCAGTGTGGCGCAATGGTGTTGATGACCACGCGGCGTTCCACATCGGTTTTACCCACAAACGGTAGGAGCGTACCCACACCCATGTCGTGTCCATCCATGATGGCAAATCCGATGAGCAGCACGCCAATCAGTACCCACCAAATTACTTTTAAAGTCATATAATCAAACATAATCGGCCTCTTTTAAATTCAGTGGGTTTAATGTACTTGCTCGGTCAACACCGTTGGCCCGAGTCGTGCGTATTTGAACATCAAGTACAACTCAACAATCAGCAAACCTGTGTAGAACAAAACAAATCCTGCCAACGATGCCCAAACTTCACCTGCCGACACACTGGATGCCGACAAATGGGTGGGCAATATGCCTGTGACCGTCCAAGGTTGGCGACCGTATTCAGCGACAAACCAACCGAAACTGGTGGCAATCCATGGCGTTGGCAACAACCACAAAGCAAAGCGCAAGAAACGTTTTTTCTCGTGAATCACGTTATTGCCTGAAGCCCAAAATGCATAGATAAAGAACGCGATGTACGTAAAGCCGAGCAACACCATCACGCGGAATGTCCAGAACAACGGCGCAACTTGTGGAACGGTATCGTGTGCGGCTTGTTTAATCTGTTCTGGTGTGACTTGGTTCAAATCCGCGCTGTATTTTTTCGCCAATAGACCATAACCTAAGTCTTTTTGGTGTTCCAGCATGATGGATTTGGCTTGCGCGTCACTTGGGTCTTGCTTCATTTTTTCTAAAGCCAAAACGCCTTTAATACCGTTTTCAACGCGGACGGCGTTTTTCTCACGAATGTCTTTGATGCCAGGTAAAACCGTATCTGTCGAGCGAGTGGCAATCAGCCCCATGGCATACGGGATATGAATGGCAAAATCATTCTTTTGCTCGGCTTCATTGGGAAAGGCAATCAAGTTAAATCCCGCAGGTGCAGGCTCGGTTTCCCACATGCCTTCCATCGCGGCAAGTTTGGCTTGCTGATGCTCGCCGACTGCATAACCCGACTCATCGCCCAAAATGACCACAGACAAAGCCGATGCCAAACCGAAGGCTGAGGCAATGCGAATGGAACGTTTGGCAAACTCAATGTGTTTGCCTTTGAGCAAATACCACGCCGAAATCCCCATCACAAACACGGAACCTGTGACATAACCTGCCGATACAGTGTGGACGAATTTATCCTGCGCCACAACATTGAATAGGATTTCAGAAAAACTGGTTAACTCCATGCGCATGGTGACAGGATTAAATTCCGAACCCACAGGGTATTGCATCCAACCATTGGCAATCAAAATTAATACTGCCGATAAATTACTGGCCAAAGCCAATAATGCGGTCACCAGCAAATGCTTACCTTTACTCAGTCGATCCCAACCAAAAAAGAACAGGCCGATCATGGTTGATTCAAGGAAAAACGCCATCAACCCTTCAATCGCCAGCGGCGCACCAAAAATATCGCCCACGTAATGAGAGTAATAAGCCCAGTTCGTACCGAACTGAAACTCCATGGTAATTCCCGTGGTTACGCCAAGGGCAAAGTTAATCCCAAACAATTTGCCCCAAAATTTGGTCATGTCTTTGTAAATCTGTTTGCCTGACATCACATAGGTCAACTCCATCGCCACCAAAATGAACGATAGACCCAAGGTCAAGGGAACAAATATGAAGTGGTATAACGCAGTCACAGCAAACTGTAACCGCGCCGCATCCACTGCGCCTGCATCAATCATGGTTGACTCCTTTGGTTTTGATTAAACTGATTTTCTGAGGGGATTGATGCCCCTCCTTGATAAATACGTTGCACATCCGATACATCTACTTTCACCTTGTTGGGTTTGATGAATGCAAACCACAGCCCGTACAAAACAACGACCTTGATGAACACCAGCAATAGCAAGTGCCAGCTCAAAAGTTGGTCTCTGGAAAAGGGTTTTTTACGAATAAAATGCATCATTGTCTTGCTCAAATCATCACAATAGTTGACAAATATAGTCGGAATAATATTGAAATCATACCACTTATTAAATTAAAAATTATAAGTTTATTTGTAATTCTCATAAATAACACATGAAAGGCAAGAAGAATAACTCACCATAAAAAAACCATTATTATCATGTGGTTATATGACTTTTAAAAGTTCACCCAAAATAACAAACCCATAAAACGCTTTAATTGAATAAGATTTAAATTGCCACTGTTGTCAATGACGACAAGTGTATCGTAATTTCAAAAACGTATAAAATATAAGGTTATTGTGGGTAGAAGAGGTATGTTTGGATTGGACAAACCATACTGGCATAAAATCAAACAGCCGCGGCATTCGTGTCGCGGCTGTTTTTGAGGGCAACTGAATATAAAATTGTTGCATGAGAATACCCCTTGAGAAATGGGGCTCAATTTTAACTCAAGCAACCATATTCATTACCCTACCTATGGGCGAGGTGACATAGGCGGCGCGTTTTTGCACTTTCTCGACCAATTGTTTCTTGTGCAGTAAATCGCTTAAGCTGATTTGCTCAAGGTATTCATACATTTTTTCGCTCAACTCATCCCACAAATAGGTTTCTAAAAAATGATCAAAGCAATGGTCGTCGTCAAGGATTAAATGGTGCGAGGTGCTGCGTTTGGGTTTATCCACTACGGCAACAATTTGAGCGATGGTGGTGGTGTTGGGTGTGTGTACCAATACATAACCACCACCGGGGCCTCGATGGCTTTTGACCAAATGACCGCTGCGCAATTGACTGAATAAAACTTCTAAATACGATAGGGATAAATTTTGACGCTCTGAAATGCTTGCCAATGAGATGGGGATTTGCCCACCGTACCTTGCTATTTCTAACAGAGCGGTTACGGCATGACGTCCTCTGGTGGTTAATTTCATGATGAAACTCCTAAAAAATTTTCACAACATTGTCGCGGCGTGTGCGCTGTGGTGCACAGTCCGAATCACACAGACAATGAATCAAACGATTAAATTGAAAATAAGTAAGGAGGGGCGCGAGGGCTGACATGCCAACGCCTGAGATAGGAATGAACACTTGGTTCTTGATAGGTGGGTACGGCAAAGCGCGCGTGTGCGTCGCCTGCAAAGAACACCACCAGAAATGGTAAAACAGTGGCCGCTAGAACGCTCGTCCAGCAGAACTCGCAACAGCCAAATGGGTTCATCAAACGACCGTCGGAGGCTTGCCCACTTGATTGAGCAGTTGCATTTGACTGGATGCTGGTGGCTTCTGGTTCATCCACCACCCAAACAGTTTGCATGCCCGTTGCTGTACACAACTGCGCGTAATGACCGCCTGTGGCAAATTTTGCCATGATGAGGTATATCGGAACCAAAGCAAACGCCAAAAACAGGATCATCAATCCTGTGGCAACTTTTCTCTGGAGGCGTTGGTTGATATACATAGCAAGTAAAGTTTTAATACGTGGTTTGATTGTATCACCCTTCGCATAGTCGGTCAAAACCCACCATTGATGGGGTGCTCATCCCTGCAATTTTTCAAGGAGAAAGCGTGTTTTAGTATGATTGCGCAACCGAGTTGTGATGCCCGTGAGTGTATAGGCAATAAAAAAATCCCAGTCGTTTGACTGGGATTTTAATTTCTTGGTGCCGAGGGGGGGAATCGAACCCCCACTCCTTTCGGAACCGGATTTTGAGTCCGGCGCGTCTACCAATTCCACCACCTCGGCGTGAGAACGACATTATCCATATTTTGCCAGAGTTTTGCAAGTGTTTTTTAGGCAGATTGTTTTTTCATGGCACCAAACATGACCTTACCCAATTCGACGCCCCATTGATCAAAACTGTTGATGTTCCATATCACGCCTTGCAAAAAGGTTTTGTGTTCATACAGCGCAATCAGCGCACCCAAGGTATGGGCATTGAATGTGCTCAAATGTATGCGTGAATTGGGTTGATTGGCAGGGAAATGGCTGTACGTGGGTTTGCTTTGCCACTCAACGCGCAAGGTCTCAGGCAGAGCGTTGATGCCGTAAGCCAATGCATCCGATTGTGCTTGTGCGAACAACAGCAGGTCTTGTGTGCGGGTATCGTCCGTGTATGCAGGGGTTGTGTCGGGTTCAACGCTGATGATGTCTAAGGGAACACGTACACGTCCTTGATGTAGCAATTGAAAAAAACTGTGCTGCGTGACAGTGCCCAATCCGCCAAACAGCACAGGCGCGGTGGGGTAGTCAATCAATTCACCCTGTTTGTCGATGGATTTGCCGTTGGATTCCATTTCGAGTTGCTGCAAGTAGTCGGCAAAGTAGCGCAAGCGTTCGGCATAGCTGATGACGCCATGCACTTGTGTGCCATGAAAATTGCCGTACCACACACCGAGCATGGCGAGCATGGCGGGCATATTGTTGGTAAATGGTGTGCTGAGAAAGTGTTCGTCCATCTCGTGTGCGCCTGCGAGCAACTGTTTGAATTGTTCGATGCCAAGTGCAATGGCAATCGACAAGCCAATCGCTGACCACAAAGAAAAGCGTCCACCAACCCACTCGGGCAAAGTGTAACAACGTTCCGTTGGAATACCCCATGCACTGGCGGCTTGGACATTGTTTGAAGTGGCGCAAAAATGCGTCTGTTTGATGGCAAGGCCAATGGCATCGTCGGGTTCGACCCGATAGTGCGCGCACAACCAAGCATGTGCTGCTTGCGCATTGACCTGCGTTTCCATGGTGGAGAAACTTTTTGACGAGAGAATGAACAAAGTACGCTCAGGGTCAAGTGAGTTCAAGGTACGTGACAGTTCTATGGGGTCAATATTGGCGACAAAATGCACGCGTGGTTGAGCCGACATGTCTGCCAGAGCCTGGCAAATCAGGCGTGGCCCCAAGTCCGAACCGCCAATGCCAAGGTTGACCACATCGGTGATAATCTGTTCGCTGTGTCCTTTGATTTCGCCGTGGCGCACCGCTTCGGCGAATGCAAAAAAGCGTGCTTGCGTTTGAGCTACTTCTTGTGAAATATGGCTGTCTGCGCCTTTGTATGAGTCGCGCAATGCCACATGCAAGACTGAGCGATTTTCAGAGGTGTTAATGGGCTCGCCTGAGAACATTTTCTTTTGCCACGCACGCCAACCTTGTTCATTCAACAACTGCTCAAACAACACCAAGGTCTCATCCGTGATATGGTGGCGTGCATAATCCAATTCGATGTGACAGGCGCAGATTTTATAGCGCTCAGAGCGGGAGCCATCGGCTTGACGCAGTTGTTCTAAACTCAATGCGGCGAGGTTTTTTTTGTGGGCATTGAGCGTTGCCCATGCGGCCGTTTGGGTGGGATTCATGGTCATCCTTTAAGTGTTTTGACGCTTGGGGTATTTTAGTCAAAAAACGCTGTGTGTGTTTGAATATCTCGGTGCATCACCGTCACCAAGTGGAGTGAGAGACTTCGTTTGCACAACAAAAAGCCTTGCACGGATGCAAGGCTTGATTTGCTCAAATTGAAACAAAATTAAGCAGTGGCGCGTTTGGCGGTGTCGTGGGACACATCATTGAGTTTTTTCTTGTGTTTGATTACCTGTTTGTCCAATTTGTCCACCGCCAAATCGATGGCCGCGTAGAGGTTCTCTTGTGAGTCTTCGGCGTGAAAATCGTGCCCGCTTGAACGCAGGTTTAGAGAAGCGGTTTGTAGATTTTTTTCAACTGAAAAAATAGCCTTTACCTCAACGGCTTGATCGAAATGGTGTTTGACCCGTTCCAATTTCTCAACGAGGTGTTCACGCAGAGCGGGAGTGACTTCGACATGGTGACCAGTGAGTTGTATGTTCATATTGAACCTCCGTGATATCTGCAAACCCTTTATCGGTTGCAGTGTTGAAAAAGCATTTGCGATAAACCTCGCCCTTGGATATAGAATAGCACCATTCAAGCAGATTGCAAGGGCTTTTAATCGTGTTTTCGCAATAATTTCATGATGTGATTTATTGTATTTAAATGATGATAAATGACTGAAAAAAGCACTTATTTCACACGATAAAAAACAAAAATCCACCATTGTGACCAGAAAAATGCTATATTTTGAAAGTGTTGTGCAATGCACAATAAATAATTAAATCAATAAACACACAATAGGAACAACGCAAATGCATAAATCTTGGCTCAGTCAGTATGGTGAAATTCCTGCTGAAATCAATCCCAATCAATTTTCTTCTATTGCTGCCTTATATGACGACGCGTTTGAGCGTTTTGGCTCGCGTACCTTGGCAATGAGCATGGATAAAACCTTAACCTATGCGCAAACCAAGCAAATGTCCGAGCACATCGGTGCGTGGTTACAGCAACTGGGTTTACAAAAATCTGATCGTGTGGCGGTCATGATGCCCAACTGTTTGCAATACATC
Source organism: Burkholderiales bacterium (assembly GCA_021287185.1). GTDB lineage: Bacteria > Pseudomonadota > Gammaproteobacteria > Burkholderiales > Burkholderiaceae > CTSOIL-112. Next base: position 12 of record JAJTAZ010000004.1, on the reverse strand, counting down.
GTGGTGGTGGCG
>JAJTAZ010000026.1 GCA_021287185.1 Burkholderiales bacterium | reverse complement strand
TGGATGTAGAGCAGTTTAATGTCGTGCTTTTGCGCCCATTGTTGGTAGTGGTGGCTGATGAATTCAGGGCCGTTGTCCGAGCGTATCGCTTGAGGTTTACCACGCCATTCAATGAGTTGGTCGAGATAGCGCGTCAGCGTGTGTAAATCGCACAGTAAAATTGAGCCAGATGACGGAGTAAAGTAGAGCCACTGAGCATTAAAAAAAAATAGACCGAAGTCCTCGTAGAGGATTGTATCGCTGAGGCTTTAGAGGTTGATGGGGAATTGGATGTGCAAAAGCCACGCTCCGCGCCACTGGCGGGGAGTTTATCGAATAAGGTTCGTGGTAAATGGTGCATTACGGTTTTCCAATTATTTTAAACATGCGTCGCAATGCGCATGAAACGCTTATTGCGACCTACGGGCTGCTGTCGCATTCACATTGCCGTTGAGACTGCCGACATTGCTCGATACCTGTGTCACAGTTTGGTTGTCGTTGTTGGCGGCAAAGCAAACATCAAGCGACAAAAGCCACAGCAGTAGGGCTGCTGTGGCTTTTTGAGGGTTTGAGGTTTTGAATTTATTCATTGCCTTTGGGGTCTTCGTCCGTTGGCGCGGCTCGAAAACCTAAATCAAATAAGGATTGATTGATTTCTTCGCCTGTAATGGTTTCGTCACTGTCATCGTAGTCCTCAGGTTTGTTGTAATCGTACTCAATATTAAACTTACCTGTTGGATAAAGAGTGAACGTTAAGCCCCAGATGCGGTCGCCTGTTAAATCCATTAGGTGTTTTCGTAGATAATAAATGCCTTCTCTAGCACTTCTACTCACATCCATTGGTATTTCTTGCCCAAAATAATCCAACAAATCCCCACTTTTGCGCCACGTTTCGCTTTCAATCATCTGTGAGTAAACGATGCACTTTGTTCCAACTTCATCCCAAGGTTTATCACCAACAAACGCCAATAACTTCTGAGCAATCGCTTGGTAGGCATTTAATACATCTTGATTTTCTAATTGTGTTGTCATTGGTCAAATTCCCATTCTCTTGGTTTACCATCAATAATTGCCGTAACCTTAAACTCGTTCGGTCTTAAAGTATTCCCACTCGGATAACCGACATCAATTTTAACATTAACTGCTTTGCCTGCTTTCAACTCATTTGCTAACAGAGTTTCCATTGCCTTCCAATCTTTACGATTTAAAGTACTGGCTTGCGGTACTAAGTTAATTCTATCGCCCGCGCCATCGACTAACCGCCAAAGCTGCGGCTTGGGCTTTATGCCCCCGTTGACCTTGGATACCTCGAAGCTGAGGATGTCTGCGTTGTCCGTAGCGCTCACTGAAGCCTGATAACGCACGCGGTTGGTAGTAGCACTCGCACCCCGGGCAGCGGATGCGGTGTTTGTCGTGCCAGCTTTAAGCGTATCTTTGGCTACATGGTGAATAATAAGCACTGCACACCCCAATGCTGCGCCAATCATGCCAATTGATGACATGACCTCACCCATCGCGGTGTTATCGGTCTCATTCGCTCTATGGGCTGCGCTCAAGGTATCAATGACAAGAAGGTCCAACCCATCGGGATGCGCCGCTTTTAAAGCAGAAACCACATCGTCGCGCCACGACGGGTCCGCGATGTTGAAATCCGAGCCCACAAGGGTAGGAAATGAGCACATGCTTCCGATGGTGTCACATTCAGCATCATCGAGCTGTAGGTGCTTCGCGATGGCCTGCAACCTGAAATGCAGTTCATCGGCAGGGTCTTCAAGGCTAATGAAGGCGGACGAGCGCGGCTTCTTGACGTTGAACGCCAAAGCCCACGCTGCGAGTTTGGAGTTATCGGCGAGGGCGAGGGTCACCATGAGCTGCAGGGCAAGGTAACTCTTGCCCAACCCGCCGCCACCCACGAGCATGGCGATCGATTCAGGGCTGCAAGACGAGAAAATGTATTCTTTCTTCGGTCGGCGGCGGGTCGCCTCAGCGGCATTAAATCGATATATTGAGGCTGAGGTGCGATTGATAGGTATAGTTGTCATGGATGCACTCACTGGTTAGGGTTGCTTATAACTGAAGTGTCAGCGGACGCAGCAACTGGAGCCACTTGGACTGTCGATTTAGATTTCGGTCTGCGTCTGGCTTTTATGGACGAAGCTGCCTTGTTAGCCGCCGCGACATACGACTTGAGTGTATTTACATTTATCTCAAACCCTATGGCGGCAAATCGCGCTTGTACATCTTCGAATGTGTAGCCCTGTTCACGCACTTTGTTGATGTCAGCAATGCGAGCAGCGATAACTTGTCGAGCTGTGAGCATGACAGTTCGAACGGATGGTTCACTTTGCATCTTGGCGATTGTGGCGTCTAATTTAGCCAATGCATCCGCGCCATAGGTTTTTATTTGATTTTCAGATTTCATAGGTTTAACCTCTTGATTAAATAATTGCGACATTGCAATAACTAAAGTATATCGAGCCATACAACCAACCCATGTTTTTCCCGTTTTTTCGCTTATTTGGCGGATATAGCCTACGCACTTACAAAGGACACTTTGTGAGTGCGTAGGCTATGCAGTGAGGGTGAGCCTAACCACTGGTTAGGTGCAACGCGAATACAACTACACATTAGATAAAGGACACTTTGTCTATTGGGTCAGGGTGACATGAATATCAACTTTAACCACTGGTTAGAGTTGATTTAATGTGACCACACATATTTTTAGGGGGTTATTTTCATTTTCACCATCAGGTGAGAATGAGAAGCAAGCCAGGTTTATCGGCGCAGCTGGGTCGATGCTTTTGCTTTTGTTTTTGTCACCAGCTAACCCTAAGGTTAGGTGGTGACTGCCAGCAGATAACCCTAAGGTTAGATGGGGGCACGACAAGCAGACCAACCTGAGTTGGGGTGCAGGTCGAAAAATCGCTATACTTTAATGGACGCAACATTAAAGGAGAGCGCAACATGGCAACATCAAAGAACGGCAGTAAGTACCCAAACACAGCAGGCGACAATGTAAAGACCGCTGACGTAATATTAAATCGCGCAGGATTCCACCGGGGCAGTAAGAGTACCGAGGATATTATCAAAGACCTGGGACGAATTGAATACGTCGATGAGGGCGCTGAAACATCCAGGGGAACTTACGAAAGGGCATCACGAATGCTTCAGGGGATGAACGTGCTTGAAGTGATGGATTACTTGAGTGCGGATGTCACTGCGGGTAGCCACTACAAACGCCGGGCTTGTGTGAAACACGCTATAACAATGGCAGCGGCAAAGGGTGACTACAAAGAGGCGAACAAGCTCGTCAATGCATTTATGAACCGCAACACACCCGCCCTAAAACGTCGCAAGAGCAAGCAAGCGTCAAACCAATATCTTAAAAGTGGGTGGCGTGCCGTGTTCGTCTCGCGACTTGCCGAGAGTAAATCAGAACATAAAGCGGCGGCGTTGATTAGTTACTTAACTGGGGCACGCCCGCATGAGTTCTCACCCGATTTAGGGGTGACTGTTTATCGTGACGGTGATGTGGTGACAATTACCATCATGGGCGCTAAAGTAAAGAAGGGTGCAAACGGGAAGATGCTGACTGGGGCAACCAAAAGACAGCTGAAATTCAAATTAGGCAATCAAACCGATCCTGCGCTTCGGATGCTGGTGGCGCTCATACCTGCCACTGAATTCAAATTAGAGGTTAAATTTAATAATAAAAGCAGCATAGGCTCTCAAAAGAACAGACTCAACGAATTGATCGGCCGTTGTGGTGAGGGTTTAACGGGTGGCACATTTAGTCCCTACAGTTTGAGACATCTATTTGCGAGCTCAATCAAGACCGTTGCAGGTTCCAACTCTGCGCTTGTGAGCCAAGCACTGGGTCACATCTCGCTTAAAACAAAACAATACTATGGGCGCGCACGTAGCAGCAGCAGTGGTGGTGGCATAATTCCCATATCTGTAGCGAGTTCACATCCGCCAAGGGCATCTGTCACACCCACAGCACCCATAGCACCCGTGGCACCTGCTGCTACGGCAGTGGCGGCTGTTGTCCCTGTGGTAGTTAAACCAGTGGTGGCAAGAAAAAGAGGTATGAAAATGTAATTGCTTTTGTTTCCAGCTATACTATAATCACTGACGCGGAGAAGTCTGACGTCAGTGGGTGGAAACCAAAGCCCCCTCTTGCCAATGCGGCTGAGGGGGCTTTTCTATTGCGCGTAGGCTTTCGGGGCTCTGCCCCGCCTGCCGCCAAAAAACAGCGGCAGCCCCGAAGTAAAAGCGGGGGGTGGAATCAGCCACCTCACTGCCAAAGAGCAGGCAGCAGAGGTGGGCTGAGGGTTGTTTTGGTCGGTTACTAAACGCCTCGCCTTTGGGCGATGCAGTTCCCGACCCCGATTTTATTGTTTGAAGCCAACTGGATTATCAATGAAGCGATGGATGTCCTCATTCTTATAAACGCTCATACGCTCGCTTAACCGCTGGGGTTGAGGTGCTTTGCCATCTTTAACCAGCGCAAGGAATGATGAGCGGCTCATACCAATGAAGCGTTCAAAATCATTGAAGCGGCACAAGCCTTTGGCGGGTAGTTCTTGGTGTTTGGGTTGGTTGGTAGCCATGATAGGCTCCTTTATACGGGTTAGTCGTATAATTTAGTATACCAACCCAACCCAAACTCACGCCTTTTTAGCCGTTTTTGGACATATTTACCCAAACTGAGCCATCCCCAACGCTCTTTGGGCATCAACCCAGTCAGCCCATTCACGCATCATCACGACCCGCATGTCCCAATGCTCGGCTTTATTGTAGGGGCTTGATGACCCGTCACCCATAACATGGTCGAGCTGCCCCTCAACGATGAGATTCTTACCGAGGTCGTTATTCGAGGCTGATGTTTTGACGGTGGCATGGACAATCGAGGGGCTCGCGGGATTGGTTGATTCACTGAGGGCGGTGGACGCAACACCGCGAAAGCCGTGGATTGTCATGCCCCATTGGGTTGTTCTGCCTTTGACAACTATATCCCTTGGTTTGTAGCCCATCTTATATAACTCGTTTCTGATCGAGGCGTCTGACATTATGCCGCTTTCAGATTTGCGGCTTAGTGCAGGAAACAGATAAACGGGGTTTTCAGCTGGGTTGAGGTCACGCAGCTGTTGCAATAATTTGGTGAGCTGCGGTGTTATAGGCACCTCGTGCTCCCGCTTGCTTTTCATCCTCTGCCAATCCACATGCCAAACTTCGGCATCAAAATCGAACTCGTCCCATTTAGCACCTAATAACTCATCCTTACGCACGAAAACCAACATCATAATTTTGAGATAGAGGCGGATTTGCTCGTTCATCTTGGTTTTCTCAAGGTCAAACAAGAACTGCGGCACTTCTGCGGTTGAGATGCGTGTCATGTTCTCGACCTCGGTGGTCGGAATGAAGTCACTTGTTTTCATGCTTTGACAGGGGTCTGATGTAATCAAGCCTTGGTTCGATGCAAATCGAAAAACACCTGCAACCGTATCCAACACGCGACTGGCAATATCAAGCGAACCCCTATCTACAGGCGCCTTGGACAACGCCACAATAGTTACCCTGTCGATATCTTTGATTGGCAAGTGCCCTATGCGTGGAATAACGTCTTTTTCCAATCGTTGCCATGTTTTCTGGGCGTGTTTATCCGAGATGTGCTTGATTTTAATCCAATTTTCATGCCAGCGCCGAGCGACTACCTCGAAAGTGTTGGATTGTTCAGCCGCAGCCAGCTGCCTAACCTGCTTCTTGTTGGTCATAGGGTCAATGTTATGGGTGATGTTATTGATTGCAGCCAAGCGTGCAGCTTTAGCCTCCTCATAACTGATAGCTAAAGCGTCGCCAATGACCAAAACCTTTTCTTTGTTCATGAATCGGTATTTATAACGCCAGCTTTTGTAGCCCTGCGGCGTAACGTAGATATACAAACCATCCCCGACGCCCCATTTAACGGGCTTATCGGCAGGCTTGATGGCTTTGATTGTAGTGGGCGTTACCTTGGTTAATTTGGGCATATTAACTCCTAAAGGGGGTATTTGGGGTCTGAAATGACATCATAACACCAAAATACCCCCTCTGATACCCCCAGTAAAATCATTGTTAATTATGTCCGAGTTTGTTTTAATATGTCCAGCTATGACAGAGCGATAAAGCCAAGCCTTTGATTTAATTGGTGTTTATTTTGCTAAAGCCAGTAAAAAAGCCACCTGCGAGAGGTGGCTTTTTTATTTTCTGGTGGCGAATCAGGGACTCGAACCCCGGACCTGCGGATTATGATTCCGTCGCTCTAACCAACTGAGCTAATTCGCCGATAAGTTGCGTATTATGCTGATTTTTGACGCTTCTGTCAATATCTGTACGTGCTGATTTATGAAAATTTGTCCGAGAACCTTTATTTTTGCTCTGTATCGTTGATGATTTGTTCGATGTTGGCTTGTACGCTGTGGGTCAGACTGCTGCGTATGATGTCGTAGTAACTGGTGTAGGTCATTGCATTGATGAGGGTATTGAACAATATCCATACGCCCATCATGACAAGCATCGTAAGCGAAGGCACAAACATGCCAAGGATGCTCACCAACAGGGACAATGCACCCAAGGTCAGTACGACGAGTACCAAAGCAAAAGCGATTGGTAGGAAATTTTTAAAAATGGTACGAATTGACAACCACACTGCTTGCGGCGCTTCGGCGTTTTGCCACACGGCGTACATGGGGGAGTACATCAGTAACACTTGCGCCAGCGTTGAACCAGCCAAAATCACGATAAATGCCAGTACCAACCCTTTTTGTTGCAGTGCCAGTGCAAAAACTTCTTTGGATTGCACGCGCATTTGCTCTAAATCATCAAGACTTTGTAACGCAATGATTTTGTTTAAAATATCGCTCATCGCCGTTTGATCGACAAAGGTTTGCCCAAGAATGAACAATGCGAACAGTATGACCGCGAATATCAGTCCCAAACTGAGTAGACGGTTGCGAATGCTGTGAATCAATGGCGAAAAGATGCTCAGGGGTGAGGCAGGTTCTTGTAAACGTATTTTTTGACACAAATCCGCCATACCAAACGCAATGGCAGGAGAGATGAGCAGAAATATGACTGTACCAACGATGGGCAACACACCTGATAAAAACAACTGTGCAAAGATAATCCATGCGCTGGTTAAAAACATTACAAGCGGTTGTGCTTTGATGAGTATGAGTGCATTTTTATACCAGGTTAAAGCCCGAGTCATTGGGACTGCACTGATATTCAGCGAGACGATGATGTGTTTTTTATTGTTCATAGGTTCGTATTTAGGTTTTAAATCCACTGCATTTTAGCAGGGTTCATCGTGCGGCGCAGTTTGAGGATGCGCTCAAAATGTGAAGGGTCTTTCGGTGTGAGCATTTGTGCTTCACGGGTTCGGTAGTAGTCATATAAGCGCGAAATCCAAAAACGCAAGGCGGCTGCACGCAACATCATGGTCCATGCAGATTTGTGTGCTTCGGTCAGCGGAATGACGGCATGGTAGGCACGCAACATGGCCGATAGATGCTCAGGTAAAAACGCTCCTGTGGTGCGCTCGATGCACCAATCGTTGACCGTGACTGCCAAGTCGAATAAAAATGTATCCACACCCGCGAAGTAAAAATCGATAAATGCAGGACTGTTTGGGTCAGAAAATAAGACGTTATCGACAAATAAATCGCAGTGTCCCGCACCCCTCGGTAAAGATTGATACAAATCAGTTTGCGCAAATGCGGTTTGTGCATTGATTTCATCATGCAATAGTGTGGCAATCTGCTCGGGTAAAAACTCAGTGACTTTGTGCTCCATTGTTTGCCACCAACTCAATCCGCGTAAATTGGGTTGTGTCCCTGTAAAGTCGCGAACAGCCAAGTGCATTTGTGCCAAAGTGCGGCCAACGCTGGCGCAGTGTGCGGGCGTTGGGGTATGGGTGTCTTTACCAGCCATTTTTGAAACAAGGCTGGCAGGCTTACCAGCGAGTTCTCGAAACAGCGCACCGTTCGCATCGGCATAGGGCAAAGGCACAGGAATGCCTTTATGTGCCAAATGTGTCATAAGTTCCAAGTAAAACGGCAGTTGTTCAGGGGTTAAAACCTCAAAAATGGTCAAGACATAATCGGTCGTTACACCGTCTTTGGATAAGGTGACGAAAAAGTTGGAATTTTCAATACCAGTGGCGATGCCTTTGAATTCGACCAACTCGCCCAGTTGGAGCGGTATAAGCCAGTGTGCGAGTTGTTCGTGGGTGATTTGGGTAAAAACAGCCATGGTAGAAAAGAGTGGGATGAGTAAAGTTCGGATTCTAACAAATATCGTCTATGAAAACATATAAAGATGTAGGACGATTTTGACGATGTCTCGAATCCTTGCGGCAAATTTTTAGAAAAAATGTTTGAGTGCATAGGTGAATGGTTTGTTGTGGACAAGATTTATCCAATTTAGCGCTTGATTTATGTGGGAAAATTGTATATCGTTTGCAACAGACCAAACAGTGATTGTTAAAGGTTCTACTCATGGTGCGTGGGGCGCGTCAAAGCATTTCATACACTGAAGTTATTTCGAAATCAATGAGGACACACATGAAAAAAGCACAGTTATTAACATCTGTATTAGTCGTATCAGGCGTATTTGCCTTGGCAGCTTGCGGTGGCAAAAAACCTGCAGATCAGGCAGCGACTGGCGCGGCGAATGCTGCACCGCCGCCATTAATTAACACCATTCAAAAAATCAAAGATTCGGGTAAGGTGGTGATTGGTCACCGTGAGTCTTCAACCCCGATTTCTTACGTGGTTGATGGTAAACCAGTGGGCTACGCCATGGACATTTGTGCGAACGTGGTTGAGCAGCTGAAAAAAGATTTGAACATGCCCAACCTTAAAGTTGAGTATAAGGCTGTGACTTCATCGACCCGTATTCCTGAAATTCAAGCGGGTAACATTGACATGGAATGCGGTACGACCACCAATAGCTTGAAGCGTCAAGAACAAGTGGCTTTTTCAACCAATTATTATGTGACTGAAGTGCGCATGTTGGTGAAAAAAGGTTCAAACATCAAATCGATTGCTGATTTGGATGGTAAAGCCGTGGTGACTACCCAAGGCACAACTTCTGATAAATACATCAAACAAGGTGAACAAGGCGCGAAAGTTAACGTGACCAACGTGTTTGGTAAAGACCATGCAGATTCGTTTGCACAAGTTGAGTCAGGTTCTGCGGTGGCATTCTTTATGGACGACAATATTTTGGCGGGTTTAATGGCCAATGCCAAAAATCCAGCAGATTTCGTGATTACAGGTCCGATTTTGTCAACGGAACCATACGGTATTATGTTGAACAAAGGCGATCCAGAAATCAAAAAAATTGCGGATAAGGCTGTATTGGCGATGATTAAGTCAGGTGAAATGGAAAAAACCTACAAAAAATGGTTCCAATCTCCAATTCCACCTAAAAATATCAACTTGAATTTTCCAATGAATGACTCATTGAAAAAACTCTTGGCTGAGCCAAACGACAAAGGTATCTGATATTCGATGGACTGATTTGGGAGGTTTGCCCTCCCAAATCTGTTTGTTGATTACAAGGATACAGTAAGGCGCAAAGGCAGACATGCTTTGAATGCGTCTTATTTTTTAGTCCCTAAATCATAATAATTTGTAGGGACGCGGTTTTTTTGTTTGGAGTCATACATGGCAAATTTAGATTGGACGGTGTTTTGTTCGCCCAGTACCGAGTATGTTGATAAATCCTCGTGGGTTGAGTCAATCTGTCACAGCGTTGGCGGCTCGTACAGTGCTGCAGCTGAGGAGGTGACATGGTTGCAAATGATGTTCACTGGTTTAAAGTGGCATTTCATTGTGTTTTTTGGCGCGTTGGTCATTGCTTTAATTTTGGGCTCGCTTTTGGGGGTCATGCGCACAACACCCAGTAAATTTTTAAAAACCATTGGCAATGCGTATGTTGAAGTGTTTCGCAATATTCCTTTGGTGATTCAATATTTCTTGTGGTTGTTTGTTGTACCTTCGTTCTTGCCAGCAACCTTTTCACCTGATTCAAACGCAGAAGTCAGTGGTCTTTGGTATCGCCATGTTGCTGCTTCATTTCCTTGGGTGATGGGGATTTTGGGCTTGGGTATGTACCATGCGGCGCGCGTGTCTGAGCAAGTGCGTGCTGGGATTCAAACTGTTTCAACAGGACAGTGGAATGCGGGCTTTGCACTCGGCATGAATCGTGCTCAGATCTATGTGAATAGCATTTTGCCCCAAGCATTTCGCATCGTTTGGCCAACATTGACTTCAGAAATGATGAATATGTTCAAAAATGCGTCGGTGGCGTTTGTGGTTTCGGTGGCGAATTTTTATGCATTAACCAAAACCATGATTGAAGAAACTTCACAGGTGGTCGTGATTTTAGCAGTCACTACACTGATTTATTTGTTCTTCACTTACACCATTAAATTTTTGATGGTACGAATTGAAAAACGCATTCAAATTCCTGGCATGATTACAGGAGGTAAATAATGAACTTTGATTACGGTGTTCTATTTACCCATGAGGCCATGACCATGTTGGCCAAGGGACTGTGGTTTACTTTACAGTTGACAGTATTGGCATTGATTGGTGGTATGCTCATCGGCACGCCTTTGGCAATGATGCGCTTGTCCTCCAATCGTTGGTTGTCAGGCTTTTCCAAGTTGTATGTTGATTTTTTCCGTGGCTTACCTTTGGTACAAGTATTGCTGGTTTTCTATCTGATGATGCCTTTGGTCATACAGTGGCTGACGGGTTCGCAATATCCCAAACCTTTGGGCGCGTTGCTCGCAGGTGTGATTACCTATGCCATTTTTGAAGCAGCATACTACTCTGAAATCATGCGTGCAGGGATACAAAGTATCTCGCGCGGCCAACAAAATGCCAGTTATGCACTGGGCATGAGTTATGGTCAAACCATGGCTCAGGTGATTTTGCCGCAGGCTTTGCGCAATATGTTGCCAGTTTTGCTGACCCAAACCATTATTTTGTTCCAAGACATCACCTTGGTGTATGCAGTGGGTTGGAAAGACTTTTTGGGAGCGGGCAGTACTTTGGCTGGGATTAACAATCGTCCAACGGAGTTTTATTTATTTGTGGCTTTGGTCTATTTTGTGATTTGTTTTGCCTTATCCACCTATGTTAAACGATTGCAAAAAAGAATTGCGATTATCCGCTGATGAATAATATCGAAAGGTTCACACAATGATAGAAATTAAAAATGTATCCAAATGGTATGGTGACTTTCAGGTTTTGACCGATTGCACCTCAACGATTAACAAAGGTGAAGTGGTGGTGGTGTGCGGCCCATCGGGTTCAGGTAAATCCACGTTGATTAAAACCGTCAATGCTTTAGAACCTTTTCAAAAAGGTGACATTGTGGTTGATGGCACATCGCTCACGGATCCCAAGACGGATTTGAATAAACTGCGTTCACGCATTGGCATGGTGTTTCAAAATTTCGAGTTGTTCCCACACATGACCATCGAAAAAAACCTTGCAATTGCACAAATGAAGGTGCTCAAACGCAGCAAAGATGAGGCTTATGCCAAAGGCAAGAAATTGCTTGAGCGTGTTGGCTTGGGCGCGCATGCGCACAAATTTCCAGGGCAAATGTCGGGGGGGCAACAGCAACGTGTGGCGATTGCCCGCGCTTTGGCAATGGATCCGATTGCCATGTTGTTTGACGAGCCGACCTCTGCACTGGATCCAGAAATGGTCAATGAAGTGCTCGATGTGATGGTGGAGTTGGCAAACGAAGGCATGACCATGATGTGTGTGACGCACGAAATGGGCTTTGCACGCAAAGTTGCCAATCGCATCATTTTCATGGATGCGGGAAAAATTGTTGAGGACTGCACGAAACAAGATTTCTTTGAGCATCCAGAGAACCGCACTGAACGCGCCAAACAATTTTTGTCCAAAATCTTGGCGCATTGATTGGAGTCGTGTTGGACGTTAAACAATGGGCGGGTTTGCAAAAACCTGCCTGTTTTTTATTGTATTATAATTGTTAATATATTAGTACTGATCTTTGATGTTAGAATGTTCAAACCAATCAAAACAACACTCACACACAAAGGATGACGAATGAAACCGCTGCACCTACAAACCTTCAATCCAGAGCCATTTGTGGCGCGTCGTGACGCACTGATTCGAGCCATGCGTGCGCGTTCTGCTACGGGCGCGTCGATTGCCATCATACCGACAGCCTTGGAATTGGCGCGCAATCGTGATGCGCATTATGACTTTCGCCCAGACAGTTATTTTTACTATTTGACAGGTTTTGCTGAGCCTGAAGCGTTTTTGGTATTGAGTGTCACGCCCGATGCGGCGCGCAGTATTTTGTTTTGCCGTGAGAAAAACTTAGAACGTGAGATTTGGGATGGTTATCGTTTGGGGCCTGAGGCAGCGGTTGAGCATTTGTGTATGGATGAAGCGCACCCAGTCAGTGAGCTCGACGCACAGTTGCCCAAATTAATTGCCAATGCACAAAGTATATTTGCACCTTTAGCGCACAATTCGGCGTTTGATGCGCGATTGAGTCATGCACTCAACGCGACCCGTGCTCTAACGCGTAGCGGAGTAAACGCACCGAGCGTTCAGAACGACGTGTATGTTTTACTCGATGAAATGCGTTTGCGCAAAGATGCAGTCGAGCAAAACTGGTTGCGTGAAGCGGGGAAAATTTCCGCCGCAGGGCATATTCGCGCCATGCAAACCTGCCAAGTGGGTTGGCGCGAGTTGGATTTAGAAGCCGAAATTCGCCATGAATTCATGCGCCGTGGTGCACAAGAGGTTGCCTACAATAGCATTGTTGCCGCGGGTGCGAATGCTTGCGTGTTGCATTATCGTGCAGGTCTGAGTGAGTTAAAAGACGGTGATTTGTGTCTCATTGATGCAGGTGCAGAATATGGCTATTACGCGGGCGACATCACACGCACATTCCCAGTCAATGGGCGATTCAGTCAAGCACAGCGTGCTTTGTATGATGTGGTCTTGTCTGCTCAGGCAGAAGCCATTTCACTAACGCGTGCAGGTGTCGCGTTTGATGTACCGCACAATGCTGTGGTGCGGGTGTTGACTCAAGGCTTGTTGGATTTAGGGATTTTGGATCGCAATACGGTTGGCTCCGTGGATGAGGCGATTGCACAAAAGGCTTATCAATCTTATTTTATGCACCGCACAGGGCATTGGTTGGGTTTGGATGTGCATGACTGCGGGGCGTACAGCGTTGGTCAGCAAGCCAATCCAAGTGATGCGAGTAAAACGCTGCCGATATTCCGCCATTTAGAAGCGGGTATGGCTTTGACCATTGAACCTGGATTGTACATACGTCCGAGTGCGAATGTACCTGAAAAATTTTGGAACCTTGGTATTCGTATTGAGGACGATGCGTTGGTTACAGACAGTGGGTGTGAATTGATGACGCGTGATGTGCCTGTGGATGCAGATGAAATTGAATCTTTGATGAGGCGTGGATGAAGGCTTTCAAAAAATACATCACCCATGTGGTTGTTGCGCTAAGTGTAACTGCTTGCGCCGTTGCGCCAGCATTGCCCCCCGAGCAACGACCGCTCAATTGGGCGCAACCCATTGGCAAGACCCAATTGCATCAAGGTCTACCCAATTTATTTCAAGTGTCTCCTGCTTTGTATCGCTCGGCACAACCAACTGCTGAGGGCTTGAGCGTTTTGAACCGAGGTCAGGCAGTCGCGTATGGTTTACCCAGTGAGATTAAAACGGTTGTGAATCTGCGGAACAATGCGGGGGATGCTGCATTATTGGTTTCCACTGGTGTTCGCTACGAGCAGATTCCATTTGATACTTGGCAAGTTAAAGAAGCAGACGTGGTGCGTTTTTTAAAAATCGTGCGCAACCCTGCCAATCAACCCGTGCTGTTGCACTGCAAACATGGAGCGGATCGCACGGGCATGATGACTGCGATTTATCGCATTGTTGAGCAAGGTTGGCGCAAACAGGATGCGATTGCCGAGATGACACAGGGCGGTTTTGGCTATCATCCAATTTGGTCGAATTTGATTCGTTATATCGAACAAATGGATGTGGCAGAGATTCAACGCAAAGTGGCTCAGCCAAATTGATTATTTTTTAAGCAAAATTGTTCGAGATTTTGACAGGCGTTCGTGCAAAGCGATTTTATTGGGATGAGCCAAAGAGGTTCCCAACAATGCCAGCCAATTGATTAAGACCAAAGTGCAACTCAATGTAAAAATGGTTGCCACACTGGGCATCTGTGCTCGGCTGTGGATTTGTGTCCAAGTAATCAATAAAGCAGGTAATACTCCCAGATACGATAGGGTATAGCGCAGCCATGCCTGTCCTACCCCAATCAGTTGCCCATCCAGCCCGACGGTTTTTAACTGCCAAGTGCGTTGAGCCAAGGTTTGACCTGAACGCGTCCAGCAATACACGATATACCCCCCCATCACGCCAAATGCAATCAAAGAGTGTGCCCAGTTCGGTAGGCGCACGTTTAAAAGGCTCAGAATCGTTTGCACCACCATCGCACTCACAAACACAATACCAAACAACAAGGCCAACTCATATAGAGAAGACCAAATACGGCGGTTCAATGGTGGTGGGGTGAGGGTGGTTTGTGGGCTCATGGGGTATCGGTGTTGATGGGGTGACAAAAAACAAGCACCGTTATCTCAAGAATAACGGTGCGCTATTTTAACGGTTTTCCAAGTAAAAGTGCAGCCAGTGTGCGACTTGATGGGGTCACTGTCCCGTAAAACTTTTCCAAAGCTTGGCACGGGTCAATGGATCGGGTTGTCGGCTGGTGCGCAGTCGTTCTTGTACCTGTGCCCGTTGTTGATCTGACAAAGCTGTCCACTCAGCCATTCGTTCCTGCGCCGTCGCCAATTGGTCTGTGGGCATTGCTTTGAGTTCAGGTACACGTTTGAGCCAACTTTGTTTCTGGGTATCGGATAAATTGGGCCACGAAAGTCGCAATGGACGTAGGGTATTTTGCGTGTCGGCAGGTAAACTTTCCCATGACTGAGCCCAAACATTCGGTGTGAGCGTCAGCATCGTCATGAAAAGTGTCGAATATACGATGGTTTTTTGCAAATTTTTCATAGTAACAGTCACCTCAAAGCCGTTAACGTGAGAATGTTGGGTCGTTGTGTTCAATCGATTGTTCGCCATCGCTCATGTTTTGACGATTGGCATATTGATTGAAATCGTCATTCAAATAGGCTTGTAGGGGAATTTTTTCACGTAAAAAAATGTCAACTTGTTCGTCATCAGCTCCCAAACTGGCAACTGAAGAATTGACTGCGTTTGTGTCAGTATTCGTGTCCACTTTGCCTAACTCAATGGTGCGTGGCTTGGTTTTGTTTTGTACATTGGTAATGGTATTCGAGGCAAGAAGTGCGCGACCTGTCTGCATTTCGGGTAAAGATGCCGCCATTACGCCATGGTTTGGCGTGGTTGCGACAGTGGCGGTTTTTTTGGACAGTTGATCTAAATCAGATTGGGTTGTACCAAAAGTGAGCAAAAATGCGATGGCAATCGCACCTGTGGCCAAACCGCCGCGCAACCAACCAGATAAGTGGCGGAACCATTGTCCAAAATTGAAATGGGATACATCGGTTTGGGTTGCATGAGGGGCTTTTTTGGACTGAGATGCCGCCGCGAGCGCACGCATGCGCGCCACGCGCAAACGTTCGGTCACATCATGAGAGAGATTTTGCTCGCCAAAATCCAAAGCAGCACGCGCAAGCAACACGCTACGTGCGATGGTTGCCGCATCCATGGGTGTTGTTTGAGGATGTTGGTTCAAATGGGTGTTGGTTGGCTGGTTCATAAAGCACTTCCTGTAATACCAATTTCGTTCAGGGCAATCGCCAAAGCATGTGTTGCACGCGAACAATGGGTCTTAACGCTGCCTTCTGAGCAACCCATGACTTCGGCGGTTTCTGTCACTGAAAGGTCTTCCCAGTAACGCAACATAAACGCTTCTCGTTGACGTGCGGGCAGATTTTTTATCAATTCTTCAATTTTGTTGAGAATGTGCTCGCGCATCACCACATCTTCGGTTGAAAAAACCGCGTTACCCACGGTTTTATTCATGATGGCTTCAATCACATCAATGGAATTTGATTCTTCATCACCAACACTGGTGTCAAACTGCGAGAAATTTGGCGTCCAATAGTCGCGTACTTTATTGCGCCGAAAGTGATTGTGAATCGCATTTTGCAAAATTCGAGTGAACAACATTGGCCATTCGGCGGGTGGTTTGTCGCTGTAAGATTGCACCAAATTGAGCATGGCATCTTGCACGATATCCAAAGCATTTTCTTCGTTGCGTACCGCGTACAAAGCGTGTTTGTAGGCGCGTCGTTCAACACTGGCAAGGAACGCATCCAGCGTTTGGTGCACGATTGGCTCTGGTTTTGCGGTCGCGCTCATAACTCAGTCAAAACGGCTTTTAGCTCAGCGGCGTACGCTTGCCCACGAGCGGCATAGTGGTGGGCGTTGTTGGGTAAGCGCGCGATTTCTTCCTCGGTGAGTTCACGCAAAACCTTTGCGGGCGAACCGACCAATAATACGCCGTCTGGGAATATTTTGCCTTCAGTCACCAATGCGCCCGCGCCGACAATACTGTTTGCGCCAATGCGTGCATGGTTGAGTACAATCGCACCCATGCCGATTAAACTGTTGTCGCCAATACTACAGCCGTGCAAGGTCACACTGTGCCCCACAGTGACATGTGCACCAATGCTCAACGGTGCGCCGACATCGGTGTGCAAGACGCTGTTTTCTTGAATATTGCTGTTCTCGCCGACCGTAATCGGCTCATTGTCACCACGCAGCACCGCACCAAACCACACGTTTGCACCTGCTTGGAGCGCAACCTGACCAATCAACACAGCCGTTGGCGCGACATAAGTGCGCTCGGCCAGTGTGGGCTTAAAATTTTTAAACTGATAAATCGGCATGGTGCGTCGTCCAAATAAATTTTAGGTCTGTGCTTGGCGCGGGGCGCAAACAGTATAAAATGGCATTTTAACTGAGTTGTCACAATTGCGCCGATGAATTCTGCCTTAAATTCTGCCATCAATGGCCTGAGAACACCCTTAAATGCGGATATTTACACGTTTGAGGAATGGTTGGGTATGATTGAAACTGTGCCCAACAGGGTGGGGGACGGGCTACGTGATTTGGGGGATGAGCTCGAATTGCGCGCGCTGGCATTGCAGGTATTGAAATTCAAAATACCGTTGGAAAAGCAAATCGCCTTGCGCGAACTCTACAAAAGGGGGCAAGCAGGACAGTTGTATTTGGATGCGCAGCGCGATTGGGCTCAAAATGACGATTTGAATCAACACTGCCCAGGCATTCCCAATCAACCTGAACTCATTCGAGCCACCGAAACCCCACGGCGCAGTATGAATACCACTGAAGGTTTGGCAATTACAATCCACGCATTGGCGCACATTGAGTTTAATGCAATTAACTTGGCATTGGATGCGATGGTGCGTTTTGCGGGTTTGAGTGAAGATTATTACTGGGATTGGTGGCGCGTGGCGGCTGAGGAAGCCTATCATTTTTCACTCATACAACACAGACTGAATCAACTCGGCGCGCAGTATGGTGATTATCCTGCCCACAGCGGATTGTGGGATATGGCAGAGCGCACAAAATATTCATTCGCCGACCGAATGGCAATGGTGCCGCGTACTTTGGAAGCGCGTGGTTTGGACGCGTGTCCAGTTATGCAGGAAAAATTTCGCCAAGCAGGTGAAACCCACACCGCACAAATTTTAGACATTATTTTGCGAGATGAAATCACCCATGTGGCTTTGGGACACCGTTGGTTCATCCATGCTTGTGCGCAACATCAGCACGAACCGATACGAGAATACCGTCGTATTGCCGAGCAGCATCGCGCACCACGAATGCGTCCACCATTTAATATCCCTGCGCGGCGCGCGGCGGGATTTTTTGAAGAAGAACTTCAAGCATGGCAGAATCAGCAATGACCCATACGGCATACGTTGAAGCCCTTGATGCCACCGCGCCACTGAATCCCAATGCGCTGCGTGCAGCACGAGGGCCGAGTTTGGTACATCTGCGTTCAGGGCCGATTGGGGTATTTGACTCAGGTTTGGGTGGTTTGAGTGTATGGCGGCACCTGCACGCGCGCATGCCCAATGAGGACTTTATTTATGTGGCAGACAATGCCAATGTACCGTATGGCGACAAATCCGAAGCGTGGATACGCGAACGCATGGTGGTGATGACCGAGTGGTTTTTGGCGCAAGGGTGCAAGGCGATTGTTTGGGCATGCAATACTGCGACGGCGGCAGGGGCGACTTATATCCGTGAACGTTATCCTGATGTGTTTTTTGTGGGGCTCGAGCCAGCCATCAAACCCGCCGTGCAACTGACTCAAAATAAAAAAATTGCCATGCTCGCGACACAACGCACCGTGGACAGTGCTAAATACCAAGCCTTGGTACAACGAACCATTCAGGTGGACAGTGGCGTGCAATTGCAATCAATTGCCTGCGTGGGTTGGGCGCAAGCGATTGACACAGGTCGGGTTTCGGGACAAATGTGGGTAAACTTGTTGGCGCAATACTTAGAGCCTGTGCGTGTTTTTGGCGCGGATGTGGTGGTCTTGGGCTGCACGCATTATCCATTTATTGCGGACGACATTCGCGCTTATTTGGGTGAAAATGTGGTTTTGTTGGATTCAGGAGCACCTGTCGCGCGTTACACTGAGAGTATTTTGGACATACGCGACGGTAGAACGATGGCAAAAGAACTGGGTCAGACGCGCAATTATGCCACTTGTGTCGATGAGGCCGTGCGTGCGCGTTGGCAATATTTCAGTGATGTTGCGCACATTGAGTTGTCGGTGTTGAATCTATAAAATATTGCAATACACCCAAGTTGCGAAACGATTACAATGCACGCAAACAACAACCTCACACAATCGCTCAAGGAGTATTCGATGCCAGAACGTGATGCACCGCACATTATCAAAAAATACCCCAATCGACGTTTATACGATACCCAAACTTCCACCTACATCACCCTTGTGGATGTGAAACGCATGGTGCTGGAAAAGGATGAATTTCGGGTGCTGGATGCCAAGACCAATGAAGACCTGACCCGCAGCATCCTACTGCAAATTATTTTAGAAGAAGAAAGCGGTGGTGTGCCCCTGTTTTCTGCAGAAATGCTCGCTCAAATTATTCGCTCGTACGGACATGTGATGCAGGGCATGCTCGGTTCGTATTTGGAAAAAAACATGCAGGCGTTTGCCGATATTCAAAGTGATTTGGCAGGCGGAGCGCAGACCGATGCTGAGCAAAAAATCAACAGTGAGGTTTGGCAACAATTGCTCGCCATGCAGGCCCCAATGATGCAAGGCATGATGAGTAACTACATCGAACAAAGTCGCAATATGTTTTTACAAATGCGCGAAATCATGGCCTCACAAACGGCTGTGTTGTTCCAAAGTTTGGGCGATGGCACGCTCAAACCCGATTTGTTGAAAAACAATTCATCCACACAACAACCTCCGCAACAACCCACACAGGGTGAATCCTGATATGCGCATCGATTATCATTGCCACTCCACCGCCTCAGACGGCGCACTGACACCCGAGCAATTGGTGGCACGCGCCGTGCGCAATGGGACGACCGATTTGGCGTTGACCGATCATGATCAATTATCAGGTTTGGTAAGTGCGCGCGATTGTGCACAAAAGGCGGGCATACGTTTTGTCGATGGTGTTGAGGTATCGTGTTCGTGGCGCGGCATGAGTGTGCATATTGTGGGCTTGAACATCGACATTCACAATACTGCCTTAATAGAAGGACTGGCGACCAACGCGGGCGGGCGTGCCAAACGCGCTGTGGTGATGGCGCAAGCACTCGAAGAGGTTGGGGTCAAAAATGTACTTGAGCGCGCTTTGGCAGAAGCGGGTGGACGCATGGATTTGCTGGCGCGCACGCATTTTGCGCGGGTGATGGTGGCGGATAAAAAGGCCGAAAGTGTACGCCATGTGTTTCAAAATTATTTGGTTGAGGGCAAACCGGGTTTTGTGCCACATGAATGGGCGGAGATTGCCCAAGCCCTGAACTGGATACATGGCGCAGGTGGTGTGGCTGTGCTCGCTCATCCAGGGCGTTATCCGCACGATGAAGCGAGTGAGCGTGAATTGATTGCTGAGTTTATCGGTTTGGGTGGGCAGGCGATTGAAGTTATCACGGGCGCGCACAGCAAAAAACAAATTCGTTACTACGCGCAAATGTGTTTGGATTTGGGTGTATATGCCTCAGCAGGCTCGGATTTTCATGGGGTGGGAGAGAGTAAAATGGACGTTGGACGTGTACCGAATTTGCCCGAAAAAGTACAAGTTGTGTACCAATTATGGGCTTAATTCAGCATGGCAGTCTTGTCAATCACCACCTAAGAGAGGCATTTTTAGGTAAAATGCCGACTTGAAATTTTTATAGAAAGTAGATATGGGCGATTTTGATATTGCTACGATGATACAAAAAATCACGGTATTTATAATTCCAGCACTACTGGCAATTACCGTACATGAGGCAGCTCATGCGTATGTGGCGAAATATTTCGGTGACGATACCGCTGAGCGCATGGGGCGTATGACCCTCAATCCAACTGCTCATATTGATCCAATTGGCACGATTTTACTTCCATTGATTACGCTGCTGATGCCTGGTGGGTTCTTTTTTGGATACGCAAAACCTGTACCTGTGGTTGCCTCTCGTTTACGCAATCCTGCGAAAGATATGCCCATGGTGGCACTCGCGGGGCCCATGTCAAACTTTATCATGGCGTTTTTATGGTCAATTTTATTGTTTGTATTGGGTTACTTTGTGGCAGATACTGAAAGTAATTTTTTCGTTAAAGTGGCTTCAGTCGGTGTGATTTTTAACCTAATTTTATTTGCTTTTAATATGTTGCCGATTTTGCCACTTGATGGCGGTCGGGTGCTCATGGGATTGTTGCCAGCGAATATGGCACGTTCATTTTCTCAGATGGAGCCTTACGGCATGTTCATTGTTTTGGGTTTGGCATTTATGACAGGCGGTTTGCTGTTTAATTATTGGGTCTATCCCATTGTTAACGTGGCGCAAAGCATTATCAACTTAATTTTATATCCACTGCACGCTTTATTTGCGTGATTTTATTCAGAGAATTTCATGTTTCCAGAACGCGTTTTATCGGGGATGCGCCCCACGGGTGCATTGCATTTGGGTCATTACCACGGGGTGTTGAAAAACTGGGTGCGTTTGCAATCCGAGTATCCCTGCTTGTTTTTTGTGGCGGATTGGCATGCTCTGACCACGCATTATGACGATCCGAGCATCATTGAGTCATCCACCCATGAAATGGTGATTGACTGGCTTGCAGCGGGTTTGGATCCTGCGCAAGCGACGATTTTTGTGCAATCGCAAGTGATTGAACATGCGGAGTTATTTTTGCTTTTGGGAATGTCCGCGCCTTTGGGTTGGTTGGAGCGCGTTCCCACTTATAAAGAGCAAATCGAAAAACTCAAAGAAAAAGATTTGAGCACTTATGGTTTCTTGGGTTATCCATTGCTCCAAGCAGCAGATATTTTGATTTACCGTGCTGAGCATGTGCCCGTTGGCGAAGACCAAGTGCCACATTTGGAAATGACCCGCGAAATCGCCCGTCGCTTCAATTATTTGTATGGACGGGAGAAGGGCTTTGAAGAAAAAGCGCAGGAAGCGGTAAAAAAACTCGGCAGTAAGTTGGCCAAGCAGTATCTTGAGTTGCGCAATCGTTTTCAAGAGCAGGGCGAAGAAGAAGCGATTGAACAGGCGCACGCTTTGTTGGATGAGTCTAAAAACCTGACCTTGGCCGATCGTGAACGTTTGTTTGGCTATTTAGAAGGTTCGCGTAAAATCATCTTGGTTGAGCCACAGGCGTTGTTGACCAAGGATTCGCGCATGCCTGGATTGGATGGGCAGAAAATGTCCAAAAGTTATGGCAACACCATCGCCATGCGCGAAGACGCAGAGTCCATCACCAAAAAAATTCGCACCATGCCGACCGATCCAGCGCGCGTGCGCAAGACCGATGCGGGCGACCCAGAGAAATGTCCTGTGTGGGCGTTTCATCAAATTTATAGCGATGCGCCGACTTGCGCATGGGTGCAAGATTCGTGTAAAAACGCTAAGATTGGCTGTTTGGAGTGCAAACAACCCGTGATTGAATCGGTTCTGCGCGAGCAACAACCCTTGCTTGAACGCGCACAAACCTATGTCGATGACCCTTCGTTGGTGCGCAGCATTATTGCGGATGGTTCAGAAAAAGCCCGAAAAATGGCGCAAGAAACCATGCGTGATGTGCGCGAAGTGATGGGTTTGGGTTGATAAAACGCGCGTAATTGAAACCGAGGACGACCTCGGTTTTTTTGTATTTGGTTGTTTTAAAAGAATATTTTTGCGGTAATTGGGTGTGGGTAGATTGAGATGAGCACGAAATTTCGAATGATGATGGTTGTGTTGCTAAGTGTTTTCGCGGGAGTTGTTTTGGGCTCTTTTTTGCAGGTACGTGCGTTGGGTAGCCAAGATATTTGGGCAGATATGCGACGCATCGTGAACGCCCCCAATCCTCTGAACGCCAATCCAACCAATCATACGGGGGATCCGATACAAGGCGATGCTTTTCATCGTCTCACCAAATATCCGAATAAAACCGAGGTTGGTTGCCCCAAACAGACCGAGCGCACCATGGTATTGTTGATTTCAGGACAATCGAACTCCGCCAATCATGGTGGGCAACGCTATGCTTCCCAATACGGCGATAAAGTTCTCAATTATTTTGACGGCAAATGCTATGTTGCCAAGTCGCCCCTGTTGGGTGCCACAGGTTTGGAGGGTGATTCTTGGACATTTTTGGGTAATTTACTCATACAACAGGGCGTTGCAGACCAAGTGATTATCGCGCCCACAGGCATTGCGGGTTCAGCGATTAGCCAGTGGGAAGTGGGCAGCCCATACCAGCAGATGCTGCAAAGTAGCGCGCAAAAACTTCTGTCACAATACCGCGTGACCCATATGTTGTGGCATCAAGGCGAAACCGATTATGGCAAACACACCAGCCAAGCGGATTATGAAAAATTGTTCACAGGTATTGTCGATGCATTGCGCCAGCAGGGCATGGATGCGCCGATTTATGTTTCACAAACCAGCCAATGTTGGATGGATGCCAACTGGCGTGCCGATAACCCCGTGACCCAAGCACAGCGTGCACTCGTCAGCCCAGAGAAAAAAATTTTTGCAGGTGTGAACTCTGATGCATTGATGGATGAATTGGATCGATTTGATAACTGTCATTTTTCAGGCTCAGGGCAAGAGAAATTCGCACGCGCGTGGCTGGAACTATTGACAAAATAATCAAGCTCATTGGATGTTGTCAAGCGCAAAAACACCGCCATAAAATAACAGTAATCAACTCTAAGCATAACACCTTGATTTTATTTGTTTAATGCGATGTGTGGATGGTTTGTGTGAACGCACGGGATGTGTGCGAAAATTAAGTATATTTGCATCATAACCATTGAAGCTATTTCTATCCACCAATGTTTTTCATAAAAGCTTATAAATTTACTTAATTATATAAATTACAGTATTGACGGAAATAAATAAAAAATATAAAATTAAACTGTCTTTTTTAATGCGACATCCATGAGGAGGCTCTATGAATATTCTACTGTGCGGCGCGACGGGTTTTATTGGTCGTCATTTGGAGCAATCGCTGATTCAATCAGGTCATCATGTGGTGCGTGCCACGCGCCAAGTCAAACGTCCCACGGATATTGCGGTTGATTTTGTGCGCGATACCGATGCGGCCATGTGGTTACCTCGTTTGGCGGGAATTGATGTGGTGGTCAATGCGGTCGGGGTTTTGCGTGATTTGACGACTGCGCCGATGCAGACCATCCATGCGGACACACCCAAAGCCTTGTTTGATGCGTGCGCGCAAGTGGGCTGCAAAGTGGTGCATATCTCGGCTTTGG
The DNA here is from genome assembly GCA_021287185.1 of Burkholderiales bacterium. Taxonomy (GTDB): domain Bacteria; phylum Pseudomonadota; class Gammaproteobacteria; order Burkholderiales; family Burkholderiaceae; genus CTSOIL-112. Next base: position 5,223 of record JAJTAZ010000026.1, on the reverse strand, counting down.
GCGCGGGCGGCGAATTAAAAACCGCCTACATGCGCACCAAGGGGCAAGCACAAGCACATTTAATCAAGCTGTCCATCCCCAGCTTGATTGTGCGCCCATCCTTGGTGTATGGTCAGGATGGCGACTCGGCGAAAATGTTTCGCCTGCTCGCGCGTATGCCTGTGGTTGCGGTTCCAGGACAAGGCGAGTCATGGGTACAACCTGTGCATATTGACGACATTGCGCAATTGGTGACACGTCAAATCAATCAAGACTTTCCATGGTCAAGTTCAGCAAGGGTGGTCGATGCCGTCGGCGTTGAGCGCATGACGTATCGCGAGATGATTGCCTGCTACCGCGCGCAGATGTCGGACAAGCCCGCATGGGTTGTACCGATTCCTTGGAGCGTGATGCGCATGATGGCGAAACTGGCGCAGATTGCGCCGAGCAGTGCATTGGATCCTGAAACCTTGCAGATGTTACAAGCGGGCAGTTTTGGCGATGTGGCGAATTTTGCCACCTTGCTTGGACGGATGCCTCGGCATCCAAATACGTTTATCGAGTAGGTGATGGTAATCAATGATGCAAAATGGCTGATGCGTGTTGCGATTGCCTTGATGTGGTGGGTCAGCGCACTATTGCCTTTGATTCCATCGGTGCATCAACGCGCTATGCACGAATTGTCTTTGGTGGGTTTAACGGGTGCGCTGGCTTTGACGTTCAAGGGGATTGCCATGTTGTTAGACCTTGCTTGTGGCGTGGGTGCGCTGTGGCTGCATCGCTCGTGGGTGTGGTGGGCGCAGATGCTGGTGGTACTGGTTTACACCGTGATTTTGTCTGTGAGTCATATGCAATTGTGGTTAGACCCATTTGGTGCGTTGCTCAAAAATATTCCCATCATCGCGCTCATGATTTATATGGCGCGAACTGAGAAGGGGGCTTAAATGGAGTACTACGCCTTAATCAAAACCTTGCACATTATGTCCAGCGTGTTGTTGGTCGGTACGGGTTTTGGCAGTGCGTTTTATTTGTTTTTCGCCAATCGCAGTGACGATATTCGCGCACAAGCCGCGGTTGCGCGCTTGGTGGTGCGCGCCGATTGGTGGTTCACCACGCCGACGGTGATTATTCAGCCTGCAACAGGATTTTTGATGATTTATCTGGCGGGCATACCGCTGAGTAGTTTTTGGGTGATGTGGGGCATGGCGATGTATCTGGTGGCTGGGCTGTGCTGGCTGCCCGTGGTGTGGTTGCAAATTCAGATGGAAAAAATGTTGCGCATCGCCGTGGCTGAAAATCAAGATGTACCTGAGCGCTATTGGCGTTTCGCAAAATATTGGGAACGTTTGGGCTATCCTGCATTCATTGCGATGGTGTGGGTATTTTATTTGATGACCGCCAAACCGAACTCCTTTTAGTGCAGTTGTCGGATTTCACCTAAAAACCACGTAATAAACATGGAAATATAAATTTCATCATTGACAGAATAATTTAGAATCTTTATTATGTTCAGTATGAAACTAACACCGATCGCCGAAAGATTCATTCTCCATTGGGGCGAAATGGGGACAAAATGGGGCGTTAACCGCACGGTTGCGCAAATTCACGCACTGCTGTTTTTTTACGGTCGTCCCATGCATGCCGAAGAAATTACCGAAACATTGAGCGTTGCACGTTCGAATGTGAGTAATTGTTTGAAAGAATTGCAAAACTGGAATTTGATCCACGTCGTTCATATTATTGGTGATCGACGCGACTATTTCAATACTTCTACCGATGTGTGGGAGTTGATGCGCACCGTGGTGCACGAGCGCAAAGTGCGCGAGTTCAATCCAGTGATTCAGGCGCTCCAAGATTGCTTGGAAGACCCCACCGCGCAGCAGGAGGATCCCGCAGCGATGGAGCGGATTCGTGAGACTTTGTTGTTGATGAAAACCACCAGTACTTGGGCGGAAGAAATGATTAAACTCAAACCTGAAACCTTAGCCAAGGTCATGCGTTTGGGTGCAAAAATTCAAAATCTGTTGCATGGCGACAATTGACACTCGAATCAGTGACATAGTATAAAAACCAAGCTTCGGCTTGGTTTTTTTATGCGGTTCATTCCACCTTCGTGTCAGCCATCTTCTCAAAGTTGCGTTAGAATGCACCATGAATTTTTCAAAACACGAAACCCCCATTCAGTTTATCTCCAAAGCCAAACAAGCCATGAGTGACGTGGTGCTGACCGCTTTGCCACCCTTGAGTTTGTATATTCATATTCCATGGTGCGTGCGTAAGTGCCCGTATTGTGACTTTAATTCGCATGAAATCAGTGTCAGTACGGATTTTTCGGCACTTGAATCTGCCTATGTGGATGCACTCATCCAAGATTTAGACCACACTTTACCGCAAGTTTGGGGGCGACGTGTGTCGAGTATTTTCATTGGTGGTGGGACGCCGAGCGTGATGTCGGCGCAGTCAATTGATGCAATTTTATCTGCAGTGCGTGCACGTTTACCACAGGTCTCTGAAATTGAAGTGACCATGGAAGCCAACCCAGGCACTTTGGATACCCATAAATTACGTGATTTTCGTGCTGCTGGGGTGACGCGCTTGTCGCTTGGTGTGCAAAGTTTTGATGATGGGTTGTTGGATTCAATTGGACGAATTCACACGGGCAAACAAGCACGTGTGGCACTTGATACAGCGTATCAATTGTTCGACAAAGTGAATTTGGATTTGATGTTTGCTTTGCCGAATCAAAGTTTTGCGCAATTGCAATCTGATGTGGCGACCGCTTTGGCTTATCAACCAACGCATCTGTCTTACTATCATCTGACCATCGAGCCGAATACCTTTTTTTACCAGCACCCGCCAAGCGTGCCCAGTGACGAGCTGGCGATTGATATGCAAGAATGGATTCAAAGTGAATTGGCGGGTCAAGGTCTGCGCCATTATGAGGTTTCGGCGTATGCGCAGGCGCATCATGAGTGCCAACACAATACGAATTATTGGCTGTTTGGTGACTACATCGGCATTGGCGCAGGCGCGCACGGTAAAATCAGCAGCCACAATCAAATTGTGCGCACGGCGAAATTCAAGCATCCCAAACGTTACTTAGAAGCGATGCAGCAGGGCAGTGCGATTGAAACCGAACAAATATTGCGCAAAGCGGATTTGCCGTTTGAGTATATGCTCAACGCATTGCGCCTGCGCGATGGTGCAACGTTGGCGCAAATGCAAACGGCAACTGGGTTGACCGTTGCCGATTTGGAGCCCGCTCTATCCACCGCGCAAACGCGCGGCTTGATGATTCAGGAGACGGGCGTGTTGCGTGTCACTGAGTTGGGCTGGCGATTTTTATCTGATGTGCAAACTTTGTTTTTGTCCTAATTATGCCGAGAGTCGTTTTTTCATGAAAAAAGGAGCGATGCTTGCCAACAAGAAAAACCCCGCAATCGCAACAAACGCCATTTTGGGTTGATTGAGTACGACCACTGCACCGATTGCGGCAATGACGCTGAGTAACGACAACACAAAACCCAAAACGAAAGATTGCTTAAAACTTGGGAAGCGTTTGACTGCCAACAACACCAGTGCGTATAAAGTACCTGCCACCGTCGCCACAGCCATGCTGGCCGCAACGATGATTTGGGCAATGCTGATTTTTTCGGGGTGATTTGACATCAAAAAGAAGATACCTGCGCCGATAAGTGCGACCAGCCACGAGCCGAGCGGAAATGCCGTGAAACTCACTCGAGGTAGGTCAGAGGTGTTGGAAACAACGGTATTTTGTGAGGTCATATTCTGGTGCATCCATCGTGATTAAAGATGTCGCATTGTAAACCAAATGTGTGCTTGGATGTGGTGTCACGGTGCAGAAACAATCTGCGGTACAATGAGCAGAAACCATAGACAATTATAGGAATTATAGGAAATTTTGCTTGAAAACCCTGAAACATTTATTCAATCACTTGCAACGCGAATTATGGGATGGGCTGCTGGGTGTGGATGCGCCCAAACCACCTGAACCGAAAACCGATGCACCGCAGCGCAGCATCGTGTTGCACAATCAATTGATTCATTACCGCATTGAGCGCGCTCGACGCAAGACAGTGGGCATGATGATAGACGCGCAGGGCTTGCGTGTGCGCGCTGCGCCGCGTGTATCGATTGCTGAAATTGAGCGCATTTTACAGAGCAAAGCCAACTGGATACTCAAAGCCCTACACACAACGCAGACCCGAGCACAAAATAGTTTCGTGCCTGATTTAAACTTGGCAGACGGAGCTGTGATTCGCCTGTTGGGGCGAGATATGCGTCTGCGTTGGGGCAATGCGGTTTATGCCCCCGAATTTACTTCAATGGAATCCGACATTTGGGCAAAACGTCCTCGTGATATGAACCATTCAGAGCACGTCGCGCAAGCGGTTGAGGCGGCATTGGATGCCTATTTACTCAAATATTTACATGCACGCGCACAATCCTACGCACAGCAACACGGTTTGGTGTATCGAGACATTGTATTGTCCAATGCGCGCACTTCGTGGGGTACTTGTCGACGCGATGGTCTAATCCGTATGAATTGGCGACTGGTATTTTTGGAGCCCGAATTGGTGGATTATGTGCTGGCACACGAATTGGCACACACCGTACAGATGAACCACAGTCCGAAATTTTGGCAACAGGTGGCTGTGTTGTGTCCTGATTATTTGCGCTTGCGCAAACAAATGAAGCAGTATGATTTACGCAATGCGTGAAATGGCTGTCTGCAGTTTTTAATTTTTTTGGTTGGCGGGTTTTTGTGGTGTATCAATGGTGTTTAATCCCTTGGATTGCCCAGTGTTGCCGTCATTGCAAGTAGATTTACTGCGAAGCGATTTAACCATGTCCACAAAATTGGTTTTTTATGGATTGCTTCGCTGATGAAACGTCGCTCGCAATGACCAGGGGGTAATTGGCGTAGCATCATCGCCCAACAAGCACAATGAATTAGAACGATAAATGGGCGATTATATTCAAACCGTTAATCGCTCCTACGCACTTATAATAGAAGTGGTCTCGTTTGTTTGAACAGTTAAACCCGATTTATAAGTGATAAAGCCTACGAATTTTAAAGCATTAGAAACCTTTGCACAACGCCACAAATAATTGCTGAGCAAAGAACGATTTCGAATTACCCAATTTCATTTTTCATAATTCGAAACAAAAAGGCTGTTTGTTGTTTGATTTACCCCTGAAACAGCCAAAATCAGGGGGAAA
>JAJTAZ010000008.1 GCA_021287185.1 Burkholderiales bacterium | reverse complement strand
TTTCGTGTTGTCAAGGATGAGAAACTCACGGCAAAGCCGCATAGTCCTTGACAACATGAAAAATTGATGGAAAATTCGTTAAGCAAAAAATTCAAGCGATTTTAGTGAAAAAAGTGTAAACAACGCGACGATTTCTTACAGATTAGACGATTCAGAATAAGTTTTAAGGTTAAGTGGCTTTACCTGTGCGTATCGAATGTATTCGGTGCGTAAATAAATAAGTCACAAGAGGAGCCAAAGTAGTTGTGTGGTTTAAATCACATCGGTGAAATGGCGTTACCACTCACATAGAGGTTAAAAAAATGGCAAAGAAAATTGTCGGCTTTATCAAGCTGCAAATTCCTGCGGGTAAAGCAAACCCATCTCCTCCAGTCGGTCCAGCGTTGGGGCAGCGCGGTCTGAATATCATGGAGTTCTGTAAAGCGTTTAACGCGGCAACTCAAAATGTTGAACCAGGTTTACCTGTACCTGTTGTGATTACAGCGTACGCGGATAAGAGCTTCACGTTCATCATGAAAACCGCGCCAGCAACGACCTTGCTGAAAAAAGCGGCGAAGTTGCAAAAAGGCTCGGCTCGTCCACATTCGGACAAGGTGGCGACCATCACGCGCGAGCAAGCAGAAGAAATCGCAAAAACCAAACAACCCGATTTAACAGCGGCGGATTTAGACGCAGCTGTGCGTACGATTGCAGGCTCTGCACGTAGCATGGGCATTATCGTGGAGGGTGTGTAACATGGCAAAATTATCAAAACGCGCTAAATTATTGGCGGCAAAAGTAGACGCAAGCAAATTGTATGCGGCGGATGAAGCTTTGGCCTTGGTCAAAGAATGTGCCAATGCAAAATTCCAAGAATCCATTGATGTGGCGGTTCAATTGGGTGTTGATCCGAAAAAATCAGACCAAACCGTGCGTGGTTCAGTGGTATTGCCAGCAGGTACAGGTAAAACTGTGCGTGTGGCCGTGTTCGCGCAAGGCGAAAAAGCAGAAATCGCTAAAGCAGCAGGTGCTGAAGTTGTCGGCATGGATGACTTGGCCGAACAAGTTAAAGCGGGCAATATGGATTTTGACATCGTGATTGCGACACCAGACGCGATGCGTGTGGTCGGCACTTTGGGTCAAATCTTGGGGCCACGTGGTTTGATGCCAAACCCGAAAGTCGGTACGGTCACTCCAGACGTTGAAACGGCTGTTAAAAACGCCAAAGCAGGTCAAGTGCAATTCCGCGTGGACAAAGGTGGGATTATTCATGCAACTTTGGGTCGTGCGACGTTTGATGTGGATGCGTTGAAAACCAACTTGCAAGCCTTGGTTGCGGAATTGGTTAAATTGAAACCTGCATCATCCAAAGGTGTTTACATCCGTAAAGTGGCTTTGAGTTCAACCATGGGTGTGGGTGTGCGTGTGGACACCACCACTGTTCAGTAAGTAATCAATATGCGTGATGGAGGGCGAATCCATCACGCATCAAAGAGCTTTGGGTCGTTGCTGCGTACTTTTTTTGCGCAACAACGAGCTTTCAAAGACCGTTGGTGCGCGGATGAATTCCGTGCTTAATCAAGTTGTAGTTGACTTAGCCAACGCAGAATAGCGGCCCCGAAAATGAATTGCCGTTGTTTGATAGGAATTTAAGTCAAATGACACAGTCGTTGAGGAAGTCGTTGGGTGTTGTGGCTTATGTGTCGGGCAACCGAAACATAAGTGCGACAGTTCCTTTTAATGATGTAGGAGTTGTAAATGGCATTAAATCTTGATGGTAAAAAAGCCGTTGTCACAGAAGTTGCGCAGTTGATTGAAAACGCACAAACCGTGGCAGTTGCTGAATATCGTGGGATTAGCGTAACAGCTCTGACAGCATTGCGTAAATCTGCTCGTGAGCAAGACGTTCAAGTGCGTGTGTTGAAAAACACCTTGGCGCGTCGTGCAATCGCGGGCACTTCGTTCGAAGCATTGTCTGACAATTTGGTCGGACCTTTGCTCTACAGTATCTCCAATGATGCTGTGGCTGCGGCGAAAGTCTTGAATGACTTTGCCAAAACCAATGACAAATTGGTTTTAAAAGCAGGCGTTTACAATGGTTCTTTGTTGGATGCGGCGGGCATTAAAGCCTTGGCCAGCATTCCTTCTCGCGAAGAATTGTTGTCGAAGTTGGCATACGTGATGAAAGCTCCAGTTTCCAGCATGGCGCGCGCTTTGGGTGCGGTTGCGGAACAAAAAGCGTCAGAAGCAGCTTAATTTCATATTTAACACATTTTTGGATGACGATTCATCCGAGCAATATTGGAGTAATACAAAATGGCAATTACTAAAGACGATATCTTAGAAGCGGTCAGCGCGATGTCTGTAATGGATTTGAATGACTTGGTTAAAGCATTCGAAGAAAAATTTGGTGTATCTGCAGCAGCCGTAGCCGTTGCAGCAGGTCCTGCAGCAGCAGGTGGTGCAGCCGCTGAAGAGAAAACTGAATTTGACGTCATCTTGGCTGACGTGGGCGCGAACAAAGTTGGCGTGATTAAAGCGGTTCGTGAAATCACTGGTTTGGGCTTGAAAGAAGCGAAAGACTTGGTGGACGGCGCACCTAAAGCAGTTAAAGAAGGTGCCTCTAAAGCAGAAGCTGAAGACGCTAAGAAAAAATTGGAAGAAGCTGGCGCGAAAGCCGAACTCAAATAATCGAGTGCCTTTTCAAGGATGGGCTGATGCTTTCGGGTGTCAGCCTTTTCCCGTCTTAGAACGAGACAAAATTGTGGTGAAAAATAAGGTTTTTGGGAGCGGCTTTTTGCTCAATTGAGACAACCAAATTAAATTAATTATCCCTTTAGATGGGTTTGTTCGATAGTTGATTTAATTTTGTTTTCTTACCAAAGACAAGAATCCAAATTTGGTCGGGTATGTATTCGGTCCGACAATGCGTAGAGTGTCTGTTGATGCGTGGTTCTGTGCATTGTGCTGAATATATATTGTCCGCCAGCGGTGAGTAGTGGCTCGCCACCAAATGCTATTGATTGGTCTTTGCGTGCTTGCGCGTGTTGTGTTTTTGGGCGCGTGGCATTTGTTTCAAACGGTTGTTTTTTGTTCCCCGTTATTACCCATTCAACCCTCTCTTATGGAGTGCCCCATGGCAAAAGCTCAGGCTTACTCATTTACCGAGAAAAAGCGCATTCGTAAAAGTTTTGCGAAGCGCGAAGTCGTGCAGCAAGTTCCTTACTTGCTCGAAACCCAATTGCATTCTTTTTACGAATTTTTGCAAGCCGATGTTGATCCGATGCAACGCGCAAATACAGGTTTGCAAGCAGCATTCACATCGATTTTTCCCATTGTGTCGCACAATGAAATGGCTCGTTTGGAGTTTGTGAGTTATCACCTCGCGCCGCCCGTTTTTGATGTGAAAGAATGTCAACAACGTGGTTTGACGTATTGTTCGGCGTTGCGTGCGAAAGTGCGCTTGGTTCTGATGGATAAAGAAGCCTCAAAACCCACCATCAAAGAAGTTAAAGAGCAAGAAGTGTATATGGGTGAAATGCCTTTGATGACCACCACTGGCTCATTTGTGATTAACGGTACCGAGCGTGTGATTGTGTCGCAGTTGCATCGTTCACCAGGTGTGTTCTTTGAGCACGACAAAGGCAAAACCCACAGTTCAGGTAAATTGCTGTTCTCCGCGCGTATCATTCCTTACCGTGGTTCATGGTTGGATTTTGAGTTTGATCCAAAAGACGTGTTGTATTTCCGTGTGGATCGTCGTCGTAAAATGCCAGTGACCATTTTGCTCAAAGCCATCGGCATGACCCCTGAGCAAATTTTGGAAACATTCTTTGAATTTACCGAAGTGACCTTTGCCAAAGAAGGTGGTTTTATTCCAGTCAATGTTGAGCGTTTGCGCGGTGAAGTGGCGCGTTATGACATCGTAGATAAAGCGGGCAAGGTGCTTGTGGCGCGTGATAAACGCATCACGGGTAAACACATCCGCGACATCGAAAAAGCAGGCTTGCAAGAAATCGCAGTACCCGAAGATTATCTCTATGGTTTGGTGTTGGCGAAAAATATCATTGATGCGGACACGGGCGAAGTGATTGCCAAAGCCAACGATGAGTTGACAGAAGAATTGTTGGCCAAATTGCGTGCGAACGATGTGCGTCGCGTGCAGGTGCTTTATACCAACGAACTTGACCATGGCGCGTACATTTCCAGCGCCTTGCGCTTGGACGAAACAGCGGATCAAAACGCCGCACGCATTGCGATTTATCGCATGATGCGCCCTGGTGAGCCGCCAACCGATGAAGCGGTTGAAGCACTGTTTAACCGCTTGTTCTATTCTGAAGACGCATACGATTTGTCACGTGTGGGTCGCATGAAATTCAATCGTCGCTTGGGGCGTGACACCGACGAAGGTTTGATGGTTTTGGACAACCAAGACATCTTGGATGTGGTCAAAACTTTGGTCGATTTGCGCAACGGCATCGGTGAAGTTGATGACATTGACCATTTGGGTAATCGTCGTGTGCGTTGCGTCGGTGAGTTGACCGAAAATCAATTCCGTTCAGGCTTGGCGCGCGTTGAACGCGCGGTCAAAGAGCGTTTGGCACAAGCTGAATCAGAAGGCTTATTGCCGCATGATTTGATCAACTCAAAACCGATTTCATCGGCGATTAAAGAATTCTTTGGTTCTTCGCAGTTGTCGCAATTTATGGATCAAACCAATCCGTTGTCTGAAATTACGCACAAACGCCGTATTTCAGCCTTGGGCCCTGGCGGTTTGACGCGTGAACGCGCAGGCTTTGAAGTGCGTGACGTCCATCCAACGCACTATGGTCGCGTGTGTCCGATTGAAACGCCTGAGGGTCCAAACATTGGTTTGATTAACTCAATGGCGATTTATGCGCGCTTGAATGAATATGGTTTTATTGAAACACCGTATCGCCGCGTTGAAAATTTAAAAGTCACCAATAAAATTGACTACTTGTCAGCGATTGAAGAAGGCAAATTCGTGATTGCCCAAGCCAATGCCGACATGGACGACAAAGGCAAGTTGACGGGTGAATTGGTCTCTGCCCGTGAAGCGGGTGAGTCGATGTTGGTCTCGCCTGAGCGCATTGATTACATGGACGTTGCGCCATCGCAAATCGTATCGGTGGCGGCGTCTTTGATTCCATTCTTGGAGCACGATGATGCGAACCGTGCGTTGATGGGTTCCAACATGCAACGCCAAGCCGTACCGTGTTTGCGCGCCGAAAAAGCGGTGGTCGGTACAGGGATTGAACGCACCGTGGCAGTTGACTCAGGCACAGCGGTTCAAGCACTGCGTGGCGGCGTGGTCGATCACGTTGAAGCCAATCGCATTGTGATTCGTGTGAACGATGACGAAACGGTGGCGGGCGAAGTCGGTGTGGATATTTACAACATGATTAAATACACACGCTCGAATCAAAACACCAACATCAACCAACGTCCCATCGTGAAAAAAGGCGACATCGTTGCCCGTGGTGACGTGATTGCCGATGGCGCATCGACCGATTTGGGTGAATTGGCGTTGGGTCAAAACATGATGGTTGCGTTCATGCCTTGGAATGGCTATAACTTCGAGGACTCGATTTTGATTTCTGAGAAAGTGGTGGCCGATGACCGTTACACTTCGATTCATATTGAAGAATTGTCGGTGGTGGCGCGCGATACCAAATTGGGTGCGGAAGAAATTACCCGCGATATTTCCAATCTGGCCGAAGTACAATTGTCGCGTTTGGATGAGTCAGGCATCATTCACATCGGTGCAGAAGTCAAATCGGGCGACGTGCTGGTTGGTAAAGTGACGCCTAAAGGCGAAACCCAACTCACCCCAGAAGAAAAACTGCTGCGTGCGATTTTCGGTGAAAAAGCCTCTGACGTGAAAGACACCTCTTTGCGCGTTCCTGGTGGTACGGTCGGTACGGTGATTGACGTACAAGTATTCACTCGTGAAGGCACGCCACGTGATGCCCGCGCGCAATCGATTATCGATGAGGAATTGAGTCGTTATCGCCATGATCTCGAAGACCAAATGCGCATCGTGGCGCGTGACGCGTTTTCTCGTTTGGAAAAATCATTGATTGGCAAAGTGGCCAACGGTGGCCCGAATAAATTGGCCAAAGGCACCAAAATCACCGCCGAGTATTTGGAAGAATTTGCCGACCCATACAAATGGTTTGACATTCGCATGGCCGATGAGTCGATTGCGGCGGATATGGAAGCGGTGCGCGAATCATTGGAACAAAAACGTGCGCAGTTCAACAACGCTTTTGAAGAAAAACGCAAAAAACTCACCCAAGGCGATGATTTGCAAGCAGGTGTGATTAAGATGGTCAAAGTCTATTTGGCCGTCAAACGTCGTTTGCAACCTGGGGACAAGATGGCGGGTCGCCACGGTAACAAAGGTGTGGTTTCGTTGATTGTGCCTGTGGAAGATTTACCACACATGGCCGATGGTACCCCTGTGGACATCGTGTTGAATCCATTGGGTGTCCCATCACGTATGAACGTTGGTCAGATTCTTGAGGTGCATTTGGGTTGGGCGGCCAAAGGTTTGGGTTGGCGCATTGATGAAATGCTCAAACAACAGGCCAAAGTCGCTGAACTGCGCAAATTCATCGAAGGGATTTACAACTCATCGGGTCAGTCTGAAGACATCAAAGGTTTGTCTGATGCTGAATTGATGGAACTGGCGCAAAACTTGCGCAACGGTGTGCCATTTGCGACCCCTGTATTTGATGGTGCGGCAGAAGCAGAAATCCACCGCATGTTGGATTTGGCTTTCCCTGATGAAGACGAAAAAACCCAGAAACTTGGCTTTAACGCAAACAAAACCCAAATGCAATTGTACGATGGCCGTACAGGCGATCCATTTGAGCGCAAAGTAACGGTCGGTTACATGCACATGTTGAAACTGCACCATTTGGTCGATGACAAAATGCATGCGCGTTCAACAGGCCCATACTCACTGGTGACCCAACAGCCACTCGGCGGTAAAGCGCAGTTCGGTGGTCAGCGTTTCGGTGAGATGGAGGTTTGGGCACTCGAGGCTTATGGTGCGTCGTACATCTTGCAAGAGATGTTGACCGTCAAATCGGATGACATCAATGGCCGCACGAAGATGTATGACAACATTGTCAAAGGCGATCACGAGATTGATGCGGGTATGCCAGAGTCGTTTAACGTATTGGTCAAAGAAATCCGTTCACTGGGTGTGGACATGGATTTGGACAACAACTAATTAAGGAGCTTGAACTATGAACAATCCAATGCTCAATTTATTTAAGCAAATTCAAGCGAATGATAACTTTGATGTGATTAAAGTTGGCTTGGCTTCGCCTGAGAAAATTCGTTCTTGGTCGCATGGCGAAGTGAAAAAGCCTGAAACCATTAATTACCGCACATTCAAACCCGAACGCGACGGCTTGTTTTGCGCGAAAATTTTTGGCCCCGTCAAAGACTATGAGTGTTTGTGTGGCAAATACAAACGCCTCAAACACCGTGGTGTGACCTGTGAGCGTTGCGGTGTGGAAGTGACTTTGACCAAAGTGCGTCGTGAGCGCATGGGTCACATTGACTTGGCTTCACCTGTATCGCATATTTGGTTTTTGAAATCATTGCCATCTCGTTTGGGTATGGTCTTGGACATGACCTTGCGTGACATTGAACGTGTGTTGTACTTTGAGGCATTCGTGGTGATTGAGCCGGGTATGACGCCGCTCAAACGCTGCCAAATCATGACCGAAGATGATTACTATGCTAAATCTGAAGAATACGGTGATGAGTTTCGTGCTTTGATGGGTGCAGAAGGTATTCGTGAATTGTTGCAAAAACTGGATGTACCCGCTGAAGTTGAAAAACTGCGTGAGGAACTCAAAACCACCAATTCAGAAGCGAAAATCAAAAAAATCGCCAAGCGTTTAAAAGTCTTGGAAGCCTTCACTCGTTCGGGCATCAAACCCGAATGGATGATTATGGAGGTGTTGCCTGTATTACCACCCGATTTGCGTCCATTGGTGCCTTTGGATGGTGGTCGTTTTGCCACTTCTGATTTGAACGATTTGTATCGCCGTGTGATTAATCGTAACAACCGTTTGAAACGTTTGTTGGAATTGCGCGCGCCTGAAATCATCACACGCAACGAAAAACGCATGCTGCAAGAAGCGGTCGATAGCTTGCTGGACAACGGCCGCCGCGGTAAAGCCATGGCAGGCGCGAACAAACGCGCGCTCAAGTCTTTGGCCGATATGATTAAAGGTAAAGGCGGTCGTTTCCGTCAAAACTTGTTGGGTAAACGGGTGGATTACTCAGGTCGTTCGGTGATTGTGGTGGGCCCGCAACTGAAATTGCACCAATGCGGTTTGCCCAAATTGATGGCTTTGGAATTGTTCAAACCTTTCATTTACAACAAACTCGAAGCCCAAGGTTTGGCGAACACCATCAAGTCTGCCAAACGCATGGTCGAAATGCAAGAGCCCGTGGTTTGGGATATTTTGGAAGAAGTGATTCGCGAACATCCAGTATTGCTCAACCGTGCGCCAACCTTGCACCGTTTGGGTATTCAAGCCTTTGAGCCCGTGTTGATTGAAGGTAAAGCGATTCAATTGCACCCATTGGTCTGTGCGGCGTTCAACGCCGACTTTGACGGTGACCAAATGGCGGTTCACGTGCCTTTGAGTTTAGAAGCACAAACTGAGGCGCGCACCTTGATGATGGCATCGAACAACGTCTTGTTCCCTGCATCGGGTGAGCCCTCTGTTGTGCCATCACAAGACATTGTCTTGGGTCTGTACTATGCGACCCGCGCGAAAACCAATGCCAAAGGTGAAGGCATGTTCTTTGCAGATGTCAATGAGGTACAGCGCGCTTATGCGGCAGGCGAAGTGGCTTTAACCACGCGCATCACGTGTCGCATTGTTGAATATGACAAGGTTGATGCGGCTGAAGGCACAGATGAGCCAACATTCGTCAAACGCCTGAAACGTTACGAGACCACAGTGGGTCGTGCGTTCCTCTCAGAGATTTTGCCACAAGGTTTGTCATTTGAAATAATGAACAAAGCCTTGAAGAAAAAAGAAATTTCTAAATTGATTACCACCGTGTTCCGCAAATGTGGTTTGCGCGAAACCGTGTTGTTCGTGGATCGTTTGAAATCCAATGGTTTTGCGTTGGCAACCCGTGCTGGGATTTCGATTGCAATTGACGATATGTTGATTCCGAAAGTCAAGGAAAGTTTGATTGAGTCGGCGTCTAAAGAAGTCAAAGAAATCGAACAACAGTACTCCTCAGGTTTGGTGACAGCGGGCGAACGCTACAACAAAGTGATTGATATTTGGGGTCGCACATCGGATCAAGTCGGTAAAGCGATGATGGATCAACTCTCCACCGATCCTGTCAAAGACCGTCATGGCAACGACACACGCGAAGAGTCTTTCAATGCGATTTACATGATGGCGGACTCAGGCGCGCGTGGTTCTGCCACTCAAATTCGTCAGTTGGCAGGGATGCGTGGTTTGATGGCCAAACCCGATGGCTCGATTATTGAAACACCAATTACCGCGAACTTCCGCGAAGGTCTGAACGTATTGCAGTACTTTAACTCGACCCACGGTGCACGTAAGGGGTTGGCAGATACTGCGTTGAAAACCGCGAACTCAGGTTACTTGACCCGTCGTTTGGTTGACGTGACGCAAGACTTGGTGGTGGTTGAGGATGATTGTGGTACGAGCAATGGCGTTCATATGAAGGCTTTGGTTGAAGGTGGTGAAGTGATTGAGGCTTTACGTGACCGCATTTTTGGTCGCGTGGCAGCAGCAGACATCATTGACCCAGAAACGCAAGAAACTGTGTTTGAAGCGGGTACTTTGCTTGAAGAAGACCAAGTTGAACGCATCGAAAAACTCGGTATTGACGAAGTCAAAGTGCGCACACCGTTGACCTGTGACACGCGTTATGGTTTGTGTGGCAAGTGTTATGGTCGTGACTTGGGTCGTGGCGGTTTGATTAACAAAGGTGAAGCAGTCGGTGTGATTGCGGCGCAATCGATTGGTGAACCGGGTACACAGTTGACCATGCGTACCTTCCACATTGGTGGTGCGGCTCAGCGCGCCACGGTGCAGTCATCGGTGGAAGCCAAATCCAACGGTATTGTCGGATTTACCAGCACCATGCGTTATGTGACCAACAGTGCGGGTGAGCAAATCGTGATTTCTCGTTCAGGCGAATTGGTGATTAGTGACGAGCATGGTCGTGAGCGCGAACGTCATAAATTGCCATACGGCGCGACCTTGTTGCAAAAAGATGGCGACACCATCAAAGCAGGTACTTTATTGGCGAACTGGGATCCATTGACCCGTCCGATCATCACTGAGTACGCAGGTCAAGTGAAGTTTGAGAATGTCGAAGAAGGTGTGACCGTTGCCAAGCAAATTGATGAAGTGACGGGCTTGTCCACCTTGGTTGCGATTGACCCGAAACGTCGTGGTTCTAGTACCACCAAAGTCGTGCGTCCACAAGTCAAATTGCTCAACGATGCTGGTGAAGAAGTGGTGATTCCAGGTACAGAACACCCTGTAACCATCGGTTTCCCAGTGGGCGCCTTGATTACGGTGCGTGATGGTCAAGCGGTCGGTCGTGGTGAGGTCTTGGCGCGTATTCCGATGGAATCGCAAAAAACCCGTGATATTACGGGTGGTTTGCCGCGTGTGGCAGAGTTGTTTGAAGCGCGTTCACCGAAGGATGCGGGGATGTTGGCTGAAGTCACAGGTACGGTGTCGTTCGGTAAAGAAACCCGCGGTAAACAACGTTTGGTCATCACTGATTTGGATGGTGGGCAACATGAATTCCTCATTGGTAAAGACAAACACTTGACCGTGCATGAGGGTCAAGTGGTCAACAAGGGTGAGGTTATCATTGAGGGACCAGCCGATCCGCAAGATATTTTGCGCTTGCTTGGCCCAGAAGCCTTGGCGACTTACATTGTTGATGAAGTACAAGACGTGTATCGCTTACAAGGTGTGAAAATCAATGACAAACACATCGAAGTGATTGTGCGTCAGATGTTGCGTCGTGTTCAAATCACCGATGCGGGCGACACCAAGTTCATCCCTGGTGAACAGGTTGAACGCTCAGACATGTTGATTGAAAATGAGCGTGTGATGGCCGAAGACAAACAGCCTGCGAAATACAACAACGTATTGTTGGGTATTACCAAAGCCTCGTTGTCAACAGACTCGTTCATCTCAGCCGCGTCGTTCCAAGAAACCACACGTGTTTTGACCGAAGCAGCGATTATGGGCAAACGCGATGAATTGCGTGGTTTGAAAGAAAACGTGATTGTGGGTCGCTTGATTCCAGCAGGTACGGGTTTGGCATTCCATCGTGCGCGCGCCAATAAAAAAGTTCATGAACAACAACGTGCTGAGGCAGAAATTTTCTCTGCCCCTGAAGTTGAAGTGATGGATTTTACCTTGGACGATGGAGCCAGCGAAGTGGCGCACAACGCAACGCCTGAGCAGGAGTAATTCACTTTCAGGCCGTACAAAAAGGCAAATCGTCAGATTTGCCTTTTTTGTATGAAATTCATGCACCAGTCCATGGGTGTCAAAAACCTTGTAAAAAGCCTGAAATCATTGGTTAAAAATACCCAACCTCACTATAATTTCGCTATTTGCGTAGAATGATTCAAATGACACATACAGCACAAACCTCAAAACCATCTGCCGCTCAATCCAGCGCATCAAATTCTGCAAAAGGCGAGCGGCGTGTGCAAATTTTGCAGATGCTGGCACAAATGTTGGAGCATCCTGAAGGTGAAAAAATCACCACGGCAGGATTGGCCAAACGCTTGGAGGTTTCAGAGGCAGCTTTATACCGCCACTTTGCGAGTAAAGCGCAGATGTTTGAAGGATTGATTGAGTTCATTGAAACCAGTGTGGTGGGCTTGCTCGCACAAATCAATCAGTCCGATGCCAACGCGATGCAAAAAATTCAAAAGTCTTTGCATGTTTTACTCGCGTTTGCACAAAAAAATCCTGGTATGGCGCGCGTGTTGATAGGCGATGCGCTATTGCATGAAAACCCACGCTTGCAAGCCCGCGTGACTCAACTGATTGATCGAGTGCAGGCATCGCTCAAACAAAGCTTTCGTGATGTGGCGATGGAGACGGGTTGGCAACCTGTTGTTGAGGTCGGTGTGTATAGTGAATTTTGGATGAGTTGGGTTGTCGGGCGTTGGCATGCGTATGTGCGCAGTGGTTTTAAAGTGGTGCCAACCGAACATTTGGAAGCCACATGGACGGCGACGAATATTTTTTAAGTGGATTGGAACACAAATGAATCAAAACCACACCGACGCAGTTCCTGTGATTGCCATTGACGGCCCCACCGCCTCGGGTAAAGGTGCGGTGGCGCAAGCGGTGGCACAGCGTTTGGGCTTTCATTATCTGGACAGTGGTGCCTTGTACCGTTTGGTGGCTTGGCTGGCAATTCATGCTGGCTGGACCAGCGATACCGTACTGGATGTGGCGCATGAGCAACAGTTGGCGCAATGGGCAAGCACGTTAAACGTCCACTTTGAAGGCGAGTCCATCGTGCTGGATGGCGAGGAGGTCGGTCAAGCAATCCGTGCCGAAGAAGTGGGTAATATGGCCTCCAAAATCGCGACAGTGGGGGTATTGCGCGAAGCCCTGTTGCAACGCCAGCGTGATTTTGCCCGACCTGCGGGCTTGGTCGCCGATGGTCGAGACATGGCGAGTGTGGTTTTTCCAAACGCCACCGTGAAGGTGTTTTTGACAGCGGATGCTCAAATTCGTGCTGAAAGACGCTATAAACAATTGATTGAAAAAGGTTTTTCTGCTAACATGGCAGACCTTGATAAAATAGTGGCGGATTTGAATGCACGCGACGAGCGCGACAGAAATCGGGCGCTTGCGCCGCTCAAGCCCGTTGCCGATGCGTTTGTATTGGATACCTCACACATGAGTTTGGAAGCGGCAATCCAAACGGTGATTGAGAGATTTCGTCAAGTGGTTTAAACGCTTTGCGTTTTGTAGGGTCGGGTCGTGCTTTGCACTACTCGTTTTATTAACTCCAGCGTCTTGGGTCTAAAGTTGGGCATGTCGCGCAACGCTCAAGTTCTCTGTGTAACTTTAAGTGAATGAACAATGACATCTGTTGCCAACAACGAAAGCTTTGCAGCTTTATTCGAAGAATCATTAGCGCGTCAAGAAATGCGCTCAGGTGAAGTCATCACCGCAGAAATCATGCGCATTGACCACAATTTTGTAGTGGTCAACGCAGGTTTGAAATCAGAAGCATTTATCCCAGTAGAAGAATTTTTGAACGATCAAGGCGTGCTCGAAGCTGAAGTGGGCCAATTCGTTTCAGTTGCCATCGACTCATTAGAAAATGGTTTTGGCGACACCGTGTTGTCACGTGATCGCGCCAAACGTTTATCTGCTTGGTTGGATTTGGAAAAAGCCTTGGAATCAGGCGAGTTGGTAACAGGTACTGTTACAGGTAAAGTCAAAGGTGGTTTGACCGTTATGGCGAACAGCATCCGTGCGTTCTTGCCAGGTTCTTTGTTGGATTTGCGCCCAATCAAAGACATGTCGCCATTTGAGGGCAAAACCATGGAATTCAAGGTCATTAAACTTGACCGCAAACGCAATAATGTCGTATTGAGCCGCCGCGCAGTTCTCGAAGTGACTATGGGCGAAGAACGTGCGAAATTGGCAGAAACATTGAAAGAAGGCGAAATCGTTAAGGGTATCGTTAAAAACATCACCGATTACGGTGCGTTCGTTGATTTGGGTGGTATCGATGGTCTGTTGCACATCACTGACTTGGCATGGCGTCGCGTGCGTCACCCATCAGAAGTGTTGACGGTGGGTCAAGAAGTTGAAGCAAAAATCTTGAAATTTGATCAAGACAAACACCGCGTGTCTTTGGGTATCAAACAGTTGGGCGATGATCCTTGGTCTGGCTTGGCCAATCGCTATCCACAAAACACCCGTTTGTTCGGTAAAGTCACCAACATCACTGACTACGGCGCGTTTGTAGAAATCGAACAAGGTATTGAAGGTTTGGTTCACGTGTCTGAAATGGACTGGACCAACAAAAACGTCGATCCGAAGAAACTTGTGACTTTGGGTGACGAAGTCGAAGTGATGATTCTCGAAATCGATGAGTCAAAACGCCGCATTTCTTTGGGCATGAAACAATGTAAAGCCAATCCATGGGATGACTTCGAAGCCAACTTCAAAAAAGGCGACAAAGTTAAAGGTGCGATTCGTTCAATCACCGACTTTGGTGTGTTCGTGGGTATGGACGGTGGCATTGATGGTTTGGTACACATGTCTGACCTGTCTTGGAACGAAGCGCCAGAAGCGGCATTGCGTAACTACAAAAAAGGTCAAGAAGTTGAAGCGGTTATCCTGTCGATTGATGTGGACAAAGAGCGTATTTCTCTGGGCATCAAACAACTCGAAGGCGATCCATTTATGAACTTCACCACCATCAACGACAAAGGTTCATTGGTCAAAGGTGTGGTTAAGTCGGTTGAACCAAAAGGTGTTGTGGTGACTTTAGCTGACGACGTAGAGGGCTATTTGCGTGCATCAGAAATCTCCAATGATCGCGTTGAAGATGCAGGCACACACTTCAAAGAAGGCGACGAAGTTGAAGCGGTGATTGTGTCGGTTGATCGCAAAAACCGTTCTATCCAGTTGTCGATTAAATCAAAAGACCAAGCTGAGACTCAAGCAGCGTTGAAAAACATTGCTGAAGAATCAGGTGCTGCGGCATCGGGCACAACCAACTTGGGCGCTTTGTTGAAAGCCAAATTGGAACAACAATAATCAAAGCCATAGGGATTGTCACGCTCAGTGACAATCCCTTTTTGATTGGATGTGCGCGAAGTGGACGGTTGAGTTTGCTTCGTGATTGAATGTTTATTTGAAAACACCCCATGACCAAATCCGAATTGATTAACAATCTTGCAGCGCGTTTTCCGCAATTGGTTGCACGTGATGCTGAAATGGCCGCCAGCGTGATACTCACAGCGATTTCCCATACATTGACAGTGGGACAGCGCGTGGAAATCCGAGGGTTTGGTAGTTTTACCGTCAATCAGCGACCCGAGCGCATTGGGCGAAATCCCAAGACAGGCGATCAGGTGACTGTGCCATCGAAAAAAGTACCGCACTTTAAAGCTGGTAAAGACATGCGCGAGCGTGTCGATCAACAAAAATAATGGGTTTCCGACACAAATACACAAGCCAGCGCAATGCTGGTTTTTTTGTGCGCATCAGATGGGTGAAAACACAGGCAATCATGCGCATAAATGGCTACAATAGTCGGGTTAAAACCACGTGATAGAGGGCAATATGAAAATAATTACTTGGATCATACGCATCATTGTGCTGTTGGTCTTGTTATGGCTGGCGTTACAAAACAACCAAGTTGTCTCGTTCAGTATTATGGATGGTTTGCAATTTGACTTGCCATTGATTGTTTTATTGTTGGTATTTTTTGCTTTGGGTGTGGTTTTGGGGTTGCTGATTCTATTGCCCAAGCACTTGGGCTTGAAATGGGAGGCGCGTAAATTACGCAAAGAGAACGAGCAAAATAAATTGGTGTTGGCGCAACAAGAAAAAATGTTGGGCAATACCGCCAACACGCCCATCCAAGCGGTTGAGCCAATGACGGATTTGCCCCCATTTACCATGTAAAGAGCATCCAATATGGAATTTGAAATAGAGTGGCTATTGGTTTTACCTTTGTTTTTCGCGCTTGGGTGGTTGGCCGCGCAGTGGGATAGCCGCAAGCGTGCGCAGGAGTCAAAAAAACTGCCCAAATCGTATTTTCAAGGACTCAATCATTTACTTGACCAAGAGCCAGATAAAGCGATTGACGCATTGATTGACGTGACCCGAATGGATACGGGTACAGTGGATTTATACTTCGCGTTGGGGCATTTATTTACGCAGCGAGGTGAAGTTGAGCGCGGTATTCGTGTGTATCAAAGTTTGATTGAACGACCTGATTTATCGGAAGCCCCTCGCTTGAGTGCGACATTTAAATTGGGCAATGCGTTTTTAAGTGGTGGTTTGTTTGATCGCGCTGAACAATGTTTTATTCAATTGATTGGTACGCCACATGAGGTTGAAGCACGTCAACAGCTGATACATATCTACCAATCACAACAAGAATGGCAACAAGCCATCGCTATGGTACAAGCCTTGAAAGACGGTTTGCAACGGGATTTGAGCCCCAATCATAGCGCGTCCGTTGCAGATAAGCACAACTCACAAGCGTCTATGCTCAGCTTGTCGCTGGTGCATTTTCATTGCGAACTTGCACTTGAAGCCATGCGCCGTCAAGACTGGGCGGTGGCGGACACTGAGCTTCAAGCCGCTTTGTCCGAACGATCCAATTCTATTCGTGCTCAGTCACTGAAAGGGCAGTGGTACGCGCTACAGGGTCGTCATGCCGAGGCCTTGCGTGTTTGGCAAGATTTGGCTCAGGCGCAGGCTGAGGCGATTCCCTTGTTGGTCAATGAGATGATGAAGTCTTATGTTGCGCTCAATCGCGGTGCTGAAGGTGTTGAATACCTATACCAACAGGCGTTGGATACAGGTTCAATAGATGTTTTGGATGCGTGGTTGATTGCACAGAATCAATACGGTGATGGCACGCAGTCTTTGCCACGGTTGGATCAACTGTTCACGCGGCATCCCTCACTCAACGCTTTGAATCAATTGCTCAATGCGCGCATCAAAGAGGAGGAAGTCGGTACCGAAGATGAGCGATCTAAAGCAGCATTAATCCGTGGTTTGATTCAAAAACAAGTCAAGCAACTTTCACGTTATCGTTGTACCCAATGTGGTTTTGAAGCAGCGCATTATTATTGGCAATGCCCTGCATGTACCCGTTGGGAGACTTATCCACCCAAGCGTTTGGAAGAAATTGAGAACATCAAACGCACGCGGGACAACCCCAATAATTACTGATAACCACTGATATGTCAGACAAATTCATATTGCCCACTTGGCGCAGACCCGATGGCTCGGTGCTCGCTTGCGTTGAAAAAATCAAAGTACTCAATGAAAACATTCAAGAGCTGCGCGATTTGGCCCAAGATGCGGTTGATGATGCGGTGTTGATGGGCGCCACACAAGCACAAATCAAACACGTTTTGTTGGACATGCTCGACGGCATAGTCAGTCAATATCCAGAACAAAAATAGGGCTTTTATGGAACACGTTCAACCTTCACCCAGTACGTTCAATCCGCGCGAGTTGATTATGTCGGTTTTGATGACACCCGACATGGCCAATTTTTCTGGCAATGTACATGGCGGCGAATTGCTTAAATTATTGGATCAAGTGGCTTATGCGTGCGCCAGTCGTTATGCAGGCTGCTACGTGGTGACGCTCTCGGTCGATCAAGTGTTGTTTAAACAACCGATTAAGGTGGGTGAAATGGTCACGTTTTTGGCATCGGTGAACTACGTTGGACGCACCTCAATGGAGGTCGGTATTAAAGTGGTGGCAGAGGATATTCAAAACCGCAGCGTTCGCCATACCAACAGTTGTTACTTCACCATGGTGGCGATGGCAGAGGGTGTACCGCAAGTCGTGCCAGAGTTGAGCATTGAGAACGATGAGCAGGCCAAACGCCAGCGAGAGGGATTGATGCGCAAGCAAATGCGTGCTCAGGTTGACCAACAAACCCGTGCATAAAAAAATGCGACACATCTGTGTCGCATTTTTATAATGGTCACTCGCGTGGCAATTATTTCGCGCCAGCCAAAATCCAGTCCACCATGATGTCCACTTTTTCTGGGGTAACGGCTGGATTGGTTTTGTTCGGCGTCATTGCAACGGGTCCCCAAACGCCAGAACCACCTTCCATGATTTTCTTAGCCAAATAAGCCTTGGCATCTTTTTGAGTGGCATATTTTTTAGCCACATCTTGGTAAGACGGGCCGACCAATTTGGCATCGACTTTATGACATGCAGCACAACCCAATTCGGTCATCATTTTGTGCGGGTCGTTGGCAGCAGTCGTTGTGGCTGCAGGTGCCGCAGGTGCTGGAGCAGCCGCAGGTGCAGCAGCTGGTGCTGGTGCGGCTGGCGCGGTTGCGCTTGGTGCAGGCGCATCGCCGCCACATGCGGTCAATAATGAAACGCCAGCAAGGGTTAAACCCATTGCGAGCAAGCGGAAAGAAGCAGAAGTACGCATAAAATCTCCTTGTTTAAAGGCAAAATCAATTGGTTCAAATTCAAACTCCGCCACTCGCTTTCTATATCCCAGCGCATTGGTCGGATATTTCAATTCTATCACTATTTACTGAAACGTCATACAATAAACATGGAGAACGATGAAACTCATACCCATGGTTGTATGAAAAACAACGCATTTCTATCAAATCATTCAGCGCGGGCAAAATAGGTGAAATCGGGTAGAATAACGTGTTGTGATTGACACAAAACCACGCCTTGTGTCGCAGGAAAATACTTATGAATGCCCCCCTCGAACTAAATTTGTTGAATACGTCGCACAGCGCTACTGTGTCGGCTCCCTCACGTTTGCGTGAAATTCCCTACAACTACACCTCATTCTCTGACCGTGAAATCATCATTCGCTTGTTGGGTGATGAGGCATGGAAGTTATTGTCCGAACTTCGTGCGGAGCGACGCACAGGGCGTTCTGCACGCATGTTGTACGAAATTTTGGGTGATATTTGGGTGGTTAACCGCAACCCGTATTTGCAAGATGATTTACTCGAAAACCCCAAGCGTCGAGAAGCTTTGGTTGCTGCCTTAAGACATCGACTACACGAAATTGAAAAACGCCGTGTCGCAGATTTGTCGGTCAATACGGATGAAGAAAGCAATCAACGCGCAGAGAAGGTTCAAACGTTGATGCGCAAAGCGCAGGATGCTGTGGCGCAGTTCGCCCGACAATTCGAGGACATGGCAAAACTGCGTACTTTGGTGCGCACCAAATTTGGCAAGCATACAGCCAAGGGCAACATCAAATTCGATGGTTTGTCGCGTGTCTCGCACGTGACGGATGCAACCGACTGGCGTGTGGAATATCCGTTTGTGGTGCTCACGCCCGACACCGAATCTGAAATGGTGGGTTTGGTTAAGGCCTCAATTGAGCTGGGTTTGACCATTGTTCCACGTGGCGGTGGTACGGGTTACACGGGCGGTGCAGTGCCTTTGGATGCGCGTTCGGTGGTCATCAATACTGAGAAATTGATTCACATCGGTGCGGTCGAGAAATGGCGCGGCAAGCTCATGGACAACGAGGTGGACACCATCGTCACGGGTGCGGGTGCGGTGACGCGCCGAGTGGCCGAGGCGGCCGAACGTGCGGGACTGGTGTTTGCCGTGGATCCGACCAGCGCGGACGCTTCGTGTATCGGCGGTAATGTGGCAATGAATGCAGGCGGGAAAAAAGCAGTCCTGTGGGGCACGGCTTTGGACAATTTGGCCAGTTGGACGATGGTGGACGTTGACGGCAATTGGCTGGAAGTCACGCGTCTTGACCACAACATGAGCAAAATTCACGATGCTGACGTGGCAACCTTTGAGTTGGTGCGTTTTTCTCCCGACCGTCAAAAAGAAATTGGTCGAGAAACTTTGAGCATTGCTGGTGCGACTTTTCGCAAAGTTGGTTTAGGCAAAGATGTGACCGATAAATTTTTATCAGGTTTACCGGGTGTGCAAAAAGAAGGCACGGATGGCTTGATTACCAGTGTACGCTGGGTTTTGCACCGCATGCCCAAATTCACGCGCACGGTGTGTTTGGAATTTTTTGGGCAGGCGCGTGAGTCGATTCCGAGCATTGTCGAAATCACCGATTACCTCAAACAAACCGAGCAAACCAGCGGCACGCGCTTGGCAGGTTTGGAGCATTTGGACGAGCGTTATTTGCGCGCAGTGGGTTATGAAACCAAAAGTCGTCGTGGTGAGTTGCCCAAAATGGCTTTGTTTGGTGACATTGTTGGCGATGATGAAAACGCCGTTGCGCAAGCGGCATCCGAAGTGGTGCGCATGGCAAATACGCGCACGGGCGAGGGTTTTGTTGCGGTGAGTGCGGAAGCACGCAAAAAATTCTGGCTCGATCGCGCACGCACAGCTGCAATTTCGCGCCACACCAATGCGTTTAAAGTCAATGAAGACGTGGTCATTCCATTGCCGCGCATGGGTGAGTACACCGATGAGATTGAGCGCATCAATATTGAATTGTCGACCAAAAATAAATTTAAAATTTTGGCAAGTTTGGATGCTTACCTTGCGGGCGATTTGCCGATTGTCAAGAATGAAGAGATTGGCAACGGCGATTTGTCCAAACTTGAGATTATTGGTAATCGTGTGGACGACGCCCGTGCTTTGATTGCCCGCGTGAAAACGCGCTGGCACTATTGGATGGCGCACATGGATGCGCCGTTAAAAGACATTTTTGAAACCGTGAGCACCATGGTTGATGCCAATACGCGCGAAGTATTGACGGCCCGTTTGAGCGCGCAACCCGATGTGCGCTTGTTTGATGTGATTCAAGACCGCACCATTCGCTTTTCGTACAAACGTGAAGTGCGACCAGAATTGCGTAGAATTTTCACAGGACTTTCTTTTACCAAGATTTTGGATGAAATCAATGAGGTGCATAAAAAAGTCTTGCGTTCGCGGGTGTTCGTCGCTTTGCACATGCATGCGGGCGATGGCAATGTGCACACCAATATTCCAGTGAACTCGGATGATTACGAAATGCTGCAAGAGGCGAACGAAGCGGTTGCGCGTATCATGCAAATTGCCCGTGACTTGGATGGCGTGATTTCGGGTGAACACGGGATTGGGATTACCAAACTGGAGTTTTTGACCGAGGCAGAGCTCGCCCCGTTTCGTGCGTATAAGCACAAAATCGACCCGAATGGCAACTTCAATCGTGGCAAACTGATGACAGGTGCGGATTTGCGCAACGCTTATACACCATCGTTCGGTTTGATGGGGGTAGAGTCTTTGATTATGCAACAGTCTGACATTGGTGCGATTGCCGACAGTGTTAAGGACTGTTTGCGTTGCGGTAAATGTAAACCTGTGTGCAGTACGCATGTGCCCGTCGCAAATTTACTGTATTCGCCGCGCAATAAAATTTTAGCCACTTCGTTGTTGATTGAGGCGTTTTTATACGAGGAGCAAACGCGTCGTGGTATTTCGATTGCGCATTGGGGTGAGTTTGAGGACGTTGCGGATCATTGCACGGTGTGTCATCGTTGTGAAAAACCGTGTCCTGTCAACATTGACTTTGGCGATGTGACCATCGCCATGCGCAATTTATTGCGCAAGATGGACAAAAAAACACCGAACATGGGCACGAAACTGGCGATGACTTATCTGAATATGCGCGACCCATCGAGCATTCGGATGTATAAAAAAGTTGTACTCGAATGGGGCGGTAAAGCGCAAAATTGGGCACACAACATCGCGAAAACCATGCGCATCACGCGGGCGCAAACCAGTGCGCCTGCGCCTTCGATTGGGCGAGCACCCATACGTGAGCAAGTGATTCATTTCATTAACAAGCCGATGCCAGGTAATTTACCGAAAAAAACCGCACGTGCCTTGTTGGACGTAGAGGATTCAAAATACGTACCAATCATCCGCAATCCAGCGACCACCACGTCAGATACCGAAGCGGTGTTTTATTTCCCTGGGTGTGGTTCGGAGCGGTTGTTCTCACAAGTGGGCTTGGCGACTCAAGCCATGCTCTATCACGCAGGTGTACAAACCGTTTTGCCACCAGGTTACTTGTGTTGTGGCTATCCACAAGCGGCGACAGGCAATAATGACAAAGCCGACCAAATCACCACCGACAATCGGGTGTTGTTCCACCGTATGGCCAATACTTTGAACTACCTTGACATCAGTACGGTGATTGTCTCGTGTGGCACGTGTATGGATCAGTTGCAAAAATACCAATTTGAGCAAATATTTCCAAATGCGCGCCTGTTGGATATTCATGAGTATTTATTGGAAAAAGGCATTCAATTGGACGGTGCACAAGGGGTACGCTATATGTACCACGACCCTTGCCACAGTCCGATGAAAACCCACAATCCGCTCAAAGTTGTCAATGAATTGATGGCAGCTGATGTACCGTTGAATGATCGATGTTGCGGTGAATCGGGTACGTTTGCCATCAGCCGCCCAGACATTGCCACGCAAGTGCGTTTCCGTAAAGAGCAAGAAATGCGTGCAGGCGCAGATGCTGTTCGTGCCGATGGATTCACTGGTGAAGTCAAAGTGTTGACCTCATGTCCTGCATGTTTGCAAGGTTTGAGCCGCTATCGCAATGATGTTGAGGCCGAGCCAGATTACATCGTGGTTGAAATGGCCAAACACTTGTTGGGCGACAATTGGATGGCAGATTATGTCCACACAGCCAACAACGGTGGCATTGAACGGGTATTGGTGTAATTCACGCGCATCGATTAAGAAAACACGGGGTTTAACTCCTTCCGTGTTTTCTTAAGTATGTTGAGCCGATTAGTGTTGAGGTTTGATTCGTGTTGGTTTGCATGATGCCTACACGCTTTGTGCTATTTTTCGGCTTACAATGGTCGCATTGATATTGGCTTATGGCGTTGTGATTCCATGCGTTTTTCTTTACAGAAAAAATTCTTCTTGGCATTTTTTTCCATCGGGGTCATCTTGGTGTTGCTCACCGCAGGTGTGATGCATCACGAGGTGCGCGAAGGCTTTGATGAATATGTCACCAATGCCAAACTCAAACGCTTGGGCAAGGTTGAGTCTGTTTTGGTGCACATGTATAACCAAGATGGCAGTTTGGAGGTATTGCGTAAATCAGGTGCTTGGACTGAATTGCTCACCTCTATCGAAGCAGTGCGTCGAGAGCAATTCGCAGCACGGGGCACGGAAGCACCGAACCCCAATCGCAATCCAGAAACGGTCGCACGTGAAGACAAAGCGATTGCTTCATCGGTCAGCATCATGTTGCAAAATCGAGGGGCAGATGTAGAGAAACCCGCTGACCCCATCCCGATTTATGCACGTGGCGTGGCCTTGTTGGACGCCCGCGGTATGTTTTTAGCGGGTGAGACGGTCGATGCGCAAAATGCGCGCTTTGAACCAATACGCAATGAACAAAAACAAATCATCGCTTACTGGTTGGTCAGTCGCGATGGTTCTGCCTACGACAGTTTGGCGCGCACCTTTATGGATCAACAACTGAAGGTTTCGCTATTGATGTTGGCGATTGCAGCGGCATTGTCGGGCATTATTGCGTGGAGTTTGTCCATGCACTTTCGACGACCGATTGCCGATTTGCAAACAGGATTTCGTGCGGTTGCTGCGGGACAACTCAACACCCGACTGAATGCCGAGCAAGGCAATGAAATTGGTGATATTGCCACGCATTTTAATCGCATGACCGCGCAATTAGAGGCTCAGGAATCGGCGCGTCGTCAATGGGTGGCTGACACCTCGCATGAATTAAGGACGCCTTTGACAGTACTGAGAATGCGCACCGAAGCGATGCGCGATGGTATTGTGCCGAACACGGACGAAGAATGGCAGCGCAGCATCAAATGTATTGAAGATTTAACGGTGCTGGTGAACGATTTGCAACTCATGGCGCGCGCCACATCGGGTCAATGGGATTTGCACATTGAGCCGATTGAGGTCAACCAGTGGTTGGCAGGGGTGGTGGACAGCCATAAACCCGCATTTGAACAAGCAAATTTAACCTTGAGTTTTGTGCCGATGATGCAGCCCGTGGTGATTCGAGGTGATGAGCAACGTTTGCAGCAAGTGATTCGAAATATTTTGGTCAATTCTTTGCGCTACACCGATGCGCCAGGGCAGGTGGTTGTCTCGCTGATGCAATGTGATATGGGGATTAAAATTTGCATCAAAGACAGCGCACCTGGTGTACCCGAAGAAGCCTTGTCACATTTGTTTGAGCGGTTCTATCGCGTGGATGGTTCGCGCAATCGAGCGTCGGGCGGCTCAGGTTTGGGTTTGGCAATTAGCCAAGGAATCATTGCTGCGCATCAAGGCAATATCACGGTGGCACATTCGGATTTGGGTGGTTTGCAGGTGAACATTGAGTTACCATTGCAACTGGATGCGGTGAATGAAAAACCAGCCAAAAAATCAAAAAAAGCAACAGGACTCACATCATAAATAACGATGAATGGTGGGATTTAAAAACGCTAAAAAAGGAGCAGGCAGATGGAAACGTTTGAACGCAAAAGCCAAATCTTGTTGGTAGAGGACGAAGCGATGATTGCGCAGGTGCAGCAGGCGTATTTGCAAAACGCGGGTTACTTGGTGCATTGGCACGATAAGGGTGATGCGGTGATTGAGGCCGTTAAAATTCAGAAACCTGATTTGGTGCTGTTGGACATCATGATTCCCGATAAAAAAGGTCGTGATGGTGTGGCACTGTGTCAAGAAATTCGTGAGTTTTCCGATGTACCGATTATGATGATTACCGCTAAAGTTGAGGAAGTCGATCGGTTGATTGGTTTTGAAAATGGCGCGGATGATTACCTGTGTAAACCGTTTAGCCCCAAAGAAATGGTGGCACGGGTCAAGGCTTTGTTGCGTCGTCGTGTTGCAGGTTCAACGGGGCAGTCTGCGTTTGTGTTTGATCCTGCGGCGCAAGTGATACGCTATGGTGAGCAAAAATTGGATTTAACACCAACCGAGTTGCGCTTGTTCAATACTTTGTTGGCGCAGCCTGAACGGGTGTTCTCGCGCGACCAATTGATTGCGCAGGCATATCACGATAATTTAGACGTGTTTGACCGCGCTGTGGATAGCCACATCAAAAACTTGCGTAAAAAAATTGCTGCAGTTTTGCCTGATGTGGATGTCGTACAGTCGGTGTATGGTATGGGCTACCGTTATTCCCCACCAGAGGACAGCGCGCCATCGGTGACGCCCGCATGATACATCTCAACAAAACTAACCCCCGACACAGTCGGGGGTTGTTGTTTTTAGAGACCAAACACCTGATTAGTTGGTTTGAGCGGGCTGATTCATCATTGGATGGTCTTTATCCCAAGCCCTTTTCATGTTTTTGGGTTGAGCGAATAACGCATCACCGCGTTGGGTGCATGTCGCATCCATGGTTTTTGAGGCATCTCTAAAGTCAGGTATTTGAACGGTATCACCAGAAGCTTTTCCAACACACGCTTGTTTGGCGGCTTTCATACGTTCAACCATTTGCGCTGGCATGGCGTGCAATTCACCTTTGGGTGACATCACGCACACCGCAGGAATGGTTTTTCCTCGGGGTGTTTCGAGGTTCACTTGAGCACCTTCGGTTTTTCCCTGACAAGCAGTGGTGGCGGCTTGGCGCATGGCATCAAAATTGCCATGACCTCGTTGTCCACGCGAATCGCCATCACGTCCACCCATTGAGCCACAGGCTGCTAAAGCCGCACTTGCGGCGATGAGTGATGCAATTAATATGCTACGTTTCATATCAACTCCTTAAAAAATAATGAATTCCAATCACACGTTGGCATCATGCTCGTGGTTGCGTGTGTGAGGGTATAATAGAACCCCATCGTTCATTAAATGTGTGGTTTGTGTAAAGTTTTGTAAAGTCACATTCTGCACACACAAGGATAAAAATCCCATGTTGCAACTGAGTTATCCCATCATCGTCAATTCACCTCAAGTCAATCATTTGACTGCTGAGCAATTGTGGACAGGTCTATTGTTGCGCGTCATGGAACCGATGCGCTTTACCGTTGGCTTGGATCGTGCGGATGTGGCGCAAATTGATGATGAGACCTTTGAACGGGTGTTGTACTTTGGCGGACACGAGATTTCCGATGAGGTGAAATTGGTGCATGCGCACAGTGTGTTGTTCACCACGGTGGCAAACGCGCACGCACCGCAGGGGCGACTGCGTTATGAAATTCAAAACCACGCTGAACAAGGGCTGGTGTTGTTGTGCGAATATCAAACCGAGTTCCCTGAGCCCGACAGTGATGAGGCGCGGCAGTTATTGGAAATGGTGAAAAATGCCTATCGCATGGCGGATGAAGAGATGCTGCGCATCATTCGAGAGGAATCGCTTTTGGCACGACATTAAAATCGCACAACAAAAAAAGACCATCAAATAGATGGTCTTTTTTATCTGAGTTGGATAATGTTTACCCGCACGCCCCCACATGGCCGCAGTTGGTGCAAAATTCACAGCCATCTTTTTTAATCACCGTGTGACTGGCGCATTCGGGACAGAGTTTACCTGCAATCGGTGCGATTTGTGCGGGGGTTTCTTCGATGAATAAATCCCCTTGTTCAGGCATCATCACACCCATATTTTCAACAGGGTAGCCTTCGTCAGTGAGGATGCCGAGCATGGCGTAGCGGTGGATTGCCAAGCGCGCCAAATAAGCAACCGTTGAAGGCCAGCTTTGTGATTTTTCGCTGTTGGGCAGACGTGCGAAAAAGTCGCCTTGTGGTTCAGCGTAGTTGAGTAATTTGCGCAATTTCATGCCAATCCAAGCGGGGTCAATCACACGCATGTCGTGTGATAGCATTTTGCACAGACCATCCAACTCCCGTGGATACGTGCCTGCGAGCCACATGGAGTATGGACGGCGGGTGCCATTGGGCAATACCAATTCTTTGATGAACAGGACAAAGTCGTCGCCTGTTTGTGGGTTAATCACATCAACCGACCAACTGATGGTGCCATCGGGCCCTGATTTGGGTTCTTTGCGCGCGAACATCGCGTCCAACACGGGCGTGGGCTCTGGCACGTCAGGCGTGGGAATATCACCAATCCGGTGGCGCAAAACCTTGGCCAAAATCGCGCTTGCACTGCTGGCAGTGGCAACCGTACTGCCGTCCAACTCAACGGTGTAGTGTTGTTCACCCAAAGTTTTTGCCAATGATTCCAACTTCATTGCCAGCCATGCGGTGTCTTCGCAGCGCATGTCCATCGACAGGGTTTTGGCCACCGCGCCCAACCCACGTGGATGGTTGCCATTGACCCAGCATTCAAATGGATGTGCCTCATCTTGTAAGTGACCGACAAATACCGCGAAGTCGTCTTGAGCGTGTTCGACCATATACGTCCATGAAGGATTGCCGCCTTTCATTTTCGGACGGCTTGGGTAGCGCAGACTCGCCAATGCGGGTGTGGGTGCGCTTTTCAAACTGATGCGACGCTCGGTGTCATTGTCGGATGTGCCTGATAAATCTTGAGGCGTTTCTTTGGACGGCTCAACGGAAAGCACTGAGCCCAGTACCGAGTTCGGGCGGTAGGTGGTGATGCCTTTTAAGCCAGCTTTCCACGCTGCCATGTAGAGATTTTCAAAATCAGCAAATGGGTAATCAACAGGTACGTTGACGGTTTTTGAAATCGCTGTATCGACAAAAGGCCCCACTGCCGTACACATCAACATGTGGTCATTCGCACTCATTTCCAACGCAGAGACGAAGTAGTCAGGTAGATTGCTCACGTCATGCCCCATCATGCGATACAAGCGATAAGCGTGGTCTTCGACCAAGTATTCTTTGTGCGAGCCATCGGTCATGCGTTTTTTGCGGGTGTAGAACCAACTGAATGGCGGTTCAATGCCATTGGATGCATTGTCCGCAAAGGCCAGTGAAATCGTGCCTGTTGGTGCAATCGACAATAAATGTGAGTTGCGAATACCATGAATACGAATGCGCGCTTTGATGGCTTCGGGCAAACGGCTGGCGCAATGCGGCGCGGCCAAATATTTGTCCGCATCAAACAACGGGAAGGGGCCTTTTTCAATCGCTAAATCAACCGAAGCATTGTATGCGGCATCGCGCATGGCCTCGGTGATTTTGCTGGCCATGGTGCGGCCTTCTTCGGAGTTGTATTTGAGTTTCATCATGATGAGCGCGTCGCCCAAGCCTGTGAAACCCAAGCCGACACGGCGTTTGTTTTGTGCTTCTTTGTGCTGTGCGTCAAGCGGCCAAACGGTTAAATCCAAAACATTGTCCAGCATGCGAATGGACAACGCGGTGACTTGCGCGAAGGATTCAAAATCAAACGATGGTTGGTCACCGAATGGGTCACGCACAAATTTGCACAGGTTGATGGAGCCTAAATCACAACAGCCATAGTCGGGCAAAGGCTGTTCACCACATGGATTGGTCGACTCGATGACTTCGCAATACGACAGGTTGTTGTCGCTGTTGATTTTGCTCATAAACAGCACACCGGGTTCGGCGTGATCATAAGTGGATTCCATGATTTGTTGCCACAAATCACGTGCACGAATTTTTCGATAGACCCATTTGCCGTCGGCGCGTTGGTAATAACCTTGGAATGCAGATGCATCGGGTTCTTTGGCATGTACCAACTCCCAGTCGGCATCGGCACTCACCGCTTGCATGAATTCATCGGACACGCCCACAGAAATATTGAAATTGCGCAAGTCGCCTTGATCCTTGGCGTGAATGAATTCTTCGATGTCTGGGTGGTCGCAATCGAGCACCCCCATTTGCGCGCCGCGCCGCGCCCCTGCCGATTCAACTGTTTCGCACGAGCGGTCAAACACGCGCATGTACGACACAGGTCCTGAAGCCAATGAATTGGTGCCCTTAACGCGCGCACCTTTGGGACGAATTTTTGAGAAGTTATAGCCAACGCCACCACCGCGACGCATGGTTTCTGCCGCTTGCAACAGTGCAAAGTAAATACCTGGTTTGCCATCGTCACCCACCTCAGACACCGAGTCACCCACAGGTTGCACAAAACAGTTGATTAAGGTGGCTTGTAAGTCGGTACCTGCAGCAGAATTGATGCGTCCACCAGGAATAAAACCGCCATCTAAGGCTTTGTAAAAATCTTCAGACAGTTTGGCGCGTAACTCTTCGCGCTCGCAATTGGCCAATGCGCTGGCAACGCGTTGGCGCACTTGCTCCACCGTGGTTTCATCGCCTTTGGCATATTTCTCAATCAACACCTCACGACTGATGTCTTGCTCAACGAGTTGGGTTAATTGGGCGATGTTGTCGAAATTCACGGCGAAACTCCTTGCTAATGTGGTTTGTATTTGAATGATTGTGTGATTGCTTTGTTTTTTAAAATCGATGATGCGATAGACGCTATCATACCCAAAAAAACACATTCACGCTGTGCAAATGTGCAGAAATATCAAGGATTGTTTATTATAAAAAACCTTTTAAAACAAATGGTTATACGATATATGGTTATATACGATGGTCGTCAAACGGCTGTTTTTGTACCATTCAACACATTTAATTCATCGGTTTAATGATTTGAAAATAAGGTGAAATATCAAAATCACGTGGGGTGTATAGGCTGTGCTTGCGGATGCGTTGCCACTCTTGGTAATTGCGTGCGTAAATGTCCTTTTGCTCGGCTTTGATGAGCGGCAAAATCGGATAGTGCACGGCTAAAAAGGCTTCAGCAATTAAGGTAGAACAAATTGCGCGGGTTGGATCACCGCTACCAAAGGCAATCAAGCGTCGTCTCCAAGACTCAGGCACAGGCGGTTTGGGTATCAAATAACGCACCAAATCAGAAACTTTTTGCAGATCGTATTGGTAGCCGAGTTTGGCGAGAATCAAGCTGACGACTTGGGTGACTTCGTTCTCATCCAACCCCACAGGGCGACAGATGCGCGTCGGCATCAGGGTGTATTTATCGAGTGTGAGTAAGCGCACACCCTCAAGAATATCTGCTTCCACCAAACAAGGTTCATCAGGCGTACAGTCAACTGGGTTTTTGATACACAGTGCCGAATGCGACCAATTGGATTGAGTCAAATATTGAATCGCCAGACTAAAGCGCGTATTGCCTTCGACCAGCAACACATCGCCCTTGCGCAAGGTGGTGCGCAAAGCCTCAGGCTGGCACAGCGCAATCGAGGGCGTGCCCAATCGTTGTTTGGAAAGGTAGTGCGCCAAGTGTTGCCCCAACCACTTTTTGATGGAAAACCGTTGCATCCCATCCCCCTCGCTTCTTGATACCCGTTGTGTTTAGGTTTTTAACTTAGACAATAAAATCTCATTGACTTGTGCGGGGTTGGCTTTGCCTTTGGAGGCACGCATCACTTGTCCAACCAAAAAGCCAAAACTTTTTTCTTTACCTGCACGGTATTCTGCTACCACGGCGGCATTCGCATTCATCACTTCGTCCACGATGGCTTCGATGGCGCCTGAGTCAGAGACTTGTTTTAAACCACGCGCCTCAATGATGGCATCAATTTGCGCGTCACCTTTGTCCAACTGTTCGCCCGCCCAAACTGCGCTAAAGACCTCTTTGGCAAGTTTGTTTGAAAGCGTGTTGTCTTGAATCTTGGCCAATAACTGCGCCAAACGCGTTGCCGATACAGGACAGTTGACCAATTCCAACCCTTCTTTATTCAAAGTCGCGGCAATGTCGCTCATCATCCAATTGGCAACCATTTTTGCATCAGGCTTGTCCATCATGCTGACGGCTGTTTCAAAATACTCTGCGTGTGCTTTGCTGGTGGACACCTGCTCCGCATCGTATTGTGACAGACCGTATTGTTCAACGAAGCGCGTTTGTAATTGCGCAGGCAACTCATGCATGCTGGCTTGTACTTGGGCTTTCCATTCGTCTGAAATCACCAACGGCGCAAGGTCTGGGTCGGGGAAGTAACGGTAATCGTGCGCGTCTTCTTTGGTGCGCATCACACGGGTTTGTCCAGAATTCGGGTCAAATAATACGGTGGCTTGTTGCACCGCGCCGCCGTCTTCGATGATGCGGATTTGCTCGTTAATCTCGTAGTTAATCGCGTCTTCGAGGAATTTGAATGAGTTGAGGTTTTTAATTTCACGCCGTGTACCCAGTTCCGTTTGGCCGACGCGACGCACAGAGACGTTGGCATCACAGCGGAACGAGCCTTCTTGCATATTGCCATCGCACACGCCGAGCCACACGACCAAGGTGTGTAGGGTTTTGGCATACGCCACTGCCTCCGCCGCACTGTACATCACGGGCTCGGTGACAATTTCGAGCAAAGGCGTGCCCGCGCGGTTTAAATCAATACCCGATTCATTGTCAAACAACTCGTGTACTGATTTGCCAGCATCCTCTTCGAGGTGGGCGCGGGTCAATTGCACGGTTTTACGATAAGCCTTTTCGCCTTCACCGACATTGAATGAGAGTGTGCCGCCGATTACCACGGGCAATTCGAACTGACTGATTTGATAGCCTTTGGGCAAATCTGGGTAAAAATAATTTTTGCGTGCAAATACACTCACTGGCGCAACCTGTGCGCCAATCGCCAAGCCAAACGTAATGGCTTTTTCAACCGCGGTTTTATTGAGCACAGGCAAAACCCCTGGTAAAGCCAAATCGACAGGGCATGATTGCGTATTTGGCTCTGCACCATATGCAGTCGGCGCGCCCGAAAAGATTTTAGAAACAGTCGATAACTGTGCGTGGGTTTCCAGCCCGATAACAACTTCCCAACTCATGGTTTGTCCTTCATGGTTTTTTATTTGATTAACGACTTACTTTGCTACAACCGCCTGTTTGTGGGTCAAGTAAAATCGGTAATACGTGGTCATTGACGGCGCATACTTTGGCGCAATTATTTGTGCTCACAGTGACAAAGCGTGCATCTTGCCAAACATAGATGTGGCATTTTTTGTTTTTGCGTGATTGCAAATCAGCCTGCGGTTGCGTGGCGATTTGGGTGAAATCCTTGAGTTGGAACAGGCACTTTCCTTGACGCGGGTTGCTCAACCAATCCAAACTTTGCACGACATTCTGATTTACAGACACGGTGATTTTATCGTAGTAGCCATCCTCTTCGCGCTGCTCGCATGAGGCATTGATGGTCACAGGCTGGTTGTAACCACTGCTTCCACCAGGCTGAAGTGACGAACACGCGTGCAAGCCCAGCACCAAGAGGCTCAAAAGTGCAATACGTCCTATTTGGCTTAACCGTTGTTTCATTGTGCCACCACTGGTCGGCGCGTGTGCCAATCGGTTGCACTTTGATAGGCGTGGGCGATTTGCAACAAACGCGCTTCGTCAAAATAATTCCCAATGATTTGCAAGCCAATTGGCAAACCTGCGTCAGAGAATCCGCAAGGCACGCTCATGCCGGGTAAGCCAGCCAAGTTCAAGGACAACGTATAAATGTCTTCTAAATACATTTGTACAGGATCATCGGTTTTTTCACCCATGCGCCACGCGGTGGTCGGTGCGACAGGCCCCATAATCACATCGCATTGCGCCAAGGCATTCTGATAGTCTTGGGCAATCATGCGGCGCAGGCGTTGCGCTTGCAAATAATACGCATCGTAATAACCATGCGAGAGCACATACGTGCCAATCATGATGCGTTTTTTCACTTCCCAACCAAACCCCTCAGAGCGCGATTTGCGATACATGTCCTCCAAGTCGGTGTACTGCGCGGCGCGATAGCCATAACGCACGCCGTCAAAGCGCGATAAATTGCTCGAAGCT
The DNA here is from genome assembly GCA_021287185.1 of Burkholderiales bacterium. Classification (GTDB taxonomy): domain Bacteria; phylum Pseudomonadota; class Gammaproteobacteria; order Burkholderiales; family Burkholderiaceae; genus CTSOIL-112. The sequence goes on along the minus strand of JAJTAZ010000008.1, from coordinate 3,399 downwards.
TCGGCAGGGGCAATCACATAATAGGTCGGGATGGATAATTCCGTTTTGGGTAAATGCACTTCAACCACAGCTGCACCGAGTTGTTCGAACTGCTTGATGGCATCCAACGTGGTTTGCTTGACCTCGGCATCCAAGCCTGCGCCATAAAACTCACTTGGCACGCCGATGCGCAACCCTTTGAGTGGCTGAGACTCACTGGCATCACTCGAAAACTTTTGTCCCAATAAGCGCGTGAAATCTTCGTTTTCGCGTGCCATAGAGGTTGAATCGCGTTCATCGAACCCGTGCATTGCGTTGAGCAAAATTGCGCAGTCTTCTGCGGTTTTTGCCATCGGGCCCGCTTGGTCGAGTGAAGACGCATAAGCAATCATGCCGTAGCGCGAGACGCGCCCGTAGGTTGGTTTGATGCCCGTGATGCCTGTGAATGAAGCTGGCTGGCGAATTGAGCCGCCTGTGTCTGTGCCCGTTGCGCCAACGGTTAAACCCGCCGCCACCGCACACGCCGAGCCACCCGATGAGCCGCCCGATACGCGCGAGACATCCCACGGATTTTTCACCGCGCCGTAGTGCGAGTGCTCGTTGGATGAGCCCATGGCAAATTCATCCATATTCAGTTTGCCCAAGGTCACTGCGCCAGCATTTTTTAGACGCGCAACCACCGTTGCATCAAATGGACTGATGTATTGTGCCAAAATTTTAGAGCCTGCCGTGGTGGCAAAATCGGTGGTGACGAATAAATCTTTGTGCGCAATCGGGATGCCAGTGAGCGCGCCAGATTGATTGTGCGCCATTGCCTCGTCTGCAGCGCGCGCTTGCGCCAAGGTGACCTCAGGGTCACGGCGGATAAACGCATTTAAATCAACGTGCGCTGTGGCGCGGTCTAAAAAGTGTTGCGCCAACTCCACGGCTGAGAGTTGTTTGCTGTCCAATTGTTCGCGCAATTGACGGATGGATAAATTGTGTAACATTCAAGAATCCTTGATGGGTCGTGCAATGAGGGGGTATTTGTATGTGAATTATGGTGTGTGGCGCGCGAGGGTTATTCAATCACCTTAGGGACTAAAAAATAACCCTGTTCGGACTGCGGCGCGTTCGCCATATTTTTGTCTCGATGATTGGACTCACTCACCGCATCGGTGCGCAGACGCTGTTGCACCGATTCAATCATCGCAATCGGGTGCATTAAAGGCGCAACGCCCGTGGTATCCACCGCGCTCATCTGGTCAATTAGACCAAAAATAGTATTTAACTGCGTCAATGTCTGCGCTTGTTCGTCATTATTGAGTGTGAGTTGAGACAGGCGTGCAATTTTTTGCACATCAGCAATCGAAAGAGACATAGAGATACTCCAACCAAAGGTTTTTAAAATCGAGTGCAATTGTACCGCAATCTAATCGGCTTGCGGAGGATTGAGTATTAAAGCTAACGCCATGTGTATTTGGCGAATTTGATGCTTTTTGTGAAGAAGTGTTGTTATTTAAACAGAGGTTTAGGTTTTTTTAAATATCTATCAGGCCAATGTGTAGAATGCGCCTTAGATATACATTACTATGACGCTGTGGTTTTCCGCGTAAAGTGGAAAAGCGATAAAATAATAAAGTAGCAGAATTATTAATAATTGTTGAGTCTGTGGTCACGCACTCTGAGTAAATGAGGTTGATTTGATATAACGCATTGAGCATAAAATGAATCGAATATACAAAGTCATATTCAGTCGCCGTACTGGGATGTATGTGGTCACCAGCGAAGTCGCAAAAACGATGGGTAAAGGCGCGACTGCGTTGGGTGTGGTTGCGCTGGTTGCGGTTGGCTTACCCAACGGCGGGGTCTTGGTTCAGGAGGCGCGGGCACAGACGCCGGCACACCCAGAAAAAGAATGTAACACTATGCAATCTAATGCGGCTGGGTCAATGTGGTCTGCAAACGTACAGTGCGTCAATTATGTTAATAATACGCGAATTTATCTAAACCAAAATTTTCAAATCAACTGCGCCACCCATTTCAATGATGACATCCAATGAGTCACCAATCTCATGTTGTGATACGACACGCACGCCCCAATCATCTAAATTGACTTGAGCTTTGGGAAATTCGCCATCGCCACAATTGATCAGCACCACATCGGAGCACGCACCAGAGGCTCGTAAGGTTTGTGCCAAAAACAAAATGTTTTGATTTAAACCGTTGCTCCAAATATTGAAGTCACGCATGATGAGTATGGAAATACCAATTTTCATAGATGAACCAAGGAGTTAAGATGGGTAGGTAGCACTGTCAACGTCGGGTTTTAGCAAGAAATCGATTGGAGCATTATGCCATAAACCATCCATCGAAAGATGGGAAAAACTCTGTAGTGAACCTGCGCACATATTTAAGGAAGCACGGAACAACCCAATCCAGACGGAAGGGGTTGTTCCGCGTTTCCTTAAATGATGCGGTTTTGAATCACCATCACACCATCATCGTCATCAGGCAGTTGAATGATGTCGTAGTCAATCGATTGCGCTTGCAAATAATCATAAAAATTCGTCATTTTATTTTTAAACTTAATGACATCATCAATCACAATGAGTGCGTTGGCTGTGGCGAGTTTGCGTGCGCGGATGAAAAAATCAAGCGTGTGGACTTTTTGCGCGTCGATTAAAATAAAGTCGAATGCGTCTGCGCCCGTTAGTGTCGGTAGGATTTGCAGGGCATTGCCAAAATGCAGTTCGATATTCGCTTGACAAAGGTTGAAATGGTGCGCGGCTTCTAAATACTGCGGACGTGAGATGTCCATCGTGGTGATGCGCGCATTCCATGTGCGTGCCACTTGCCACAGGCGCAGGCTCGAGTAGCCATTGGCGCAACCAATTTCTAAAATATTTTTGGGCTGATTTTGACACAGCAATCCGTGCAAATAGACGACGTTTTGCGGGCTGATGTTGGGGATGTGGCGCAGGCGACCAAGCGCATACAGTTTATTTAAATATTCGTTCAGTGCGGTTTCATCAACAGGCGTGCTGAGTGTCGGCAAACGAGCGATGACCTCATCCAAAGTTAAATCTAATTTTTCAGGGGCGAGGGTGGTGATATACATAGAGAGGAAAGTCAAAAATTTGCTTAATGGGCAAGTCGATTATAAGGGATTTGCACAACAACACGAGCAAATGGCAGTAAAATGTCCATCCCGAACAAAAGGATAGAAAATGGCAAAATCACTGATAGAGCAACTGCCCAAAGTCGCCAAAGAAGGTTGGCGCGTTGTTGCGAGTATGATTGATTCACTTGACGCAAAAATAACTGGCGTGGCGTGGCGTGGCGTGGCGTGGCGTGGCGTGGCGTGGCGTGGCGTGGCGTGGCGTGGCGTGGCGTGGCGTGGCGTGGCGTGGCGTGGCGTGGCGTGGCGTGGCGTGGCGT
>JAJTAZ010000007.1 GCA_021287185.1 Burkholderiales bacterium | reverse complement strand
ATTTTGACTGACATTTCGATTAATTTCTTAATCTGCTTTGTTTCGTCAAGCATGAGCTTATGTATTTTTTAAGTCCAATTCTTCAATCAGACTCGCTACATATGCCCACACTTATCGGCTGTTAGTTGTTAATGAACACTTCACCCAAACCCACCGTAGCAGGCTTTTATTTTTGCTGAACTTCGTTCAGCAGAGAAGCGAGATTATGAAGAACTTTTTATCTCTCGTCAAGCATTTTTTTATTTATTTTTTAACCACAAATTCAACAACCAAACACTCAACCTTCCCACCCCACCAATCACTTCCGTAGAACCAATCAGCGAAGAAGTGAAATTATGACAGCCTCAATTCAAACTGTCAATAGACTTTGGGGGCTTTTTTACACTTTGTTAGAGCTATTTTTTGTCACTTGCATTTTTTACCCGCACTATGTCCTGCTTTTTTATTTATTTTCAATGCACTAAATTACTTTTAACACTGTACGCGACGTTTTTATTGGGTGTTATTTTGACGCCACACACTTGGAATGTTCGCTTGTCGTTCAAACCGCGCCCATTCAAAAGCAGGACCTGGATCTGTTTTACGCAAAGGTGCAATTTCGCTGTGCCCTGCAATACCATCAATGTGTTTGTATTTTTGGCGCAAAGCGTTACTCAGCGCCGTTAATTGTTCATATTGCGCATGCGTAAAAGGCGTGTTATCTGCGCCCTCCAATTCAATACCAATTGCAAAGTCATTGCAACGCGACACCCCACGCCAATTGGATAAACCTGCGTGCCATGCACGATCATTACAAGATACATATTGAACCAATTGTCCATCACGCCGAATCAGAAAGTGTGAAGACACCTCAAACGTATGAATGATCTCAAAATAAGGATGCGCCTGCGGGTCAAGGCGATTAAGAAACAGGTCGGTAATCCACTCACCACCGAATTCGTTGGGCGGCAAACTGATGTTGTGAATGACGATGAGGCTGATGTTTGTATCATTTGGTCGCACATCGAAGTTAGGCGATGGCCGCGCAATCGCTTGGACGCACCAGCCCGCTTCATCAATCACATAATGGTTGGCGCTAAGCGGATTCATTGCGCATGCTCTACACAACAATAAAATCGCCCTTGCACACGTACCCCCTCATTTTCAGGCACATGCAAACCACATTTAACACATTCGCGCATAAGGTTTGAGCCAACTGAGGTCGCTTGGGGTGGCACAACCCGTTCGAACGGATGGGCGGCACCTGAACCAGTTGATCGCGTACCAGCTTGCTCACGCATTTGTTTTTTTGCTTGGCGAACCACACCCGCCAAACCCAACAACATGCCCCACATCTGCTTAGTCTGCGGCGAAATACTGCGCCATTTTTGATACAGAGCCGAGGCAACCAAAACCAATATCGCCAGTATGATGAGGAATTTCATTCAATACTTTCATTAAGTTCGATGCAAAATCACATCCATAACAAAATGTGTGCCCACATACGCCAAAAACAAGAGAGCAAAACCAATTATTGTTGAGCGAACCAAAATCAGACCGCGCCAGCCGCGCATTTGTCGACCAAGCAACAACACTGCGATCACAACCCAAGCCAATACGGTCAATAAAGTCTTATGATTCCATTTAAGCGCCATTCCCCAAACCGCCTCACCAAAAAACATGCCCGTGAGCATCAAACCACTGAGCAAAACAAAACCCAAAACCAAGACACGCACCAATAGGCGCTCCATTGCCAGCATCGGTGGCAAACGGTTGACCCAACTATCATCGGCGTCATTGAACAACTCTTGAGTATTGTGTAAATGACGCGCTTGAAAATAAACCACCACCGCCAGCAAAAAAGCCACCAAAAACACACCTGATGTCAAAGTGGCCACCATCACGTGCATATCAAACCAGAGTCCCTCAGAAGCAAAAGCGAGATTTGGCGCAAACAAAAGCACGACAATCAGCCACATTGGGTACAATAGCGACTGTTTCGTTGAATGTATTGGGTGCAAAAAACTCATGGTGTTCTCGATTATTCAAATGAATGATTGAAAATAAGGCTGTTGATACCATTGTATCAGTTTATTGAGACGCAATCACCCATACAAGCGTACACCCGCGCGCAGACAGCGCATATTAAACCGTAGGAAATTCAATGCTCGACAACCTCAGTTCACGTTTTAGCCAAATTCTCAAAACCATGCGCGGTCAAGCGCGTTTGACCGAAGAAAATACCGCCGAAATGCTGCGCGAAGTGCGCATGGCATTGCTCGAAGCCGACGTGGCATTGCCCGTGGTACGCGAATTCGTTGCCAAAATCAAAGAACAAGCCCTCGGAGCCGAGGTGGTTGGCAGTTTGACCCCAGGACAGGAATTGGTCGGCATCGTGCACCGCGAAATGGTTGCATTGGTGGGTGGCGAATACAACGCCAAAGCAGTTGAACTCAACCTTGCCACACAACCCCCTGCAATCGTCCTCATGGCAGGCTTGCAGGGGGCGGGTAAAACCACCACTGTAGGTAAACTGGCAAAATATTTAACCGCGCAAAAGAAAAAAGTCCTGACCGTGTCATGTGACGTGTATCGCCCTGCGGCAATTTTGCAGTTAAAAAACGTCACAGAGCAAGCGGGTGCAGAATTTTTCGGCTCAACACCCGATCAAAAACCCGTCGACATCGCGACAGCCGCAGTAGATTACGCAAAAAAACACTACATCGACGTGTTGTTGGTCGATACCGCTGGGCGACTCGGTATCGATGAAGTCATGATGAACGAAATTTCCACTTTGCACAGCACGCTCAAACCGATTGAAACCTTATTCGTGATTGACGCGATGGCGGGGCAAGATGCAGTCAACACCGCGAAAGCATTTAATGATGCACTGCCGCTCACAGGCGTGGTACTGACCAAGCTCGATGGTGATTCGCGTGGTGGTGCGGCTTTATCCGTGCGCCATGTCACAGGCAAACCGATTAAATTCGTTGGTGTGTCTGAAAAACTTACAGGCTTAGAACCTTTCCATCCAGACCGCATGGCACAACGCATCCTCGGCATGGGCGACGTGCTTTCTTTGGTGGAAGAGGCACACAAGAACGTTGATATGCAAAAAGCGGAGCAATTCGCTAAAAAAATCAAATCAGGCAAGGGTTTTGATTTAAACGACTTTAAAGAACAACTCGGTCAAATGCGCAGCATGGGCGGGGTTGCCTCCCTCATGGACAAGCTGCCTGCGCAAATGATACAGGGCAAAGCGAATATCGACACCGATGCTGCCGAAAAAACCATGCGCCGCACTGAGGGCATCATCAACAGCATGACGCCACAAGAGCGTGTCAAACCCGAACTCATCAAAGCCAGCCGCAAACGTCGCATTGCTGAGGGTGCAGGTCTGTCTGTGCAAGAAGTCAACAAAGTACTCAAACAATACGAGCAAATGCGCGACATGATGAAAAAATTTCAAGGCGGCGGTATGGCCAAAATGATGAAAATGATGGGCGGCATGAAAGGCCTGAAAAACATGATGGGCGGCAAAGGTGGGATGCCGTTTTAAGGCAACACCATCCCTCTTGCACCGTTCGATCAACCACCCAACAGCAAATCAAACTTTGAAACGGCCACCAAAATGTCGCAAAGCACAGTTAATATTGATTTAAAAGATTATCGCCAACCCATGGTCACTTCACTCGGGGTCATACTCGGGTTCTTGGTCGGATTTTTAGGGCAATGGGTCACTGAAGACAACTTTGCACTCAAAAATTTGAGCGATTACATTGTATTCTTTGGTTGCTTTTTGGGCGCGTTTTTGTTGTTTCTTGCCTTGTTTAAGATGCTCAAACCCAATATTGCAGCGGAACATACTTTGACACATTATCGCCGTACAGTACTGCTTTACGCAATGGGAGTGGTCGTTGCATTTGGCAGTATTTTAATTTCTGCCTTTTTATAACTTCACTGAAAGATACCCGTGAACCATACACCCATAACCAAAAACAATGAGACCACCGAACCCCTTTTTCCAAAAAAGCGCAGCAAGTGGAAAATTTTATTATTCATTATATGGATAGCGGTGGTCATCGCATGGTTCAGCGTACTTGCAAATATGTGATGTGGCTCAATACATGCGTGCGATACGATGCCATATGGTGTTTGAGACGATCATTTTCTCAGCAAACGAATTGATTTGAGCAAGCACAAAAAAACGCACTCCAATGAGTGCGTTTTTTAACAGTTGAAAGGGGGATCAATCCCCTTGGTAACCTTTCAATTGCAAGCGAGCTTTGTGCAACAATGGCTCGGTGTAACCCGATGGTTGTTGCGCACCTTTGAACACCAAATCACATGCCGCTTTGAATGCAATGCCTTCGTAACTTGGAGCCATCGGCGTGTACAACGGGTCGTGCGCATTTTGCGCATCCACGATAACTGCCATGCGTTTAAATGTTTCCATCACTTGCTCTTCGGTCACAATGCCATGCATCAACCAGTTCGCCATGTGCTGTGAACTGATGCGCAAGGTCGCACGATCTTCCATCAGCGCGGTGTCGTGAATATCGGGGACTTTTGAGCAACCCACGCCGAGGTCCACCCAGCGCACCACATAGCCCAAAATACCTTGGGCGTTGTTGTCCAGTTCGCGCTGTTTTTCCTCCGCCGTCCAGTCAGTTTTGGTGGCCAATGGAATGGTCAAAATATCATCCACATTGGTTTGTGGGCGCGACTTGAGTTCATCTTGACGTGCTTTAACGTTGACCATGTGGTAGTGCATGGCGTGCAAAGTCGCACCCGTTGGTGAAGGAACCCACGCACAATTCGCGCCCGCCATTGGATGTGAGAGTTTTTTCTCCATCATCGCGTGCATTGAATCAGGCTCTGGCCACATGCCTTTGCCAATTTGCGCCTTGCCTTGTAAACCACATTTCAAGCCGATGTCCACATTGGCATTTTCGTATGCGCCCAACCACGGTTCGGCACGCATGAGTTCCTTGCGCACCATTGCACCTGCGTGCATGCTGGTGTGAATTTCATCGCCTGTACGATCCATAAAACCCGTGTTGATGAAAATCACGCGGTCTTTCGCTTCGTTAATACATTGTTTGAGGTTGACCGTGGTGCGGCGTTCCTCATCCATAATGCCAATTTTCATGCTGCGTGCTGGCAAGCCCACCGCCTGTTCGGTACGACTGAACAGCTCAACCGCAAAAGCAACTTCTTCGGGCCCGTGCATTTTGGGTTTCACAATATACATGCTGCCCGCGCGCGAATTGCGTAACTCGCCCGTACCATCGTATTTGAACAACATACCTGTAACCAAAGCATCCATGATGCCTTCAAAAATCTCTTCGCCGTTGACCAATACAGCAGGGTTGGTCATCAAATGACCGACATTGCGAATCAAGAGCATGGCGCGACCATGCAAAGTCAATGTACCGCCGTCAATCGCAGTGTAGGTGCGGTCTTTATTCAGTGTACGGGTCAGTGTTTTACCACCCTTCTCAAAGGACTCAACCAGAGTACCTTTCATCAACCCCATCCAGTTTTCGTAGCATTCAACTTTTTCTTCGGCATCCACCGCGGCGACTGAATCTTCACAGTCTTGAATCGCTGTGACCGCAGCTTCAAGCACAATATCTTTAACGCCTGCAGGGTCATCTTTTCCGATTAGATGGTTGTGGTCGATTTGAATTTCGACATGCAAGCCATTATTTTTCAAAAGCACCGATGAGGGCGATAAAGCCTCTCCCAAATAACCCACCGCTTGTGCAGGATTTTTCAGACCCACTTGTTCGCCATTGATAGTCGCAAATACTGCATTGTCCTCAATCGCATACGCCGTGACATCCGCGTGTGAACCGCTGGCCAATGGAAAATGACTATCCAAGAAACGACGACCATATTCAATCACCTTCGCACCACGAAGCGGGTTGTAACCCATACCCGCGCGCGCGCCACCTTCAGATGGAATCACATCTGTGCCATACAAGGCATCATACAAACTGCCCCAACGAGCATTGGCGGCATTTAAAGCATAGCGCGCATTGCGCACTGGCACCACCAATTGCGGCCCCGCAATCGTGGCAATCTCTGCATCGACATTTTCGGTCGTGACTTGAAAATCAGGGCATTCAGGAACCAAGTAACCGATTTCGGTTAAAAATGCCTTGTAGGTGGCAAAATCCGCACCTTGATTGGCCTTGTGCCAAGCATCGATTTTGGCTTGCAAATCATCGCGTTTGGCCAGCAACGCTTTGTTTTTTGGGGTCAAGTCCAACACGACTTGTTCAAAGTTTTTCCAGTAAGTATCGCTGTCCAAACCCACGCCAGGCAAGGCAGATTCGATAAAGTTAAAAAGAATTTCGTCGATGGCAAGGCTGCCTCGTTTGATGCGAGTGGTCATGATGACTCCTGAATGTGGAAAGTTGTTGTGTATTATGTCTTATATAAGACATCGTTGCAAGTTTTTTGTGTTCATGGGAATACCGAAATACGATTAATACACAATATATTGCCTTTCTCAAACCGAGAGAGCGATGCCCCTAATTGTATGAAAGACGCGCAGATATAAAATTGATACGAGAATTATTGGGATACAATGATATCAAAGCCACACTTCGATACACGCATGTCAGCAAAGCCACCATTGAACACATCAGTAGCCCATTTGATGACTTGAATCTCGAAAAAGATGGCCGATAGTCATATTTTAATTTGAAAAAAGAGTACAATTTCCAACAAGCAATCAAAAATCAATGACAATCTTAAAACTACGACAAGCCAACAATCCAGAAAGTACGACAAAACTTGCGTATATTAGAGAGTTACCTGCCATTTTACAGAACCACCAAACACAACAAGAAATGAAAATAGAACTTTACCCAACTTTTGACAGCGTTTTTGCTGACGAACAATTAAAAGGAATATTTTATCCTTTATGTGCAATCGAACTGAATGACGAAAAAAACACAAAACTATTTTTCGTTTCGTCAAATGGAATTTGGACAAACGAAAGTAATTCGACCGAAAATAATAACAATACTTATACGAAATTTAACCTTATAGGAAATAAATATCAATTCAACGGAAATATTGAACTATACAACGGATATGAAACCGCAAAACAAATTTTTCAAATATTAGAAACTGACTTTGAAGAAAATGGAAAAAAATATTTGGACAATAAGACTAAAACAGAGGAATATATAAATCAAGCTAAATCAAAAATTTCAATTCCAGAAAGTATCGAATTTGATATTGATTATTACATTCAAACATTTTATGAATTTTCAATTAACAAACTAAACTTTCAATTGACAACTGAATTTGGGGCATTTAGAGGAATAATTGACGGTTGGGGAAAATCAGAAAAGACATCACCTATTGTTTATGAAGTTTCCTCTGACAATAATTCAAGCTTTGCAGACATCGAAATAAACGCTGAATATTTGTTTCCTAAAAGTATCAAGCTAACTGACTATGAAAAGATAGGACAAGTTATCGGTTTTGAATTTTTCACAGACGGAAATGACAGTATGAAACCTTTGCACCCCTACTAATTAAACCCCATCCGATATGAGATAATACGCACAACCCAACGACACACACCAAGAAACGAACATGAGCATCAAGCACCTCACCCAACTCAGTTTAGCCGATGGCATGGTATACAACC
>JAJTAZ010000018.1 GCA_021287185.1 Burkholderiales bacterium | reverse complement strand
ATGAAGTGATTATAATTTCACCTCTTAGCCCGTTTAGCTCATCTGGTAGAGCACCTGACTTGTAATCAGGGGGTGGTGGGTTCAAGTCCTGCAACGGGCACCAAGTGTGCAAAATCCCAGTCGTCAAGACTGGGATTTTTTTTGTGCTTTTTCGTGCAAATTTACGCAATTTACTGTTTTAAATCAATGAGATAGTTAATTTCAGGTGGTTATTGTTTGCGCATTACGGTGTGTTTTTGTGCATTTACAAGCAAGAAAAAAACGGGTATAAACATGGGTATGGGTTTTATTAGGAGCCAATACCATGAACATGCCCGAACGAAAAGTTCGAGAAGCAAGGAAGCCTTTAACCGATATTGCCATCAAAAACGCGAAGCCACGCGACAAGTTGTGGCGTCTCTTGGATGGTGATCCTACTTACAGAGGACTTCGTCTTGAGATATTTCCCGATGGTGCTAAACGTTGGGCATTTCGATTTTTGTTCAATGGTGCTGATTGCACCGAGGGCTTAGGCGTTTACCCTGTCGTTACCCTTGCACAAGCCCGCGAAGCGGTTATGCGCTCAAAGAAATTGATACAGCAGGGTATTAGACCCACCGAGCACAAAAAAGCCGTTAAACATGCTCAACGGGTTGCCATTCTCAATAATTTCAGAGCAGTGGCAGAACAATGGTTCGAGTGGCGCAAAAAGAAAAAGAATTTAGATGAACGCAATGCTATGAAAATATGGGCATCGTTAGAAAAGCACGCCTTCCCAACATTGGGGTATCGACCCGTTTCAGAAATTCGCCCAATTGAATGCTTGAATATCATCGAGGCGATGCAAAAGCAGAACATAGGTGACCAAGCCAAGCGGATACTTCAACGCATGAAAGGCATCTTTGATTATGCCGTTACCCATCAACTCATCGAACACAGCCCAGCGAGCAGCCTGAAAGCAGATGACATCATACGAGCCAAACCCAAACATCATCCAGCAATGCCTTTGGAAGCGATGGGGCAGTTCTTTGACGACTTGGATAATAGCAACGCAAGCATCGTGTCAAAATTAGCCTTACGCTTGCAAATACTCACAGGGGTACGCACCACTGAGTTGCGCGGTGCGATGTGGTCAGAAATCGATTTTGAGCGCAACTTATGGACAATCCCATCTGAACGCCACGAAGTGCAGAAAACAGGCGGTGGTATGAAAATGCGTGTGGCGCACATTGTGCCATTGTCACGACAAGCCATGCACATCATTGAGCAATTAAAGCCCCACACAGGCAAAAGGATTTTTTTGTTTCCCTCGCCCACGCAACCGAGAAAATGTTTAAGCGATGTGGCATTGAGCAAGTTGATGAAGGAGTTGGGTTATGACGGCACGGTTGAGGGCAAACCTCACGCCGTGCCGCATGGATTTAGAACCACCATGAAAATGACTGCCTTGGTGAGCAAAAAATTCATGCCAAGAGCGGTTGAGTTTCAGTTGGCACACAAAAATCCCAATGCAGTAGAAGCGGCTTATGAACGTCCTGAAGACTACTTAGATGAACGTATTTTAATGGTGCAGTGGTACGCTGATGAGGTTGAGAAAGTTGCGCCGAATTTGATGAAAGGGTATTTAAATGAGTACGCTTATTGATTTTTCTGATTTAACTGAAAGAAGTGCCGAAAGACAATTAGCTGAGTTTAATTCTGAGAGCTACTCAGTTAAGCAAGCAATTCAGTATTTAAAGCTGAAGTTTCCAAAGAAAAAGTTTGATGAGTCTGTCATATCAAGTTTAGTTCGACAAGGAAAACTGGAGCCAGTTGTCAGTTTTATAGAAGAAGTGCATTTGGCTGAAGCTTGGTTAAAATCAGAACACCAAATTAATGATGCCCCATGTTTTGCGGGGGATTATGGGTTTTTGTACAACATAAACACTCCTATTTCTTTCAAAAATTCCCTAATAGCTTATAAAGTTAAAGTGCCCTTTTGTGATGAAACCCTGATGCAAAATATTATGTCGGAAATTTGTCGTGTGATTGAAGGAAAAAGAGAACACGAGGAAGACGACCCACGAGCAAATACTAAATACGATGTTTTGCTTTTTAGAGATAACAAATATTGGAAAGTTATTGATGTCTATTTTGATGAGGAGGGAAATAAGAAGTTCAAATGGGCTAAATGTTTTTTCGACTCTGCAACATGGGGAATAAGTACAGACAGCTTACAACAGTACCACACAAATCCAACTCAAGAAGAAATTGATCAATGGAAGGACCTGTACCATAACGAGCGTTGGACATACAAAAAATTTGTTAAAACTTTAGAGTTACAAATTTCAAAATCCGCATTCTACAGGCTTGTAGGTAAAAGACAACCTAAAACCCCTATTAGACAAATTGTAGCATGGAAAAGGAAAAATTAATCGGGAAAATTTTGGGAAATTTACTCTTAAAAGCCCTGTCGATACAGGGTTTTGTTTTTCCTGATAGCGGGAAAAATAATTAGTCAACAAAATACCTCCATGCGCAACAACACGCCAAAACATGAAACACAGTGCTTTGTTGTGCAAATCACTAACTGGAGGTTATTTTGTCAAACTATCAAACTCAAGCATCATCTTTGCCAACTACTGGCTATCTACGCATCACACAGGTACTTACCCTGATTCCTATTGCCCCAAGAACTTTGTGGTATTGGTGCAAAAACAATCAGTTTCCAAAACCATACAAATTAAGCAGTCGAAGAACGGCATGGCGAGCTGAAGAAGTTCGTGAGTGGATTGAAAACAAAGCAAAAAGCGAGGTGCAGTCGTGAACTCACCTTCGCTTAATGCCGCATCATTGGCACACTTACGTTGGGACAAAACACACAAAGACATTCGATGCCAAGCAAAGGCCTTTTATGAAATTAATAAGCCTGTCATCACGAGCGATAAAAAACTTAACAAGGCGGCCACGAATAAACTTGCAACACTGATTCAAGCGCAAACTTTTGCGACATATGTTGATATTCGAACCATTAAAAATTGGATTGCCAAGTGGGAAAACGAAAAGGCTCAAAGTGAGCGAGAAAATTGAACCTTTACCACTTATTCCTCGTGGTACTTCACTTGACGAGAAGTTAAGTATAGCCAAAAGGCGTGGTGAAAAACGCACCTTGGAGCAAGAGAAAGTAACGGCTGAAACACCTCGGCAATTGTTTTTGCCTGGGTTTGAAATTGGGACGATGCCCAATCACATCAACCGTTCAAGTCTATTTGCGCCTATCGCGCGGGGTAGCAAACGTAAATATCACAACGATGTTGAACTGTTTAGCCGTTCAGACTGCATTATTAAGTATACTGGTGAGCAATTGGATGAGGCTGATTGTGACATATTCATGACACTAATTTATTTTGCTTGTTCTCAACCAATTGGAGAATTTGTGCTATTAAATCGCGCTGAATTATTGCGAGAATTAGATCGGAACACAGGACGCGGAGATTACATGTGGTTGCACCGTAGAATCAAATCAATGAGAGCAGGAATCCTCTATATCGAAGCGAGGAAAAATGATGGCTCAATACGTTATACAATCGGTAGCGAGACCGCTATGAATGTCATTGCTGATTTTATTTATGATGAAAGTCATGAAGCATACGCTTTTAAACTTGATCCTCGAATCGTGATAATGTTTGGCAACAGAGAGTACAGCCGCATAGATTGGGAAAAAAGAACACAAATCAGAAACGACATGGCAAAAAGACTTCAAAGGCTGGTTGCTACTTCATCAAATCAAGAGCAACGGTACTCTCTAGATTCGCTTAAAAAAATGATGAATTATTATAGCCCAACGAGAAAATTCCGCGAGGCTTTGCTGTTAGCCTGTGATGAATTGATAAGTTTGGATATTATCGCCAAAATAAAAATTGATGTAAGTTCCAAAGGAAAGCCTCAGTTAATTTTGTGGCGAAACCCTGTGGATAAATAGTCAATTTCCATCGGGATACCATTCCGCTCCCATCGGGATACCATTCCGCCTCATCGGGATACCATTCCGCTTTATCGGGATACCATTCCACCCCACCTTTGGAAACACTGATGAATAAAGGCTTACAGAGCATCAAAATGCTCTTTACTTTCTTTTTACTATATATTTACTAGGAAGAGCCTGTGGATAACTAAAAATAGTTGGAATGGTGCGAAGTACAAACTCGTGACTTAGAAAAATATTGGGCATATAGAAGTGGTCTCGTTTGTTTGAACAGTTAAACCCGATTTATAAGTGATAAAGCCTACGAATTTTAAAGCATTATTTAAACGGTTTTAAGCTGCGAGATTAAACGTTTTGACGGTTTTGTTGTAGAGCTCATTGGGTGTTTGTTTGTTGAGGCTTGAGTGCTCGCGTTCAGAATTGTACCACCACAAATACTCAGAAATATCGGCTTTAGCGTGAGCGACCGAATCATAAGCCTTCAAATAAACTCGCTCATACTTGACCGACCGCCACAGTCGCTCAACCATAACATTGTCCCGCCAAGCACCGCGTCCGTCCATGCTGATTTGACAGTTATTGTCTTTCACCGTTTGAACGAAGTCATGGGCGGTAAATTGGCTGCCTTGATCGGTGTTGACGATTTGCGGTGCATCGTACTTGGCAAATGCTTCGTTGAGTACATCAATGGCATGGCAGGCTTCAAGCGTTATCGCCACCTTGTGTGCCAAGACTTTGCGCGTTGCCCAGTCAATGACAGCTGTCAGATAGACAAAACCCCGTGCCATCGGAATGTAGGTCGTGTCTAATGCCCATACCTGGTTGGCGATGATGTTCATACCGCGCAGAAGATACGGATAAACCTTGTGCTCAGGATTATGCGCACTGGTGTTTTTGGGTTTGCGATAAATGGCGTGGATGCCCATGCGCCGCATGAGCGTTCGCACATGACGGCGCCCCCCATTCAAGCCTTGTCGGTTCAACTGGTTGCGCAGCATCCGTGCACCCATAAATGGAAAGTCCATGTGCAGTTTGTCGATGGCGTTCATCAGTTTTAAGTCAGACTCGTTGATGACTTTGGGTTCGTAATAGACCATGCCTCTGCTAAAGCCCAGCAATTCGGCTTGGCGTGTGATGGATAGTTCACTGTCTCGGTTAATCATCGCTTTGCGCTCAGCAATCCCGCCTTGATGAGCGCTGTTTCTAAAAAATCATTCTCCAAGGTGAGTTGACCGATTTTAGCGTGCAGCGGTTTGAGATCGGTTGGCTCGGCTTGGGGGGCTGCACTACCAAATACACTGGCAGCGTGCTCTTGCAGCTGTTTCTTCCATTCGACAATCTGGTTGGCATGTAAGTCAAATTGCTCGGCCAATTGGGCGAGTGTTTTATCACCTTGAATGGCGGCTAATGCAACCTTGGCTTTGAATTCTGGGCTATGGTTTCTACGGGGACGACGTGACATGTTTTACTCCTTTTTACGCCATTCTAATGGCTGGTTGAGTAAACTTCATCACTTATCGCTCTGTTCAAATTTCTTGAGCCACCTCTCTGCTCTTACTTATAACGCTGATAAACTATAAACAAAAAGACCCTTATTTCTTTTTACAACCGCAGTTACCATTTACTCAAGAGGATAAAACGTTTGATCTTTCTAAGGAAGGAAGTGAATCTGAATTCGAGTTTTGGATTTTGCCAAATAAAAAAGAAGATGTACTCCCGTTATGGCATATGGTCGGTGTTTCCTGTGTTTATTCTGATGGAAAAAATTTAATAAGACCTGAATCCGTTAGGCTGGAGGTTGGTGTGGCTTTTTATCAAAATGGAAAATGGATAGATATTTCTGTTTTTGGTAAGAAAAAACCACCATCAGATGAAATTGAACTGATTAATTACCAAGTACCGATAGACAATAAGATGGTTTTTATGAGTGGCAGTTCAGGCGGTAATCAAGTATTTAAAGGGCAAGAAAAATATATACAAGTTCACCAAGCGTTTGTTTTTAAGCCTGTGGGATACGGTCTGTATAAAGCCAATATGAAGGTTATCTCACCTAAAAGCGAATTTTCTACTGTTTCGACCTATCCTCACGTTGAATTAGCTCGACGTGGTAAATAAATTTAAGGAGACAAAATCAAAGATGTTATACGTCATTGATTTTTAAAATGTTTTATTTGGATACTTGCCGCTCAACAATCACATAATGCTTTTTCAAAGCAGTGGATACTTCGAAAATCCCTTTGAAACCCGCAGGGATGATGACCGCGTCGCCGACGGTAAAACTTCGTCGTTCACCGTTTTCTTCGATAATTGCGCCGGAGCCTTCAATCACATAGAAATACTCGTCTTCGGTCTCGCCCATTTCAATCCGCCAACTGCCAACCTCGCTCGCCCAAACACCCGCAAACATTTCACCACTGCGGTTGGTGAAATGATTCCATGTGGTGCGCTGCGGGTTGCCATTGACCAATCGGTCTGAGCGCGGGTGGTCAAATTCGGCGGCGGTGTTTTGTTCACGAAACAATTGAATGCGTGTGGTGTTCATGATTGCTCCTATGCGTTTGGTTCTGTGGGGGCAAGGGTAGTCGATGGTTGATAACTCAAGCGCACGTAAATCGGTGCGTAGGCTTCGGCTTGGGTGATTTCAACCAGTGCTTCACGTGAGAGTTCAAGCATGGCGATGAAGTTGACCACCAAGACAGAGCGTGCCGAGCCCTGCGCGACCAAATCTTCAAATAAATCGGTGAATTCCATGAATCGGCGGTTGTTGAGTTTGCGCAAAATATCCGACATGAATTCACGCACCGAAAGTGTTTCCCGCGTGATGGTGTGGCGCGCATTGAGTTTGGCACGTTTGAGGATGTCTTGCCACGCAGTTTTTAAGTCATCGGGATTCACGGTCGGCAATGCTTTGGGTGCCAGTTCATCAATATTGGCGTGCGCCAGTAAAAAATCACGTCCTGCAACAGGAATGTGTCCCAAGTTTTGGGCAGCCAACTTGATTTGTTCGTATTCCAATAAACGACGCACCAGTTCAGCGCGCGGATCATCGACCTCTTCACCCGTGTCGGATTTTTTGACGGGCAAGAGCATGCGTGATTTAATCTCAATCAGCATTGCGGCCATCAAGAGGTATTCGGATGCCAACTCAAGGTTGTAGGTTTTGATTTGCTCAACATACCCCAAATATTGCGTGGTGACTTGTGCCATTGGGATGTCGAGCACATTGAAATTTTGCTTACGAATCAAGTAAAGCAATAAATCCAAAGGGCCTTCAAAGGTTTCTAAAAATACCTCCAAAGCATTCGGTGGTATGTATAAATCTGTGGGGATACTGAATAGCGGCTCACCATACAGACGCGCATACGCCATACCATCCAATGTGTCGGGCGTGGCCGACACGGCGAGTGTGGCGGTTTGCTCCATTTGCGCCATGGCACTGTCCAATGCGCTGCTGGTATCGTGTGCAGATGGTGTGCTGCTCATGAATGATGTTTAGTAGCCAGCACGTTTGCTGGATATTTCGGCGGCATCAAATGCACGTTGCAAGCCAGGATCCTGCGGTTTATCCCACAAACGGGCGCGACCTTCAGCCTGTTTTTGTTCAAGCTCAGGGTGTTTTTTTTTCAGTTCTTGTATGAATAGGGTAATGTCGGATTCGTATTTTGCCATTTTTATTTGCTCCATTCACCCTCGTGAAGGTGAGAATTGTTTACAATGCGAAGTGGGGTTTTAAGAACCCCTTGACTGACATTTTACCCGAAATAATTGCCTCTGTGACCATTTACGCTATGAAACGCCGCTTTGTTCAACATACTGCCAAACACCTCAGCAGCGCCAGTGGTTGTTTTGCTGTGT
The DNA here is from genome assembly GCA_021287185.1 of Burkholderiales bacterium. Classification (GTDB taxonomy): domain Bacteria; phylum Pseudomonadota; class Gammaproteobacteria; order Burkholderiales; family Burkholderiaceae; genus CTSOIL-112. The sequence goes on along the minus strand of JAJTAZ010000018.1, from coordinate 50,633 downwards.
GCGCGATTTTTGCGGCGGTGATGTTGACGCTGAGTACGCCCGTGCAAGCGGACAATTATTCGGTGCAAGTGGCAGCGCCGAAAGAAATCAAAACCCTGCTTGAAACCCATTTGGACATCGTGCGCTATCGCACGCGTGAGGACATCCGCGATGCGTATTTGGACTTTTTGGTCGATCATGTGGCTGAACAAGCAGCGGGTTTGCTCGCAACCGAGGGGTATTTTAATAGTCGAATTGTGGTGATTGACGATCGAACGGGATTAACGGTCGGTACCGACGCACAATTGAGTGCGGTTGAGGCGGCGCAAGCGACACGACAAGAAGCACAACGGAGCAATCAACAGCCCAACCAGCAAGTCAATCCACAAACCGAAGATGTTTCCAAAGCGGACGCAAACACACCCCCGCAAGGCCGTCCGAGTTACACCATTCGAGTTGATTTGGGAGAGCGTGTCAAAATTCGTTCTGCTCAGTTAAATTTTGAGGGGCTGATTAAACAGCAAAATAAGGAACGCGCGGGCGAATTGGAGTTTGACTGGTCACTGCAAGAGGATGAGCCGTTTACTCAAAACGACTGGTCTTTGGCGAAAACGTTATTGTTGCGCAAAATTCGCTCTGATGCATACGCGGGTGCTCGATTTAAGGACACCTCAGCCATGATTGATGTGTCGCGAACCCATGCCGATGTATCCGCTATTTTAGATTCGGGCCCTTATTTTACTTTGGGTGATGTTGAGGTAACTGGTTTGCGTCGTTATCGCGAAAATATCGTGAAAAACGTGAATGTGATTGAAGTGGGTGAGGCCTATAACCGTCAAAAATTATTGGATTATCAAAAACGTTTACAAGACTTGCCGTATTTCTCAAATGTCACGGTGGACATTGATGCCAACCCAAATGATGCACAGTTGACCCCGATTAAGGTCAGTGTGGTGGAACTGCCAAGCTCAAACTTCAAGGGTTTGGTCGGTTATGGTACCGATGCGGGTTTTCGCGCGAATGTCCAATACAGCCACTACAATGTATTCAAGCGCGGTTGGATTTATGATACGCGCTACGATTGGCAACAAAAAGAGCGAATTGGGCAGATGTCGTTGTCAACCCCACAAAACAAAAATCACTACCAATGGAGCGTGTTTGGCAAATTGGATCAAGATCGCACCACGTCGGTACGGGATGACACCTACCAAGTTGGGGTGCACTATTCACGCAAGTTGGAACGCAGTGCGATTTCTTATAATTTAGATTATTACAACAGCACCTTGGGACAAGACTCCAGCCATGCGTGGGTGGTTGGATTGGATTGGTCAAAATTTAATGTGGATTCCCGCGCATACCCTCGTCGTGGGTATGCGGTTGATGCTTCGGTGAGTGTTGCGTCAAAATCCATGGGTTCTACCGCAAGTTTTGTGCGTTGGTATGGTCGTTATCGTCATTTTTTCCCGTTCCTTAAGAAAGACTCTTTGGTTTTGCGCGGTGAAATTGGTTTGGTCAATACCAATGATAATTTGTACGATGTGCCTTCGAGTTTATTGTTCAAAGCGGGGGGCAGCGGTTCTTTGCGTGGATACTCGTATCAAAGCATTGGTGACCCCAGTTCAATGGCTGCGGGTCAGGTTTTGCCTACTCAGTTTTTGGCAACGGCTTCGGCTGAATACACCCATTGGTTTAGCGATGCGTGGGGGTGGGCGGCATTTTATGATGTGGGCAGTGTGACCGATAAATTGAGCAATCGACCGATTTATCACGGCGTGGGTCTGGGCGCACGCTGGCGCAGTCCTGTCGGTCCCATTCAGTTTGACTTGGCGTATGGTTATCCACGTCGAAAATTGTCCCCCCACATTTCAATTGGGATTGTGTTTTAATGAACGATATGCAAAATTCCGAGGTTTTGCCTGATCAAAACAACGATCACAACAGTCAAGAGACATCGTCTGTTGCCAAAAACCGCACACCCAATAACCTAAAACAAAGGTTGTTGCGTGCCGTTATGGTGATGTGTGTGTTGGTGCTGTTGTTATTGGCAGGCATCATCGTCGCTGCTCAAAGTGAGCGTGGTACCCGTTTGTTGTGGCGTACGACCAAAGTTTTGAGCGCGGGGCATATCCAAGCTCAATGGGTTTCGGGGACTTTGGCCAAAGGTGGCAATGCTGAATCTGTTCACATTCATTTAAGTACGGTGCACATTGATATCAATGAGTTGAGCAGTACGTGGCATTGGCAATTGTTGCCACTGCGTTGGAATGTGCCGCATATTGCTGCACAGCGTTTGGATATTGCGATATTTCCTTCGAACGAGCCATCCACACCGATTCAAAAAATCACCATGCCTTTTGCCATGACAGTGGATGATTTGAACGTGCGTGAATTGAATTTGATTCAAGGTTTGCAAACCACGCAATTGCTGGATATTTCGGGCAGTCTTTTGACGGATAAGGTTCAACACCACATCAACCTAACCCATTTGCGCCAAGGTGGTGCGCAATACACAGGCCAAGTGGATGTCAATGGACGCAGACCGTTTGCCATTCATGGTCAATTGGATGCCACCGTTAGTGATGAAAACAATGATTACGCTGCGCACTTAATGGCTCAAGGTGATTTGAAACATTTGCGTTTGGATTTAAAAGCCGATGCAGCGCAGGACAGTGTCAATCAATTGTTTGGTCAAGGCTATGTTGAAGTTCAGTTGATTGATGGTTGGTATATTCATCAGGGCCATGTTGACTTAAAAAGTGTGAACCCACGGTTGTTTTGGAGCAGTTTGCCACAGGCGAATTTGGATTTGAGTTTAGACGCTCAACCAACTGGACTGGAGGCTTCATCCAACGCGACCACACGAAAACCTGTGGATGGGACTTGGTCACTAATCAATCATTTGCCTTTGACCCTTGCTGAATTGGGGATTCCAGTACACACAGGGCAGGGGCGTTTCACCTTGACCGACACGCAGCAAACCTTGAGTGATATGCGCGTACAGTTGATGAATGGTGGCAGCCTGACGGGTTCGGGTGTGTTTGCAAATCAGCAAGGGCAAATTGATGTGCAGGTACAAGACTATAACCTCAAAACCATTCATCAAAAATTATTGAATACCGCATTGGATGGAAACGTCAAAATCACTTTAAATAAAGGCAGCCAGCGTTATGACGGGCAGTTGGCTCAGTCAGGCGCAGTCAATATGCGCATCGACGCAGGTGTTTTGATGAGCGACGGTGTGATTGATATTCAGACGGCAAAAATCAGTGGATTGGGTAATGCTCAGTTGGCTTTGGTTGGGAAGATTCAAATGCAGGAGACCATGCCATTTGAGGGCAAACTCGGCGCGCAGCAATTTAATTTGCGCGATTTAGGCGATTTTCCCAGCAGTCAATTGGCGGGCGTATTTGATGTTAATGGTGACTTGAAGCCCAATTTCAAGTTGAATTTGAAAGGTGATTTACAGCAAAGTCGTTGGGCCAATGTCAACGCACAAGGGCAAATCGACATCAGCTATCAGATGCCTGACAAATTTGAAGCGCGCCAATTGGACGTGACCATAGGTGATAACCGTTTTCAAGCCAAAGGTGCCTTGGGTAATCCACAAGACAGACTCAATCTGAACATCAATGCCCCCAATTTGGCGCAATTACAGTTTGGTTTTGCGGGCAGTTTGAATGCGGTCGGGGATTTGTCGGGCGCGCTCACGCGTCCACGTGGCAAATTGCAATTACAGGCCAATCAGCTGACCTTTCTTGATAACCGCATTCAATCCGCGCGTGTCGATGGGCAATGGGAAACGGGTGAGAATGGGCCAATGAATGCAGATGTGTCGTTGGTGGGCTACGATGTTGGACGTGTACACATCAAAAAATTTGACGGTACGGTACGCGGCACACAGGCATCGCATCAATTCAATAGCACGTTTGTGGGTGATATCGTGGTGTTAGAAGGCAGTCCCGCGTCTAAAACGACCGCGGCAAAATCCGCTGTACAGTGGATTTTGGATGGTCAGGCATCGGGCTCTGGTTCGGTCACGGCCGATGGTTGGCGTGGACAGGTCAATCAATTGCGCAATATAGGTCAGCCGAATGTACAAATGATGCAGGCCACTGCGGTTGCTTATGAAAAGCAAGAGTTTAAATTGTCCAATTTCATCGCCAAAGTACAAGAGGCGCAATTGAATATGGATGTCCTCAGTATTCAGGGACAACGCATCAATGCCAAGGGCAATGTCAGCAATTTAATTGCCAATCGTTGGCTGTCTTGGTTAAATATTCCCTTGCCTTTTTACCCATCGGATGACTTTGCAGTGAAAGGGCAGTGGGATATTGCCATGGGTGCGCAACCTGCAGGGGGATTTAAGTTTGAGCGTGAACGTGGCAATGTGGCTCTGGATGCGCGGCGTAAAAACATCATTGAATTGTCCGATATGGATTTTCAGGGACGAATCACGGGCACGCAGATGGCGTTGTCAGGTCAACTCAATGGCACGAGTATTGGGCAAAACCGCATTCAGGGCAATCTTGGTTTGGTCAATAGTGCCGCAGGTTGGGTGGTTACCGGCTTATCGCCATTGAATGTCAACATCAATGCCAAGTTGAATGCACTCAATCAGTTCAACCATTTGTTTGGCGTCAATGTGCGCGTGGATGGGCAAGCGCAGGCGGATTTAAATTTGAAAGGCACGTTGTCCTCTTGGGTTCCAGAGGGCGTGGTGACAGGGCAAAATCTGAGCTTTTATGAACTTGAACAAGGGATACGATTAAATGAAGGGGTGGCGCGAATTCGCGTTGAGCCGTCACAGATGGTATTTGAACAATTTGATGCCAAAGGCGTGGAAGGTACCTTATCGGTTGATGGCACGGTCGGTTGGGGAATTAAGCAGGGTGTCAACGCCAAAATGACCATGAATCATTTGCGTCCATTCGCTCGTCCCGACCGAGAAGTGGTGCTCAGTGGTACGACACAACTGGGTTTTGATGGGGTGCGCTTATTCACCATCACAGGTGATGTTTTGGTGGATAAGGCACTCATTGATATGCCACCATTTCCGCCGCCCAGTTTGGGCAATGATGTCCATTTGGCACAGCCAATTGGTGCAGGCAAAAATCAAGCCAAAACCGATATTGCCTATGCCACACAAGTCGATTTGAACCTTAATTTGGGCAATAGTTTTCGCTTTAAAGGCCAAGGGGCTGATGTGTATATGGCAGGCAATGTTCGATTGCGCTCCGAGTTAGACAATCCTGAAATTCGCGCAAATGGTACGGTGAAAATTACCCGTGGTACGTACTTGTTTTATGGTCAAACTTTAACGGTGCAGCGTGGTTTGGTGACATTTGCAGGTCCAATCGATGATCCAAGCATCAACATTCTTGCCAGCCGCAGCATCAACACCACAGAGGTGGGGGTAGAGGTCAGTGGCACACTCGCTGATACACGTGCACGTTTACACTCGAATCCGGATATGCCTGATGAGGAAAAACTGGCATGGTTGTTGTTTGGCCGCTCCACTGCAGATTTGGGTGGCAACGACATCAGTGCCATTGCGGGGGCGGCGAGTTTGCTGCTCAGCACCGATCAAGGACGTAAAATCACCGAACGTTTTGGCATTGATAACATCAGTGTGGGTGCTGTGGGGAGTAATGCGCGTGGTACCTCAGGCACCTATGTGGGTGTGGGTAAACAATTTACCGATCGGTTTGGTATCGCTTATGAGCAGGGCATTGACACGGTGAGCAGTGTATTGAAAATGACGTGGTCATTGTCGCGCTCATGGCAAATTGTATTGCGTGGCGGTACCAATAATGGCATTGATTTACAATACCGCAGACGTTTTGACCGCATATCATTTACGAATAAGGCTACGGATAAAAATACGGACAAGAAAGATGAAAAAAAATAACTTATTTCGCATTGGGCAGGGGTTTGATGTCCATGCTTTGGTTGAAAATCGCCCTCTAATCATTGGGGGGGTGACCATTCCTTACGAGAAAGGTTTGTTGGGGCATTCGGATGCCGATGTGTTATTACATGCAGTGACCGATGCACTGTTGGGTGCCTTGGCTTTGGGCGATATTGGACAACACTTTCCCGATACGGATGAGCGATTTAAAGGTGCGGACAGTCGGGTGCTGTTGCGCCACGCCTATCAATTGGTGCTCGATAAAGGTTATGTGTTGGGTAATTTAGATGCGAGCATCATCGCGCAAGCACCGAAAATGATGGCGCACATTCCCGCGATGCGCGAGAACATTGCCGCAGATTTACAAAGTGCATACACCGATGTCAACGTGAAAGCAAAAACTTGTGAGAAACTCGGTTTCTTAGGCCGTAGCGAGGGTATCGCTTGCGAAGTGGTGGTATTGCTCGTACCTGATTGTGAACCGCCGACACAAACACAACGCAGAACGGAAGTGGTCTGATGACGGATACAAAATTGCCGATCCTTTTGGCATTGGATACTTCGAATCAATATTGTTCAGTGGCTTTACAAGCGCGCGGACAGGTGACTGCGCGTCACGAATGGTCTGAGCAAAAACACTCTGCAATGATACTGCCGATGGTGCGCGAACTACTGGCGCAAGCCAAGGTGACATTGGCGGATTTAGACGCGATTGTGGTGGGCGTGGGACCCGGTGGATTTACAGGCGTGCGTCTGGCAGTCGCGGTGGCGCAGGGCTTGGCATTTGCCATGAGTAAACCTGTCTTGGCCCACTCCTCGTTGGAGGCGATGGCGGTATCGGCGTTCGCTTTGGGGCATTATGAAGTCATTGTTGGTATGGATGCACGCATGCAGCAGGTGTATTGGGCGCATTACCAGTTCATTGACGGGCAACTGCACACTCGTACTGCGCCGAGTTTGGATGATGTGGCGGTGTTTGCTGAACACATTTGTGCCATCAATCAGCCGTGTGCGGTGGTCGGCAATGCGCCACAGGTATTTGATGAAGTCGCACATGCTTGTCATCAACCGAACATTGTCATTGCCGGGGTTGACCACAGCGCGCCGCATGCAGCGTATTTTTTCACGGTTGCCAACCCCGCGTGGTCCGCGGGTCGCGCCACACCACCCGAACAGGTGCAACCCTTGTATGTGCGTGATAAAGTCGCCATGACGATTGCAGAGCGAGAGGCAAAATAATGTTGCAGTTCATTGCTCGCCCGATGCGGGTTGATGATTTGCCCGCAGTGGCGGTATTAGAAAATGCCGTACAGCTCGATCCGTGGACGCACGCGCAGGTGCTCGATATCGCGCCCATGCTGCACACGGGTGAGTATATCGGCACAGTGGTTGAACAATCAGGTCAATTATTGGCGTACGTGCTGGCGCGCACCATGCTGGATGAATGTGAAATTCTCAGTGTCGGTGTGGCGGAGTGCATGCGCGGACGTGGATTGGGCAAACAGGTTTTGTGGCAGTTGTTTGAACAATTACCGACAGATATTATGACAGTGCACTTGGAAGTACGCGTTTCGAATGAACCTGCTTTAAAACTGTACCAAACCATGGGGTTTGTTGAAGTTGGACGTAGAAAGGGTTATTATGCGCCCGTTCCAAGTATGCCAGAGCGTGAAGACGCGCGACTGATGAGCAAGTCAATCCAGCCAGAAACCACATTATGAATTTAGTTAAACGACATCCTGAAGCCCACGACGCATGGCTCTACGCCATGGGCATCGATGTGCGTTGGCGACACCGCAGTGGCTTGAGCGATGAGGTCGCGCTTGATGCGCCTGCACTCGAATTGCCCGAATGCATTGTCCAGTCCCGCTACTGGGTGCTCGGCGAGCAGCCATTGACCGATGCGCAAGCCCACCTCCTTGTGGGCATGCTGTGGGCAATTGGCGCACAAGATACAACAGACTGCACCTACAGCCACGTGACCGACAGCACACAAACCACCCCCCAAACCATTGCAACAGGGCTGCCAACGTTGGCGATAATCAACACATTGGCGGTTGAACCCGTTTTGCTACAAATCCCCGTAGATGCCTTGCACACCACCACACTCATCGTCATGAGTGATGCACTCATGGCTGGGCAAACGCATGAGCGATTGCTGCGCGTACCGAGTTTGCAAGCGATGATAGACAATCCATTGTTGAAAAAAGACGCTTGGGCGGTATTGAAAAAACTACGTGCATAATTATTCTCGAATTTGCAGAGCGATTGGGCGTACTGATACAAATGTCCAATCGAAGCATTCAGAAATTCAAGTTTTACTCATTGCAATTGGGCATATTCATCAACCACTCCTACTATGGTTTAAATGCCTTGGGTTCCATTGCATAGTTATTCCATTAAATAATCAATCATACCGCTCACAATAATACACATACCAAATTGGTGGATGCGGGAAAAGTTTGGATGACGCATCTGATTATTTAGCGAAACCACTTACAAATAAGCCCCCACAAATTCAGTCATCAAGGCTGTTATTGATTTGGGCAGAATCACCCGACAGAGCCGTTTAATAAGCCATGCGTGCGATTGCACTTTTACTAATTGCTTTTGCAAAATCCAACTTCTATACTCGGGTATATAAGTATTGATTGATTTAAATTTGTATATATTGTGGATGTGTTGTATCATACAACTGGGTCGTTTTTTGTGCGCACCTAATTTTTACTGTGCAATATGAAGTGATGATGTAATTTATGTGTGTTTTCTTTTAGAGAGGATATTTCATTATGAAGCAACCAACCAACCAACCAACCAACCAACCAACCAAGCAAATCGCAACTAAGTTTAAAAATCACATTAAGCGCACCACAGACGATGTTCAAGAACTGATTGATGACAACAATTTAATGGGCCGTATTAATGTTAAAAAACACGATAGTGAAGAAGATGGGACACCATTTATTGCAAAAAGTGTTGCATTAGGCACTCAAAAAGCAGAATCTGATAGCACTGTTGGTAATGTTTACGCAGTTGAAAAGGTTGTATCGGGTACTCAAAACGAAGAATATGATGACATTCAAAAAGCAGGAATGCTATACGATGGCACAGTAAATGGTACGGTTAGAAATACCATAGACGCTTGGGTTTTACCCGCAATTTTATTGGGTGGTGCTGGTATTGCAGTGGCACTTGGTAACGACAACAAAGGCAGTTCTACACAGCCCACTCCAGACACACAAACTCCGACGTTCACCAGTGGCACCACTGTCAGCGCAGTCGTTGAAAACAGCGGTGCCAATCAAGTCGTCTATACCGCCACTGCAACCGATAATGTTGCCATCACTGCATACACCCTCGGAGGTATTGATGCGAATAAATTCACGATTGACGGTGCCACAGGCAAGGTTACGCTGATTGCCAACCCTGATTACGAAGTGCAAAATGCCTACAGTTTTGATGTGATTGCCCATGATGCGGCAGGCAATAGTGCGAGTCAAACAGTCTCTTTGGTGATTAACAATGTGGATGAAACCCCAGACACACAAGCCCCGACGTTCACCAGTGGCACCACTGCCAGCGCAATTGTTGAAAACAGCGGTGCCAATCAAGTCGTTTATACCGCCACTGCAACCGACAATATTGCTGTCGTCGCATACACCCTAGGCGGTATTGATGCAAGTAAATTCACGATTAACAGTGTTACAGGTAAGGTCACACTGATTGCCAACCCTGATTACGAAGTGCAAAACGCTTACAGTTTTGATGTGATTGCCCATGATGCGGCAGGTAATAATGTGAGCCAAACAGTATCTTTGGCAATTGGCGATGTGGACGAAATCGCCCCGACGTTCACCAGTGGCACGACTGCCAGCGCAATTGTTGAAAACAGCGGTGCCAATCAAGTCGTTTATACTGCCACTGCAACCGACAATATTGCTGTCGCCGCATACACCCTTGGCGGTATTGATGCGAGTCAATTCAGCATTGACAGTGCCACAGGCAAGGTCACACTGATTGCCAACCCTGATTACGAAGTGCAAAACGCTTACAGTTTTGATGTGATTGCCCATGATGCGGCAGGCAATAGTGTCAGTCAAACGGTGACACTTGGTATCATTGATGTATATGAATATATCGCAGGTCAAAGTATCATCGATTTGGGAGAGTACGGTCAACTCATCAACCCTGTGCATATCGACAACAATGGTGACGGTACGCTCGATAGTTGGTTCTACGCATGGGACATGAATGGTGATGGCGTACACAATACTACTGAGGATATTACAGGAAAAATCGACTATACTGGCACGACAGTCACTAATGCCAGTGGCACAGGATTTCGGTTCGACTATGTGATGCATGGTTTTCTCGATAATATATTTAATCACGATACCAATGGCGTGGTTAACACCTCGGTGCAGGACTTTTCTGGACAATTCGGTACGACCAATGATTACCGCTATGGTGAAATCAATGGCGTGAAACTCGCGTTGCCTACCTTAGGTGATGGACAAACCAATATCACAAGTCCAAATTACCGAGCCGACAACCAAAGCTACAGTGATTTATTGGAAATTTGGGATAGCCACAACAGCGGTTATCAAACCGCTGGTAATCCAGTGGGTTGGGCGGATGGTTATTTCTGGTCAGCAACGCTCGCTTCTGTTGGTCACGCGACACCGCAGTTCAGTAATGGTTTCGTGAGTGGGCACTATGATGACTACGGTGCTTATGTTGCGCTCCAAGTGCTGTGAGTTGGATGGTTTAACGCGCAGTGTAGGTGGGCAAACGATACAATGGTTTGCCCCTTTCATTTTATAAAATTGGCTTGTCCCACATTTCCTTTTTTATGGTTTGTAAACGCTTCGTTTTAGGTGTGTTGGGCATGTCAATACTGTTAGGATTCATAAAAATCACTCGCCGCCAACCTACCCATCCACAGGCACATCAGGCGCGTTCAAAAGCAGTTGATAAAATGCCACATCCAACCATTCACCAAATTTAAAACCTGCCTGCTGTATCATGCCTGCATAGGTAAAACCCAATTGCTCATGCAACATAATGCTGGCGGTGTTGGATGCATCAATCACCCCGACCATGCAGTGGACTTGATGTGCGTGGGCATGTTCAATCAGTGCATCTAATAAAATTCGCCCGATGCCTTTGCCTCGATGGGCTGGGTGCAGATAAATGGAGTGCTCAACTGTATATTTGAACGCAGGTTGGGGGCGAAATTTGCCGTAACTTGCAAAGCCCATCAACACGCCACATTCATCAAATGCGCCGAGTATGGGAAAGTTTTTGCTGCGTTTTTCTGCGAACCATTCACGCATGAATTCGGGTGTGCGCGGGTGGTATTCGTACAGCGCGGTTGAATTGACAATGGCTTCGTTGAATATGTCCAAAATCTGCGTGCTGTGTTCGGATTCAATACAGGATTCTATTCGAGGTGAAATCGGCATGGTTAAAACCTATTGGTTTCGGTTAATGGCTTGATTTTCAAAGAGTTTGTGTTTAATTTACTGGTGCGTTAAATCCGCGTCCACAGCCCTAAATGGGGCATGTAATGGTATGATACGCCTATTTCATGGCGTGTGGATGTGAAGCGCGATACCCAAACAATTAAAAAAGGTGAGCAGTGCGATTAACTCATATTAAATTAGCGGGCTTTAAATCATTCGTGGATCCGACGAGTTTTCAGCTTCCAGGGCAATTGGTCGCCGTGGTCGGTCCCAATGGCTGTGGTAAATCAAACATCATGGATGCCACGCGTTGGGTGCTGGGCGAGTCGCGCGCCTCCGAGTTGCGCGGCGAGTCGATGTCGGACGTGATTTTTAATGGTTCGGGCAATCGCAAGCCCTCCGCGCGTGCGTCGGTCGAGTTGGTATTTGATAACACCGAAGGTCGTGCAGGCGGTCAATGGGGGCAGTACGCAGAAATCGCCGTGCGCCGTGTGCTCACACGCGATGGTGGTTCGAGTTATTACATCAATAACCAACAAGTGCGCCGTCGCGATGTGCAGGATATTTTCATGGGCACGGGTTTGGGACCGCGCGCGTATGCGATTATCGGGCAGGGTATGATTTCGCGCATCATTGAAGCCAAACCCGAAGAGTTGCGTGTATTTCTGGAGGAAGCCGCAGGTGTGTCCAAGTACAAAGAGCGTCGCCGCGAAACTGAAAACCGCTTGAACGACACGCGCGACAACCTCACCCGTGTCGAGGACATTCTGCGCGAACTCAATAACCAAGTTGAGAAACTCGATGCGCAAGCCAAGGTCGCGCAGGAGTACCGCGATTTACAAAACTCCGCGCAAGACAAACTGCATTTTCTGTGGGTATTGCGCTATGATGAAGCGCAAGCCGAGCGCGATAAAATCAATGTTAACATTCAATTGGCGCACAATAATTTAGAAGCACAAATGGCAAAACTGCGCCATATTGAAGCCGAACTGGAATCCAAACGCAGCCAACATTATGAATTTTCTGATGCCCTGAACCTTGCGCAGGCGAGTATGTACGAAGCCAACGCCGAAGTCTCGCGCATAGAGACCGAATTGCGCTTCATGACCGAAGGGCGTGCACGCATCCAATCGCAGATTGAGCAAATCAAGGCTCAAATTGGCTCGTGGCAGGAACGTCAAGCCAGTTTGATGGACGACATGCACCAATTGACTGCCGAGCGCGAAGCCGCACAGGAGGAGCAAGCGATTCTTGCTGAACAATTGGCGCAGGCTTCTGAGAATCTACCTGAATTGGAGTCACAGCACCGCAATGCGATGCAAGCCATGCACGATGCGCGCGCGCAATTGGTGCAAGCCGAGCAATCGGTGGCACGCGCGGCGGACGATCAGCGCAACGCGGATCGACAACTGTCCGCGTTGACTTTGCGTCGTGAACGCCTGATGCAAGAGAAACTTGCCCCTGGTGCGCAGGACGAGAAAGAGCACCACCAACTGGATATGCAACTGGCCGACGAAATGGCGCGTCAGGAAACCGCACAAGCGGCGTTGGACGAAGTTGATGCGGCCTTGCCCGATGCACAGCAGGCTTTGCAACAAGCGCGTGAAATCGCGCAGGCAGAGCAGGCGCGCATCGCACAACTCTCAGCGCGTTTGGAAGCATTGAGTTCATTGCAAGAAAAAGTGCAAACCGAGGGTAAACTCGGTGCGTGGTTGGACAAATACCAATTGAGCACACGTCAACGCGTTTGGCAAAAACTGCACATCGAATCGGGCTGGGAAAATGCTTTAGAAGCAGTTTTGGCTGAGCGCATGAATGGCTTTGAGATGTCGCGCATTGAGAGCGCGAAAAATTATTTTTCAGACATTCCGCCCGCGCGTTTGAGTTTTTATGCCAATGTACCGAGTATGGGCGATGCACCAGCGGCTGCGGGTTTGCGTCCATTGTTGCAACTGATTCAAACCAATGATGCCACGCTCAGTCAACTATTGCCCGATTGGTTGCGCCATGTGTATGTCGCGAATACTTTGAGCGATGCGTATGCTTTGCGCGAACAATTGCCCGATGGTGCGGTATTGGTCACGCCTGAGGGTCATCAATTGACGCGCAACAGTGTGCGTTTTTACGTGGCTGAGTCCGAGCAAGCAGGCATGCTGGCGCGCGCGCAAGAGATTGAGCACATTGAAGCGCAACTGCGCGCGCAGGATATGTTGGTGGACAGTGCGCAAAGTGGCTTGAGTGAATTGCAGGCGCAAGTCGAGCGTCTCACCGCGCAGCACAACAGCGCACGGGCGCAATTGCAAAGCACCACGGCACGTGTGCACGAACTCAAAATGCAGGTGCAAAAACTCGATTTAGAACGCAATCAGCGAGCGGCGCGCCACGCGCAGATTGACGATGAAATCGCTGAAATCACGCTGGCAGAAGAAGAATTGCAAGCGCAAAAATTCGAAGCACAAGCCTTGTTTGATGAAGGTGATGCGATTTTGGTGACGCGCCAAGACGCGTGGCAAGCGGCACAGGATGCGTTTGAAACTTTTGAGCGGCAATTGGCGGACAAACGTGCGAGCCTGCGTGAATTGGAGCATCAACACCGTGACGCGCAGTACCGCGTGCAGACTTTGACCCAACGTTTGGCAGATATTGAGTACAACCAACAATCCTCTGAGCAGCAGTTGGAGGTGTTGCAAAACAATTTGGAAGAGCAAACCATCGCTTTGGAGGAGTTTGAGCAAGTCAATCACCATGAGGGTTTGCAAGCGGCTTTGGCGGTGCGCGTGGAACGCGAAGCGGCTTTGAGCGCGGCACGGACGGCACTTGATGCACTGACGCATGAATTGCGCACGATGGATGAGCAACGCATCGCCGCCGAGCGCGAACTCGAACCGAAGCGCGAAGCGATTACGCAATTGCAGATGTCCGAGCAAGCGGCGCGCATCAATCAAGAGCAATTTGAAACACAGTTGAACGAAGCGCAAGCGGACATCAACGAGTTGCGCGAGCGTCTGCGCGAAACCCTGTCGGACACAGCGCGTGCATCGAGTTTGCAAGCCGAAATCACGCGTTTGAATAATCAAATCAATGCTTTGGGTGCAGTCAACTTGGCGGCTTTGGATGAACTCAAAGTGGCACAAGAACGTCAAAGTTTCCTCAATGCGCAGTCGGCCGATTTGCTGGAAGCGATGAATACCTTAGAAGATGCCATTCGTAAGATTGACAAAGAATCGCGCGAAATGCTGATGGACACGTACAACCAAGTGAATCAAAATTTTGGCGAGTTGTTCCCAGAGCTATTCGGTGGTGGTGAGGCAAAACTGGTGCTCACGGGTGAAGAAATTTTGGATGCGGGTGTGCAAGTCATGGCGCAACCCCCTGGTAAACGCAATTCGACGATTCATTTATTGTCGGGTGGTGAAAAAGCCTTGACCGCGACCGCGCTGGTGTTCGCGTTGTTTAGATTGAACCCCGCGCCGTTTTGTTTGCTCGATGAGGTCGATGCGCCACTGGACGATGCCAATACCGATCGCTTCGCGCAATTGGTGGCGAAGATGTCCCAGCAAACGCAATTTTTATTCATTTCGCACAATAAAATCACGATGGAAATTGCCGACCAACTGGTGGGTGTGACCATGCAAGAGCAGGGCGTGTCGCGTATTGTGGCGGTGGATATGGAATCGGCGTTGAAATTGCAGCAGTCCAATGAAGCATTGGCGGTTTAATGACCGAACGCCATTTTGATGGTCTGCGGATTTTAGGTTAAAGAAAAATAAAAAGATATGAATGAATTTGAGTTATCAACTTTGATTGTGGTCGGTCTGCTGCTTTTGTGCGTGGGCGGGTACAGTTATGCGCAAATTTTTCGTGCGCAAAAGCAAGTCAAGGCTAAACGACAGATACAGGTGTCTGACAGCCCGACCGTGCCCGTGTTGTCAGAGCGTTATCATTCTCAAGTCCAAGCACCAATGGCAAGCGATGATTCCGCAGAGTTGACGGCAGAAGCACCCGCGCCAGTTGAGACGTTTGACCGTACAGATTTGGCATCTGATGCAGTGTCTGCTGTCGAGCCAAGGATTGCGCTGGAATCAGACCATGCGGCTCAAGTTAACCATGTCGCTGATAAAATCAATGAGGCACAGGATGCTGATAAGGCGGATGAGGCAAATTCTGAGAACAGTCCTGCCATAAACATTGAATCTGAAGCAGAGGCACCGACTTTATTGATTGAGGCATCAACGGTCTCGGAGAGCGAATCTGTCGGTGATGTGTCGTCTGTAACAGGTAGTAGTGCTCTGCCAGTACATCATGCACTTGACCACCGCATTCCTAATGAGGCAGTGGTGGATTCTTCCACCCCATCCACGAATACCGCAACTGCTGCTCCCATCACCTCGATGCAGGAATTGGCTGAGCGCGCTGCTTGGGCGGTGTTTGCACCGTGGATGCGTTTTGAATCTTGGCTAAACACCGCATATCCCGAAGGCGTGGATGTGGTGCACAGCATTGATGGTGTGATTGACATCACCATCGCACAGCCGAAAGTCACCCAAGATATTGAGAACGCCTTGTTCGATTTGCAGTTGAACACTCAGTTGCCAATTCATCTATATGGTGCACGTGCGGGGCGAGTGACTATGGATGCAAATCGTTCTGCTCATTCGACACAAACTGCTCAGCGGACGCGAGAGTGGGAGCCCTTGGAAGTGGGCGCGCCATACAGCGCGTTGCGCTTGAGTTTACAGTTGGCCAATCGCTCGCATTGTGTGGACGAGAATCTTTTGCAAGATTGGTTTGCGTTGGCAGAAAAATTGCGCAAGCGTTTGGCAGGCCAGATTGAACGCTTGCCCGACGCGACTCAGTTGGCAGATTATGCACGTTATTTGCACGCGGTGGCGCGTCGTTTGAGCCAACCGATTATCGTGCAATTACACAAAAAAAATGGTTTGTGGCCTGCGTACGAAATTCACCAACAACTCTCAGCCTGCGGCGCGGTACTCAACGAGCACGGCGTGTATGTGATCAGCGATGTGGCTTCAGGTGGCTTGAATCCAGAGAAAAGCCGTGTACCGATTTACACCGTGATGAATGACGTGAACAACCCACGTGCATTGGATTTTTTCCGTGATCAAATGGCGATGATGCACGTGCATACCCTCTCTTTTTGCCTTGAGTTTGCTCGGGTGAATGGTGCCTTAAAACCTTTGCAACGCATGTGCGAAGATGTGCGCCAAGTCGCGGATGCGCTTGATGCCCAGTGGCAAAATGCAGTTGGTGATGCGATTTCTCCTGAGGCTTTATTCGAGTGCATGGATGCGCGTGCCAGTGGCTTTAATGAGTTGCTCAAAACGTTGGGTTTGCCCGCGGGCGCGTTGATGACCAAACGTTTATTGGCACAGTGATTGAGTGGCCCGCATGATGACCCCAGATTTATTTTCCCAAACCGATTCAATGCGCACTGCCGATGAGCAACGCATTGCAAGGTTGCGCGCTGAACTCAATGCGCATAACATCGCTTACTATGTCAATGATGCGCCGACCATCACCGATGCTGAGTATGATGCGCTGTTTCAGGAATTGCAGGCCTTAGAAACCCAGTACCCTGAGTGGCTCACAGCCGATTCACCGACCCAGCGTGTCGGCGGTACACCGTTACCGCAATTTGACAAAGTTCGTCATGCGGTGCCGATGTTGTCCTTAGCCAATGCTTTTAGCACAGGCGAAGTGCAGGCATTTGATGCGCGGGTGCGCGATGGTTTGGGGGTTGCAGACGGTGTGTCCATTGAATATGCGGTTGAAGTCAAATTTGATGGACTGGCAATTAGTTTGCGTTATGAGCAAGGTGTATTGGTACAAGCAGCGACCCGTGGCGATGGCGAAACGGGCGAGGATGTGACCGCCAATGTGCGCACCATACGTTCTATTCCCTTGCGTTTGCAAGCCAAACGAATTCCTGAAGTATTAGAAGTGCGCGGTGAAGTGTTGATGAAGCGGGCGGATTTTGAACGTTTGAATCAAACACAGATGGAAAAAGGTGAGAAACTATTCGCCAATCCACGCAATGCGGCCGCAGGCAGCCTGCGTCAATTGGATTCACGCATCACCGCGTCGCGCCAATTGTCATTTTTCGCTTATGGTGTGGGTGAGGTCAGCGACAGTGCGCAGGTGTTTTCGCAGGTCAGTTTTGCTCGCATTGTTGAACAATTGCGCGACTATGGCTTCCCTGTGTACACAGCCCATCCCGTTATCAGAGGGGTGGATGGGTTGATTGAATTTTACGAGCAGACGGGTAAGGCACGCGAGACTTTACCGTTTGACATTGATGGCGTGGTGTATAAAGTCAACGATACCGCTCAGCAAGAAATCCTCGGTTTTGTATCGCGTTCGCCACGCTGGGCGATTGCGCATAAATTTCCCGCGCAGGAAATGAGCACCACAGTGTTGGACATTGATGTGCAAGTTGGACGCACGGGGGCCGTGACCCCTGTGGCGCGGCTTGCACCCGTTGAAGTCGGCGGCGTGGTGGTGACCAATGCCACATTGCACAATGCCGATGAAGTCGCGCGCAAAGACGTGCGTATTGGTGACACAGTGATTGTACGTCGCGCGGGCGATGTCATCCCTGAAGTGGTGATGAGTGTGTTAGAAAAACGTCCTGTGGATGCGCGGGTATTCGTCATGCCCAGTGTTTGCCCTGAATGTGGCTCGCCGATTGAACGTGAGGACGGCGAAGCGGTGTCGCGTTGTACGGGTGGGATGATTTGCCCCGCGCAACTCAAACAAAGCTTGATGCATTTTGCTTCGCGTAAGGCAATGAATATTGATGGTTTGGGTGACAAACTGATTGAGCAAATGGTCGATGTCGGTTTAATCAAAACCCCAGATGATTTGTATCGCCTGAGCACAGCGCAATTGGCAGGATTAGAACGCATGGCGGAAAAGTCGGCACAGAATGTCTATGCTGCCATTCAAACCTCAAAATCGACCACGCTGGCGCGATTGATTTACGCGCTCGGCATTCGTCATGTGGGTGAAGCCACGGCGAAAACTTTGGCGAAAACTTATGGCACACTCGATGCGGTGATGAATGCAAATTTGGACGATTTGCACACCGTTGAAGACGTGGGGCCTGTGGTGGCGCATTCGATTGTGACCTTTTGGGCGGATGCGCGTCATCAAACTGTCATCAAGCATTTGGTAGAATTGGGCGTGCATTGGGACGATGTCGCGGTGACAGAAAAAATTGCAACGCCATTTACAGATAAAACCGTGGTGCTTACGGGGACATTGCCGACACTGGGACGCGAAGAGGCTAAAGCATTGTTGGAGCAAGCAGGGGCGAAGGTCGCTGGTAGCGTATCGAAGAAAACCGATTACGTCATCGCAGGGGTTGATGCAGGTTCAAAACTCGAAAAAGCGCAACAACTTGGTGTGACCGTGATGGATGAGGCGCAAATGCTGATGATGCTCAAGCGTCAATGACAAAAACATTAAACGATTGCGGCTGATGTAAATCAATTGGCATCTCCCGTAATGGTGATGGTGTATTTAATTAAAGGTTAAAGGACATTCATGTTAGGAATTATCGCAGGCAGTGGCTTACAACGCTTGAATCATTTAGAAAATGTTCGCCGTGAAATCGTGCGTACGCCGTTTGGCGAAACCTCGTGTGCCATTACCTTGGGGCAACTCGCAGGTGTGGATGTGGCGTTTCTCAATCGCCATGGTTATGGTCATACTTTGGCACCGCATCAAATCAACTACCGCGCCAATATTTGGGCCTTGCAAAAAATCGGCGTGCAAACGGTCTGTGCAGTGGGCAGTACAGGTTCGTTTTTGGAAAGCATTCAACCTGGGCAATTGATTGTGCCCAGTGACATATTGGATTATACGCAGGGACGCAAGAACACTTATTTTGAAGGGCCAGACCATCCCATCGTTTACACCGATATGAGTGAGCCGTTTGATGCGACCGTTCGCGCAAATTTAATCGCAGCAGCACAACAATTACAATTGCCCGTGGTGAGCGAAGCCGTCTATGCCTGTACCAATGGCCCACGCTTGGAAACCCGTGCAGAGGTGCGCCGCATGACCAGTGATGGGGCGCAAGTGGTTGGCATGACCTTGGTTCCTGAAGTGATTTTGGCCAAAGAAATTGGTTTACACTATGCGGCAATTGCTGTGTGTACGAACTATGCCGCAGGTGTGGGCGATACGCAGGCGCATGATTTACACCAATGGCGCGCTTTGCGCGAACAGAGTTTGACACGGGTGGAACAGTTACTGTTGCAGTGGGTGGCTTTGTGATTATTCGTTCAAATACATGCAAACAGACAGGCGCATTTTCATGCGCCTGTTTTTTTGTGTCATGACGCCGCGTGAATTTTAAAGATTTTTTGATTGTCCTCATCCGTGGTCACATTGGGCGTAGTGAGTAATTTATCACCGTAAAACACCGAGTTTGCTCCCGCGATAAAGCACAGTGCTTGTGCTGCCCAATCCAATTCATGACGACCCGCAGCAAGGCGTAAAGTGGTTTTGGGCATGAGGATGCGCGCCACTGCGAGGGTGCGTATCCATTCTTCATCATTGATGCGCTCTGCATTCTCAAGCGGTGTGCCTTTGATGGGAACGAGCCGATTGATGGGTACGGATTCAGGATGCGGACTCATTTGCGCAAGGGTTTGCAGCATGCTCACACGGTCGGCGCGCGATTCACCCATACCGAGGATGCCGCCTGTGCACAGTTTTAGTCCTGCTTGACGCGCTTGATTCAAGGTCTCAAGGCGGTCGTTGAAGTTGCGCGTGGTGACCACTTGGCCGTAGTGTTCTTCTGAAGTATCGATGTTGTGGTTGTAGTAGTCCAAGCCTGCTTTTGAGAGTTGCTGCGCTTGTTCTTCTTTGAGCATACCGAGGGTCATACAGGTTTCTAAACCCAAATCATTCACGCCTTGAATCATTTCAATCAACGCGGGCATGGCCGATGCAGGCGGAGTGCGCCACGCCGCGCCCATACAAAATCGCTCTGCACCCACTTGTTTGGCTTGCGCAGCGGCTTGCAAGACTTCGGCGACAGGCATGAGTTGTTCACGCTCCAATCCTGTGTCGTAGTGCGCCGATTGTGAGCAGTAGCCGCAGTCCTCGGGGCATGCACCTGTTTTGATGTTGAGCAAAACGGCTTTTTCGATGTGTTCAGGCTGGTTGTGTTCACGGTGGACAGTGGCAGCGCGGTAGATGAGTTCATTAAACGATAATTCATACAGCGCGGCGATTTCTTCGCGTGTCCAATCGTGTTTGAATGGGGTTAAATTGGTCAGGGCGTGTCCCATGTCATCTCCTGTGATGATTGATTAGAAATGGCGTGGTGTATGTGTTTCATCCAGCCATCAAAAAGTTGCTGTTCAATAGGCATCAGTGTGTCCGTGTGTCTGTGCCAATTGGTGTCAAAAGCTTGCAATTGCTCGCTCATATTGTTCAAATGGCCTTCTTCCTCTTTAATGATTGAGCGCACGTGTACACGAGAACCCGCATGCGTGAGGGCATTTTGATAGGTGTGATACAACTTCATCGCACGCACTTCAATCAAGTAGGTCACCAATAAGTAACAACCGTGTTTGAGCGCGCGCCCTGTGTAACCCAAAGATTTTAGATGGCGCGAACACGCCCAATCCAAACGATGCAAATAACGGTAACTCGCACGCGGCGCAAGCAGATTGCTTGGGCTGTAATCAGGCAGGTTTTGCCCCAGTTTTTTTATTTGCCGTTTGAGGTAATAGGCGTGGCGCATTTCCTCTGCGGCGTGTTGTAATGTGATTTGGTCAACGTGTATGGGATTGACATAGGCGGCAATTTTCCGTGCACCGACCGACTCCATCATGGATAAGCTGTTGAGCAACAGCGCGTGCTGCTCATCATCCGCTATCAACGGTGGCAGTAGTTTTGCCAACTGTGGGCAATGGGTCTCAAATTCGAGGTTCATAAACTGTCCTAAA
Organism: Burkholderiales bacterium; assembly: GCA_021287185.1. Lineage (GTDB taxonomy): Bacteria > Pseudomonadota > Gammaproteobacteria > Burkholderiales > Burkholderiaceae > CTSOIL-112. The sequence goes on along the minus strand of JAJTAZ010000018.1, from coordinate 29,295 downwards.
TATGTCAAATCTATCCAAATCAAACAATCGCCAAATCAGCACGGCTGTCAATACTGAGAAAATTCAATATGGTTTCGTAAATAAAATGCAGTTGCTCATCTGTGATGCAGTAGGGCGGTATGAGGTACAGCACGTTGCCGATTGGGCGCAATAAGATGCCGCGATTTAAAAAATAATGATAAATTTGGTCGCGCTCGGATGACAGATAATGATTGCCATCAACGGTTTTGATGGTCATCGCCAATATCGTGCCGCAGGTGCGCACATGGTGCACACGTGGGTGGTGTGCGATGGTGTGGGCAAATTGCGCATGTGCGCCAGCAATGCGTTGGCGGGCTTGTGTGCACTCATCGGTTAGCAATACATCCAAACTCGCCAATGCCGCCACGCAAGCGAGTGGATTGGCGGTGTACGAGTGCCCATGATAAAACGCATGGTGTACATCGTCGCTGTAAAATGCGTCGTAGACCGCTTGGCTACACAATGTCACGGCCAGTGGTAGCGTGCCGCCCGTCAAGCCTTTGGACAGGCACAGCATATCGGGCTGCGCGCTGAGTTGCTCGCAGGCAAACAATGTGCCCGTGCGCCCAAAGCCCGTCATCACTTCATCGGCAATCACATACGCACCTGCCGATTGGGTTGCATGGAACAGTTGCGAGAGTGCGTTGGCATCGTGCATCTGCATACCTGCCGCGCCTTGTACCAAAGGCTCAACCATCAATGCGGCAACGTCACCTGTCTCTAAAATGGCCTGCAATGCGTTGAGACTGGCGGTGGTATGGTCAAGCGTTGGCACAGGAATGGTTGCCACGGTAAACAACTTGTCGTCAAACGGTGCAGTGAATAGCCCACGTCCGCTGGTTGCCATTGCACCAAAGGTATCGCCGTGATAACTGTCGGCTAAAACCACAATGGTGCGGCGTGGTGCGCCACGATTATGAAACGCCTGCAGTGCCATTTTGACCGCAATTTCCGTGGCGCATGAGCCATTGTCTGAGTAAAAAACGCGACGCATATTCGCAGGGCTAATCTTGAGTAAACGCTCTGCCAAACGTACCGCTGGCTCATGGGTTAGCCCCGCAAACATGCAGTGCGCCAAATTGTTTGCCTGTGTAAAAATCGCCTGCGCAATCGCTGGGTGCGAATGTCCATGCAGGTTGACCCACCACGAAGAGACTGCGTCGATATAGGCTTTTCCCTGCTCATCATACAAATACACGCCTTCACCGTGCACGATGCCAAGCGCGTTTGGACGCAATTTCATCGGCGTGTAGGGATGCCAAATAATTTGGCTGTCGCGCTCGGAAATCGAAGGGCTACTCATGCATGTGGCTCCACGGTCTGAGTTCAGGGGGTAGTTTGTGTGCCAATCTCTGTGCCTGCATGTGAATGCTGGTCCGTGAGATGTGGGGCAACTCATCAATGCGTGCCAGTATGGGAACACGCGCGTATTCGATGATAAATTGTTCAGAATCGGGCTCGGGTTCACCATTGACCAGCAGTCCCAGCAGATGCACACCGCGAATCTTCAATGCCTCAATCGCTGAGAGCGTGTGTGAAATACTGCCGAGGTAGTGGCGCACCACCAACAGCGTTGGCACGGCAAAATGTGCCAATGCATCAGCCACCGTGTGTTGCTGTGTCATCGGCGAGCACACGCCGCCCGCGGTTTCGATGAGCAATGGGCGCGTGGTTTGTGGCGGTGTGAAATCGTTTAATGCAAGCACTGTATTTTCAGCGCGAGCCGCTGCATGTGGCGATGCGGCGCGTTCAAATTGATGCGCTTCGGGGTGCAAACACACATCGGTGCGCGTGATGAGTTCACGCACGCGCAAGGTGTCTGAGTGAGCCAATTCACCTGCTTGAATGGGTTTCCAATAATCACAGCCCAAAGCCTGAACCATCACCGCTGAACAGATGGTTTTGCCGATGTCTGTGTGTATGCCGGTGAGTGCGAGTATGCGCGTGTTCATTATTTGCGTACCGCCTCCCACAAAGTACGAGACAGCAAGCGCATTTCGTCATATGTGTTAAATGCGTGCAAACAGATGCGCAACCGTTCAGTGCCTGCAGGCACGGTTGGCGCAAAAATGGGACGCACGTCCAATTGCGCCGCATGCAGTTGTTTGACCACTTCATGCGTTCGAGTTACATCGCCAATCACCAAACCTTGAATGGGTGTGTTGCTCTCAAGCCATTGCACGCGATATTTGTACCACGGATATTGTGCAACGAGTTGAGTGAAATACGTGATGCGTTCTTGCAATTGTGCCCGAGCGTGCATATCGGTTTGCAAACGCGCGTATGCTTGGGCAATGGTGGCGTAACTCCAAGGTGGTAGGGCGGTAGTGTAGATAAACGGGCGTGCAAAATTGATGAGTAAATCAATCAACACCTGCGAACCGACCACCACTGCGCCATGACAACCCATGCCTTTGCCAAATGTATGAATGCGTACCGCCACGTCGTGTTGTAATTCTAAGGCTTGGGTCAAACCTTCACCATGCGTGCCAATGATGCCCGTTGCATGTGCCTCGTCAATCACGATGAGTGCGCCATAAGTCTGTGCCAAAGCGACGATTTCTGCCAATGGCGCGACATCACCATCCATTGAATACACCGATTCCAAAACGATAACGATGTTTTTTCCAGTGTACTGTGCGAGCAGTTGTGCCAAATGTGTGCAATCGCTGTGGCGAAATTTATAGACCGCACGACTCATAGACAGACGCATACCGTCGATTAGACTGGCGTGGCACAGTTCATCGTACAAAAAAACCGTGTGCCGATCGCCAATGGATGAGAGCACGCCCAAGTTGGCATCGAATCCTGAATTGAATATCAATGCGGCTTCGGTTTGATGAAATTGCGCGATGGCAGATTCGAGCGCGCTGATGGTGGTCGATTGTCCAGACAATAAACGCGAGCCCGTTGCGCCATGTGCATCACTAAACTGTTGTGCCAGCATGAAAAATACATTGTCGTTGCTGTAGATGGGCGGGCTTGAACACGCCCACCCCAAGTAATCATTGGAGACAAAATCGATGGCTAAAGGCGTACGCAAACAGCGTTTTTGTTGTGCCTGCTCGCGCAAGTCCAAGCGATGTTGCCACTGTTGTTTCAGCGTGTGAACTGGGTTGGGTGTGAGTGAGGTATCCATCGGTGCATTATTAACAACTGCAGATGGAAATGCACTTTTTTTGTCAAGTCCGCAAAAGCAAAAAAATAATTGGCGTTAATTTGCACTTAATTTCGTTTAATTGTCGCTAAAAATTTTATGCGGATTCATGAGGTTGTTTGGATCCAAGGTTTTTTTGATGGCGCGCATGGTGTTCAGTTCAACCTGTGACTTGATGGTCGGCATCAGGTCACGCTTGAGCAAGCCAATACCATGTTCGGCGGAAATACTGCCGTTGAATGCTTGAACGTGCTCATAAACGATTTGGTTGATGACCGACTCATGCGCCATCAGTGCATCAGCGTTGGCAAACGCTGTACCCGCGCTGACATTGAAGTGCACATTGCCATCTCCGATGTGTCCGAAGACCACGGTTTGAATGCCGTGGTATTTCTGTGCCAACGCCACATCGGTCTGCTCGATGAACTGAGCAATCGCAGAAATCGGTACACTGACATCGTGCTTGATGTTTTTACCTTGGGTTTTTTGCGCGCCCGAAATCTGCTCACGCATGCGCCAAAACTGTTCGGCTTGCGATAGGTTTTCAGCGATAAGGGCGTTTTGCACGGCCTGCGCCGCCATCAAATCTGCCAAAGTTGAGTGTAGGGTTTCATCTGTAGCAAGCGTGGGCTGCGAAATTTCAATCAACGCGGTGTACATTGGTGCGTTTTGCCAAGGGTGCGCGCAATTTAAATGGGTACAGACCAAATCCAACGCATACGGGGCCATCATTTCAAACGCGGTTAAGCGTGCGTCTAAGTGTTGACGTAAGGTCATAAACGCATTTAATAAATCAGCCAAACGATGACAGGCAATCAAGACCACTTGGCGTTGAGCAGGCATTGGATAGAGTTTGAGTACTGCTTGCGTGATGATGCCGAGTGTGCCTTCTGAACCGATAAACAAATGTTTTAAATCGTAACCTGTATTGTTTTTGCGCAAGGTATTGAGCGCGGAGAGCACCTGCCCATCGGCCAAAACCACTTCCAATCCCAAACATAAATCTCGCATGTTGCCATAGCGCAAAACCTGCGTACCGCCTGCGTTGGTGGCCAAATTGCCACCGATAGTGGCTGAGTCTTCGGATGCCAAAGACAAGGGAAACAGTAAATTCTGCGCACGCGCGGCGGCTTGCACCTGCGCCAGTGTCGCGCCTGCTTGCACCATCATGGTTTGGTTGAGCGTATCAACAGCGATAATTTGATTCAAAAGGTCTAGATTCAGGATGATGCTGGGGGTATTTTCTAAAACCGCACATCCACCGACCAAACCCGTGTTACCACCCTGAGCAATGATGGCAATGCCGTGCTCGCCACACAGCCGCACAATTGCACTGATCTGCGCTACCGCTTCAGGCAAAACCACCGCTAAGGGTGCACGGTGGTAACGATTGCGCTCATCCGTATGAAACCCAAGCGCATCCGCGCCCGTGCGCACATAAGGTGCGCCGATGAGGGTGCGTAGGGCGGTTAAAAAGGGTGTGTATGTGTTCATTTTGACGATGAACTTTGGTTTTGCGTGGCTTTCGCTCGTCCATTTTGAATCAGTCGCGTTACCAATACAAGATTAAAGACAATAAACCCGACACGGATGAGCCAAACGATTTGATGAAAGGTAGTGGACTCCGTGCCGTCAGGGGTGTAAACAAACGACATGCCGACCAACACCAATAAAATCGCATATACATACATGCCCAATTGCGCCCAACCTTTCGGGCGTGGTTTGGACTCGCGTGTCGCAGTGGCATTGGCAGGGATGGGGCGTAATGCACGCGCAACCTTGTTCGCCCATACAAAAACAATCAGCGACAAGACGATTTCAGCCCACGCATAGGCACGGCTGGTAAATTGAATGTCGGCAAAGGCGCGCACGCAACCTTCGGTGAAATACAGCAATATCAGCAAACTTAAAATCTGAAAAGCACGTCGCTCAACGCGCCACAACCGTGGTATCAAAGGCAGGAGCAACACACCTTTGAGTGCCAACCAAGAAAATCCTTCACTCAATGGATGAATGGGCGCGCCAATGGTTTCCCATGCGGCGCATACCAAAATCAGTGCGATGACGGTGAGGGTACAGATTTTTGCGAGTTTGGATGTGGCGTGTGTGTTCATTGATTTGTTTTTCAATCGTTCAGGTGCGTATTGGGGGTTAGATGCGTTATTATAGCGGTGTCGCCCATTGAGGTGCGTTTTAGTTGACGATGATGCAAACACTCTTACAGCGGTTTTTTCAATTTTTACAAACGGTTCGTGCTGCCATGGTTTTTCTATGGCATCGGATGGTGGCCCTGCGCCTACCGCAAGTGGCGGGTAGTTTGAGTTATACCACGGTACTGTCCATGGTGCCATTGTTGGTGATTGTTTTGTCTATTTTGACAGTGCTGCCACAATTTCAAGGCTTTCAAAAAGAGATTCAGGACTTTATGACCGATAACCTCATGCCTGCAAAAATGAGCAAAACGGTGATGCAGCAAATCACGATTTTCACGCAGCGCAGCGCGGGTTTGTCTTTGGTCGGTGGTACTTTCTTGATTTTTTCGTCTTTGACCACAATGGCGATTATTGACCGCGCATTTGATGACATTTGGCAAATCAAAAAACGTGTCTCTTTCCGCGCTAATGTCGCCATTTATTGGGCTGTATTGACTTTGGGGCCTTTTGTGTTTGGTGGGGCTTTGTTGTTGGTCAATTGGTTGGTACACAGTCTGAAGGCTTTTGTGTTTTTAAGCTCGTTTTTGGGGGTTGTTTTACCGTTTATTTTATCAACCGTGACATTCGCTGCGTTGTATGTGTTTGTTCCCAATCGACGTGTGCGCTGGAATGATGCCTTGGTGGGCGGGGCGATTGCGGCAATTATTTTTTCAATCCTAACCCATTCATTTTCTGCGGTGTTTAAATCGTTCTCGGGTTACGCCGTGTTGTATGGCGCATTTAGCATTATCCCGGCGTTTTTCTTGTGGTTGTATGTGTTTTGGTGGGGGGTGCTGTTCGGTGCAGGCATTACCGCAAATTTACCGATTCTTAAATACGAACGCTGGCGCAGGGAGTCGCATGTGGGCGATCGCTTGCCTGAAGCCTTGATGATTTTGTACCAACTGTATCAAGCCCATAAATCGCCAGCGCGTATGATGAGTTGGGATGCTTTGCAATCTCAGATGAAAATGAACAGCGAAGAGTTGGGATTCATCGTTGAACGTCTGCAAAAATTCAGTTGGATTGGCAAGGTTCAACGCCCTGATGGCAGCAACGGTTGGGCGTTGATTGTAGACACAGATGAAGCGACTTTGGCCGATGTGTATGACATGTTTGTGTTCGATACGCCGTATTTTGTCAGTCAAGCGGCGCAACAAAATTTGCCGTGGTCTGAACATTTGGCACAATTGCAGCACACACCCGCACACGATGTGTCTTTGAACGAACTTTTTAGTGCAAGTTCGTGAACTTGTGGTTACAATTAAGAATAATTCTTTTTTGGAGAACTCAATGAAAGTTTCTGAAATCTTAAACATCAAGGGCAATACGCTGTACACCGCATCTCCTGATGATTTTTTGTACGAGGCCATTGCAAAAATGGTGGAGTTGGACATCGGTTCGTTGGTGGTCTTGGAAAAAGGCAAATTGGTCGGTATGTTGACTTTTCGCGAGATTTTGGGGGCGATTCATCGCAACGGTGGTAAGGTGGCCGACCAGAAAGTTGATGTGGCATATGCGCGCAACCCACTGGTGCTCTCGCCTGAAATGAATGTGTTTGAGATGCGTCAGCAAATGCTCGATACCCACACACGCTATGTGCCCGTGATGGATGGTGAATTGTTGATGGGTGTGTTGTCGTTGTTTGATGTGGCAAAATCCATGATACAAGCGCAAAAATTAGAAAACGAAATGCTCAAAGCCTACATTCGTGATTGGCCAGAGGAAGATCCAAAAAATGATCATTCGGTTTAAATCGAGTGGTTGATTCAAATGAGGTGGGCATTGGCCCACCTTTTTAATATGCTAAGAATACATCTATGATTTCAAAAATTGTTTTGGCATCGAACAACTCGGGCAAATTGGCTGAGTTTGAGCGTTTGCTCGCACCGCTCTCGATTGAGGTACAGGCACAATCTGCATTTATTAATGTACCTGATTGTGATGAGCCATTTCACACGTTTGTTGAAAATGCCTTACACAAAGCCCGCCACACAGCTCGTTATACGGGACTGCCCGCACTGGCAGACGACTCAGGTGTTTGTGTGCCTGCTCTAAAAGGCGCACCAGGGGTATTTTCAGCGCGCTATGCGTCGTTATTTACCCCTCCTCTAAACCCCGATTTGGACAAAGACACGCAAAACAATCTGCAATTGATACAAAATTTGCGCGCAGTGGCGGATAAAAATGCTTATTATTATTGCGTGTTGGTACTGGTGCGTCATGCCAATGATCCACAACCCATCATTTGTGACGGTCAGTGGTGGGGGCAAGTGGTGGATACGCCCCAAGGAGAGAATGGCTTTGGTTATGATCCCTATTTTTTTGTACCTTCACTGAATATGACTGCTGCTCAGATGACCCAAGCGCAAAAAAACGCCATCAGTCATCGAGCAATCGCAGTACAGGCTTTGATTAAAAAACTACAAGGTGAACACTAAAATGAATCACACAAACACACACAAAACCATACAACTGATTGGCGTACCCACCGACATCGGTGCGGGTGCACGGGGTGCTTCCATGGGGCCAGAAGCCTTGCGGGTGGCGGGTATTATCGAGATGCTGCGCGCCCATCAATTGGAGGTGATTGATGCGGGCAATTTGGTCGGCCCAGCCAACCCTTGGCTCCCCCCCGTCGGCGGATATCGACATCTGAATGAAGTGTACGAATGGAATCAAACTTTGCACGAGGCCTACTATGAGGCTTTAAAAAACAACCACTTACCGATTACTTTGGGCGGTGATCATTGTTTGGGGATTGGCTCAATCAGCGCAGTGGCACGTCATTGCCGTGAGACAGGTAAAGATTTGCGCGTGCTGTGGTTGGATGCCCACGCAGATTTTAATACCAACGAACTCACACCAACGGGCAATATTCACGGTATGCCTGTGGCGGTATTGAGTGGTATTGGCCCTGAAATTTTGACCCAAATTGGTGGATACACGCCTGCGATTTCAGCAGATGTGGTGCGTCAGATTGGCATTCGCAGCGTGGATGCGGGTGAAAAGCGTTTGGTGCATCAAGCGGGCTTAGAAGTTTTTGATATGCGTTATATCGATGAAGAGGGCATGCGCGCCACGATGGAGCAAGCGTTGTTTGGCATGACTGAAAACACCCATTTGCATGTCAGTTTTGATGTGGACTTCCTCGACCCAAGCATTGCACCAGGGGTGGGCACGACCGTTGCAGGTGGGCCAACGTACCGCGAAGCACAGTTGTGCATGGAAATGATTGCCGATACAGGACGTTTGGCTTCGTTGGATATCATGGAATTGAACCCAGCGTTTGATTTAAAAAACCAAACCGCTTCACTGGCCGTGGATTTGGTGGACAGCCTATTTGGTAAATCAACTTTGATGAGGACACCATCGGTTTAGTCTGATTTTAAGCTGAAAATTGTCGATTTTTCGTTTTGAGGAAACCTGTGACAACATATCTGCAGCGCTGGCAAATTCGAGTCACAGGTGTGGTGCAAGGCGTGGGCTTTCGCCCGTTTGTCTATGCGCTTGCACAACAGTTTTCTTTGAGCGGCTGGGTACTCAATGATGCGGATGGGGTGCTGATTGAACTCGATGCGCAGGAATCAACGTTGCATGATTTTATTGTGCAAATCAAAACCAGCGCGCCGCCTTTGTCACAGATTCATGAGATTCACATTCACGCGCAGGGCATTGCACACCCGTTGCACAACGAATTTTCCATTCGCCATTCGCAAGTCGGTGACAATCCATCCGTGGTTGTAGCGACCGACAGCCATGTGTGCGCGGATTGTTTGCGCGAAATGCATGATCCCGCCGATAGACGCTACCAATATCCATTTATCAACTGTACCCATTGCGGCCCGCGATTTTCCATCATCAAAAGCCTGCCCTACGACCGTGCGAGTACCACGATGGATGCGTTTGCGATGTGTTCAGACTGTTTGGCAGAATATCAAAATCCACTGTCGCGTCGTTATCATGCGCAACCCATCGCCTGCCCAAAGTGTGGCCCCAAACTCGAGCTGATTGCTCGGAATGGTGCGCGGGTGTACGGCACGGACGCATTGGCGCAAGCCAACACTGCGCTGAACAATGGGCAAATTGTCGCGGTAAAAAGCATTGGTGGATTTCACCTTGCGGTCAATGCGCGTGATGGAGCAGCGGTGGCGCGATTGCGCGCACGTAAACGGCGCGATGCCAAGCCTTTTGCGGTGATGGCGCGTGATATCGAAACGGTTAAACAATGGGCGCAGTTGCGTGAGTTGGAGCGTGGGTATTTAGACTCGCCAGCACGTCCGATTGTGTTGTTGAAAAAACGTTCTGAGCAAAACGGCTTGGACATACTCGCACCGCACAATCCCTCCATTGGTGTGATGTTGCCATCCGCGCCTTTGCATTATTTACTGTTGGACAAACTGGATGTATTGGTGATGACCAGTGGCAATGTGTCGGGACAGCCGATTGAATTTACCAACGAGGGCGCGTTGGCGCGATTGTTCGATGTGGCGGACGTGATTTTAGCGAATGACCGTGATATCCACATGCGCATTGATGACTCGGTTATTCGCGTCACCGAGCACGCAAGTTTACCTGAACCTCTCATCACTTATATACGCAAAGCGCGCGGTTACGCGCCGTATCCAATTGATATTGGGCTGTGTCCCCAGACTGACTCGTCCAACCCAATCATCGCCCTCGGTGCAGAACTTAAAACCACAATTGCACTGTCTAAACACGACCGTGTTTACATCAGCCAACACATTGGTGACCTGAAAAACCCCGACACAAGGGCATCACACCAATTGATTGCAGAGCATTTGGCGAATTTATATCAATTGCAACCGCGCATCACTGTTGGCGATATGCACCCCTCGTTTCATGCCACTGAGTACAGTCCGTTCGCCAGCAGTATCCACATGCAACAGGTTCAACATCACCATGCGCACATGGCAGCGTGCATGGCGGACAATGGTTTGAGTGAATCATCGGGCAAAACCCTCGGTGTGGTTTTTGATGGTGCGGGCTTTGGTGCGGATGGCACCATTTGGGGTGGAGAATTTCTGTTCGGTGACTACACGCAGGTGACACGGGTCGCGCATTTGCGCCACATTCCTCTGATTGGTGGGGATGCTGCTGTATATGAACCTGTGCGCACGGCGTTTGCATTGGTCAAAAATTCGGATGGTGCACATCTTGCGCAGCACTGCGACAGCATTGCCAGCCTGCGCACACTGAGTGCGACCCAGCGCAATGTGTTTGCGCACATGATGGACAAACAACTCAATACATTCGCCGCATCCAGCGTGGGACGTTTGTTCGATGGCGTGGCGGCATTGCTTGGTATTTGCACCCACGCAGAATACGAGGCGCAAGGACCGATAGAATTGGAGGGTTTGTTACAGCGTAATTTGAGCATGGTACAGGGGTATGCGTTTGGAATTGATGCATCCACCACCATCGACTATGCCCCTGTTATTCGTGCAATTATCGATGATATTCAAGCGCATGTTCCCATCGCCACCATCAGCCGAAAATTTCACTCGGGCGTGGTGCAGATGGTGGTGCGTGTTTGCCAAGAGCTACACAGACACCATCCATTCAATCAAGTCGTGCTTTCAGGGGGCGTATTTCTCAATGAATTTCTGTGTGCCAATACCCTGATTGCTTTGCGCCAAGTAGGCATCGTTGCCTATGCACATAAAAATGTACCAAGCAATGACGGCGGAATTTCTTTGGGGCAGGTGATGGTGGCGCGAGCGCGTCAGAGTCAATAAAAATTTTACGGTTTCAACAAATCCTCGGTAAAGGCTCACCTGTTAGCCAATCCACCACACGCCGTCCACCCAAACGGGTTTGCATTTGTACAAAACAATGCTCGTCCGCCACCACCGTACCAATAATGTTTGCCATCTCGCCCAATCGATGCGCACGCAGGGTCGACAATGCCTTGTCGGCATATTCGGCAGACACGATGGCGATGAGTTTGCCTTCGTTGGCGATGTAAAGCGGGTCAAGTCCAAGCAGTTCGCACGCGGCTTCAGTCTGTGGTTTGAGCGGAATACTTGATTCCATCAACTCAATACCGACTTGCGACTGTACGGCGATTTCGTTAAGCGTGGTTGCAAGCCCACCGCGGGTGGGATCGCGCAGGGTTTTGAGCGCGCCTGCGGGCAATGCGTCCAACAATGCGGTGGTCAGCGTGTGCAATGCCGCGCTGTCGGATTCAATTTGGCTGTCAAACTGTAGCGATTCGCGTTGTGCGAGTACCGCCACGCCATGATCGGCAATCGATCCAGAGAGCAGTACCACATCGCCTACGCGTGCATTTGCGCCACTGACAGCGTGTTTGTTAGAGGCAATACCGACACCCGTGGTGCTGATGAATACGCCGTCCCCTTTGCCTTGCTCGACCACTTTGGTGTCGCCCGACACGATGGTCACACCTGCATCTTTAGCGGCTTGCCCCATCGATTCGACGATGGTTTTCAGTGTGGACAGCGGTAAGCCTTCTTCGATGATGAAACTACAGGTGAGGTACAACGGTGCCGCGCCCATCATGGCAACGTCATTGATGGTGCCATGCACCGCGAGTTTGCCGATGTCAGAGCCTGGGAAAAACAGCGGTTGAACCACGTGTCCATCGGTGCTCATCACCCATTCACTACCAGCGGGCAATGCGGGCAAACGCGCGCCATCATCACCTTGGCGTAAATATTCATTGTCAAAAGCTTTGGCAAAAATCTCGTCGATGAGTTGTTTGGATGCGCGTCCACCCGCGCCGTGGTTCATGTCCACACGACCATTTTTTAAGTCTAGGGGGCGGATGTAGTTTTTTTTAACCATATTGAATTCATCCTTTTGCAATGGCAATATCTCTAAACCGCCCATAAGAATAATGTGCGGCGCACGCGCCTTCACTCGATACCATACACGAACCAGTGGGGGACTCTGGGGTGCAGACATTGCCAAACAGTTTGCAGTCGGTTGGGGTTTTGACCCCGCGCAGTATGGCGGCGCATTCGCATTGTTTGTGGTCGGGTACGGATTGGTAGTTGGGCGAAAATTTAAGTTCGGCATCCAAGGCACGGTACTTTTCGTTCAATCTCAAAGCCGATTTTGGCATTTCGCCCAAGCCACGCCATTCAAAGGTTTCACGCAATTCGAACACATCTGTCATGGCGTTTATGGCAGCGGCATTGCCCGTTGGGTTGACTGCGCGGATGAATTCGTTTTCGACCTCGTGCCGTCCTTGGTTGACTTGACGCACCAGCATGAGAATGGCTTGCAGTACGTCCAAAGGTTCAAACCCTGCGATGACCACGGGCTTTTGATAATTTTTGGCAAACGGCGCGTACGCGTCCGAGCCGATGATGATGGAGACGTGTGCAGGACCGACAAAGCCTTCAAGCGTCACCGCTTCGCCTTTGGGTGCGGAGTCCAAGATATAGGCAATCGCGGGTGGCGTGAGTACGTGACAGCACAGTATGGAAAAATTGCTGATGCCTTCGCGCAAAGCCGCCTGCGCCACCATCGCGGTCGGCGGTGTGGTGGTTTCAAAACCGATAGCGAAAAATACTACTTCGCGCTCAGGGTTGTCGCGCGCCAATTGCAGGGCATCGCTGGCCGAATAGACCATGCGCACGTCCGCGCCACGCGCTTTGGCTTTGATGAGTGATAGTCCCTCGCTGGCAGGCACACGCATGGTGTCGCCATAGGTGCAGAGGATGGCATTGTGTTTGAGCGCGAGTTCAATCGCCTGATCAATGCGCCCGATGGGCAACACGCATACAGGGCAACCCGGTCCGTGTATCATTTTCACGTTGGGCGGTAATAATTCGGTCACGCCATAACGCGCAATCGCGTGTGTGTGTCCACCGCAAAACTCCATCAGCTTGTACTCGCGTGCAGGGTCGGCTTCAGCGTGGATGCGCGCGCTGATGGCTTTTGCCGCGGCTGGGTCACGGTATTCGTCTATGTATTTCATGTTTGAGCACCTTCCATTTGCCCCAGTTCGGCAAATAATTGAAGCGTGCGCTCGGCTTCCTCTGGTTCAATCAAACCGATTGCGTAGCCGACGTGCACCACCACGTAGTCATTGAGTTTGACACCGGGTACGAGCTCGATGGAAATATCTTTCTTAATCCCGCCCAAGTCTATAGTGGCTTGGGTAGGGCTGTGGATGGCAACGATTTTGGCAGGTAGGGCTAAACACATTTTGTGCTCCTGTAATGATTCGGTGTACTGCAGATGCGATTTATGATTTTTGCAACCAAGCCAACCACTCATCCATTCCCGCACCCGAAGTCGCGGACACTTGGATGATGTCGATGGTTGGATTGACGCGTTTGGCAAATGCTATGCATTTATCCACATCGAAATTCAGGTAGGGCAGTAAATCAATTTTGTTTAACACCATCACGCTGGCGGCGGCGAACATATCGGGGTATTTGAGCGGTTTGTCCTCGCCTTCGGTGACCGACAGTATGGCAACTTTGGCTTTTTCGCCCAAATCCCACATCGCTGGGCAGACGAGGTTGCCGACGTTTTCGATGAATAAAATTGTGCTGGCATTCGCTGTATTCTGGTCGGTGTGGTCTTTGTGAACTGGGCTAAAGGTCATGTTTGCTAAGTTGGCCGTGCTTGCTGGCGCGTGTAGATGTGCGTGCGTCTCCCCGTGGCTGTGGTCGTGTATGGACAATGAATTGAACGCGCGTTCAATCATCATCGCGTCCAAATGACAGCCCTTACCCGTGTTGACCTGTATCGCAGGTGCGCCTGTGGCACGGATGCGGTCGGCATCGTTGGAGGTTTGTTGGTCGCCTTCAATCACGGCAATTTGTGTGTTGGGTTGCTGGGTGTGCAGTAATTCGATGGTCGCGCACAGCAGAGTGGTTTTGCCCGAACCTGGGCTGGACACGAGGTTAAAAGCACGTACACCATGTGAGTCAAAATGCGCGCGGTTGCGGGCGGCGATTTCGTTGTTCGCACCGAGTACGTCTTGCTCCAATTTAACCGTGCGCACTTGTGAAACATTCGGCAAACTCACACCCGCGATGCCTTGTCCAAAGTGCAAATCACCCGATGGGTTGGTCTGTACGTGCTCTTGATGTTCTATGGTGGCGTTGCCACAGCCGCATACGGTACACATATTATTCTCCTAACTTTTCATTTATAACCAGCATCAACTCCATGCGGCATAAAGGTCAATTTTTTAATCAATCACCACCATATCGACCACGCGCAATTCTGTGCCCGTGGTCGCTTGAATTTGGTAGCTACTGCATTTCGGGCAGGCTTGTCCGCGTTCGGTCATTTCAATGGTCTGACTGCATCGCATACACCACGCCTGCGCAGGGGGTGTGTCAATCACAATCTGCGTGCCGTGCAAAACACCCGATTGGCTCATGCTGTCAAGCGCGAATTGTAGGGCGGAGATTTCTACGCCTGCCAGTGCGCCCACCTCTAAATGCAGTTGTTGTACGCGCGTAAAACCCTCGCGTTGCGCCGATTGCTCAACCAAATCCAAAATGCCTTGCGCCAAACTCATTTCATGCATGATGCCGTGTCCTCTATGTTAAATGCAACGCACGGATCAAACGCGCTGACCAATGCTTTGATGTGCGTCATATTATCATCAACATCTTCACTCAGGGTTTGTGCCAATCGCCCTTGTGGATGCAGATTCCATTCGGTTGGGGCAATCACACTGTATTGTGCGATGGCGGTTTTTGTTGGATTTAATTCAACAATGTGGATGAGCACCCCACGCGCCATTTCTGTCCATGCGAGGGCGGTATGCTCTGTGATGCGTGTGCAACCTGTGACCAAATAATTCGCGTTCGTGTCCATCAGCAGTTCAGCCGCATCAACCAATCGCGCCATTATGCGTGTCCACGCATTGTCCATCATCGGATGTGCAATGTGCGTGCGTGACCACACGCCTGATTCCAAAGGTGTGCTTTTGATATGGGGGCGTAGGGCAAACTCAGATTCGGCCTGCCAGTGCTGATGAATGGCTTGCAAGTTGTTTGTGCTGGGGATGAAGGCGTCACCGCCATGCGCCCACTGGGTTAAATATAAATGCGCCCGCGCGTTTTTTGCACATGCGCTGGGGCTAGTCTGTGCCCAGTGGTTTAACGCAATGACGCCGTCGGCGCGCCAAGCGTGCCACCACTCGGCGAGGTCTTGTCCCAAAACGTGTTGTGAAAACCATGTTTTTAGATGGGCTTCAAGTTGGGTGGAACGCTGTTGTAAATAATTCCCCCACGCTTGCTGAGTGTGCACATCGTTTTTATCCATCCATGTCAGGTAGATTTGTTGGATGTGCTCGTGCAAGGTGCTCAGGCGCAATTGCTGTTTTTGCGCATTGGTTAGAGTGGGTATGGGTGCAGCCATGGCTTGCGAGAGTGTGTCTATTGCCAACTGACTCACTGTGGCGTGCGCATTGCCGCACAACGTGAAAATCGCTGATACGGTGTGTGGTACTTGACTCAATGGCTGTCGACTCAACAGTTGATGGAGCGCGTGATGCGCCAATATCGGGCGCGCACCGCTGATGGCGGGGGTTTGATGTGGATGAATGCTGTACGCGCCTGCCAGCTCAGTGATGGTGCTCATGCGCGTTTGCCTGTCAAAAAACCACGGCGCGCGAGTGATTCGGGTGCGGTGGTTTGTTTTTCATGCAGTTGCTGCAATACTACTTGGGCAATTTCGCGCGCTAACTCTTGAGTCTCGCAACTCAAGGGTGACTCCAAAGAGCACACCTCATACGCACCAATCACTTCGTCAAACGCGCTGTAAAAAGTGAATTCCGCATCGCCGATGCGGTGCATGTGTTTTGTACCCACCCACTCGGTTTGTGTCTGAAACGAGGCAGGGATGCGCAATAGATTCATTGCCCAAGGCGTAATGAGTATGCCTTGCAACGCTGTATCATCCTGCACCCATTCAAAATTAACGGTTTCAACGTGTATGTTGGGTTGTGACAGTGGCATATCACGCATACCAGTCTGCGCGATTTCATTGAATCGCGTGAGCAGGGTGGTGATACGCGGGTGCAGGGGATGGGTCATTTTGAGTATTATTTGAATGGTTGATTCAGTCGATCAACACCATAAACTGTTCCGAGTCGCCATCGCAATTCGGACAACGCCAATGCACAGGCAGTGCGGAAAACGGCGTACCCGCTGGAATTTGCCACTGTGCATCGCCTTGGGCAGGGTCGTACACATACCAACAAATTTTACATTCCATTTTTGTCTGATCGTCTATTCGAGATACGTCGCCCAAAAAACTGCCTTCGAAACCGTTGTGTGTGGAATTGCTCATGGTATTTTTAGTCGTTTCAATATGGTTTCGTCTCATGCTGTGCCTAACACAGTTATCCCAATCAATTCTATGTTTGAATGTTTTTAAGCACAAATAAACAAATGGATTACACAGTTTCTACCAACCACGCCAACACTTCTCGTAAACGCTCTTCTGAGTCGATAAAATCCTCAGGTGCGGCACAAGCGACTTCGGGAATGCGTGAGACTTCCACGCTGTTTAAAATCACTTTGTCTTGCGAATTATAAAACACCAATCGCCAAGTATGTGCCGTGCAGGTGTTGACGATGCGGCAGTTGCCATAGCCGCGCGATAGAATCACGATGCGACCTGTGCCGATTTGATTGTCAATAAAAGCAATATCGACCTCGGTCAAAGGCAACAAGGTCAGATTGACATTGTGTAATTCTGCCGTGGTTTTGTAGTCTTGGCTCGCAGTGCGAATTTCTTCGACAATGAACGGCACGTTGACCAACTCATCGGGCAATGGCACGGGATGGTGTTCGGTTTGTGCGTCTTGGTCAGCGGTTTGCACCACAATATTGGGCACGGTGGAGACTTCGAGCGCGTCATACACTTTGACATTGTCCGCAATCGCGACCACGCGCCACACGCCGACAAACACGGTTTCTTGAATCTTGACCTCAGGTGTGCCCGCAATGGTGATGGATACTTCGCCTTCGCCGAGCACTTGGTTGATGAGGTTTAAATCATCCTCAGCCAAGTGCAATAGGGTTAAGGGCGCGACCGCTTCCCCTGCATTTTTCTTGCTCAGTAGTTCCAGCAATGCCTTTAAGGTTTTTGAGGCATTGGGGTGTGATTGCAATGCCTCAGGCTCAGGCAAAATGGGTGCATGAAACGTTTCCATTTCTTTGGGCATGGTCATATAGTCCAAACCATCATCGGGCTGTGAGCCCGCACCGACCAAGGTGGAAACCACAGGAATCGGGAATGGGGCGTGGGTCTTTTTTTCGCTGTCAGACATGATGTCTCCAATATTATTGTGGTTATCAAATTAGGCGCAGGAAGAACCACTGGATAGATTCGTAATCGCAATCGGTACGCGTTGTGTTGGTGCGCTCATTGCTTCGCTAAATCGTGCCACATAGTCGTCCCAATCCAATATTCCAATGATGGTGCTGATGTACTGTGTACCACGCAACATCACCAAACTGGGACGTGAAGTGGCGGCAAAACGTTTGGCAATCGCATCTTCGTCACGGCTTGTGGCAATTGCCATGCGCGATTGGGTGGGAAATAGCGCGTGTAATTCGGGCAGTACCACCGCCACATCCAAGCCTTCAGGAAAGCGTACAGGGTCGCCCGCGATGACCAAAGCAGTGACCACATCGTCGCGCTCGGCAAGGTAAGCATCAATATTGTCTAAATCCACCCATTGCGCACCGCACTCATTAACCAAGCGTGTGAATAAAGGATGAACCGTGGGTGCAACGGGGATGGTGAAAGCTTCGGCAGAACCGATGGTCAGTTCCTGTAAAGCAGTTTCGGTGATGGTCGCTTGCATGGTGTGCCTTTCTGCTTTTTGAGTAGGGTAGTCAATGTTTTGTTGTGTGGTTGACCAACTGTGTGAGTTCTTCAGGAGGCATTTGCGAGGGCAGTACGAAATTCACGGCATCATCAAATTCAGTTGCACCAGCCATCGCCTGCGCCAATAATTCATGGGTTAGTTTCACTTCTTGCGCACGTTCAGGTGAAATGATTTCTCGCGCACTGTCGATGAAAATCAATAACCAATCACCGATTTTTGGCGTTTCAATGAGTTGGGTTTCAACGCGTTTAAAATTGGCTTCAAGGTGCGCATCGGGGAGGGCATCGTCGCGTACCCAAGCGAAACCCTCTTCAACGCGTTGTACCTGCATGGGAATACCAAAGCACATACTACTCTCCTTAATTCCTTAGACGGGCTCAACGCGCTGATGGCGTATGTTTAAAAATCGGTCATCGCCCACACGACAGGCTTCATCGGCTTTTGGACGTCCTTGTTCATACGATTGTATTGACATAATGGCTTGTTCATCATCGCCTGCCACGGCTTCGATTTTTTCATGTAAGTTCACATCTACGCTCCATTCACGCAGTCGCGCAAGTGCCAATTCCAAAGCCTGTGGCATGGCGGATTTAACGCATTCGGTCAAACTGCCGCCATAGTCCTCAAGCATTTCAGGTTGGCAACCGATGAGTACCAATTGCTCGGGATATTTACCTGTAAGTAACGATACCTGCAAAACTTCCTGAAAACCCGTTTGGTGCAAACTCATTTTTTTTGCACCCATAAAGCGTGGGACATCGTCGTTTTCAATGACTTTGATGGTGCCTGGTTCTAAACCATAATCAATCGCATCAAGTATCAACAGGTGGGTCGCACTTTGAACATAGCCCAATAAATACAAGCCCTGTGTGCCACCATCCACCAATTCGATTTCGGGCGTGTACTGGTGGGCACGCAGAGCCTCGACGCAACGCACGCCAAAGCCCTCGTCCGCCCACAGCACATTGCCTATACCCATTACGATGATTTTATTATCAGTCATGGTGCAACTCTTTTTTAAAATATCAAAACAAGCCTTTTTCACCCTTTGGTGAGACTTTGGGTTCACGGAAGAAACGATAGCCTGAAATCATCGTGCTGATAATGCTCTGACGACCTAAAATATCTTCGCGAATAGCAGCATACACGTGGATAGTGATGAAGGCCACTGTAAGCCACATACCCAAATGATGATAGGTGTGCAGGTTTTGAGAGTTATTGCCGAACAACGGTATCATCCAAGATGTGAACAAAACATGCGCCCAAGAACCCGGTAAGGTACCTTCACCATACATTGCCAGACCAGAACAAATCATAAACACCGAAAGAATTGCAAAAAATACCATAGCAATACGGGACAAAGGATTGTGTCCAACATAACGGTGAGGACGAGGCACTTGGAAAGTGTACCATTTAAACATAAACTTCACTTCATTCCAAAATGCTTTGCGACGTAGTGGAATGGTGAACATCTCTTTGGCATGGTGGTTGCCTGTGAAGGCGATGTAAATGCGTACCGCGAATCCGACTGCCATAATCAAGCCAGCTGTGAAATGTGCAAAACGGATATAACCCATTAAAAAATTATTGTATGCCTCGCCCGATATGGTGGGTAAAGGCGAACCGATAAAATAGCCCGAAATGATTAACACAAACACCGACAATGCATTGAGCCAATGCCAAATGCGCACAGGCCATTGATACACATACACCGCATGGGTGGTGAAACCAGAACGGACTTCATGCTCGCCCATACCTGTGGTATTTTCTTGACGCAATTGTTGCTCCGTCATGACCGTGGTGGGTGTCACTTCAGTTGTCGTACTCATAGAAGTCTCCTCATTTTTATATCAATTGCAAGCAGGTTTGGCTTAAACACCTGCTAAAAGCAATGCGCCATATGTGCCGATACTGACACCGACCACACGCCATAGCCACACACGTGCTGCCAACAAGCGAGTGCC
This sequence comes from Burkholderiales bacterium, assembly GCA_021287185.1. Lineage (GTDB taxonomy): Bacteria > Pseudomonadota > Gammaproteobacteria > Burkholderiales > Burkholderiaceae > CTSOIL-112. The sequence goes on along the minus strand of JAJTAZ010000018.1, from coordinate 9,099 downwards.
AGCCAATACGCCTGCAATGTGCAATACCGCAGTGGTTAAAACGAAGCCAGCCACGTACAGTGCAAACACCCCCCCCACTGTCGCCTCAACACCGTGCGCCCAACCGTGTACCAAACCAGATGCCGCAATTAAGATAAAGCCCAATACTTTGGAGATTTGTGGAAACACCAATAACGCGCCAAATGCCATGACTGAAACCGCAATTAATTGTTCAGCCAAGGCAAATTCACCACCAGTAAAGTGTGCCAACGATGCACCCACGACCAAAGATGTAACAAATACAGCAGGTGCGATGAAACGCATATTGCCTGTAAATACACGCGCAGACCACAAACCCACCGCGACCATTGCCAACAGATGGTCAAAACCGAAAGGGTGTACCAAACCATCCATAAAACTCACGTGCTCATGACCAACGTGTGCCTGAGCCAACGAAGCAAACAAAAATAAAGGTAAAATCCAAAGTGCTTTTTTCATTGTGGTTCCTCAATTTAAGCTAATAAAAATTAGCATGAAAGACAGTAGAAAGGTGCTGTGCGAATTCAAGCGGGTATACAAGTTCTGCTCAGCACCATAATCTATCGATTAACGCACCTTTACGGTCGCCATTTCCTGCCCATCCTCGCTCATTACATGGGTTGAGCAGGCCAAACACGGATCAAACGAGTGCAAGGTACGCAAGATTTCCAACGGTTGTTCGGGGTTAACCATCGGTGTGTTCATCAAACTGGCTTCAAATGCGCCGATTTGACCTTTTGGATCACGAGGTGAGCCGTTCCAAGTGGTTGGGACAACACATTGATAGTTCTCGATTTTACCGTCTTTGATTTTGACCCAGTGACCAAGCATACCGCGCGGCGCGGCGACAGTGCCGACCCCTTTGGCTTCTTTGGGCCAAGTTGATGGATCCCATTTTTCGACATTCGCTGTCGTGGTGTCACCGTTTTTGATGTTGGTAACCAACTCATTAAAGTCATCCATCATCATTTCTGCGCAATACTGACCTTCCAACGCGCGCGCTAAAGTACGACCAATTGTGGTTGGTAACAACTGTTTTAAAGTGTAATTGGTTTCTGGAATGCCTAAGGCTTTTGGAATACCTGTGTTGATCATCATGGCAGAGAAATCGACTTGTTCTTTCACACGTTGGCAATACTTATTGCCTTTGGATGCGTGCGCATAGCCCAAGATGTAACGCGACAGAGGGCCAACTTCGACCGCATGACCACGCCAACGAGGTGATTTAATCCATGAATATTTGGCAGATTCGTCAATTTCTTCAATGCGCGTACGTGAGCCTTTGGTATTTTGACCCAACTCATAGTTCGGCTCCGTGATGCCATCCCATGGATGCAAACCTTTGGTTTCATCGGGGTATTTGTACCAAGAATGGGTGACAAATTCCTGCACCTGCTCGGGATCGCGTGGATCAATTTCGTGAATTTCATCCCAATTACCATTCAAAATTGCCCCACCTGGTAATTGTTGTGTGGATTTATCGTACGCAACTTTTTCATACGTGCCATAGTCAGCCACGTTGGTGGCAGATAAGCCGCCGCCATGCAGCCAACCTGCTTGTTTGTACAAAGTACCAATTGCCAATACGTCAGGGATATAGACGTTGTTATTAAAGGTAATCATCTCTTGGATACGTGCCTGAATGAAGTTCAGACGTTCCATATTCAGTGGTGCGCCCGCTGCTAAGTCACCATCGAGGTTAATCGCGCACGGCACCCCACCGACAAGATAGTTTGGATGCGGATTTTTACCGCCCAAAATCGTATGAACTTTAACCCATTCTTTTTGCAAATCAAGTGCTTCAAGGTAATGTGTCACCGCCATCAAATTGGCCTCTGGCGGCAAAACATAAGCTTTACTGCCCCAGTAGCCATTCATAAACGGCCCGAGTTGACCTGATTCAACAAATTTTTTCAAACGATTTTGAATATCGCGGAAGTATCCTGCCGATGAATTGGGGTGGGAAGGGGACACAAGTTGTTGCAAGTCCGAGGTTTTCTTCGGATCAGCTGACAATGCAGAGACCACATCCACCCAGTCCAAGGCATGTAAATGATAAAAATGCACCGCATGGTCGTGGACTTGCAGGGTTTTTGCCATAATTTCACGAATAAGGTGTGCATTGGGTGGGATTTTAATGCCGAGCGCATCTTCAACTGCGCGCACTGAAGTCAGGGCGTGACAACCTGTGCACACGCCGCAAATACGCTCCACGAACGCCCATGCATCACGAGGGTCGCGTCCTTTTAAAATCACTTCAAGCCCGCGCCACATGGTGCCTGTGGATACCGCGTTGCGAATGATGTTGTTGCTGTCAACATTGACTTCGCAACGCATGTGTCCTTCAATGCGCGTAACGGGATCCACAACAATGCGGCGTCCGCTGTTATCCAAATTAAATCCTTGAGTGCTCATAGTGGTTGAGGTAGCCATGTTATTTCCTTAAATATTCTTTATTTGTTAATTTGTTATTTAGAGACATGTTCATCGTGCGTTTTTTGTTCTTTGGCTTGCGAAGCGCGCTTAATCATCGAAGCCGCCGCATGTGCCGCTACCGCTGCACCTGCCACTGCTGCGACTGTGCCACCGATTTTATCGGCATTGCCTTCAATGCCAAATTGGTTGATGGTGGTCAAGCGGTCATAGAAGGAGCCTTTGTCCCAGAAACCATCTTCAGAGCAGCCGATACAGCCGTGACCAGCTTTGATGGGGAAACTCGTGCCTTCATTCCACATCACAGTCGAGCAGGCATTGTAGGTGGTTGGGCCTTTGCAGCCCATTTTGTAGAGGCAATAACCTTTGCGCGCTGAGGCATCGTCCCAACTTTCCACAAACTGACCTGCATCAAAGTGCGGACGGCGATAGCATTTATCATGAATACGTTGGCTGTAGAACATTTTTGGACGACCTTGACGGTCAAGTTCAGGAATTTTGTCAAAGGTCAGCATATAGGTAATCACGCCCGTCATGACCTCGGCAATCGGAGGGCATCCTGGTACTTTGATAATGGGTTTACCGCTGATGACTTTATGCACAGGCGTGGCTTGCGTTGGATTTGGTTTTGCTGCTTGCACACAGCCCCAAGAAGCACATGAGCCCCAAGAGACTACCGCTTTGGCATCGGCAGCCACGCGCTTGAGCTGTTCGAGGAAAGGTTTACCACCGATGATACAACTCATACCGTCTTGATTCAAAGGCGGATTGCCTTCAACCGCTAATATGTAGTTGCCTTTATATTTGGTCATGATTTCTTCCAAAATGGCTTCGGCTTGGTGACCTGCCGATGCCATTAATGTGTCATCATAATCCAAAGAAATCATGGAGAGCACCACGTCTTTTGCCAAAGGATGCGCTGAGCGGATAAATGATTCTGAGCAGCAGGTGCATTCCAGTCCATGTAACCACAATACAGGAATACGAGGCTTGGTTTCCATCGCGTGTGCGATGCGTGGTGCGAAACTGGGGTTTAGCCCCAACGCCGCAGTGGTTAACGAACAAAACTTTAAGAAACTACGGCGTGAAATGCCTTGTCGTTTCATAACGTCGTAAAAAGTCTCCATAATTCACCTCGAAAGTTAACTTCTGATTGTTGGGTATTGAGCGACCTAAAAGTAGTGGGCAAGACATCGTTTTATCGATAAATGATATACATTACTTCATATTTGATATTTACATTTCATGGATGCGCATAGATGCCTACGGTTTTGATAATACTCTTTTTGGAGATAAAGATAGTTAATTATATTTACTATGATGTTAAGAAAAAATTAACACACAATATGGAAACGAGTATCTTATTTAGTGAAGGAAGTCAGGGTTTTTGAAGTTTCAATCAATTGTGCCGAATGTTCAGCGAATGTGTGCTGAGAAAACACCGCATCGTTGGCAAAATAGGCTTCACCTTGTTCCAATAGATAGTAACGCAGGGCTTCCGCCGCCAATGACAGGACTTTTGATTGTAAATGCACCACATGCCAAGTACGCATGATGGGTAGATGTTCCATATCAATGATGGTGAGCAGATTGTTTTGCAATTCTAAACCGATGGTATGCAAGGACATGATGCTCATCCCCATACCCGCTATAACTGCCTGCTTGATGGTTTCGTTATTGGGGATTTCCATCGTGATATGTGGATTGATGGGATGGGTTGAGAGAAACTGCTCGACCGCGCGGCGGCAACCTGAGCCAATTTCGCGGATGATAAAATCCTCACCCTCCAATGCCGATACAGGCAGTTTACCTTGTCGTGCCAAAGGATGTGAAGGAGAGGCGACCAGAACCAAAGGATGCAAAGCAAAAGGCTCGGCGCGTGCAGACAATTCACGCGGTGGACAACCCATGATGGCCAAATCCACTTTGTGCTCTTGCAAGGCTTTGAGCAGTCCTTCGCGGTTTGACAAAAAAAGTGAAATATCAACTTTTGGATGCTCAGCTCGAAATCTTGACAAAATGTGCGGAACAAAATACTTAGCGGTTCCCACCAAACCCACAGTCAAACGTCCACCTTCGATGCGGTTGATGTGTGAGAATACATCTTGTGCTTCGCGCAACACCGACGTCATGCGTTGCGCATAGACCAGCATATATTCGCCAGCGGTAGTCAACGAAATGTGTTTGCCTTTACGTTCAAACAAAGGCATCCCGATGTCGTCTTCTAACTGTTTGATTTGTAAGGAGACCGCCGCTGCAGTTAGATTTAGCGCTTGCGCGGCGCGGTGAAAATGCAAGTGCTCTGCCACACTAATAAAGGTGCGGACTTGCCTGAGTGTGAGGTTTCTCATGGAGTCTCAATTGAATAATCACAAAAATTTGTATCAGAATAATACCGCTGATGATAAACAAATTGTGATTTTTCTGAGTGTTGATGTATTGCGGTGGGTGTGACGCGAAATAAATTGGTCAATAACAATACCGACGGTACAGAATTATCAATGACTATGTCCGCACCACGCGCCACCACTTGCGCAAAGGGGCAATACTGACTAAACCTTTGAACAATTCCTCTGGTTCGGTGCGAATGGTGTGTAATAAATCGGTGCGCAGTTGCATCAACACATGCCAACTGCGCACAAGTTTGGTCTGATCGTCATCCAATAACGCATATTGTTCGTGGTAGGTTTGGCATTCGACGTTGGCTTGCGAAATGATTTTTTGAACCAACAAAGCCAAGCGCTGTGCGCGCTCATCCGCGGGCAGGTCTGTATTTAATAAAATATGTGCGGGCAGGTCGCATTCTTTGAGCCATTGCATCGGTATCCATACACGCTCGTTCGAGAGATTGTGTCCCAAGTGACGTAATTGGTCTATCCACCATAAAGCACGTCCCGCCGATTGTATGTAGGACACAGGGGCTTCTGAACCGCAAATCAGCAACCAAATATTTGCCAATTGGCCACCGATGGCGTCAATGGTTGGTTGTAGCTGCTCTAAATTTTCCACGCGATTCAGATGATGCCAGTGCATGTGTCCATGTAGGAGGTGTTGCAAAGCGTTGGCGCATTCGGGTCGCCATAGTTCAGATTGCATGGTGCGTAGGGCGGGATGGCTGGTTTGTGCTTTTTGACAGACTTCCAATTCATGATGCCACCAATTCAGTGTGGTCACGGCTTGATGATTGTCTTTAGAGTTAGCGGCATCACACCACTTACGATGCACAGCGTATAAGCCCGATAAGCGCAAGCGCGCGGGTTCTGGTGCACTGCCGATGGCGTAATACACGCTGCTGGCGCGATGGGGTTGGGGTTCTATGTCGTTCATCGTGGGCGTCTTTGACTAAATGTTCTTGGGTATTTTACCTTCATCTGCCGCGATTGGGTCATTTGGGGAGAAGGTTTGTCATCAATATACAGCCAATGCCCCAATTCAAGTAAGGTTTGCGTGGGCGTTGACCACAGGCTATAGTCGCCAACGTGGGTGCGAATTAAGCGTAGAGTGGGACGACCAACTGCCGCAGTCATGCGTCGCACTTGGCGGTTGCGTCCTTCGGTTAAGGTGATTTTTAGCCAATGGGTGGGAATGGCTTTGCGTTCGCGTATGGGTGGACGGCGTGGCCACAGCCATTCAGGTTCGTCAATTGATTCGACAGAGCAGGGTGCAGTCATGCCATCGTTCAGTAATACGCCTTGGCGCAATTGTGCACACGCATCCTCAGAAGGCTCGCCTTCGACTTGGACGCAATAGACTTTCGTTTTTTTGTGCAAAGGATGGGCGATTTGATGTTGGAGTTGGCCATCGTCGGTCAGCACAACCAGTCCCTCGGAATCGGTATCCAATCGCCCCGCAGGATACACTGCGGGTACGCTCACATGGTCTGCTAAAGTGGGGTGTTTGTCGTGTGGCGAAAATTGGCAAATCACGCCGAAAGGTTTATTTAACAACAACAGCATACAAATCGCTTTCAATCATCTAAAAACTCAAGGCAGATTCATGCAAAACATCAGGTGTACCTGATAAATGGCAAAAAATTATTGATATTTTGCACCTAAATGGGGTGCATCCACAAAAAAAATCAGGCATAATGCGGCTTGCATCAGTCTTATACAAGACTTAAATTTCAATGGTGTTCACCCCTCAAAAAGCGGCCAAAACACCATTGAATCCCAAAGGATGTCATCCATCATCAACCAACAGGAGCAGTTATGTACCAGCACGTTCAAATTCCCGCAGGTGGCGAAAAAATTACAGTCAACGCAGATTTTAGTTTAAATGTACCGAACAACCCAATTATCCCTTATATCGAAGGTGATGGTACAGGTTTTGACATTACCCCTGTGATGCTCAAAGTGGTGGATGCGGCCGTGGCAAAAGCCTATAACGGTGAACGCAAAATTCACTGGATGGAAATTTATGCAGGTGAAAAATCGACCAAAATTTACGGCCCAGATGTGTGGTTGCCTGCTGAAACCATGGAAATTTTACGTGATTATGTGGTTTCCATCAAAGGGCCATTGACCACGCCGATTGGTGGCGGTATCCGTTCTTTGAACGTGGCTTTGCGTCAAGAACTCGATTTGTATGTGTGCTTGCGTCCTGTACAATACTTCACTGGTGTGCCGTCACCTGTGAAGCATCCAGAAAAAATCGATATGGTGATTTTCCGTGAAAACTCTGAAGACATCTACGCAGGCGTGGAATGGGAAGCCAAATCTGAAAAAGCACAAAAAGTGATTAAATTCTTGCTCGAAGAGATGGGCGTGACCAAAATTCGTTTCCCAGAAACTTCAGGCATTGGTGTCAAACCTGTGTCGATTGAAGGCACAACGCGTTTGGTACGCAAAGCGATTCAGTACGCGATTGACAATAAACGCTCATCGGTGACCATTGTCCACAAAGGCAATATCATGAAATTCACCGAAGGTTTGTTTGCGAAAACCGCTTATGAAGTGGCGGAACAAGAGTTTGGTGCAGAGTATTTGGACGGTGGTCCTTGGATGGTGGTTAAAGCCCCACACGGTGACATCGTGATTAAAGACTCGATTGCCGACGCGTTCTTGCAACAAATCCTCTTGCGTCCAAACGAGTATGACGTGATTGCGACTTTGAACTTGAACGGCGATTATATTTCTGATGCATTGGCGGCGCAAGTCGGTGGGATTGGCATTGCTCCAGGTGCAAACTTATCAGACACTGTGGCGATGTTCGAAGCAACCCACGGTACTGCGCCTAAATATGCGGGTAAAGACTATGTGAACCCAGGTTCAGAAATCTTGTCGGCGGAAATGATGTTGCGCCACATGGGCTGGGTGGAAGCAGCGGACTTGATTTTGGCGAGTATGGCCAAATCCATCGATGCGAAAAAAGTCACTTATGACTTTGCACGTTTAATGGAAGGTGCGACTCAAGTGTCTTGCTCACAATTTGGTCAAGAAATGATTAACAACATGTAATCATGTGGTTGACTGCTGTATTGTGACGTACAAGCAAAAAGGCAGTCTGTAAAGACTGCCTTTTTTATATCACCATGACGCAATTTAACCCAAATAAACACCACGAAACAACACCAGACAACGGGGCGAAACGTTTTCCCACTTCGCCACGGGTCAACTCTCGGCGCAATGATGCGAGCTTTTCACCACCGCAAAACACACCTCAAACCCACTCAGCCTCGACAGAAGCACAACCACAACCAACCCATACGGCAGTTCAAGGTGAGTATCAATTGAGCCGACTCAAAGTCGCCAATCGAGAAGTGCTGGCTTTGACCAAACGTCAATCGATGTGGCAGGACTTTTATCACGCGAGCATGACCAGTTCGTGGTGGCGTTTTATCTTGTGGTCGGCGATTTTTTTCTTCAGTGTGAATTTGGTGTTCGCCACCCTGTATGCCTTTAAAATAGAGGGCATCTCCAATATTCCCGTGGGCAAACCGTGGTTTGTATTCTTTTTTTCGGTGGAAACCTTTGCTACAGTGGGCTATGGCAATATGCATCCCGTCAGTTTTTACGCACACACCATTGCCATGGTCGAGTCATTTACGGGATTGTTGTTCTCGGCGGTGATTACGGGTCTGGTTTTTGCGCGTTTTGCGCGTCCGAGCGCGCGCATCATTTTTGCCAAAAATGCAGTCGTTGGACGACACGAAGGGCAAATGATGTGGATGACGCGGGTTGCCAATGAGCGCCATAACCACATCAATGGTGCACAAGCCAAACTTTGGCTGGTGCGCACAGAAATCAATGCAGAAGGGCACAGTTTCCGTCGCTTCACAGAATTGACCTTGCGGCACAAATCCAATCCGTTGTTCGTTCTGAATTGGACGATTATGCATCCAATCAATAAAAACAGTCCGCTTTATGGTATGACCGCTGAAGATTGGGCACAAGCCGATTTTTCGTTTGTCGTTATTTTAGAGGGGACAGATGAAACCCTTGCACAAAGTATCAATGCACGCCACACGTACCACCACAAAGATGTGCGTTGGTACGAGCGATTTGCCGATATGAAACCTTTGCACCCCTACTAATTAAACCCCATCCGATATGAGATAATACGCACAACCCAACGACACACACCAAGAAACGAACATGAGCATCAAGCACCTCACCCAACTCAGTTTAGCCGATGGCATGGTATACAACC
>JAJTAZ010000006.1 GCA_021287185.1 Burkholderiales bacterium | reverse complement strand
CTATTTCAGCGTAACTTAATTCCCCTGATAAAGCCAATTTGACTGCTTCTGATTTGAATGACTCATCGTATTGATTGCGTTTCATTTGACACCTCTTGTTTACGTTAATAGGTGTCCGTCAAATCGAGGGCAGATCACCCTATAGTGGAATCTATAAATGTGAAGGATGTGATAAAAACATAGTGTCCACTGAAGGGCATCCTCTACTACCACAAGACCATCACCAGCACTTAGCCAATCAAGGCACAGTGATGCTATCGAGCAACTGGAAAATGCGTAGGGAGAACTCAGTCCTTGTTATACGGGGCGGTTTGGGGAGTTGTTGCGGGTGTAATTGACCCTACTTGGTAATTACTGGTTTGACAGTCCGATTTAGACAATCAATTTTTTTCAGTTTGAAGGGTTTTATGTAAAATGGGTTTGTCACATGTGACACAAATCCATCCAAATAATTCGATTGGCCTGAAAATGTGGCAGATTGTAGATTAGCGATATCATCTAAAGTACCAAAACCGATGGTTTAATGCGTCGATAAAAGTTCCTTAAATGGCCTTTAAAAATTTAAAAACCCTTGCGCATCTCGTGCGATTGGGGGGGGTGACAATGCGATTAGGTGGGGCACATCATGCGATTATGCAGTTTGTTATTTGGTTTTATTTTTAGGGTATAACAGATGATTAACATCTAACCAAACAACGTAAAAAACATCATCAATTAATATCCCATGTACTCTACCGTGCTCATTTGAACTTAAACAAAATTGCCAACCTTCCAATTCATCAAGTTGACCTCCAAGATTATATCCATTTGGCTCGGTTGTCGTAGTCCAATCATGAGGATGATTCCTAAGCGTCTTAGAAGGTTGAAGGAATTCTTTTATGGTCAACGATGATACAGCCTGCAATCGAATAATCAATGTTTCCAAATAATTATCAACATTAATTTTGGGTAAGCAAAATTTCTCAGTAATCTTAAAATGTCTAAATGAAAATCTAATTAATTTGTCTGAGATGTTGTTGGTCTTGTGAATACCTTTCGTGTCCTGGCGAACAAAGTTATTATCACTTTTCTTAATTCGATCTCTTAGGGACGTATTATTTTTTTTCGCCATTTTCAGAAAGTTTTTTGAAAAATTGAAGCATAGAATTTTGGGTAATTACATTAGTTGACGACTCATCTGCGGGTATGCCGCCCCTCGCTTCAATCCATGGGGATTCGCTGTGAGTTCTCATTTCCAAAGACCATCCTGTATCACCCCCAAAGACTTCAAGAACGATGTCCGTAATTTCTTTTAAATCACCATGTAAATGGACTTCATCAACTGGTTCAATTATAGGATTCCATTTATTAGATTTATATTTTTCATAAATAGATGGGGCAACGGGACCATGAATCCAGGCTTGAAAATTTTCTTCAAAAGCAGGGGAACCTAAAATTCCAAGGTGCCATCCTTGAATATAATAAAGTAATTTTTGCAATTTTAAATGCGTTATCGGGTCTTCTCTTTCTTGAAAAAACGCAATAACATAATTTGCAACATCTGAAATTTTTGTGGTTGTATGTTTCATTTTTGGCTTTCCCTGTGCGCAAAAAATTGTTAATGTTTGCGCTTTATTGTGAGGTTTAGTAGTACCTCACCTAATACCTTGGTAAAGAAATTAACCACTCGATTGCGTATACACATAATTAGTAACCTCATTTTACACCTAAAATATTAAATTTCGCTTGACTAAATCGCTTAAAAGGTGAGCAAAGTGTATTTAGCAGTGCTAAAAGATAACGCCTCAACCAACAAAACATAAAAATATTGTCAACGCTCATATTTCCTCGATTTTCAACTTGTCTTTACCGCGTAATTGCATAGTGTTCAATAAATTTGGTATTAGATAAATTACCCCATTAATATCAATGGATATTCCATCGGATGATTTAAACACTGTCCCTTGTTTCACGATAGATTTAGACAAGTGCGGAGAAACCCCATGAAAATAAGCCAATGCAACTATCCTAAATTTAATATTGGTAAGTAAATCATCTCCTTTTTTAATGTGCTGAATAAGCAAACGCTCAAATTCTGCACGGTTGTTGACTTGAGAGAGAGTGGCTTTATTTGGCATTTCAACCTTAAGTCCGCGACCATTACAAAATAACACGAACCCTATGAGGGCTGAATATTGCCCAGGTTTTTTCGCTAAATATTGATTTAGTGCAATTTGTTCAACTTCCATTTTGCCTGAGGCAGCAACTTTTTCTACAAATGCAATCGCGGGAGACATCGCTAACCGAATTGAACGCAGTGTGGTCTTGTTATTGGCGAGTTTCTTCATTAGATGCTGATAGTAATCAAATATTAATTTGTCAAGAGCAGGTATACCAGTTTTTGATGCCAACATTTTTTCAATTGTTCTCCTGTTCGCCGCCGCATCTTTCTCCTTGTGAGTTATGCGCATTCGTTGGGTTTCACAAAGGAAACTGATCGGGAATGAATTTATGCGCATATTAATCTCCCCGTGATGGACAATCAACTCGTTGTAACTGGGCACTTTATTGGGGAAATTCAGATTGAGAAAATAAAAGAACGGAAAACTCTTGTTTAAAGTTATGGCGGCTTTGTGTGTGCCAACATCGTTCTTAAGCCACACACTAAACTCAAGAAATAAATCAGAATAGAATTTATTGTTAAGTCCAGCCAAACAGGTGACTACTCTCTTGTTGAATAGGTTCTCATAGTAGCAATTTTGGCATACAGAACCGTAACCCGCAGGCATAATCTGAGAGCATTGTTTGCAGTTATGCGTCCCTTTTTCTGAGCACAGTTTGCAATAATGCTTCCCATCTTCGGCTTGAGTCAGTTTTCTGTGTCTACCGCAAGATGAGCATGTGGCACGGTATGAGAAAAAACATTTATCACACACTGGTTTCTCAAACCCCATCGGTTTGCTCTTGGATAACCTCGTAGTCAATTTACCGCAATTGGCGCATGTTTTCGGTTCTTGGAAGTAGTGACGGCACGATGGACACACATTGCCATACTCTGTGATAGCGCCCAAACGTTTGGCTATTTTTCCGCAGCGGATACATGGCGACAACCTAAGACATGAAGAGCATTTGGGTTTGTGTTCGCTTTTGTGAGCCCTCATTACTTTGCCACAAGAGTGGCAGGCACAGGGTTTAAACTCACGGTTATAACAAGTCCCGCAAAATGACATTCCTTTGTAACGACGCCAAAACTTTTCGGTTATTCTGCCGCAATTGTCACAGCGCTTGATTGTTGAGGCCTCCATCCTAAAGAGCCCTTATTTTGCGTTTAAGTCTTTCAAAGGTACGCATCACCTGTTTTTCGCTTCTTGGCGGCGGTATCTCAAACGATTTAGCAGATGACCTAACTCGTTTTGCTTTACGTTGCGAATTGGGAAGTTGATTGAAAATATGTTGCAAAGATTCAGGGATCACAATTGGGGATGGGCATAGTGATTGTTGCGTGAGACCCGCTGACATCAAATGATTAGTTAAATTGTCATCTGAAAGCCCCATGAACGTCTGAACCATATCCAAATAAAAAAGTCGTTCTTCCGTACTTAGTATCTCAAATGTGAACCCCAATGGTGTGAATTGAAAATCATCGCGGGAATGAAGCCCAACGAAATTGCAAAGTTTGTTGATCGCTTGATGGTTATTCAATAAATAACGTCGAACAAGCAACTCAAACACCCTTAGCCGAAGAAAATAATCCACAGACTTGGATGTATCACCCAACAGCAGAACTTGATCGGCAGTATCCTGTAACTGCATGGCAAGATTCGGCGCGATTTGCAGATCGTTCTCGATTAAATCCCCTTTACAAACCGCGCAGTGCCTCATAGAGGGTGTTTGATAGGTTCGTTTGTGGAATTGGATAGCGGACTTGCAATGTGGGCATCTATCCAGCAATACGCACGAGTGTTTTAGACAGCAAGTGTGCCAAGCAAATCGCCAATTAATACGAAAATAAGGAATTTCATCTTCGGCTAAACACTTTGGGCAATATTGCATCCCACCGTACCGTTTTCGATTTCTGGAGCCTAAAGCCAGTATCCACGGTGCAATTGCGGGTTCTTTAGTTTCGACATTGGGTGTGTATTTATCAATGATACTGGGAAGTAGCGACATGTATATTTGTTGCTGATTCATGCCGCTACACTCGGCAATAGTGGTAATTTGATGTTGAGACAAATGGCGATCAATATCAATCGTCCATAAGCGTGATTTTGCCCATAATGAACCAGTTAAAGCCATAGGCTCAAGACCATTAGCAAACGCAACCCTGACCAACCATGATGAAAATATTTCATCTGGTAGTAAAGATGTCGGTACAGCCCATTTTGACTTTAACCGAACAACTCCCTGATGCCACGAGTAGGTTGTACCCATTTGTTTTTCTCAATGATTGGTAAAGTAATTCTTTCTTCGCCGCTGTTGATGGCTTCAGTTGCACATTCAATTAACAACCGATGTAGATTGCCAATATTTCCCTCAGAAATTGCGTGAAGTCTCATTGCGAGTTCTGGTGCGTGCAATTTTGAAGGTTGTTGAAGCGGTAAAATCCTCTCAAAACTGGCAAGTAGCCGTTGAAACTCTTTATCTAAACTCCATGATGGTAGTCGTGCAACTTCAAAGCGGCTGGCGTGTTGTGGGTCTGTGTGTAGGACACGTACTGCCTCGCTGGTGCCAACGCCGACTATTGGGATACACAACTCATTACAGAGGTTTTTAAGCGCATTCATCACCTCACGTTGCTTTTGTGCGGTACCAGCCAATAGCGAATGTAATTCATCGATGATCAGCATGCGAACATGACAAGCACGCATTAAATGAATCAGTTGAAAGCGTAATTTGGTTACTGGGTCTGTTGCTCGGTAGGGGGTCCAGAAGCGTTCCAATATGGAAATGTACAATGCTTTTTCATCGGCTGTCGGTGGTGCTTCAGCCAAAATAATTGGCTTAACGGGTTCACTGTTTTCATCAACATAACCTTGGCCACAGACTTCCACAAAATGCCTGATAAGGGTTGTTTTGCCATTATTGGAATCACCAATAAGTAATAAATTAGGCATCCGTGGTCGCTGAGGTTTTATAAGCAAGCCTTGTAGAAAATCCATGACTTCCGTAGCACGCGAATAGCCTATCCAGCGTGGACTGTCCATCATTCGAATTCGATCTTGGGCAGGCATATCAATAACAGCTAAAAGGTCTGGGTGTAAATGGCTGCGTTCTGTATGGTTTGTTGTATTCACAGTGACCTCTATGAAATATCGCTAAATGGTTCAATATCATCCTCAAGCAATAAGTTTGAATTTGGTATTGGCAACTTATTACGAGTAACGGGTTGGGTTTGATTTATCTGCGGTGCTGGGACATTCGCAGGTGAAATTCCTTTTTCGTGTTCCACTCTACGTTGATACTGGCGACGTGCTTTTTTGGTTTTTGCCTTTGATTCATCAACCTTATTACGAATATCAGTGAGAGCCCTCAATACTTGGTGCTCATCCACCGATTTCATCCCTTCTTTTTTGGCTTCAGTTCGAGCCTGTTGATACTCCCAAATACTCATAGAAGGTAAAGATAGATTGGCAAATGGAATTTGATAGTATTCTTTCACATCGGGATCGTAAAACCAGATTGAACTAATATCGCGTGGATCTTGTCGAAAAATGAATTTACGTTTTGTAGATTTATCATCGGGCTCAGTCGCGCTAATCCAGCCGCGCAGGACATCCGAATAATATCGTAGCCCATTAACCTCAACACCTGTTTGTTGTACGGTTCGAGAAAAACTTGGTAAGAAATCCAACAAAAGTGACATTCGATTCACTGGACGTGGTGGTAAACCATGACCGACGGTTGTTGCGTTACCAAACAAGCCGATTTCCCATTTACGCTCTGGCGTCATGCCAATAGTCGTGTGAAGACGTTTGTGATAAACATTACAAATCAACTCCACCAAAAGTGATTCAAACTCTGATTTGGTTAGGGCGGCATGTTTTTCAGAGTCATACCCATCACGTTGCGCGACAGACGAAAAGGTAGTGCCTGGTAAATCATGAATTTCCTGAGCAAAAGTACCAATCAGTCGTTCAATATGGCCGCCATATCTCGGCTGCTTCACTGGGCGGTACTCCAAGTTGATGCCGTGCATTAAGCATGATTGTTTGAGTGAGTTCGACTGAAAATCCGCACCATTATCGACGTGAATAGTCGTCATCATGCCCCATACATCCCACGAAGCTTCAACATTATGCAGTGCTAACCATTCATCTTTCGGCAATACTGCGTGAGCAACACACATTGCAACCGAAGTTACACTTGGTGGATCGAACGACAGATAATAGCCAACAATCATGCGTGTGTGAATATCAATAGCAAGAGTGATGTAAGGGCGACCAATAGGTCGGCGGTGTATGTCATCCACCAAAATAATATCAACAGGCGTGTGGTCAATCTGAACGACTTCTAAAGGGTAAGAGGTTTCAGGAAAATGACCCGCTGCGGGCATGAATTTATTGATAGCCTTCTCTCTATAACCTCGGCCACGGAGAACGTGTCGCTCACTTATAGCGTTGATGCGAGCACGAATAGTATTCGGATGGGGAGCCTCGATACCACGGGCTAAACATCTTCGTTTAACCTCGATAATAACCTTTTGCGCAGTTGAACGCTGCTTCGTAAGATATGTATCGTTAATGACCTCTTTAATCAAGGCTTCTGCATGGTCTGATATTCGGCTACTTCCTTCTCTCCACCCCCTTTGCTTTGGAATGAGTGCTGAGACAAGTTCTAAGCTTGTATATCGCTTCAACCAACGGTAAAGCGTTGCAGGATTGACACCGACTTCAATGGCTCGTTGATTTACTGCTTCACGTCCGCCATTGTTCGCTAATAGTGGTTTAATAGCCTCATATCTTTGGTTGGCCAATACCCAATCCGCATCTTCTATACTGTTGGTGTCTAAATTGGCCACGGCCCGTAACTCATCAGTGGCTGTAGTGACAGGGGACAACTCATTAATGCGCAGTGCTTTGCTACGACCAGAATCTACATCTGTTCCAACAAGAGTATTGAAGTCAAGAATCTCAACCACTTTGTAAATGATGTTGTCATGTTTGATTAAATTGCCAATGTCCAGAGTGAGTTTTTGGCGATTGAGTACCAACCCGCTCTCATCAGGATTATATTTGGCCATAAATGCTTCTCCATACGACAGTGTTATTTGATAAGGGAATTGTCATATCACATTCGATTAAACCCGATGCAACAAGATGCCAAATATGCGCAATACCAGTGGCTGTGTCCCATTTACCTACGAATTGACTTGCAACTAACTGAGAAAATGGAGCTTGGCCAACGATAGTTAAATGATTGAGTATGGCAGCAGTTTCTTCTGGTGGAAATGCCATATTTTTGTAACGTTTTAGTGCCACAATATTCGCCAAAACTTGATCTCGGATACGTGTTTCATCGTATATCCGAAACTCCCAACCTTGTTCTTTTGCGTATTTAAGCGCGGTCTTAAACTTGAGTCGCAAGTCTGGCCATTTTTCGCGCAATTCATCACGATATTTCACTTCAACAAGGAGTGGTTTCAATTCTGCCTCATCAGCATAATTGCCAGAGCGAAAATAAACTAAAAAATCTGGGGTATAACGGTATGCTCGCCCATTTTTTGTCGTATATTCCAGTTGTACGGGTTGTGGGATAATATCCACAACAAGTGGACTGAATGATTTGCGGATAAGGAAATCGCGTTCAAGAGTTGATTCAAAGGGTATTGCCGTCTGTTTACGGAACGCGAAAGAGCCAGAAACACTACGCCGCGTGGGTTTGATTCTTCTAGTTTGATGAGGTATTTGAACTTTGTCGCAGTTATTTGTATTCATTTCATACCTTGTCGCAGTTAATTTTGTTAATTGTATCGCATTAATTTTTGTGAAAATGGGCTTAACTCTTTGATTCTATTAGACGGCTGTCGCATTTATTTCAGTATATCACAGTGGCTCAACACCACGTCCTGGCGAAATCTCGCTTGCCCATAGGGGCGTGCTATTTTTAGATGAACTGCCTGAATTTGGCCGAAAGGTTTTAGAAGTTTTGCGCGAACCTTTGGAATCAGGCGAAATTCATATTTCGCGCGCTGCGCGGCAAACCACCTACCCTGCAGCATTTCAGTTGATCGCCGCAATGAACCCATGTCCTTGTGGTTACTTGGGGCACACCAAAAAAACCTGCCGTTGCACGCCCGACCAAATCATACGCTATCAATCACGTTTATCAGGGCCTTTTTTAAATCGCATTGACATGCAAATTGAAGTGCCCGCAGTGGATTCAAGTGATTTAGATCAACTGCCTTCGGGCGAGTCCAGCGTGGTGGTTGCCGAACGTGTTCAGCGCGCCTTCATGAGACAAATCGCACGTCAAGCTTGTGTAAACGCACGTCTATCGGTGAAGCAAACTGATCAATACGCCACGCCCGATGAGCGCGGACGGGCTGTTTTGGCAAAAGCCATGACGCAACTGAATTGGTCGGCTCGAGTGTATCATCGGGTCTTGCGGGTGGCGCGCACAGTGGCAGATTTGGAGGGTGTAGAACACATCAACGCCACACATGTTGCACAAGCCATACAGTATCGACGTGCACTAATGGATGTGGAGAAAGTGTCATAACACCCTGTTCGTACGCTAAAATCAAACAACTCATTCAAAAATCGATTATTTTTTGACCATCGATGATTAAAAACAAACCTGACACAAAAAATTGGCGTACAAAACGAAACAATGTCGGTCTGTTTCGGATGTTCTGCATTGACAGTCATGGCATCCATCTGTAAAATTGTAGGGATTTTGTAGCAACATCTGCAAAGATGCTGGTTTTTTGTGTGTTTGCAAGCATACAGTAAGCGTCGTGCCGCAAAATGGCGAGATAATCTTGGTGTTGGTCAAACAACACGTGCAGATGGATTGAGGTCTTTATGGGGTTTGCAGTACTTTTGCAATTCATCGCTGGAGTCATTTGCGTGGCAGTGGCGGCTTTTTTTGGTTGGGCTGCGACTTGGTCGGCAGTAATTGCGGCTTTAATTGCCATATTACCCAATGCTATTTTTGCAACCTATTTGGCCATCGCACCCAAGCCCGCAGAATATCGTTTTTTTGTGGGCGAAGGCATTAAAATTGCAGTGGCTTTGATTGCTGCGTCACTGGTTTGGTGGCGATACGGATTACAAGTACAGCCCTTGGTATATTGGGTGGTACTGATTATTGTGCTTAAGGCACATAATTTTGGATTGTTGGGCACAGTTAAAGAATAAGAGGGAATTATGTCTTCAGAGGTAGCAAAAGAAGTGGCTGGTGCAGCACATGGTGCGGTTCAAGGTGCAGCAGAAATGGTGGCGACTGGTCACGGAGGTGGTCATGGGGCTCCCGCAAATGCTCAAGAATATATCGTTCACCATTTGACCAATCTGTCAGTACCTGTTAAAGACTTCTTTAGCGCGCTCACACATGGTGTGGGTAACTTCGCTGTCAAGCAAGAAAACATCGTTGACTTTTCATTGATTAACGTTGATACCATCGTTTTTTCCTTGTTTTCTGGTTTGCTCGGTTTGTTGTTGCTGTGGTTGGTTGCACGCAAAGTGACTTCTGATGTGCCTTCTCGCACCCAAGCGGCTGTCGAATCTTTGGTACAAATGGTTGATGAGCAGTCAAAAGGAATTGTGCACGGTGACCGCACTTTTATTGCGCCATTGGCCTTAACCGTTTTCTTTTGGGTGGTGTTTATGAATACGCTGGACTTGTTGCCAGTGGATTTGATTGGCAAAACCATTCAATGGTTACATTTGGACATCCCATACACACGCGTTGTACCGACAGCCGACATCAATGGCCCCATTGGCATGGCTTTTGGCATTCTGATTTTAATGTTGTATTACAGCTTCAAAATTAAAGGCGCTGGCGGTTTTGTGCATGAATTGTTCACTGCGCCGTTCGGGTCTAACCCATTGTTGTGGTTGCCTAACTTTGTTTTGAATGTGATTGAATTTTTAGCAAAATCAGTCTCATTGGGCATGCGGTTATTTGGTAATATGTTCGCAGGTGAGTTGATTTTCTTGTTGATTGCCATGATGGGTGCTGCGTGGAGTTCTAGCAGTTTGGGGATGAGTATCGGTTTGGGTATTGGTCACTGGCTGGCTGGCTCTATCTGGGCAATTTTCCACATCTTGGTGATTTTGTTGCAAGCGTTTATTTTTATGATGCTGACTTTGGTGTACTTGGGTCAAGCGCATGAAGCACATTGATTAAACGGGTCGGGAGTTTTTATCTGTTTGATTGTTAAGTTGATTTGATGCTTGGCTGGAAACACCTTGCATCAAGTTGAGTGGTTTGAGTGGTTCTTTTTTTAAATTAAAGGAGTAAGTAATGAGTGCAGTTGGTTTCGTAGCTTTGGCATGTGGTCTGATCATCGGTTTGGGCGCTATTGGTGCTTGTCTCGGTATCGCATTGATGGGTGGCAAATACATTGAAGCATCAGCTCGTCAACCTGAATTGATGGATAAATTGCAAACCAAAATGTTCTTGTTGGCTGGTTTGATTGACGCGGCATTCTTGATTGGTGTCGGTATCGCCATGATGTTTGCGTTTGCAAATCCTTTCAAAGGCTAATCAATCTATCCAATAGATGATTGAGCGCCGCAAAAATTGATCAATGAATTGTGTTCATATTGATTGATCGTTTAGCGGCAAATGTCTTAGCACTTGGCGCTAAACCAAGTGTTTCAATAAAGGAATAATGTCGTGAATATCAATGCAACATTAATAATTCAAACATTGGTTTTCTTTACATTGGCTTGGGTTACAATGAAATTCATTTGGCCGCCAATGATTAAGGCGATTGATGAGCGTCGTGAAAAAATCGCGGCTGGCTTGGCTGCTGCTGAGCAAGGTAATAAGGCTTTGGAAGCTGCAAAACAGCAATCGGTTGGTTTTGAGCGTGAAGCACGTGAACACGCGCAAAATATTGTCACCGAAGCTGAAAAACGTGCTCAAGCTCTTGAAGCACAAGCCAAAGTAGATGCAAGTGAGTCGGCTCAACGAATTCTCGCGCAAGCTCAGGCAGATGCGGCTCAAGAAATTGTTCGCGCAAAAGAAGCTTTGCGTGACCAAATGGCAAGTTTAGTGGTATCAGGTGCGGAAAAAATTCTGGGTCGAGAAATCAATGCAGAGAATCATGCGGACTTGTTGGCACAATACAAAGCGCAACTGTAAAGGCGGGTAAGAATATGGCTGAAATAGGAACCATTGCTCGCCCGTACGCACAAGCGGCTTTTGACGTGGCTAAGGGTGAAGGCAATTTGGCAGGTTGGGCGGTTTTCTTGGAAGCGGCTGCAACCTTGGCATCCAACGAAGATGTGCGCCAATTGGCACAAAATCCCAAAGTTGCCAAAAGCCAATTGGCATCTTTGTTTGATGAGGCTGCAAAGCCCGTTTCTGATTCCCAAAAAAACTTCTTGCGCACCATGATTGAACAGTCAAGAGTGGATGCGTTGCCAGCGGTTTATGAAGCTTTCGTGGCTCACAAAAACGCTTTCGAAGGCTCGGCCGATGCACACATCGTTACCGCGTATGCAATGAACGATGCACAGTTACAAGAACTGGTAGCGGCCTTAGAGAAAAAACTGGGCAAAAAACTCAAACCTGAAGTTTCGGTGGATGAAAGCTTAATTGGTGGCTTTTGCGTGACTGTAGGTGATGAAGTATTGGATATGTCTGTACGTGCGAAATTGGCACGTATGCAATCTGCTTTGACAGCTTAATACATTACGTGTTGAGCGTACAAAACAGGATTTGATCCATTGACCGTGTTGGTCAGTGGCAGTGAATAAATTTGGAGCAATAGCATGCAACTGAACCCTTCTGAAATCAGTGAATTGATTAAGAATCGAATTCAAGGTGTAGACGACTCTGCAAACTTGCGCACGCAAGGCACGGTTGTTTCTGTAACGGACGGTATTTGCCGCATCCACGGTTTGGCGGACGTGATGCAAGGTGAGATGTTGGAATTTCCGGGCAACATCTTTGGTTTGGCATTGAACTTGGAGCGTGACTCGGTGGGCTCGGTTGTATTGGGTGAATACGAATCTATTTCTGAAGGCGACATCGTTAAATGTACGGGTCGTATTTTGGAAGTACCCGTCGGTCCAGAATTGTTGGGTCGTGTGGTCGACGCATTGGGCGCGCCGATTGATGGCAAAGGTCCAATCAATGCGAAACTCACCGACGTGATTGAAAAAGTCGCACCTGGTGTGATTTGGCGTAAATCGGTGGATCAGCCTGTACAAACAGGTTTGAAAGCGATTGACGCGATGGTTCCAGTTGGTCGTGGTCAACGTGAATTGATTATTGGTGACCGTCAAACAGGTAAAACAGCGGTTGCAGTGGACACCATCATCAACCAAAAAGGCAAAAACCTCAAATGTATCTATGTGGCGATTGGTCAAAAAGCCTCGTCCATCATGAACGTATTGCGCAAACTCGAAGAGCACGGCGCAATGGAATACACCACCATCGTTGCAGCTTCAGCTTCTGATTCTGCTGCGATGCAGTACCTCGCGCCATATGCGGGCTGTACCATGGGTGAATACTTCCGCGATCGTGGTGAAGATGCTTTGATTATTTATGATGACTTGACCAAACAAGCTTGGGCATATCGTCAAATTTCATTGTTATTGCGTCGTCCTCCAGGACGTGAAGCCTACCCAGGTGACGTATTTTACCTCCACAGCCGTTTGCTCGAACGTGCAGCGCGCGTAAATGAGGACTACGTAGAAAAATTCACCAACGGCGAAGTTAAAGGCAAAACAGGCTCATTGACTGCATTACCAGTGATTGAAACTCAAGCGGGTGACGTAACCGCATTCGTCCCAACCAACGTGATTTCGATTACCGACGGTCAAATTTTCTTGGAAACTGACTTGTTCAACGCGGGCATTCGTCCAGCGATTAACGCAGGTATTTCGGTATCTCGCGTGGGTGGTGCAGCGCAAACCAAAGCGGTGAAAAAACTCTCTGGCGGTATTCGTACCGACTTGGCGCAATATCGTGAATTGGCTGCGTTTGCACAATTCGCATCTGACTTGGATGAAGCGACCCGCAAACAACTGGAGCGTGGTCGTCGCGTCACTGAATTGTTGAAACAACAACAGTACAAACCATTGCAAGTTTGGGAAATGTCTGCGTCGTTGTTCGCGGCCAACAACGGTTACTTGGATGATGTTGAAGTAAAAGATGTGTTGTCATTTGAAAAAGGCATGTTGGACTTCTTGAAAACCAGTCATGGTGCATTGATTGATCGTATTGAATCAACTAAAGAGGTTTCAAAAGACGATGAAGTGGCTTTAAACGACGCGATTAAAGCGTACAAACAAGTCGCGGCATTCTAAACACTTGAGGACGAACCATGCCGAGCATGAAAGAAATTCGCGGTAAGATTAAGAGCGTACAAAATACGCGCAAAATCACCAAAGCCATGGAAATGGTCGCCGCTTCAAAAATGCGTAAAGCTCAAGACCGCATGCGGGCGGCTCGCCCGTATGCAGACAAAGTGCGCAATATCGCTGCACACATGAGTGGAGCGAACTCCGAGTACCAACATCCTTTCTTGATTGAGCGCGCACTGCAAAATGTCGGTTTAATTCTGGTGACTACAGACAAAGGCCTGTGTGGCGGTATGAACACCAATGTTTTGCGTGCAGCCACTGCGCAAATGAAAGAATGGACGGATTCGGGCAAAAAAGTACAAACCACAGCGATTGGTAACAAAGGCTTGGGCTTTTTGAATCGTATCGGTGCGAACATTGTGTCTGAATCCACTCACATCGGTGATGTGCCTCATATGGATGAGCTCATCGGTGCGGTGAAAGTTCAAATTGATGCTTATTTGGCAGGCGAAATTGATGCGGTTTATTTGGCATACACCCAATTTGTCAACACCATGAAGCAAGAACCCGTGGTGATGCAATTGATTCCGTTGCCCAAATCGTCTTTGACACAGTCTGAAGAAGAAAAACGCGCCTACTCGTGGGATTACTTGTACGAGCCTTCGGCTGAAACCGTTGTCGATGAGTTGCTGGTTCGTTACGTGGAAGCCTTGGTTTATCAAGCAGTCGCTGAAAACATCGCATCTGAGCAATCAGCACGTATGGTGGCGATGAAAGCGGCTTCTGACAATGCCAAAAACGTCATCGGTGAATTGCAACTGGTGTATAACAAGTCACGTCAGGCGGCAATTACCAAAGAATTGTCGGAAATTGTTGGTGGCGCGGCGGCGGTATAACCACCACAAAGATGAAGGCTCAATGTCAAATTTAAGTGTTTGGGTGGTGTTGAGCGGGTGGTTTTTGGTGATATTGCTGGGCAGTTGTTCTGACCACCAGCAGGTTTCAAAAAATACCCAAGAATTGAAGCAAAACACGCAGTACCAATTAAAGTCTGATTGTGCGCCATTGATCAAAACCTTTGATTCATGTCCGACCAGTCGGCTGTCTCAAGCCAGTCGAGAACGTATGATGGCGGTTTTGGAAGAGCAGATGCGTGTATTGTCAGCAACTGAGGCAGGTAAAAGATGCCAAGAGTTGCAGGACTTTTGGAAAGTAGCATGTGGTGTGGCTATTGCACAGTAATCGGGTGCGTTGTCACGAAGAATTTTAGTTAATTCATGATTGAGAGTGAAATAATGGTAGAAGGTAAAATTGTTCAGTGTATTGGTGCGGTCATTGACGTAGAATTTCCGCGTGATAACATGCCGAAAATTTATGACGCGCTGGTCATGGATGGCTCTGAGTTGACATTGGAAGTACAACAACAATTGGGGGACGGCATTGTCCGTACCATTTGTTTGGGTTCTTCTGACGGCTTGCGTCGCGGTGTGACTGTGAAAAACACAGGTCATCCAATCTCTGTACCTGTGGGTGCAGGCACCTTGGGTCGAATTATGGACGTATTGGGCAACCCAATTGACGAAGCGGGCCCAGTGGTTACTGATGAAAAATGGTCTATTCACCGTTTGGCACCACAATTTGATGAATTGAGCCCTTCAACTGAATTGCTCGAAACAGGCATTAAAGTGATTGACTTGATTTGTCCATTCGCCAAGGGTGGTAAAGTCGGTCTGTTCGGTGGTGCGGGTGTGGGTAAAACCGTCAACATGATGGAATTGATTAACAACATCGCGAAACAACACGGTGGTTTCTCTGTGTTTGCGGGTGTAGGCGAACGTACTCGTGAGGGTAATGACTTCTACCACGAAATGAAAGACTCAAATGTATTGGACAAAGTGTCTCTCGTGTACGGTCAAATGAATGAACCTCCAGGAAACCGTTTGCGCGTGGCCTTGACGGGCTTGACGATGGCTGAATACTTCCGTGATGAAGGTCGCGATGTACTGTTCTTCGTTGATAATATTTATCGCTTTACCTTGGCGGGTACCGAAGTATCTGCGTTGTTGGGTCGTATGCCTTCTGCGGTAGGGTATCAACCAACATTGGCGGAAGAAATGGGTCGTTTGCAAGAACGCATTACGTCGACTAAAAAAGGCTCAATTACTTCAGTCCAAGCCGTATACGTACCAGCGGATGACTTGACTGATCCATCACCAGCGACTACTTTCGGTCACTTGGATGCGACCGTGGTATTGAGCCGTGACATTGCGTCATTGGGTATTTATCCTGCAGTGGACCCATTGGACTCAACCAGCCGTCAAATTGATCCGAACGTGATTGGTGAAGAACACTATGCGGTAACTCGTGGTGTACAGGCAACTTTGCAACGTTACAAAGAATTGCGCGACATTATTGCAATTTTGGGTATGGATGAGTTGGCTCCTGAGGATAAATTATTGGTTGGTCGTGCACGTAAAATCCAACGTTTCTTGTCACAACCATTCCACGTGGCAGAGGTTTTCACGGGCTCACCTGGTAAATATGTATCGCTCAAAGAAACCATTCGTGGCTTTAAAGGCATTATCAATGGCGAATACGATCACTTACCAGAACAAGCGTTCTACATGGTCGGTGGCATTGATGAAGCAGTAGAAAAAGCGGCGAAAATGAACTAATTGAGGCGGAACGGTGTGGGTCATTTTGATTCACACCCTTCCAACGGTCAAGTTTAGGAAACAATATGAGTACAATCCAAGTAGACGTGGTCAGTGCAAAGGCTGAAGTATTTTCTGGTCAAGCAGAGTTCGTCTCTTTACCTGGCGAGTCGGGTGAACTGGGTATTTTGCCAGGTCATACACCTTTGATTACACGCATTAAACCCGGTGCAGTACGCATTCAAAATGGCCAAAACGAAGAATTGGTGTTTGTTGCGGGTGGTATTTTAGAAGTTCAGCCGAATAAAATTACTGTGTTGGCAGATACCGCCATTCGCGGTCATGATTTGGATGAAGCGCGCGCATTGGAAGCCAAAGCCCGTGCCGAAGAAAATCTGAAAGACAATGCTTCGGATGTGGATTATGCACGCGCACAAGCAGAATTGTCTGTGGCAGTCGCACAATTGGCAGCATTGGCAAAACTGCGCAAAAAGCAATAATGAGTTTTGCACGATTGAAAAACCGCTTCCAAACGAAGCGGTTTTTTATGCTGTTTTTACACGTTAGCAACACATATACAACATCTTTAGATGGTATAGATAAATGCAATGTATTTGATTGTAGATTATAATGCTGAAATGATAAATTTAGAGCATGTTTCTTTCCGTTACCCACACAGCGCACCGATTGTGCGCGATGTTGGACTAACTGTCAAAAAGGGGCAAGTCGTGGCAGTCATGGGGCCTTCGGGCTGCGGTAAGACCACCTTGCTTAGAATTGTGGCGGGTTTGCTACGGCCTTATGAAGGTCGTGTGCAATTATTCGAACAAACCATTCCATACGAATCGCCCGCACAACTACGAGCGTTGCGAACGAAAATGGGCATGCTGTTTCAATTCGGTGCTCTGTTCACCGATATGAGTGTGTATGATAACGTGGCGTTTCCCCTGCGCGAAACCACCACACTGAATGAACAAGCGGTTCGCGAACGCGTGATGCAAAAACTCAGTGCTGTTGGCTTGGCTGAGGCGGCTGAAAAAATGCCCGCCGAAATCTCAGGCGGGATGGCTCGACGTGTGGCTTTGGCACGCGCGATTGCACAAAACCCACAAGTGATGCTGTTTGATGAACCATTCACTGGACTTGACCCGATTGCCATGGACACCATTGCCAGTTTGATTCGTGAACAAACCAACACGCTCAATGCGGCGTCGATTGTTGTGTCGCACGATGTACAAGAAACCTTTGCCATCAGTGATTACATCTACATCATGCACCAATCGGGCATTGTTGCTCATGGTACACCCGCTGAGTTGCTGCGCCATACAGACCCATTCATCCGTCGATTCATACACGGCCGAGAAGACGCTTTGGTACACGGGGGACATGTATGAACGGATTATCAGACAAATTGGCGCGTTTGGGAAGCACAGTGATTGAAACACTGATGTATTTGGGTTATGCCATGCGCATGTTTTGGGCCATGCTGTTGCAAATCAAAGTGTGGTTCACTCGTACGCGCTTGGTGATGCGCCAAATTCATTTTTTAGGCAACTATTCTTTGGTGATTATGGTGGTCTCAGCCGCATTTATTGGCGCGGTTTTGGCATTGCAGGCCTACTATGCCCTTAGCAAAGTTGGCTCAGAAGCGGCCACTGGCGTGATGGTCACACTGTCGTTGATTCGTGAATTGTCCCCCGTGGTGGTCGCCATTTTATTCGCTGGGCGCGCAGGCACATCAATGACTGCAGAAATCGGTCTAATGAAGTCTGGCGAGCAACTGGCCGCCATGGAAATGATGGGGGTTGACCCGATTGAGCGTGAATACGCACCGCGTTTTTGGGCGGGTGGTTTGGTCGTGCCCATGCTGACCATGATTTTTTCGCTGGTTGGTATCTACGGTGGTTATTTGGTGGCCGTGCGTTGGCTGGGTGTGGATGCAGGTGTTTTTTGGAATATGATTCACGAAAACGTCGACGTCAGTCATGACATATTTCGAGGCAGTTTTGTTAAAAGCGTGGTGTTTGGTTTGGCCGTGAGTTTCATCGCAGTCTATGAGGGTGCGCAATCTCACCCGACCCCTGAAGGGGTTGCCAAAGCAACCACACGCACCGTGGTTAAATCATCGTTATTGGTACTGGCATTGGATTTCGTGTTGACCGCACTGATGTTCAGCCCGCAAAACTAATCAATACTAAAGAGGCAAGAAATGCAACAACGTAAAATAGACATTTGGGTGGGCTTGTTTGTGGCCATAGGTGTAGCGGCTTTGATAGCACTGACGCTCAGCGTCGGTGCCAAAGGCTGGCAATCGAAAAAAGCCACCTACACCGTAACGGCCAATTTCGCGGGAATCGGAACGCTCAAATTGGATGCGCCCGTCAAAATGGTCGGCATCGAAATCGGTCGCGTGCGTGACATCAGTTTGATTGATGACGGTGGCGAGTACAAAGCCAAAGTCACAATGGACATTCACCGCGATGTCAAACTACCCAAGGACAGTCAAGTCATGGTCTATACCGCAGGTCTATTGGGTGCGCAGTTCATTGGCATCAATCAAGGTGTGGATGCTGCCAACTTGGTCGAAGATGGTGGACAACTGACCGAGACCGAGCAGGCCATGCAGTTGGAAGATTTAATCAAAAACTTTGGTGTCAAACAAGCAGAATCCAATGCCGCGGACAAAGGTGCGACCCAATAAAGGGTGAGATATGAAAACAGATAAACGTTTAATCTTTGCGGGTATTGGTGCAGGCTTGCTGTTGATGACGGTTCAAACCTACGCTGCAGATGCACCACGTCATTTAACCATAGAGGATGGAGCTGGGTCAGCAACACAAGAAGCCAACAGCCCGCCACCGAATACTAACACTGTCTCGATACCTGCTGCGCCCGCCGCCCTGCAAAACCCAGAATTGTCCAACCCCGTTGCGTCTGAAACCCCTGAATCGGCGCACGGTACATCGGTTGTGCCCAGTGCATCAGAAACGACTCAAGCGTTACCTGCAAACTCAACAGCCAACACAACGGAACTGACAACCACAGAGACAACCGATAACGTCGATGCTGACTTGGCTGCAGACCCTTCGGAGGGCATCAACCGCAAAATATTTGCCGTCAATGAAACAGTGGACAAAGCGGTAATTAAACCTGTTGCCAAAGGCTATAAAAGAGTTGTACCCACAGGTATTCGTCGTTGCGTATCGAATATGTTCGACAATTTGAGCACGCCCTACACAGCCGTGAATAATGTGTTGCAAGGAAAAGTTAAATCAGCCGGGCAGGACATTGGTCGCGTGTTGGTCAACAGCGTACTGGGTCTTGGTGGTTGTTTTGATGTGGCAACAAAATTCGGCATACCCAAACACGATGAGGACTTTGGGCAGACACTGGCTGTTTGGGGCGTGGGCTCTGGACGATTTGTGATGTTACCTGGTTTTGGCCCATCCACGGTACGCGATGCGCTGGCAAAGCCCGTTGATATCCTTGCCAATCCAATCGGCTACATCACCAATATTCGTCTAAGGAACAGTTTGACAGGTTACAAGTTCGTTGACACGCGCACCAATTTATTAGAGGTCACGGACACATTGGATGAAAGTGCATTGGATAAATACAGCATGGTACGTGATGCGTGGTTACAACGTCGTGCCGCGCAAATACGTGACGAAGATGGCAGTTACGACAGCATCAGTACAGACGCTCCTCGTGAACTCAATCCTTCTGCAACACAATAAATTGCATGGATGGGTCAACGAAACACACCTTTGAGGGTTATAGAAACGCACAAACCACCGCATCAGGTGGGGTTATTTTTTTGAGAGGTCAATATGTTCAATGTAAGCAAATGGTTTAAAAAAGTGGTTCTGCTGGCTGGTTTTGCCGCGATGGGGGCATCCGTTAGCAATGTCGCACTCGCCGCGCCTGCGGATGATGTGATTTTTGACATGAGTCAAAAAATTTTAAAAGATTTAAAAAGCAATCCAGGCCTTAAAAACGGTGATAAACAAACAGTGGCAAACTATGTTGATGCCAACATCATGCCGCGTGTGAATTTTGCACGCTGGGTGGCCAGTGCTGTCGGGCCTGCTTGGAATAAAGCGACACCAGCAGACCAAAATGAATTGATGCAAGTTTTACGTCGATACTTCGTCAGCACCTATTCAAAGAATTTGGTCAACAATCGAGTGACTGCAATTGATGTGTATCCTGCCAACGGCAACGAAGTTAAAACCATTGTCAAGACGCCAAGCAGCCAAAGCACTGTGATCTATTACATGGAAAACTCAGGTGGATGGCGCGTCTATGATATGGCTATTGGCGGTGTTAAAGTGTCCAATACCTATCGCGGACAGTTTAAAAACACTGTCAATCGCGGTGGTGTACCCGCTTTGATTGCTGAATTGAAAGCAAAAACCAAATAAATGATTCATCTATTCGATCAAACAAGCCCACATCCAGTGGGCTTTTTACTTTTTACATGCTCGACAACCCCACCCAAGCATACGAAATCACACCAACGATTCGGACTATAATACGCTTTAAATTTCTTCCACAAATTGAGCCATCATGACATTCGCCATCCAAGTCAATCAACTCGTCAAGCAATACCCCAAACTCACCGCCCTCAACCAAGTAAACTTTGAAGTCAAACAAGGTGAATTTTTTGGACTGCTCGGACCAAACGGCGCGGGCAAAACCACGCTGATTAGCATTCTTGCGGGCTTGGCTCGCGCCACCTCAGGCACAGCACAGGTCATGGGTTTTGATGTGCAAAAAGACTACCAGCAAGCACGGCGCGCGCTCGGTGTGGTACCACAGGAATTGTCGTTTGACCCGTTTTTTACGGTGCGCGAAACACTCCAGTGGCAATCGGGTTATTTTGGGATTAAAAATAACCGCGTATGGATAGATGAACTGCTTGAACATTTAGGGTTAACCGATAAAGCCGACGTCAATATGCGCGCACTGTCGGGCGGCATGAAGCGGCGCGTGCTGGTCGCGCAAGCCTTGGTACACCGTCCCAAAGTGATTATTTTGGATGAGCCAACCGCTGGGGTGGATGTGGAACTGCGCCAATCGTTGTGGACATTTATTTCACGCCTGCACCGCGAAGGTCACACGATTGTATTGACCACGCATTATTTAGAAGAAGCCGAGCAATTGTGTGAGCGCATCGCGATTTTAAAAAAAGGGGAGTTGGTGGCATTGGATAGAACCTCTACTTTGTTACAACAACTGGCAGGTGTGCGCTTGGTGATCAAAACACACAATGAACTGAACCTCGCTGCATTGCCCGTCGAAATCCAAGCGATGAATACACAAAACGCCAACAAACGTCATAGCTTCACGCTTAAAAACGCCAATCAGGTTGAACAAGTTTTGGCCAGCGTGCGCATGGCAGGCGGCGAATTAGAAGACGTTTTGGTCTCGCAAGCCGATTTGGAAGATGTGTTTGTCAAATTGGTCAACACCACCGTTGATACGAATCCAGTGGAGGAAAAATAATATGTACGCCACGTGGACGCTGTTTCTCAAAGAAATTCGCCGTTTTTGGAAAGTCGGCGTACAAACGGTCGCTGCGCCTGTGATGACCGCATTTTTATACCTTTTAATATTCGGTCACGCGCTCTCTGGGCGTGCACCGTCTTTAGGTGGCGTGACCTACACCGCCTTTCTCGTACCTGGTTTAATCATGATGAGCGTGCTACAAAACGCCTTTGCCAACGCTTCGTCTTCACTGATTCAGTCCAAAGTGATGGGCAATATGGTGTTTCTATTGCTCACCCCCCTGCGACCGATACAAATTTTCACCGCCTATGTCGGCGCGTCCATTGTGCGCGGCGTAGCGGTTGGGTTGGGGGTGTTGTTGTGTACCGTGTGGTTCGTTGATATGAATGGCATCAGCCACGTGTTGTGGATGTTGGTGTTTTTGTTGCTCGGATCGGCGTTGTTGGGGGTACTCGGCTTGCTTGCAGGGATTTGGGCAGAAAAATTTGATCAACTGGCCACTTTCCAAAATTTCATCATCATGCCCGCAACCTTTTTGTCAGGCGTGTTTTACTCCATTCACAGTCTGCCGAGTTTTTGGCAAAAAGCCACTCATTTGAACCCATTTTTTTACATGATTGATGGCTTTCGCTATGGGTTTTTCGGTGTATCGGATGTCAATCCATGGTTGAGTTTGGGTATGGTGGGCGTTGCCTTATTGCTCGTGTCCGCCCTCGCTTTGACGTTGTTGGCACGAGGTTACAAAATGCGTTATTGATGGCGGTTAGACCCATCAATACGCCCATAAAACTCCGAGCCCCGTTTCACCGAAAACCATGAAAACCCTTGTAATCTCTTGGGACAACTGAGTTTGTCAAGGTATAATACGACCTCTGAATCAAGCAACTGAATCTCTTTGGACAGCGCATGGACAACCCCACTCCCGAGCAAATACAGCAATACATTCGTGATGGCATCAATTGCACCCACATTGATGTCAATGGTGATGGGCGGCATTTTTTTGCAACCATTGTCTCACCTGCGTTTGAAGGTTTGCGGACTTTGGCGCGCCAACGCGCGGTGTATGCCGCCCTCGGTGATAAAATTTTGGGGCATGATGCACACATCCACGCATTGTCGATGAAAACCTACACGCCGAGTGAATGGACAGCAGAGCAAGCCAAATAAATCACATCATGACACCATCGGCACACATCAACCACTGAATTAGGACAACCCAATGGAACAACTCAAAATCACAGGTGGCGCGGGTCAATTGCGTCTCAATGGCGATATTCGTGTGGGCGGCGCGAAAAATGCCGCGCTGCCGATTATGTGTGCCACCCTACTCACGGGCGACCCTGTGCAATTGCGCAATGTCCCCAATTTGCGCGACATCCGCACCACGATGAAACTATTGCGTCAGTTGGGTGTCGATGTCTCAACCTTAGAACACGACAAAATCACCATCCATGCCTATGGTTCGATTAGCACCAAGGCCACCTATGATTTGGTCAAAACCATGCGCGCATCGATTTTGGTTTTAGGGCCTTTGCTGGCGCGTTTTGGCGAGGCATGGGTATCTTTACCGGGTGGCTGTGCGATTGGTGCGCGCCCTGTGGATCAACACATCAAAGGCTTGCAAGCCATGGGCGCGAAAATCACCATCGAGCACGGTTACATCCATGCACAGGCTCCGATTGGTGATACAGGTGAGTATGGCGCGGGCGGGCGACTCAAGGGCGGCGCGCGTATCACCACCGACATGATTACCGTGACAGGCACAGAAAATTTACTGATGGCGGCAGTCTTGGCCGATGGGCAAACTGTTTTAGAGAACGCCGCATGTGAGCCTGAAGTCACCGACTTAGCCAACATGCTGGTCGAAATGGGCGCGAAAATTTCGGGCATCGGCACACATCGACTGGTGATTGATGGCGTCGAGCGTTTGCACAGCGTGTCGCACAAAGTCGTGTCGGATCGCATTGAAGCAGGCACCTTTTTGTGCGCAGTGGCGGCAACGGGCGGCGATATTCGTCTGACTCATGTAGATCCAGAGATTATGGACTCGACTCTGGACAAACTGCGTGAAATGGGTGTGCAATTGGAGGTGGGCAAAGACTGGATACGTGCAAAAATGGAGGGTCGTCCAAAACCAGTCAACATCCGCACCACCGAATACCCAGGTTTTGCCACCGACATGCAGGCGCAATTCATGGCAGTCAACGCGATTGCCGATGGCACGTCACGCGTGACTGAAACCATTTTTGAAAACCGCTTCATGCACGTGCAAGAACTCAATCGTTTGGGTGCCAACATCGAAATTGAAGGCAACACCGCGATTACCCACGGTGTTGAATCACTTTCGGGCGCAGTCGTAATGGCGACTGATTTGCGCGCCTCAGCCAGTTTGGTGATTGCGGGCTTGGTGGCGCAAGGCACGACGATTGTTGACCGCATTTACCACCTTGACCGTGGTTACGAGCAAATGGAAGTCAAACTCAACGCCGTCGGTGCGCAAATTGAGCGCGTGGTTGGCGTGGGTGAGGATGACATTTAAAGACGGAAAGCCGCACGGAAAATCAAACATGACCGACTCAAATATGCTGACGTTAGCCCTCTCGAAAGGGCGAATTTTTGAAGAAACTTTACCGATGTTGCGTGCAGCGGGCATTGAAGTGCTCGAAGACCCCGAATCCTCGCGCAAACTCATCATTCAGACCAACGATGCCAATCTGCGCGTCATCATCGTGCGTGCTTCGGATGTGCCGACCTACGTGCGTTATGGCGCGGCTGATTTTGGCGTCGCAGGTAAAGACGTGCTGATGGAATCGGGCATGGAAGGTTTATACAGCCCGATTGATTTACGCATCGCCAAATGCCGCATGTCGGTCGCGGTGCAAAATGGTTTTGATTACGACACAGCGGTCAAGCAAGGCGCGCGTCTGCGCGTGGTCACCAAATACATCGAAACCGCCAAAGCGCATTTTGCCGCCAAAGGCGTGTATGTCGATTTGATTAAACTCTATGGTTCGATGGAATTGGGGCCGCTGGTTGGCTTGGGCGACGCAATCGTTGATTTGGTCAGCACGGGCAATACCCTGCGCGCCAACAACCTCGTGGAGGTCGAACACGTCTGCGACATCTCCTCGCGTTTGATTGTCAACCAAGCCTCGCTCAAACTCAAAGCAGCGCGTTTGCGCCCGATATTGCAGGCGTTTGAGGCTGCGGTCGATAAATCAGCTTAAAACCACAGGTGACTTGTGATGCGCGCAACAACGGTTTTAATCATCATAGACATGCAAAAAGGGATGCAAACATACCCACTTGCGCGCAACAATCCACAAGCAGAAGAGAATATCCTCAAACTGCTCAACTGGGCACGAACGAATGACTTAAATATTGTTCATGTGCGCCACATCTCACGCACGGACAGCAGTGTGTTTTTTCCAGGACAGATTGGTGCAGCATTTCAAGACCCATTAAATCCGCTCGCACATGAACACGTGGTTGAAAAAAACATACCCGACGCATTCATTCACTCTAACTTAGAACGTTGGTTGCGCGTTAGGGACATCAATACCTTAATCATTGTTGGTGTGAGCACAGAAAACTCGGTTGAAGCAACCGCAAGAACGGCAGGTAATTTGGGATTCAGCGTTTATGTTGTGGATGATGCGTGCTTTACTTTTGATAAAGTAGATTATGCTGGACGCAAAAGAGCCGCTCAGGAAGTACACAACATGAGCCTTGCTAATTTGCAGGGAGAGTACGCACAGATTATGAGCGCGTCCGAAATAGTCAAGGCTTTACAGCCTGACCTTAAGAGCGTAGAACAATAATTCATGCGTTTAAAATACATGGATTCAACCCATCAATACTTTTACCCCATCGATATTTGAACCGATTACCATGATAAACATTCCATTGCTAACCACGACCCAAGCGGATTTTGACACAGCATTACAAGCGCGTTTGCATTTTGACGACAGCACCGATGCGGGCATCCAAACCGCTGTGACCGAAATCATCGCGGCGGTGCGCGCACGGGGTGATGCGGCGGTGGTTGAATACACCAACCGTTTTGACCGTGTGCATGTGGCGGATATGCAAGCACTCACCCTCACGCAGGCCGATTTAAAATCAGCGTTCGATGAATTGGGCGAAGTACAAAAAACCGCATTACAAGCCGCCGCTGAACGCGTGCGCAACTACCACATCGCGCAGAATCAAGCCAGTGGACAATCTTGGTCTTACACCGAGGAGGACGGCACAGTGTTGGGGCAAAAAGTCACA
Organism: Burkholderiales bacterium; assembly: GCA_021287185.1. Lineage (GTDB taxonomy): Bacteria > Pseudomonadota > Gammaproteobacteria > Burkholderiales > Burkholderiaceae > CTSOIL-112. The sequence continues at coordinate 21,313 of JAJTAZ010000006.1, read as the reverse complement.
CCACTGGATCGCGTTGGCATCTATGTACCGGGGGGCAAAGCCGCGTATCCATCATCAGTGCTGATGAACGCCATTCCTGCGCACGTTGCGGGTGTGACTGACATCATCATGGTTGTGCCCACGCCCGATGGGGTGCGCAACCCGCTTGTGCTCGCGGCGGCGTATGTCGCAGGGGTGAATAAAGTGTTCACCATCGGCGGCGCGCAAGCGGTCGCTGCACTTGCCTATGGTACGGACACTGTGCCGTGCGTGGATAAAATCGTTGGCCCAGGCAACGCCTTTGTCGCCGAAGCCAAACGCCGTGTGTTTGGTCAAGTCGGTATTGATATGATAGCCGGCCCATCCGAAATCCTTGTGATTGCCGATGGCTCAACACCTGCCGATTGGGTGGCGATGGATTTATTTTCGCAAGCCGAGCACGATGAACTCGCGCAGTCCATCTTGCTCTGCCCGTCTGCCGAGTACATCAACGAGGTTGAAAACGCCATCAATCGATTGATAACCGAAATGCCGCGTGCCGAAGTCATCCGTACTTCGTTGCAAAACCGTGGCATCTTGATACAAACACGCGATATGAATGAGGCGTGTGACATTGCCAACCGCATTGCGCCTGAGCATCTCGAAATCTCGGTGGCCGATGTGGCACAAGCCAACACCTATGCCGACCAAATTCGCCATGCAGGCGCAATCTTCATCGGGCAATATACTTCTGAGTCACTCGGCGACTACTGCGCAGGGCCGAACCACGTATTGCCGACTTCAGGCACAGCGCGATTCTCCTCACCGCTCGGCGTGTACGACTTCCAAAAACGCTCATCCATCATCCAAGTGAGTGAACAAGGCGCGCAAACGCTCGGCAAAATCGCCTCGACCTTGGCGCATGGAGAAGGTTTAACAGCGCACGCAAGGAGTGCAGAGTTGAGATTGAAGAGTAAATAATGTGTAAGTCATTAAAAAATTGGCTGACAGGTTATCTACTGTTGATTTGTATAATATTTTTGCTTGCGTTCATATCTACTGGCGTGGCAATTTACGAGTACCTGCGAGTTGTTGATGGCGGTTTATTTCCGAACTCACCAGTGAGAAGTGACTGGGGCGTTACTGGAGACTTTTTTGGAGGAGTTCTTAATCCAATTTTAGCCTTTTGTTCATTGATAGCGTTGCTTTACACTGTCCACTTAAATAAGCAAGAATTAGAAGCAACGCGCAAGGAACTTGCTACGACGAGAGCAACCATGAATGAGCAAATGGAAGTCAGCAAACAACAAAGATTTGAATCAACTTTTTTTTCGTTCTTAGACCAACATAATCAAGTTTTAAAAGAAATATCCCAAGATGGCGAAAACATTCATTCGCTCGCAGATAGTAGAAAATTTTCCGCATTTCAGGTGTATGACTATCTTTTCCGAGATGGTGTTAAAACTACATCTATGAAACACATAAAATACACTCAGATTGTTGTTAAAAAAGCTAGAGACGAATTGAAAGTTGGCTTTAGTCAAATAAATAGGTATTTCCATGTTTTGTTTCAACTTTTAAAATTAATAAATAAAAACTATGCAGATGGTGATAACCCAACCGAAAAAGAAAAAATGTATGCAAATATTGTACGCAGTTGTTTAACCAACGAAATTTGTTACCTTTTGGCATTGTTCGTGGCAGAAAATGACGATACACATAACTTTATAGAATTAAAATCATTCGTTATTAAGTATAGGTTACTCAAGCACATGGATTTCCCAAATAAAAAATTTGTTCCCAATCACTTGCTGTTAAGCATGATTGTGTCGGCAATTGGTGATAAGGCTTTTGATAAAAACCCTTCCTTTCAACGTTCGGATTTCTCAAACTAAATCTATATTATTGACAAAGCTTGTTATATTGCACCTCGCAAAACGAAAAAACATGTCTCAAAATCACCTCACCCACATCCGCCCCGAAATCCTTTCTATGGGCGCGTACCACGTCCCCAACGCATCGGGTTTGATTAAACTCGATGCGATGGAGAATCCTTATACTTTGCCTGATGATTTAAAGGCTCAGTTAGCGGCGCATTTGGCGCAGGTGGCGTTGAACCGCTATCCCGTGCCGTCCTACATTGCGCTCAAGGACGCTTTGCGCGCCTACGCCCACATCCCTGCGGACAAGGACATCATGCTGGGCAATGGCTCGGATGAGTTGATTGCGATTCTATCGCAGGCGATTTCTAAACCGAACGAAACCGTCACCGTGCTCGCACCCGCGCCAAGTTTCGTGATGTACAAGATGTCTAGCTTGTTCAATCATTTGAACGTGGTTGAGATTGCGCTCAACGTCGATGATTTTTCGCTCAACGTGCGCGCGTGGACAGATGCGATTGCGCAGCACAAGCCTGCTTTGGTGTATTTGCCGTTCCCAAATAATCCGACGGGCAATTTGTTTGATGCGTCCGCCATGCGCACTATTATTGAAGCCGCAAAAGGCAGTATTGTGGTGGTCGATGAGGCGTATCAGCCGTTTGCTTTGGATACGTGGATGGACGCATTGAATGAGTTTGACAACCTACTGGTGATGCGCACCGTGAGTAAACTCGGTTTGGCGGGCATTCGTTTGGGCTATATGGCGGGCAGCTCTGCGTTGATTTCTGAACTCGATAAGGTCAGACCACCGTATAATGTCAATGTGTTGACTGAAGCGACAGCGACGTTTGTGCTCCAACACGCCGATGTATTGGCACAGCAGGCGGACAGCATTCGTGCTGAACGCACACGGGTGTGCGCTGCATTGGCGCAAATGTCGAGGGTGCGCGTGTATGAGACCGCGGCAAATTTCGTGTTGGTGCGTTTGAGCGATGCGCATGATGCCGATGCGGTGTTCGCGGGTATGCGTGAACGTGGTGTGTTGATTAAAAACATGAGCCATGCGCACGCGCTGTTGCACAATTGTTTGCGGATTACGATTAGTACGCCTGAGGAAAACACTGCAATGCTCACGGCTTTGCAAGCGTCACTGAATGATTAATGTCTAATAGCCAGTTTTTCGAGATTGGCGCGAATGAATATACGGGAATTACGATATGACCCAATTGAACCGAACGGCGCAGATTACGCGCAATACTTCCGAGACACAAATTTCAGTGGCCTTGAATTTGGATGGCACGGGCGCGGCTCAGTTGAACACAGGTGTGCCGTTTCTTGACCACATGCTCGATCAAATCGCTCGTCATGGTTTGATGGATTTGAGCATCACTGCCAAGGGCGACACGCACATTGATGACCACCACACAGTGGAGGACATTGGCATCGCACTCGGGCAGGCGTTTGCGCAAGCGGTCGGTGATAAACGCGGCATGGTGCGCTATGGTCACGCGTATGTACCGCTGGACGAGTCGCTCTCGCGTGTGGTGATTGATTTTTCGGGTCGACCAGGTTTGTTACTCAACGCGGAATTCACACGCGCACGCGTGGGCGCGTTTGATGTCGATTTGGTCAGCGAGTTTTTTCACGGCTTTGTCAATCATGCGGCGGTGACACTGCACATTGACAATCTGCGCGGGGTGAATGCGCACCACCAAATTGAAACCATTTTCAAAGCCTTCGGGCGCGCGTTGCGCATGGCGGTGGCGGTGGATGTGCGTGCAGCGGATATGGTTGCCTCGACCAAAGGGACTTTGGTGGGTTAATTCCGACTGAACGCTATGGACGCATTCAAAACCTTCATCGCACTCATCGCCTTGGTCAATCCTTTGGGCGTATTGCCGATGTTCATCAGCCTGACGCAGGACTTCACCCCCGCGCAGAAGCAACGCGCGATTCGTACGGCGGCATTCACCGTGATTACGGTGATTACCATCAGCGCGCTTTTGGGCGAGCAGATTATTAAATTTTTTGGAATTTCGACGGCTTCGTTGCAAGTGGCAGGCGGATTGTTGATTCTTTTGATGTCGCTGTCCATGCTCAATGCCCAACCATCGGGTGCGAAAACCACCGCCGAGGAGCGCGACGAGGCGACGCACAAAGACACCATCGGCGTTGTGCCGCTCGGCATTCCGCTACTGACTGGACCGGGCGCGATGAGCACGGTGATTGTGCTCTCGAACAAAGCGCACCATACCAGCGACTATGTCGTGCTCATCGGCAGCGGTGTGGTGATAGCGGCTTTGGTGTGGCTCACGCTGCAAATGGCGCAACCCATCGCGCGCATCATGGGACGTACAGGCATCAATATCGCCACGCGGATTATGGGCTTGCTCGTTGCGGCGGTGGCGGTGGAGTTTATCGTTGAAGGTTTAAAAACCATGCTGCCTGCGTTGGCAGGCTAAGGTGAAAAGAGGATTCTATGTTTGCGATTAAAAACCTGACCTTTGACGAAACCCATCTCAATTTAGAATTGCAAGACGGCGCGCTTTTTCGGCAATCCTTAAAACGCCACGCCAAATTGGCGCAAGCCGATGCGCAGACCCGCACACAGTGGCGACTGAACGAGGCACGCGACAGCATTGTTTGGTCAAACATTGACGGGCGCGAGGTCAGTATCGATTTATACGAATGGGTGTGGGAAGCCATTTGCGACCATGCCTTAGAAAATTTGCAATCGCACGGCTGGGATGTAAAAAAGGTGTCGCAAAAAACCTATGACATCGCGTCCATTTGGCGATTGGAAGCCGATGGCTACAACGGCGGTTTTTTACAATTTTTTTGCAATTGGGGCGAGGACAACTGCCAAACCGCATTGTCCGCCTTGCAAGACATCGGTGCGACCGCCACGCACCAAGTGCTGGCAGCACAACGCGCCTTGATTCAACGACTCGAAGATGCGCCGGAAATGACCCGTTTGGACGAATTGCCCGCACTGCTCACCGAGCAAGAGCGCGACGAAATCGGCGAACGCTTAGACCACGCGTTATGGGATGCCATGATGGAAATCCCGCCTTTGGCAGTGCGCTACTATGGTTGGCAGGATTTAATCTTGGAACAAAACAAGCATGAATAATTTAATCGCAATTTTAGATTACGGCATGGGCAATTTGCGCAGCGTGGCACAGGCGATGAAAACCGCCGCGCCCGATTGTGCGGTACAAATCACGGGCAATCCCGACGTGGTGCGCGCCGCCGAGCGCATCATTTTACCGGGACAAGGCGCGATGCCCGACTGCATGGCGCATCTGCGCGACAGCGGGCTGCTTGAAGCCCTCACCGAATCGGCGCAAACCAAACCCATGCTCGGCGTATGCGTCGGCGAGCAAATGCTGTTCGGGCACGCCGAAGAAGGCAATTCGCACGGCTTGGGCTGGTTCGCGGGTGAAGTGGTGCGTTTTCGCGTTGAGGATGCCGTGGACGAAAACGGCGCGAAACTCAAAGTGCCGCACATGGGCTGGAACACGGTCAAGCAAACGCGCGCGCATCCCCTGTGGGCAGGCATTCCCGACCACACGCATTACTATTTCGTGCACAGTTACTATGTGTCGCCGTCAGCAATTGATGGAGCCGATTTGACGGTGGGTGAATCGGTGTACGGCACGCCGTTTACCTGCGCCGTCGCGCGCGACAATATTTTTGCAACGCAATTTCACCCCGAAAAAAGCGGCGATTTGGGTTTGCAGATTTATCGCAATTTTGCGCAGTGGAAGCCTTAGCGTGCGTATGGTAATATAAAAAACTCGGTCATTGCGGGCACTCGAACCAGTGGTTCTCCCCCGCAATCTCCCCGCGACACAGAGAGATACCGTGTCAAGCACGGTATGACGGATTGAATCGTGTTATGACGAGCCATTTTTTAACTTTTTTGAAAGATAAAATCATGTTGTTAATCCCAGCCATCGACCTCAAAGACGGACAATGCGTGCGCTTGCAGCAGGGCGAAATGGACCGAGTCACGGTGTTTTCCGACGCGCCCGAGCAGATGGCGGCGCATTGGGTGACGCAGGGTGCGCGCCGCCTGCATCTGGTGGATTTGAACGGCGCGTTTGCCGGCAAGCCGGTGAACAAGCCCGCCATCCAAGCGATTTTGGACGCGGTGGGCGACGATATTCCGGTACAAATCGGCGGCGGCATTCGCGATTTGGACACCATCGAGCGTTATCTCGATATGGGGATTTCCTACGTCATCATCGGCACGGCGGCGGTGAAAAATCCGGGCTTTTTGCAGGAGGCGTGCATTGCCTTTGGTGGTCAAGTCATCGTCGGATTGGATGCCAAAGACGGCAAAGTCGCCACCGACGGTTGGAGCAAAATCACCGGACACGAGGTCACGGATTTGGCGAAAAAATACGAGGACTACGGCGTGAATTCGATTATCTACACCGACATTGGGCGTGACGGCATGTTGCAAGGCATCAATATTGAAGCCACCGTGAAACTTGCGCAAGCCTCGACCATCCCCGTGATTGCTTCGGGCGGTTTGTCGAATATGGCGGATATTGAGGGTCTGTGTGCGGTCGAAGGCGAAGGCGTGGAAGGTGTGGTTTGCGGTCGCGCGATTTACAGTGGTGATTTGGATTTTGCCGCCGCACAAAAACGTGCCGATGAGTTGATGGAATTATAAATGCTGACCAAACGAATTATCCCTTGCTTGGATGTCACCGCGGGTCGCGTGGTCAAAGGCGTGAACTTTGTCGGCTTGCGCGATGCGGGCGACCCTGTGGAAATCGCGCGTCGCTACAATGAGCAAGGCGCGGACGAGTTGACTTTTCTCGATATCACCGCAACATCTGATGACCGTGATTTGATTTTGCACATCATTGAGGATGTGGCGTCGCAAGTGTTCATTCCGCTGACGGTCGGCGGCGGTGTGCGCAAGGTCGAGGACATTCGCCGACTGCTCAACGCGGGCGCGGACAAGATTTCGATGAACTCTTCCGCCGTTGCCAATCCGCAGTTGGTCAAGGATGCGGCGGATAAATACGGCTCGCAGTGCATTGTGGTGGCGATTGATGCCAAACGCAAAGCCGACAGTCCTGATGATAATCCGCAATGGGAGGTGTACACCCACGGCGGACGCAACAACACGGGCATTGATGCGGTACAATGGGCGGTTCAGATGAATGCCCTCGGCGCAGGCGAGATTTTGCTCACGAGCATGGATCGAGACGGGATGCAAAATGGCTTTGATTTGGCATTGACCCGTGCGGTGTCCGATGCGGTGAGTATTCCCGTGATTGCCTCAGGCGGCGTCGGCAATTTGCAACATTTGGCCGACGGTATTAAATTAGGACACGCCGATGCGGTGTTGGCCGCGAGTATTTTTCACTTCGGCACATACACCGTTGCACAAGCAAAAGCATTTATGGCGGCGCAAGGCATTTGTGTACGCTAATCAAAGCATTTAAACAACGCGTCATTGCGATTGGATTCGTGGTGTCGTTTTTAGAGTTGTGAGAGCAGTCATGGTAGAAAATTTAAATCGCATCCACTGGGATGACCAAGGCTTGGTTCCTGTGATTGCGCAGGATTATGCTTCTGGTAAGGTGTTGATGTTTGCATGGATGAATCGAGAAGCCTTGCAAAAGACCATCGAAACGCGCACAGCGGTGTATTTCTCGCGCTCGCGCCGCCGTCTTTGGTATAAAGGCGAAGAATCTGGGCATGTGCAACATGTGAAATCTCTGCGTATGGATTGTGACCAAGATGTATTGTTGCTCGGGATTGAGCAGGTGGGTGATATTGCTTGCCACACAGGGCGCAACAGTTGTTTTTTTGAGCACTTTAATTTCGATGCGCAGACATGGGAAGTCACCGAGCCAGTGTTAAAAGACCCTGAGGATATTTATCAACACGCACCTGAAATCGCGAAAGAGAATATTTCATGAGTATGCAAACGACTTTTGAGCAATTGAGCGCGACCATTGCTGCGCGAAAAAATGCCAGCCCAGAAACTTCCTATGTGGCAAAGCTGTTTCACAAGGGCGCAGACAGCATCCTCAAGAAAATTGGCGAGGAGGCCACTGAGGTGGTGATAGCCGCCAAAGACAACGACCGTGAGCACATTGTGTATGAATCAGCCGACTTGATGTTTCATTTGATGGTCATGTTGGCGCATTATGATTTGACATTGGACGATGTGGCGACCGAATTGGCGCGACGCGAAGGGCTGTCAGGCTTGGTGGAAAAAGCCTCACGCGAGCAGTGAGTTGCATGATAAATGGACATAGGAGATGTGATGAGTACGGATTGTATTTTTTGTAAAATCGTTGCAGGGCAAATTCCATCGACCAAGGTGTATGAGGACGATGAATTCTATGCGTTCAAAGACATTCATCCCGCCGCGCCGATTCACATTTTATTGATTCCCAAAACGCACATTAAAACGTTGGCGGACTGTACCACCGCAGCGCATCAAGCCATGCTCGGCCGCATGATGGCACTTGCACCCAAAATTGCGGTGGACAACGGCGCGCCTGCATTGCCCGAAGGCGGCCATCGAGTGGTCATGAATGTAGGACCCGCAGGCGGGCAAGAGGTGTATCATATGCACCTGCACATCCTCGCTGGACCGCGCCCTTGGCGCGGATTTGCACAGGGTGAGTAACTTTATCAGGAGAACGAAATGGGTGGACTTAGTTTAACGCATTGGATTATTTTATTACTGATTGTGGTCATGGTTTTTGGCACAAAAAAACTGCGCAATACAGGACGCGATTTGGGCGAAGCGGTCAAAGGCTTCAAAGATGGCATGAAGGGTGAAGAAGAAAAAGCCGCCAAGTCACTGGAAGATGCGAATACCATCGAAGCCAACGCCAAAGACAAATCACACAGCGCGTGATTGACGGTGAGTAAGGCATGATAGATTTGGGTTTATCTAAAATCGCGATTATCGCGGTGGTCGGCTTGATTGTCTTGGGGCCTGAGCGTTTGCCGAAAGTGGCGCGAATCGCGGGCACGCTGTTTGGGCGTGCGCAACGCTATATCAATCAAGTCAAGGCTGAGGTCACAGAGCAGATGAACGCGGCCGAACTCAATGAACTCAAAGACATGGCAAAAGCGGTGAATGAGGACATCAAATCTGCCGAGCAGCAGGTGCGCCAATCATGGCAGAACACGCATCAAGAATTGAATCAAGCCTACCAAAAATTGTCAGCCACAGGCGAGGCCACTTTGCAAAAAGCGGTTGATGCCAGCGCATACCAAAATGCATTGGCCGTTGCCCGTGCGCGGCGCACAGGGCGTGCCAGTTGGTCGGTTAAAACCAAGCGCGCACCCGATTGGTTCAGAGCACAGCAGCGCAGACCGAAGCGTGTACTCACTGAAGCGGCGCGCATGAAAAAACACCGTCCGCATCAGGCAAAACGCCCTGCAGTCAAACGCAGTTTTTTTGAATAAAGGCATGGCTTCTACCTCAATGGGTTGAAATCAGCTTTTAAACCACACGCAAATTTATGGCTTCAAATCTACCTCCACCTGAAACAGACACCGACAGCCTTGCAGGTTGGATGTCGCACTTGATTGAGTTGCGCACGCGCATCGTGCGTGCGGCTGTGGCGGTTTTGGTGGTGTTTTTGATGCTGTTTTATTGGCGCAACCAAATTTTTGGCTTTTTTTCCGCACCCATGCTCGCCAATTTACCCAGTGGCGCACGCATGATTTCCACCGAAGTGACCTCCAACTTTTTTGTACCCATTAAATTTGTGCTGTGGGTGGCATTTGTCATCGCCTTGCCCGTGGTGCTGTATCAGTTGTGGGCATTCATTGCCCCAGGTTTGTATGCCCGTGAGAAAAAATTGGTCGTGCCCGTGGTGACTTCGTCCTATGTGTTGTTTTTAATCGGCACAGCATTCGCTTATTTTTTGGTGTTTCCGACTGTATTTCATTTTATGGCACAAATCACGCCGATGGGTGTTGAAATGGCCACAGACATTGACAATTATTTGAGCTTTGGCTTGACCATGTTTTTGGCCTTTGGTTTGGCATTTGAAGTCCCTGTCGTGGTCGTGGTGCTGGTTAAATTGGGTTTTGTGAGCGTGGCTCAACTTAAAAACATACGCCCCTATATGACCGTGGGCGCATTTGCCGTATCGGCTTTGGTCACACCACCCGATGCGGTGTCAATGCTTTTACTGGCGATACCGCTGGTACTGTTGTATGAAATTGGGATTTTTGTGGCACGCTGGGTCGAGCCAAAATCAGAAGTGGAATAATGAATGAACACAGCACAACAATTTATCAAGTTCGCCGTTCAGCAAGAGGTTTTGCGTTTCGGTGAATTTAAAACCAAAGCAGGACGTTTATCGCCGTATTTTTTTAACGCAGGTTTGTTCTACGACGGTGCGAGTTTGAATCAACTTGCCGAAGGTTACGCACGGGTCTTGTTGGATAAAATAGCGATGGGTTTTGAGTTCGACGCGTTGTTTGGTCCTGCGTATAAAGGCATCACCTTGGCCGCGGCCACCGCAATGGCATTGGCACAAAAAGGACACAACATCCCCTACGCATACAATCGCAAGGAAGCCAAAGACCACGGTGAAGGCGGTACTTTGGTTGGCGCACCACTGGCGGGCAAACGCGTGGTGATTGTCGATGATGTGATTTCAGCGGGCACTTCGGTGCGTGAGTCGGTGGACATGCTCAAATCAGCGGGTGCAACGCCTGTAGCGGTGTTGATTGCTTTGGATCGCATGGAAAAAAGCGGGACAGCTGAGAACGTGGGCGAGTTTTCAGCCGTACAAATGGTGGAAAAGGGCTTTGGCATTCCCGTGTTTGCGATTGCCAACTTGGCTGATTTGATGGCTTATTTGGACGCACAATCCGCGCCCGAATTGACCCAATACCAACACGCGGTCAAACAATACCGAGCCAATTACGGCGTTTAAATTGAAGGGGTGATGCTGTTCTTTACCATGCGACCCACCGCGCAGGGTGCAAGCCATACAACGCATTGCCCAGACGGATGGCTTGTGCACAACGCAAATCATCGAGGGTGAGCACTCGCTCCTGCACGTTGAGCGATGTATCATTCAACGTATATGCCCGCTGAACGCTCGGTAATACGCCGCACGACAGGGGCGGTGTGTACCACCGTCCATCGATTTGGACAAAAATGCACGAGCGCGCACCTTCTGTCACCTCATTTTTTTCGTTGATAAACACACAATCAAATAAATCTCGAGACTTGGCTCGCGCCAGCGCACGGTTGTACAACTGGCGCATCGAGGTTTTGTGCGCCAGCATCGGGTTTTGACTGTGGGTGTGTTCAGGATAAATGGCAAAATCCAACACCTCAGACAGTGGTTCCAAAGGGGATATCTGTGTTTGAAAAACACCATCGCACGTCAACGACAGACGCAATCGATGGGCATCATCCGTGTCCAAGCGCGCGCATGCAGACTGAATTGTTTGCGCAAACACCGCGTCTGACCACGCAAACCCAAGCACAGACGCACTGTGTTTCATGCGCTGATGGTGTAATTTGAGCATGGCTTGCACCACATTTTTTCCATCCACACGCATGGTTTCAATCAATTCAAAAGCACTTGTATGGCGCGCAAAAAACTGACTTTTGAGCACGCATTCATCCCACTCTTCGCTGGCAATCGAATCATACGTAATGCCCGCGCCGACCGAGCCTTGTATCTGCCAGTGATGGATGCCCAAAGCATCGCGTGTCGGCACAGAACTGGTTTCCAGCGTGCGAATCGCGACATTCAAACGCGCGCGATACCCGTCATGGGATTTGCCAGACTCAATCAGACCGATTGCACCACAGTACGCACCCCGTGCGTAGGGTTCGAGTTGTTGAATGATTTTCAACGTTTCATGTTTGGGTGCGCCCGTAATCGAACCGCAGGGAAACAGTGCGTCCAACACCTGCCACAAACTCGGCTGTTCGGACAAATGTGCTTGTACCGTTGAGGTCATTTGCAACACCTGACCATGCGCATGGACGCTGAACACATCGGGCACAGTGACTGCTGTGGTCTGTGGCAAGCGCGCGACGTCGTTGCGCATCAGATCAACAATCATGAGATTCTCAGCGCGGTTTTTCATATCATTTGCCAAAGCCTGCGCGCGTTGCGCCGTTTCCTCCACTGTTTGCCCAACCGATGCCGTGCCTTTCATCGGACGTGTGCGCAGGGTGTGCGCGTCAAGTTCAAAAAACAGTTCGGGCGAGAAGGACAACAAACTGGTCTCAGGAAATAAAAACACACCGCCATAGGCAATATTCGCATCTTGCACACAATGTGCAAAACACGCGTACAAAGCATGGTCGGGATGCTTGGGCGCAAATGCGCGCAAATGCGTGCGATAGGGGTGGGTCAAATTGACCTGATAAGTTTGACCATTGGCAATGCGCTCACGAATGTCGCACACATCGCGCTCAAATTGCTCGTGCGTGGTGAGTGCCTGAGCCGTCTCTAAGTGCCACGCCACGCCCTCAGAATGCGCATTTAACCAATCCAACGCCTCAGAGCGGGTCATTAATTGCGCGGTTTTGAAGGCGATGGCTTGTAACCATGGGGCAGCAGTTGACTTGATATCGGCGCAAGGCTTGTGCTGTAGCGGTAAATGTTCCGCAGCAAAAAACGCACTGTAGGCCTCAAAAGACAAATGAAATGCCACGAATTGACCTGATTGCGCCACGGCTTGAATCTCATTCAATGCTGCGCGCAATTGAGCAATTTGCGCATTCAAAGCATCCACTTGGATGGGCGCATGGACCAACCAACTGCGTTGTGCGTTTTGCAACAAACGACAACCCGCACTTGACTCATCGGAATCAAACAACAAAGCAAACAGTTCGGTCAATGGGCGGGTCATTTTTGATGCGCATGGTATGAAAAAAGCCACCGTAGTATAGTGGCTTTTTTCGTATTTTATATAAATTAGTTACATTAAAACAAAGGCTGCTTGCCATCCGCCTGCGTAGGCGGTGGTTTCACTGCAGGCGCATCCACATCCGACTTGAGCTCATCCGCCACACTGACAAACGCTGGGCTGACAACGGGCGCGGGTGTTTCGGGTTTGGTTTCCGTCTCTGCTGGGGTTGTATCATCAGCAGACGCATCATTCGCCGCGTCGGGGTTGACTGTTGGTGGTTTCGGTGGGCGTGGTGGCAAACCCGCCATGATGTCCTGCACCTGTTCACGGTCTATGGTTTCCCACTCCATCAATGCGGCAGTCATCGCCTCGACTTTGTCGCGATTGTCCTCCAACAATTTACGCGCCAATGCGTATTGCGTGTCCAAGATTTTACGAATTTCGGCATCCACGCGTTGTTGGGTTTCTTCAGACACCGCACGATTGAAACTCATGCCGCTGGGGCCACTGTCATTGTCAATGTACACCATCGGCCCCAATGCGTCGGTCATGCCGTATTTTGCGACCATATCCCGCGCCAATCCAGTGGCGCGTTCAAAGTCGTTGGACGCCCCTGTGCTGCGTGCATTTAAAAATACTTCCTCCGCAGCACGACCACCAAACAACACGGCGATTTCATCCAAAATATTGCTCGCGTATTTGGAGTATTTGTCAAACTCAGGCAACTGCCAAGTTACACCCAAAGCCCAACCGCGCGGCATGATGGTGACTTTATGCACAGGATCTGTATTCGGCAACAACTCAGCAACAATCGCATGACCCGACTCGTGATACGCCGTGGCGCGGCGTTCTTCTTCGCGCATGACGGTTGAACGACGCTCTGGACCCATGAAGATTTTGTCTTTGGCATCTTCAAAATCCTGCATTTCAACCAACCGTTTGTTGCGACGTGCGGCAAATAAGGCGGCTTCATTGACCAAATTGGCCAAATCCGCGCCCGAGAACCCTGGTGTGCCACGTGCAATCACGCTGGCGTTGACATCTTTGGCCACAGGAACTTTGCGCATGTGCACCTGTAAAATTTGTTCGCGCCCGCGAATATCGGGCAGACCCACATACACTTGACGATCAAATCGACCTGGGCGCAACAATGCTTTGTCCAAAACATCGGCGCGGTTGGTCGCAGCAATCACAATCACACCCGAATTGCCCTCAAAACCATCCATCTCAACCAGCATTTGATTCAAGGTCTGTTCACGCTCATCGTTACCGCCGCCCGTGCCCGAACCGCGATGACGTCCCACCGCATCAATCTCATCGACAAACACGATGCAGGGGGCTTTTTTCTTGGCTTCCTCAAACATATCGCGCACACGCGATGCGCCCACACCGACAAACATCTCGACAAAATCAGAACCCGAAACGCTAAAAAAAGGCACGCGCGCTTCGCCAGCAATCGCTTTGGCGAGCAAGGTTTTACCCGTACCAGGCGGCCCCACCAGCAACACACCGTGCGGAATATTACCACCGAGTTTTTGAAATTTAGATGGGTCTTTAAGAAAATCAACGATTTCTTTGACCTCTTCTTTGGCCTCGTCGCATCCCGCTACGTCGCTGAAATTAACACTTTTCGCGCTGTCGTCTTGCAAACGCGCCCGCGACTTGCCGACCGACATCACGCCATTTTTACCGCCATTCATCTGGCGCATCATAAAGAATAAAAACGCACCAATCACAAGAATCGGTAGGAATGAGAACAGCAGGCTTTGCCAAAAACTGGTGCCTTCAACTTGACGACCTGTGACCTTCACGTTGTTTTCCAACAAGGTTTTGACCAAGGTGTTGTCAGGCGGCGAAACCAAGTTAAACTTTACGCCTGTATTGGGCGTCACCGAAAGCTCATTGCCTTTGATTTCAACTTCTTTGATTTCGTTGGCTTTGACTTTGCTGATGAATTCACTGTAACTGACTTCAGCGGCTTTGTTTTTTTGCAAATGCTCGGCTTGTTGGAAGGTGTACCATACCAACATCAAGCCCAAAGCCCAAAACAGCCAACGTGTCCATGTGTTGCTTTTCAAATCAAACTCCTAAATCGCTGTGCGATTGATGGGGAACCCCAAACGTATATGAATGCCTCATTGTACGGCAAAATTGCGAATTATTTAAGTCCACGCCCCAATATGAAGGTTTCAGCCGATTGGGGGCGGGAAGCCTTGGGTTTGCGAATGTGGACTTGTTTGAACGTGGCGCGAAACTGTTTGACGATGCCATCATACGCCGCACCATGAAACGTTTTAATCAACAACGCGCCATTGGCGTGTAAATGGTGCTGGGCAAAGTCCAATGCCAATTCAGAAATATGCTCAATCCGCGCCGCATCCACCGAAGCAATGCCTGATAAATTGGGGGCCATATCCGATAAAACAAGGTCAACTTGGGTGTTTCCAACCAAGTTTTGCAGTTGCGCCAACACCGCATCCTCACGGAAATCACCCAAAATAAAATCCACGTCCGCAATCGGTTCCATCGGCAACAAGTCCAAGGCAATCACGCGACCATTCATCTGACCTTTACTCGTCAATTTCTCGCGTGCAATTTGTGACCAACTACCAGGGGTTGAACCCAAATCGACAATCACCATCCCCGCTTTGATTAAATGGTATTCATCATCGATTTCTTTGAGTTTATACGCAGCGCGCGCACGATAACCATCTTTTTGCGCCATTTTCACGTATGGGTCATTGATGTGGGCGTGAACCCATGCTGGGTTGGATTTGTTTTTTTTGCTATTCATAAACCATCACAGTGCGGTACAGATTAAGGGATAATGTCACCTGAACACAGTGTGCGCAAAACCATGACGCACATCTTGCTAAAAAATATAGAAGGGCATTAAACGAATGAGCATTTTAACCTTAACTTCCGCCGAGCGTTCGGCTTTGCGCGCACAAGCGCATGAATTATCACCCGTGGTCATGATTGGTGACGCAGGTTTGACCGAAGCGATTATCAAAGAAACTGAAAATGCCTTGAATGTGCACCAATTGATTAAAATTCGCGTGTTCTCAGACGAAAAAGAAGTTCGTACCGACTACGCCCAAACCATTTGTGCGCGATTGGGGGCGGTCTTGGTACAACACATTGGTAAATTATTGGTGCTGTACCGCCCAAGCAGTCGTGCACCGAAAAAACAAACGTTCGCTCAAAGCCTGATGGGTAACGCTGAGGGCACGAAAACCAAAGGTGCAGGTGTGCGCCGCGTCACCATCGTCAAACAGGCCGCACCCAATGAGCGTCCACGTGCAAAAAGTGTATTGGTCAAAGGCAATGAGCGCGTGACTCAAGGCGGCAATGTCAAACGCGCCAAGAAGAAAACCGTCAGCGCAAAGAAAAGCATGGGGTAATGCTTTCTCACATGTGTTGCCATCAGAACGGCAGTTTGGCTAATTTCTGTCGATAAGCGGATGCACTCACCACCGTGCACATCGATTCACCTTTGCGTTTGCCCCTGAGAGACCACCTCAAACAATGCGTGTGCGGGCGTCAGATGAACGGTTTGTTCGAACTCAGAATAACCCACCCCTGTGTCTAAATACACCACATTGCCCAAAGCCTGAATGCGTTCTACAGGCGTGTGTCCCACTGCCACCACATCCACCCCAGACACAGGCGTACGGTCGGTGTGCACAATTTTACTGCGCCGCCACAAGGCACTGTTGAGCAACGGCTCATTCAATACTGTTTTTGATTGACACAAAAGTTGCGACGCCCGCTCCCAATCATGGTTCCAAACTTCAGCATGCACCACGCCGACTGTGCCATGGGCTGTCTCCACCGACATCATCAGCGGCAACGCGCACAGCGCATCAATGATATTTTGTTTTTCGGACTGGGATAAACCCAAGTCATACCACCAATCGCCACCGAGCATCCGATGAAACTCCTCATCCACTCTTTTTGCATGTGCGTCCAGCAGAGTTTGTTCATGATTGCCACGCACGGCATGAAAATAAGGTCGTACCAGCCAATCAACCACTTGCTCCGAAAACTCGCCGCGATCAATCAAATCACCTGTACTGAATAAACGATCAACGTGTGCATCAAACCCCACGCGCAGCATCGCTTCATCCAATAAATAAAAGCAACCATGTAGGTCGC
The DNA here is from genome assembly GCA_021287185.1 of Burkholderiales bacterium. Lineage (GTDB taxonomy): Bacteria > Pseudomonadota > Gammaproteobacteria > Burkholderiales > Burkholderiaceae > CTSOIL-112. The sequence goes on along the minus strand of JAJTAZ010000006.1, from coordinate 4,427 downwards.
CGACAAAAAAATCGCGCCCTTGTGTATTGATTTCAAAGTGCTTGAACATATGGTTCTTTCAAAACAAACATCACGATGTGCAACAACTGAGTGTACTCACTATAACCAATAAACCCCTCATTTGAGGGGCTTATTGGCTTTGACTGAGTACACACAAACCTTAGCTGTATCATTTGTTTTTCAGTTTGATAATGCCCAAGGCATCCAAGGCCATTTTTTCATAGAACGTCTCAGAAGTGCCTTTTTTAATTTTGTACATAAAGTACTTTTCAAAAGCCACTTTGGCGTAGTGCACCCATTTGCCTTCGCCAAACCAATTGGTGTTGCGTGGCGGAATTTGCGGCATGGCGACAAAAGCAGCCCCACGATCACCAAAATCAGCCAAGCAGAAGGCGTTCCATGTGGCTTCTTCGACAGGTTCTTGTCCATCCAATTCGGCACGAATATTTTTCGCTGTGGTCAGCCCCATGGACTCAATCATGAACCCTGTTTTCGGTGTGCCGACGGGTACAGGTGTCGCCTCAACGGGTGGAATCGCCACACACACCCCGATGGCATAGATGTTTTTATAAGTCGGGTTGCGTTGTTTTTTATCAATTAGGACAAAACCACGCGGATTGGTCAATCCCTCAATACCGAACACCGCATCCACGCCTTTAAAGGCAGGCAGCATCATTGAGTAGTTAAATGGTAATTCATGTTCTTTTTTAACCGAGCCATCCTCATTCACCTCGGTCACGAACATTTTGCCCGCTTCAATCTTAGTGACTTTCGCATTGCAAATCCACTTGATGCTGCGGTTGCGGAAAATCGATTCAATCATGCCGTTGGAATCGCCCACACCACCCAAACCGAGATGTCCGATATAAGGCTCAGAAGTAACGAATGTCATGGGCACTTGATCACGAATTTTGCGGCGGCGCAAGTCCGTTTCCATAATCATGCAGTATTCATACGCTGGACCAAAACACGATGCACCTTGCACCGCACCCACCACAATTGGCCCTGGGTTTTGCACAAAAGACTCCCAGCTTTGAGCCGATTGCACCGCATGGTCAACGTGACAAATCGATTCCGTATGACCGCCGTGCGGGCCAAATCCTTCAATTTCATCAAATGCCAATTTCGGACCCGTGGAAATAATGAGGTAGTCATAATCGACCGTACTGCCATCATCCAACTCAAGTTGATTTTTTTCGGGATGCACGCGCTTGACCCCGACACCAATGAAGTCAATGTTTTTCTTTTTAAGGTACGTTGCTGCATCCAACTCAATGTCCTCACGTTGCCGCCAATTGACGGCAACCCACGGATTGGAAGGCGTGAAATGAAAGGTGGGGTTGTTCGATACGACCGTGATTTTGTCTTCTTTACGACCAAAGTGACGCATGTCATACGCTTGCGTCATGCCACCCAAACCAGAACCCATAATTACGATATGCGCCATGTTATTCTCCATTAAATAATGACTTCGATACCTCTCTACCCACACACGCGTTCTGAGGATACAAGTCTTTTTTATATTCAGAACTCGAAATGCACAGTCCTCGGTGTAAGAATACGCCCATTGCGAATAAAAACGCAAGCAGTAATTTAATCAAACAATCAAATAATTTATTAACTAATCAATTAAACGGTTATATATCTACTGGATCCACATCAATCAACCACGTGAGGCGCGATTTTTGCGCAACAATGGCTTGTTGCCACAAGGGTAAAAAAGCCTGTAAACGCGCCCGTGAAACACACTCAACCAGAACTTGTGCACGTTCAGAATGTTTGACGCGCATCATGTGCATGGGTACGGCCGCATTGATGGTGATATTGGCAAATTCTGGGTGCTCGTTGATAATGGCCAAAGCCAATTCACGCGCGACCTGTGCAAATGTCCACGCCTCTTGATAGACATCCGCACCGACCTGAAACAGCGCATTTGCACCAAACGGTGGTAAACACAATTGCTCGCGCACCATCAATTCCTCGTCAGCGAATGATTCGAAATCATGCGCCAATAGATGCGCCCACATGCTGTGTTCCACGAATCGGCTTTGTATCAATACCTGTCCCGACTGTCGCCCACGCCCCGCCCGCCCGATGACCTGTTGCAATTGTGCAAATAAACGCTCTGGCGCGCGGTAATCCTGCGCAAACAAACCACCATCGACATCCAACACGCCAATCACCGTCAAATTTGCCCAATCATGCCCTTTGGCCAAAATCTGTGTGCCCACCACAATGTCCACATCGCCTTGCGCGATTGCGGACAAATTTGCCTCCAGCGCGCCTTTGGCACGCGTTGAATCCGCGTCCAAACGCAATACCCGCGCTTGTGGCCAGCGTGCCTGTAAGTGCTCCTCCAAGCGTTGTGTCCCTTGACCAAGCGGAACAAGGTCGCCGTTGCCACAACTGGGGCATTGTTTGGGTATGGCCCGTTGTACCCCGCAATGATGACAATGCAAACGACGGGTATTTTTGTGATACACCATGTGTGCCGAGCAGGCGGTGCAATCAGCCATCCAACCACAGTGGGTACAATACACCACAGGCGCGTAGCCACGACGGTTTTGAAAAATCAAACTCATTTCGCCACGTGACAACGCGCCATCTATCGCTGTAATTAAAGGCGTACTTAAATGATTCTGCGTTGGTAATTGGGCGGTGTTGAGCAAAGACACTTGGGGCAAACGGGCACCAGCAACGGCACGCTCACGCAATACATGCAGGCCATAACGACCCGATTGCGCATTGGCCCAAGTCTCAAACGAGGGGGTTGCCGAACCTAAAATAATTGGAATATTCAATTGGTTGGCGCGATAGATGGCCACATCGCGTGCTGAGTAGCGCACACCGTCCTGCTGGCGATAGGAGGTGTCATGTTCTTCATCAACCACAATGGCTTTCAAGTGTGGCAACATGGTCAAAACCGATAGACGCGTACCGAGTACCACGCGTGCATGCCCGTGCACGGCTCGCCACCACGCAAGCAAACGCTCACCATCATTGAGCCCACTGTGCAACGACACCACGCAATGCGCACCAAAGCGCGCATTTAAGCGTTGTAAAAACTGCGGTGTTAAATTAATTTCAGGCACCAAGATAAGCGCTTGAGCCGTGTCGTCCTCGGATAAAATCCGTGTCAAAAATTGCAGATACACTTCGGTTTTACCGCTGCCCGTGACCCCAAACAACAATTGCGGGACATGACGTTGCGAAGCGGTTGGGCTCGTGCCTGTGTTTGATATGCCCGAAACACGCAACAAATCATCTAAAACCTTTTGCTGAGAATGATTCAATTGCAGCTGGTCGCACAATTGGAGGGCTGCGGGACGTTGCTCGTCGTTCTGCCAAATTTTTTGCCAAGCCTGCCAAACACGTTTACCCGATTTGAGTTGCCATATCGATTCCGTTCCATTCGCCACCCCATCGATTGCCGCTGGCACAAAATTGCGCGCTGTTCGCAATTTATTCGGTAACGCAGGCAAAGCAACCTCACCCAAACCGCGTTGATAGTATCGAGCCATAAAACGCATCAATTGCAACCATTGCGCATCGGCACGAGGCACGCAGGGCAAAACAGCAACCACCGATTTCAGTTTATGGGCGGGAACCTCTGTGCACTCAGCCACATCAAATACCCAGCCAACCACCAATGGTGGCTCTTTGTTTTTCGCTGCGCGTCCAAACGGAACCAACACCGCGCGCCCAATCCACGCTTCGGGCTGGGTTAAGCCCAATATCGCGCCATCGTCACAACGCAGTTCGCGTGGCGCGTAATCAAACAAGCCATCCAAGGCAACCGTCACAGGGACATCGCAAGCGATGCGCAAAACCCAAGTCATGACTTAGACACACCTTTACAAGTTATTTTTAAGTTTACAAGGCACATCATTGATTTTATTCAGTATTTATTATTGCCCACAGAAACTGTGGATAAGTATGTGGGTAAGCCCTGTAAAACCACTTCCAAGCCCGATAAAACAAGGCGTTACAACAAAATGACTAATTATTACACATTTATTAAAATCTTTTAAAAACAAAGGATTATTGTTATTTCCAGCGAAATTTTACCGCATAATCGGCAAAAGGCACGCCCCACATGCATTGCAAACAAAATGTGTGTAAGTCAAGCGAAATGCACGAATATTTTTTGAAAAATTAACCAATATTTTCGATAAAGAACTTGACAATTTTGGATGTCGCTTGCAGTGGATAAATTCGGGGCTTTTGCGAATGCCTACCCGCTTTCTCAACAAACCTGCCCGAAAAAATCCGAGCAAAATGCTCAGTAGAAACCTTTGCACAACGCCACAAATAATTGCTGAGCAAAGAACGATTTCGAATTACCCAATTTCATTTTTCATAATTCGAAACAAAAAGGCTGTTTGTTGTTTGATTTACCCCTGAAACAGCCAAAATCAGGGGGAAAT
>JAJTAZ010000029.1 GCA_021287185.1 Burkholderiales bacterium | reverse complement strand
ATTTCCCCCTGATTTTGGCTGTTTCAGGGGTAAATCAAACAACAAACAGCCTTTTTGTTTCGAATTATGAAAAATGAAATTGGGTAATTCGAAATCGTTCTTTGCTCAGCAATTATTTGTGGCGTTGTGCAAAGGTTTCTAGAGGTGAGTTATGGCAATACCAAAACATGAACTGACAGAAATGAATCGTATGCTTGATAGTGGTATGAATATTTCAGCAATTTGGAAAAAATTTGGTCAATATGATTATTGGGAAATATATTCAAGTGTTAATGACCTCAGCTTGCTAGGAAAAAAGAGAATAATTACTAACCGCATTAGATCTGCAAAAACCGAGTCTTCAAAAGTTAAACGAGAAGAGTTATTGAATGAAATTGACTTGTTAGTCACTGAAATGTATGACTTGTCGAAAAAAAATGGAAAAAAATTAGTTGAGATAGCTAAAATTGTTAATACTAATTAAATAAAGTGTTGCAGGGTGTGAGTAGGTGGTGACGTGTGAACAATACTCTTGCAGACGCATTCTAATAAAACAAGAAAGCGAGCCAATCGGCTCGCTTTCTGCATTTCAGACGAACAATCAGATTTATTTATCCGACTTGCCCAATTGCGGCAATACCGAATCTTGACCACTGAGCAACAAACCTGTTTGGGTGTAGATGCCGAGTTTTTGACGGGTATCGACGATGTCGAGATTGCGCATGGTGAGTTGACCAATGCGGTCAATCGGGTCAAATGGTGCGTTTTCAACTTTTTCCATCGACAGGCGTTCGGGTTGATAGGTCAGATTAGGCGATTCGGTGTTCAAAATCGTGTAGTCGTTACCACGGCGCAATTCAAGCGTGACTTCACCCGTGATGGCGCGTGCGACCCAGCGTTGCGCGGTTTCGCGCAACATCAATGATTGCGGGTCAAACCAGCGACCTTGATAGAGCAGGCGACCGAGGCGCAGACCATTGATGCGGTATTGCTCAATCGTGTCTTCGTTGTGAATGCCGGTGAGCAAACGCTCGTAAGCAATGTGCAGCAACGCCATCCCAGGGGCTTCGTAGATGCCACGGCTTTTCGCTTCGATGATGCGATTTTCGATTTGGTCACACATACCGAGACCGTGGCGACCACCGATGCGGTTGGCTTCCTCAAACAATGTCACAAGGTCATCAAAGGTTTTGCCATTGAGCGCAACAGGCATACCGTCTTCAAAACGCACGGTGACTTCTTCGGCTTTAACTTCGACATCATCACGCCAAAACGCCACACCCATGATGGGTTTGACAATGCGGATACCGCTGTTGAGAAACTCCAAGTCTTTGGCTTCATGGGTTGCGCCGAGCATATTTGAATCGGTTGAGTAGGCTTTCTCGACCGACATTTTGTAGTCAAAACCGTTGGCAATCAGGAATTCAGACATTTCTTGACGACCGCCCAGTTCGTTGATGAACTGTTGATCCAACCACGGTTTGTAAATGCGCAAATTCGGATTGGTCAATAAACCATAGCGGTAAAAACGCTCAATGTCATTGCCTTTGAAGGTACTGCCATCGCCCCAGATGTTGACATCGTCCTCTTTCATTGCGGATACGAGCATCGTGCCTGTGACCGCGCGACCCAGTGGTGTGGTGTTGAAATACGTCGCACCACCTGTGGAAATATGAAACGCGCCACATTGAATCGCGGCAATCCCTTCGTTGGCCAATTGTTTGCGGCAGTCAATCAAACGCGCTTGCTCCGCGCCATAGGCGCGCGCTTTGTTGGGAATCGCTTCGTAGTCGTCTTCATCGGGTTGCCCTAAATTCGCGGTGTAGGCGTAGGGAACCGCGCCTTTTTGGCGCATCCACAGCAATGCCGCGCTGGTGTCGAGCCCGCCTGAGAAGGCAATGCCGACTTTTTCACCGATGGGAAGGTTTTGTAAAATGGTGTTTGACATGGGGTATTCCTTGAGTTTTTTAAATGCAGATGCCTTTTGGCAAAACCCCGACATTATCGGCAAATTCGCGCACGATGTCCATACCGAGGGTCAGATTGCGCGTGTTTTTCGGTATGACAGACACCATCAAGATGAACGATAGCGTTGAGGAGCCAAACCTGCCGTGTCTGATTTAAGCGTGAGTATATGTCCATTGGCTGGATAGTGCGCCAGTTCGCTCTCAGGGCGATTGCCTGCAGTGGTGATGATGAGGGTTTTTAAATCCGATCCCCCAAAACACAGCATGGTCGGGGCTTTGGCGGGTAAGGGGATTTTTTGTACGACGTTGCCGTTGGGGGCGATTTTGACGATGGCAGCACCTTCATACAACGCCAGCCAATAATTACCCTCGCTGTCCACCGCAGCACCATCGGGGCGGCCTTGGTAGGGTGCATCTGTACCTCGTGTGTCTGTGGTTTGAAAAAAAACCGTGCGGTTCGACAGCGCAGTTTCTACAGAGGCACGTGCGTCAAAGTCGTAGCGATAAACCGTGTGTGCCTGAGTATCAGCGTGGTACATCGTCGTGCCATCGGGCGACATTGCCCAACCATTGGCGGTGGTCATGCCCCAGTTCTTGTAAGGTTCGATGTTTGCCAATTCGCCCAAGATTGGTTTGAGCACACCACATTCCAAACAAAATAAATGTGCGCCTGCATGGGTTTTCGGCGCGTACAACGAGCCTATCCACCAACGTCCTTGCGCATCCACGCCGCCATCATTAAAACGGGTTGTTCTTGTATCATAGGGCGCGGGAATGAGTATTTCGGGCGAAATGTTTTTGAGTGCTTCATCGGGGTTAAAAGACGCAATCCCAGCCCGCAGCGCGAGCATCAAGTCGCCATTGTCCGCCAATGCCATCGCACCGATGTCGTAACGCTTATCCAAAGGCAGTTGCCAAACCCTATGCTCGGCATCGTTGTCAGCACGGATGGTGTGTTGGTGAATTTGGTGTTGATCAATGTCCATCCAAAACCACGCTTGGCGTTGCGCATCCCACAGCGGTGACTCCGCCAAACCTGCGCGGGTGTTTGGGTCGCCGTAGAGGGTGTGTAGGGTGGTGTGTGGCATGGTAAATCATCCAATCGCAAATTAAGCCATTTGGCTGGCCAAATACGCCTCACGCGCCAGTGCTTCTATCCCCGCAAAATCGCCCGCAGCGAGTTTGTCGGCTGGTGCAATCCAAGTGCCACCGAGCGCGGCGACATTCGGCTGGGCGATGTACTCAGCAACTTTGTCCAAACGCACGCCACCTGTGGGCATGAATTGAATGTGCGGCAGGGGCGAAGCCAAAGATTTGAGCATCGCCAAGCCACCCACCACTTCGGCGGGGAATAGTTTGACCACTTTAAAACCCGCTTCAGCCAAGGCAATCGCTTCGGAGGGCGTGGCACAACCAGGGATAAAGTCCCAACTGCTGTCTACGATGGCTTTGAGCAAAGCAGGTGAAGTACCAGGGCTTACGCCAAACTCGGCACCTGCGTTGCGTGCATCGGCGATATTTTGTGCGTTTAAAATTGTGCCCGCACCGATGACCATCTCGGGGCAAGCTTGGCGCATTGCACTGATGACAGCCAATGCGGCAGGGGTGCGCAGGGTAACCTCAACCACGGTCAAGCCGCCGTTTTGCAAGGCGTGTGCCAGTGGCGCGGCGTGGGCAATCTCATTGACCACCACAACGGGGACGATTTTGCATTGGGCGAGGGCGGTTTGGAGTTTTTGCATTATTCAATTCCTTTGGAGTTTTCTGGTTGAAACCATTTTTTGTATAGAACTTCATTAACTCTTTTTAATAGACTAAATATTAACCAATAAAGAGGTCCATACACTAAAAACAACACCAATAAGTTTAAATATTGTTCGATTGACATATTTAATTGATAGTTATTGAAGTCTATAACCAATTTTTTTACCGCTGAATAATGTCGCTCCCACCAAAGAATAATAGAACCCCCAAAAATTATGTAGAAAAGCATTCCCATAAAAATCACAACACAAACTGGTAATTGCTCCCAATTTTTTGGAAGAAATTTTTTAATCATAGAGGTTTCGCCTTGAGTATGTTTATTAATCATTTTCTTCTGTAACTTTCCTTTAATCAAACAAATCGACTTCAACTTAGTGCGATTGGTATTTTTATGTTTCGAGAGGGCGGTTTGGAGTTTTTGCATCATATTTCCTTGTATTTATTGTTCATTTTGGCGCCTGGTTATTTTGTATCCTCAATCAACCAAGTCGCGCCCAACTCCGCACGCCCGACATTTTTGCGTGCCACGCTGAATAAATCGAGCCAATATTCGGTTTCTGCCACAGGTTTTTGCGCCATCGCGCGGGCGTTGAGTTCTTCTTCTGGTACGTCAAGTTGCAAGATACCGTGCTCAGAATCCAAGGTTATCCAATCGCCCGTGTGCACTTTGGCAATCATACCGCCATCCACCGCTTCGGGTGACACATGAATGGCCGCAGGTACTTTGCCCGATGCGCCCGACATGCGCCCATCGGTGACCAGTGCCACGTGTTGACCGCGGTCTTGCAATACACCCAATGGTGGCGTGAGTTTGTGCAGTTCGGGCATGCCGTTGGATTTCGGCCCTTGGAAGCGCACCACGGCAATGAAATCTTTATCGTTGAGTTCGCCTTTATCAAAAGCAGTTTGTAACTCGGCTTGCGATTCAAACACAATCGCAGGCGCGCGAATCACGCGGTGTTCGGGTTTGACCGATGAGGTTTTAATCACGCTGCTGCCCAAATTGCCTTTGAGCAGTTTGAGTCCACCATCTGGAGAAAATGGCTTGTCAATGGGGCGAATGATGGTTTCGTCCAAACTGTGGGGTGTCCCAGTACGCCATTTCAATTCACTGCCATCCAAATACGGTTCTTGGGTATATGGAGCCAAACCTTTGCCCATCGTGCTTGAGACCACGGTATCGACATCGTCGTGCAACAATCCCGCACTGCGCAATTGTGCAATCACATACGCCAAGCCACCCGCGGCGTGAAATTGATTCACATCTGCCGAGCCATTCGGATACACGCGAGCTAGCAGGGGAATGATTTCACCCAAGTCGTGCATGTCTTCCCAGCGTAATTCAATGCCCGCCATGCGCGCAATCGCCACGATGTGCAGGGTGTGGTTGGTCGAGCCACCCGTTGCCAGCAGGCCAATCACGCCATTGATGATGGATTTTTCATTGACCAACTGCGCCATGCTCAGTTCGGGATGGTTGATATTGGCCAACAATTGCGTCACCGCACCATCGTCCAGCGCGCTGCGCAGTGGTGTGGAGGGATTGATAAACGCGCTACCTGGTAACATCAAGCCCATGAATTCGAGCATCATTTGATTCGAGTTCGCCGTGCCATAAAAGGTACACGTGCCTTCGGAATGATAGGCTTTGAGTTCAGATTCAAGCAACTCTTCGCGCGATGCATCGCCCGTGGCGTAGCGTTGGCGCACTTTGGCTTTTTCGTCATTGCCGATGCCCGTGGTCATGGGACCGGCAGGTACGAATAGCGCGGGTAAATGCCCAAACGCCACCGAACCCATGAGCAACCCTGGGACGATTTTGTCACAGATGCCGAGCAATAACGCGCCGTTGAACACTTGATGCGACAGGCCAATCGCGGTGGTTTGTGCAATCACATCGCGTGAAAACAATGACAACTCCATGCCCGCGTAGCCTTGCGTCACGCCATCGCACATCGCGGGGGTTGCGCCTGCCACCTGCGCGGTTGCGCCGAGTGCGCGCGCTTGCGCCTTGATGCGCTCGGGATAGTGGGCGTAGGGATGGTGCGCTGAGAGCATATCGTTGTACGCGCTGATGATGCCGATATTGGGTGCGCGTTCGACTTTCAGACGAAATTGGTCATTGCCTGCCGCCGCATACGCATGGGCAAGATTGGCGCAACCCATTACATTGCGCGAGGGTTGTATTTTCGCGCTTTGCGCCACGCGTTCGAGGTAGCGTGCACGGCAGGTTTGGGAACGCGCCATCAGACGCTCGGTGATGGCTTGGAGTTTGGGGTGGATGTTCATGGCTAACTTTCCAAAAGAGTTTGCCAAATTGTAGTAAAACTAAAAAAATTAGTCAAAGATTATTTACTTTTTCTACATTTTAAGGCAAAGTGATGGGTGTTGTTAACGCAAATATAAAATAAGAGTCATTGCGGGCTTGACCCGCAAACTCCCTGCAAGTAGATTGCGGGTCAAGCCCGCAATGACTACGTAGCACAAGAAACCAGAAAGATATCCGTATGAAAATCCCCGCTTTTTCCTTAGTCATGTTCGGTGGCACGGGCGACCTTGCCATGCGTAAATTATTGCCTGCTTTGTATCAGAGTTTTTTGGATGGTGCGTTTGAGCCGAGTAGTCGCGTGATTTGTGCCGCACGAACGGTGTATGACGATGCGGGCTATCGCGCGTGGATGGATGAGGCGGTCAAGCCGAATGTCACCGACCGTTTTGACGAGACGCGCTGGCAAGCATTTTTACAGCATGTGTTGTATGTGCCGTTCAATGCAACGGATGATGATGCATTTGAGCAACTCAAAGCGATTTTGGATGCGCAAGATGCCAATAACCAACGGGTATTTTACCTTGCAGTCGCGCCGATGATTTTTGAGTTGATTTGTGAAGGCTTGGCAAAACATGCTTTGAATCAAGATGCGCGCATTGTGGTTGAAAAGCCTTTGGGACACGATTTGGCGTCCTGCATTGAAATCAATGATGTGTTTGCCAAACACTTCAAAGAGTCGCAAATTTTCCGCATTGACCATTATCTGGGCAAAGAATCGGTGCAAAACTTGATGGCTTTGCGTTTTGGCAATAGTTTTTTTGAACCGATTTTGCGTCGAGACTACATTGCCAATGTGCAAATCACGATTTCTGAAGAACTCGGCGTGGAGCGTCGTGCCGAGTTTTACGACCAAACGGGCGCATTGCGCGATATGGTGCAAAATCATTTGTTGCAATTGTTGTGTTTTGTCGCCATGAACGCGCCTGCGCGAATGGATGCCGACAGCATTCGCGATGAAAAACTTGCGGTCTTGCGCTCGCTCAAACCGTGGACGCTGGAAGATATTCAAAACAACGTGGTGCGTGGTCAGTACACCGCAGGTATTTCGCAGGGCAAACCTGCGCAGGACTACACATCGGAAACAGGAGTGCCCGTCAACAGCAACACCGAAACCTACGTTGCACTGAAAACCGAAATCAACAATTGGCGATTTGCGGGTGTGCCATTTTATTTGCGCACAGGCAAACGCATGCCCAAACGCATGGCAGAAATTGTGATTGTGTTCAAATCTGTGCCGTATGAATTGATAGGTAAAATGCCCGCTGGCTCCAATCGCTTGGTGATTGAATTGCAACCCGATGAGTCGATTCGGATGTATTGTCTTGCCAAACGCCCTGGCAATAATATGAAACTCGGCGCAGTGCATTTGGACATGGATGCAGACGACTTTTTCCCAGAGCGTCGTATGGATGGTTATGAGCGACTGCTACTCGATGCTTTGCGTGGTGATTTGTCTTTGTTTGTGCGGCGGGATGAACAAGAGCAGGCTTGGCTTTGGGTTGAACCGATCCTCAATACATGGATGGAACAAAACATTGCCCCCAAACCCTACACCTCAGGCACATGGGGGCCTCCTGCGGCAAATGCTTTGGTGGCGCGGGATGGGCACAATTGGCATGAAGAGTTATGAGTGTGACCCATGAGTAAAGAACACACCATTGATACCCACAATGAAGGTTTGTGGTTGGCGCGCATCCGCAATGCGCGTGCGCATCTGCCGCGCTCAGAGGCACGAGTGGCAGATTGCGTGTTGCATCAACCGCAATGGTTTGTGAACAGTTCGATTAGTACGATTGCTTCAGAAGCCAAAGTCAGTCAACCAACGGTGATTCGCTTTTGTCGCAGTGTCGGCTGTGAGGGTTTGCAAGACTTCAAACTCAAACTGTCAGGTTCGCTCAACCGCGAATCCTCGGTGCAGTTTTCAGCGATTGCACAGCAAGACTCAGTTGAACAGATTGCCCACAAGGTGTTGGGTAACACCGCCAGCGCGTTGTTGACCCTGCGCCAAGAGGTCAACTCTGAGGTGATTGAGCAGGTGGTTTTGCAATTGAATACTGCACGGCGTGTCGATGTGTTTGGTTTGGGCAGTTCTTCTCCTGTGGCCGATGATGCTCAATACAAACTCATACGTTCGGGCATCAATGCCTCGGCGCGCACCGATGCCTACATGATGAGCATGTGCGCGTCGCGTTTGGGGCAGGGCGATGTGGCGTTTTTTATTTCACGCTCAGGGCAAACCCCTGAACTCATTGAAGCGGCCGAACTGGCAAAAACCCATGGTGCCAGTGTCATCAGCATGTGCCCCGTCAAAACAGGGTTGGCGAAAAAATCTGACTTTGTGATTGTGCTGAACACCGATGAGCACCGCATTCAAAACAAACCCGCGATGCTTACCCGCATTTTGCAACTGGCGTTGATTGATGTGATTGCCGTTGGTTTGGCAATGCGTACAGGGGTGGTATTGACGACGTGATGGTCATTGCGAGCGGTTGATTTTGACCGCGCGGCAATCCATGTTGATATGATTGAACATTGAACGAATGTGATGGATTGCTTCACCCCCCGATAAAACAGGGGTTCGCAATGACGGAGGTGGCGTGGGCAGTTGTTGCCCACGGTTTTATGTACAACTCAGATTTATAACCCCGCCGCGTCGCGCAACAACGCGGCTTTGTCGGTTGCTTCCCAAGTAAACTCAGGCTCTTCACGACCAAAGTGTCCATAGGCCGCGGTTTTCGCATAAATCGGGCGCAGTAAATTCAACATTTTCACAATCCCTTTGGGACGTAAATCAAAATGCTGATTGACCAAGGCGGTGATTTTCTCATCCGAAATTTTGCCCGTGCCAAACGTTTGAACCATAATCGAAGTCGGTTTTGCCACGCCAATCGCGTAAGACACTTGCACGAGGCAGCGTTCAGCCAAACCCGCTGCGACGATGTTTTTTGCCACATAGCGACCCGCATACGCCGCCGAGCGATCGACTTTCGATGGGTCTTTACCTGAGAACGCGCCACCGCCATGAGGTGCTGCGCCACCATAGGTATCGACAATGATTTTACGTCCTGTCAAACCACAGTCGCCTTGTGGACCGCCGATGACAAAGCGTCCCGTTGGGTTGACGAGGAAATTGATATTGCCTTTGATGAGGTGTGCAGGTAAAACGGGCTTGATGATTTCTTCAATCACCGCTTCGCGTAAATCTGCCAATTCGATTTCTGCGTGGTGTTGGGTAGATAAAACAATGGTGTCCACAGCCGCAGGTTTGCCATTTTCATAACGAATGGTCACCTGCGATTTGGCATCGGGGCGCAACCAAGGCAGACGACCATCGCGGCGCAAATCGGCTTGACGTTCAACCAAGCGGTGTGCCAAATGAATCGGCAAAGGCATGAATTCAGGTGTTTCTGAGCAAGCATAGCCAAACATCAAGCCTTGATCGCCCGCACCTTGGTCGAGGTTGTCATCGTGTGCATTGTCCACGCCCATGGCGATGTCAGGCGATTGCTTGTCATATGCGACCAAGACCGCGCAACCTTTAAAGTCAATGCCGTAATCGGTGTCGTCGTAACCGATGTGTTTGAGTGTGTTGCGCGCAATGTCGATATAATCGATGACTGCGTTGGTGGTGATTTCGCCTGCAAGTACGACCAAACCCGTGTTACACAAAGTTTCTGCGGCAACGCGTGCGGTGGGGTCTTGCTCTAAAATGGCATCCAGAATGGCATCAGAAATTTGGTCAGAGACTTTGTCTGGATGGCCTTCAGAAACCGATTCGGAAGTAAAAAGATAGTTTTTGCTCATAAATGACTCGCTAAAAAGTGTCAAAAATAGAGCGAAGCTGGATAGGTCGGCGTAGAGCCTGTGTTCAGCGACGCTTTAACGGTGTTTTGCTTTAAAAATGAATTTGAAAAACAAAACAGTTACACTCAATCGCCCCGTAAGTTGTCGTTAAACCAGCGATGAGTTGTGAAACGCTGGTATTATATCGTCTTTATGTTTTTGTCGCAAACCTTGCCTCAAATAATCAATTTGAATTTGTTTGCGATGGATGAATTCGGACGGGGAATGCCTTGGTAATTCGCTTTTTGATGGGGTTGTTGTCACTATTGCCTTTGGGCATGTTGCGCAGTCTGGGTGCTTGGACTGGACGTATGGTGTATCGTTTGGACAAAAAATACGCATGCAGTATTCAAACCAATGCCAGCATTGCGGGCTATGACAGCCCTGAGTTTTGGCTGGAAAATGTGGGGCATGTTGGGCAGGGCGCGGCAGAATTGGCCTATTTGTGGTCAAACAAAGTCAGCAAAATTCTGCCGCATGTCAAAGTCACAGGCTGGGATGCGGTGGAACAGTTGCGCGCTCAAGGGCGAGGAATTTTGATGCTAACCCCGCACATGGGCGCATTTGAACTGTTGTCTCTGTGGATAGGCGCACACGCACCGTTTGTTGCGATGTACCGCCAACCGAGAATTGCCGCCGTTGAATCGATTATGTTGGCAGGGCGTGAGCGTTTTGATGTACAAATGGCGACGGCCGACATCAAGGGCATACGGGTGATGTTGCGTCATTTAAAAAATAAAGGTTTGGTGGGCTTGTTGCCCGATCAAGTGCCTGATGGGCAAGGCGAAGCCGTGGTGGCAGATGTGTTTGGCCGCCCTGCAATGACCATGACGTTGCCTGCCAAACTTCTGCGTCAAACGGGCGCCGGTTTGGTGATTATGTTTGCCAAGCGTGTGGCTGCGCCACATCGGTTTGAATTGTATTTTGAGGTGGTTGATGCGGCAATGACGGGAGAGCCTGCAACCGATGCTTTGACCATCAATCAATACATGGAAAAACTCATTCGTATGGCGCCTGAACAATATTTGTGGAATTACAATCGTTATAAACGTTTGCCTGCATCGGTTAAAAATCAATCGACTGAGGTGGCTCATGGCGGGTAAATCGCGCGCGCACCTATGGGGTGCTCATGTGGTGGCGTGGTTATTGAAAAAATTAGGCAAGTGGTCTGATGGTAGCCGTACACGCTTGGGACAGGGTTTAACTTTTTTAGCAACACGTTTGGCGAAACGGCGCATGCACATCGCCCGTACCAATTTGCGTTTGTGTTTTCCCAATTGGCGTGCTGAACAAATTGAGGAAGTCGCACAGCAACAAATGCGTTTGTTTGTGCAATCGGCTGTGGATCGCTCGAGGTTTTGGTTTGGTCCATCGTCGGTGTTTACCGACAACATCACGCAGATTGACCGTGCTTATTACGACGATGCCTTGGCAAAAAATGTGCCCATCATTGTATTGGCGCCGCATTTTGTGGGCTTGGATGCGGGCGGCGTGTGTCTGAATGCCGAACGTGAAATGGTGACCATGTATCAAAAGCAGAGCAACCCTGTGTTTGACCAACTGATGTTGGAAGGGCGAGGCCGTTCTGGCATGGCGCATTTGTATTCACGGCACGATGGTGTGCGGCAACTGTTTAAGTTATTGAAAAAAAACTATCCTTTGTATTATTTGCCCGACATGGATTTTGGGCGTAAAGACAGTATTTTTTCGGAGTTTTTTGGGCAAACTGCGGCCACTTTAACCGCATTGCCTAAATTGGCAGGTTTGACCCAAGCGTTGATTGTGCCGTGCGTGACACGCATCGACACAGAAGCGTTGGCGCGTGGCCAGACAAAATATATCATGCAGTTTTATCCCGCGTGGGTGGGCTATCCGCAAGGCTCCGAAGAAGAAGCAGTGCGACAAATGAATCAATTCATCGAAGCGCGGATTGTCGAGGATCCAGCGCAGTATTTGTGGATGCACAAACGTTTTAAAACCCGTCCTGAGGGTATGGCGGGTGTATATTAAGGCAATAACATGGAATTGAAATTTACCAAAATGCACGGCGCGGGCAATGATTTTATTGTGGTGGATGCGATTGCCCAAGATGTATCAGGCATCACACCTGCGCAGTGGCGTGCTTTGGCGCACCGCCAGTTTGGCATTGGCGCGGATCAAATCCTACTGGTGCAGGCTTCTGAAATGCCCAATGTGGATTTTAAATACACCATTTACAATCAAGACGGTTCATTGGTTGAAAACTGCGGCAACGGTGCGCGCTGCTTCGTTAAATTTGTGGTTGAAAAACAATTGACCGAGCAACGGGAAGTCACGGTGCATATTTGCACGGGGCAAGTGATGACCCTTAAACTGAATCCAGACAACACCGTAACTGTGAACATGGGCGCGCCACGCACTGCGCCTGCTGATTTACCCGCAGTGGTGGCAGGATTGCCAACACAAACACAGGGTGCGGACACGGTTTATGGAGTGGCATTTGCAGGGCAAACGCATTGGCTCTCGCTGGTGTCTATGGGCAATCCACATGCTGTGCAAGTGGTTGTGGATGTCAACAATGCGCCTGTATTGACCGAGGGCGCGTTTTTAGAAACCCATCCGATGTTCCCCAACCGCGTCAACGCGGGTTTTATGCAGGTCAACAATCGCCATGATGTGAATGTTCGCGTGTTTGAGCGTGGTGCGGGCGAAACATTGGCGTGTGGTACGGGGATTTGCGCTTGCGTGGTGGCGGGTATTCGCCGCGGGCTGTTGGATTCTCCTGTACTGGTGCATGCACGCGGTGGCGACTTAAGTATTGCATGGCAGGGGGACGGTGCGCCTGTCATGATGACAGGACCAGCGGTGACTGTTTTTGAGGGTGTGGTCAGCATTTAAATCAGATATTCTTACGGTAAATACAATTGAGGCATGTGTATGAGTACAAACAATAATGAGGTTTTAGACGCATTGGATGGTGGATTAGAGGCTTTGAGTGGCGAATCACCGCTGCAAGCGCATGAGGTTTTGGCGTATTTACAAACCCATCCAGAGTTTTTCAATGAGCACATTGATTCTTTGGCACAGTTGCCATTGCCGATGCAAAAGGATGGCAACGTCATTTCGATGGCCAACTGGCAAACCCATGTTTTGCGCGACAAAATGGATCAAAGCAAAGCGCGTTTAGAACAATTGTTGGTGCAAGCCAGTCACAATCAAAAAAACCATGAAAAGTTGTTCAACTTGGTATCGAAATGGTTGTCGGTGCGCGCCGCTCACGCATTGCCCACAATGATTGCAGATGATTTGCGCGAGCAATTTGCCTTGGATGCCGTGCAAGTTATGGTTTGGGATGAGCGCAACAAAGTCATGTTCTATCCGTCAGTGGATGCGTGGTCGGACAATGTGGTGGTCTTTGCCAACAGTTTGCGCACGCCATATTGCGGCGCGTGTAAAGGCTTTGAAATTGAAGAGAGTTTGGCCAAACAAAGTCCAACGGGCAAAATCGGTTCTCTGTCCATCATACCGCTGTGGGGCAAACGTGAGGTCAATGGTGCGGCGCGTTTTGAGTGTTTGGGCGTATTGTTGTTGGGCGCAGACGATGCCACGCGTTTTACCCCTGATATGGGTACGCATTTTCTGCAACACATTGGCGAAATGGCGGGTTCAGCCTTGGCTCGATTACAAGCCCCTGTCGGTAGCGAACATTTAACCACACACCTCTGAAATGCCAACTTTAAGCGCGCTTATCGGCACATTGCCCAACGCCATGCAAGACTACCTCGCATGGGTGAGCGCGCAAAAGCACTTATCACCCAAAACCTGTGAGAACTATGCACGTGATTTGCGCCTACTCATTGAGTTGAGTGACAAACAAGGTGTGCGTGATGCCACTCAATTGGCGCAGCACCACATCCAACTCATGATCATGCAGCTGCACAGCCAAAATCAAAGTGCCAAAAGCATTGCGCGCTATTTGTCTGCTTGGCGTTCGTGGTACGCATGGATGGTCAAACAAAACCGTTTGAGCCTCAATCCAGTCATTGGCATTCGTGCACCCAAGGCCACCAAAGCCTTACCCAAAGCCCTTTCGGTGGATGACGCGGTGCATTTGTCTGCGACACAAAACCCATCAAACAGTGCTAAACCCGCGCTCCTGTTGCGTGACCACGCATTGATTGAACTGCTGTATTCATCGGGATTGCGGGTTTCTGAAATTGTGGCATTGGATATTCACGCGCCGAATCAAGTGCATGAACAGCAGGGTGATGGTTGGATCGACCTTGTACAAGCCGAAGTTCATGTCCTCGGCAAGGGCAGCAAGCCACGCATCGTTCCGATGGGCGCGCCCGCCGTGCAAGCGATTCAAACGTGGTTGTCGGTGCGCTCAGGGATAAAAAACGCCGCGCAAACCCCCGCATTGTTTATCGGGCAAAACGGCACCCGTTTGACCGCGCGTTCAGTGCAATTGCGTTTGGCAAAATATGCCCAACAATTGGGTTTGCCCGTGCACGTACATCCACACATGCTGCGCCATTCATTTGCCACACATATCTTGCAGTCTTCGGGAGATTTGCGTGCGGTTCAGGAACTGCTGGGTCACGCCAATTTATCCGCAACGCAAATTTATACCGCGTTGGATTTTCAGCATTTGGCAAAAGTTTACGATTCAGCACATCCACGTGCCAAGAAAAAATAACCCGTTTCGCGTACAATGACGCTCAATTTGCATGATTGGGCTATGACATTGATTGCCCAGTGACTTGGATAAAATAATGAGCACCGAAAAAACCACTTTACTTGAATTTCCCTGTGAATTTCCCTTAAAAATCATGGGCAAACACGCTGAGGCATTTGCACAAACTGTTGCCCAAGTGGTACAACAGTTTGCGCCTGATTTTGACCCAGACACCATGGAAATGCGCCCATCTTCCACGGGTAAATACATCGGTTTGACCTGTACCATTCAAGCCACCAGCCAAGCACAATTGGATGATTTATACCGCGCGCTCACGTCGCATCCCATGGTCAGCGTGGTGTTGTGATGGCGCAGCTTGAATTTTATGCACCTTTAATTCGTGAGTTGGGTCGCGTGGCGTACACGCCGACTTTTGAGCAGATGCAGGCTTTAACCTCAGCACGTGGAATCGATACGCCTGATGAATTTTGGTTGCTCGAGCACCCACCCGTATTCACATTGGGTCAGGCAGGGTTGGAATCGCATTTATTACATGCCACACAAATCCCATTGGTGCACACCGATAGAGGAGGACAAATTACCTATCATGGACCTGGGCAGGTGGTGATTTATATGTTGCTTGACCTCAAACGCCGTGGCATGATGATTAAAGAATGGGTGCGGCGCATCGAAGAAGCGATTATCCTAACCTTGCGCGATTATGGTTTACAGACAGAGCGTCATGAAGGCGCACCAGGGATTTATATTCGTAACGATGGCACACAAACCCACGCAGGCGCAAAAATTGCGGCTTTGGGTCTGAAAGTAAAAAATGGCTGTACCTATCATGGTTTGAGTTTGAATGTCGCCATGGATTTATCACCATTTTTGCAGATTAATCCTTGTGGTTATGCAGGTTTAGAAACCGTGGACATGCGCACGATGGGCGTGGATGCCGCGCAGGATGAAGTGGCGCGCAAGTTGGCAAACTATTTAACTGAACAATGGCAAACGCCATAAAACCGTATTTGAGAACACCATGAGCGAAAAAAACAACACGACCTACGATGCAACCCAAAAGCAAAAGGCGTATGACAAGGTTTCACGCATTCCCGTGAAAGTGGAGCATTCTGAAACCCTGCGCAAACCCGAATGGATACGCGTCAGAGCCGCATCCAGCTCATCGCAGTTCACTGAAATCAAAAAAATCCTACGCGAGCACAACCTATTTACCGTGTGCGAAGAAGCCTCCTGCCCAAATATTGGCGAGTGCTTCGGCAAAGGCACGGCGACATTCATGATTATGGGCGACAAATGCACGCGTCGTTGCCCATTTTGTGATGTCGGACACGGTCGTCCTGATCCATTGGACGTGGATGAGCCTGCGAATTTGGCAAAGACCATTGCCGCGATGAAACTCAAATACGTGGTGATTACCAGCGTGGATCGAGACGACTTGCGCGACGGTGGGGCGACACACTTCGCAGCGTGCATCAACCAAACCCGTGAATTGTCACCGCGCACGCAAGTCGAAGTGCTCGTGCCAGATTTTCGCGGGCGTTTGGACATTGCGCTGGATATTTTTAAAACGGCTTTGCCCGATGTGATGAACCACAACCTTGAAACTGTGCCGCGTTTGTACAAAGAAGCGCGCCCAGGGGCGGATTACCAGCATTCGCTCAAACTGCTCAAAGACTTCAAAACCATGTACCCACAAGTGACCACCAAAAGCGGTTTGATGGTTGGTTTGGGCGAAACCGATGAAGAAATTTTAGAAGTCATGCGCGATATGCGCGAACACAATATTGAAATGCTCACCATCGGTCAATACCTCGCGCCTTCGGGACACCACATTCCCGTGCGCCGTTATGTTCATCCCGACGTATTCAAAATGTTTGAAGCAAAGGCTTATGAGATGGGCTTTACCCATGCGGCTGTTGGCGCAATGGTGCGTTCATCCTACCATGCCGATGCGCAAGCGCATGGCGCAGGTGTTTAATATTTAACTTTAAAAAAATTACATAATTTATTGATTTTAAAAATAATGTAAAAACTTAATTTAAATGAAATTAACCATATAAATTCGCAAATGTATGAAATTATGGAAATACCCGTTAAAATCCATCAAAATATGAAATTAAAAGGGGGGAGGTTATGAAGCAGAAGAAATTTGACGTGTTTCAGCAAGATAAATTTGCCGACTTTCCTCAAGATGGTCATTTGTGGCGTATTGACATGATTGACCACACCAGTTACTCCATAGAGGATGAACCACGAATAAGAGTTTATTTTTCTCGTTTAAAAGAAGAGTGTGAGTTTGATAAGGCGTTAAATAAGGGGGCTCTTTTTCAAGATGATGATGGTGCGTATTGTTTCGTTAAAGTTGACATTAAAGTTGGCTTTCTGCAATTGATTGATGTTGGAACTGTTTGGCGCAATGGTGTTCAGCAACTCAATTTTGTTTCTACCAATTTAGCCTTTGGGTTTGACCCTAAAGATGCTGAACTTGTTAAGTTGGCCGCGTCGGGTGCACATTTGGTTCAGACTGATCCTTTGATTTGGGAAGCAATCCTGACAGATAAGCAATATTGCATGGCAAACCCAGCGACTAAAAAAAGAACTTATGCGGTTGTTTTACGTGGTCATGAAAGGTACAAAAAAATTATTATCCCATGTAGCGTAATTTTTAAGAGTTGCTACGTTACCTCAGAAAAAGCCGCATCGAAGATGTTATTTGGCCAAATGGACAAGTTGGTTGACCTTAAATTTTCAGACTATTACGAAGATGAACCCAATACTTTTCAGGTTTGTATTCATCGAGACTACACCAATGACGAAGGTACGTTGTTTGCGAATTTATTAACAGACCCAGCAGCTCAAAAAGGGTTGAATATGTTGCGTCAAAATCTTGTTTTGCAGTCTAATGTTTTGGGTGACGCTGGATTGATTCCGCTTAAAGTAGGCTTTCCTTTCAGCAATCATGTCCATCTTGATGTTGTTGGAAAAAACATCGGCTTCTCAGTATTGGATCAGTTTGGTAAACAAGTGTATCTTGATGCGGCTAAAAAAGAGAAAATGCCAGATGAGCGCGGTTTCTTTGTCACAGCAATCCGTAATTTAAAGACCAAGTTTCAATTTGAAACTCTTGTTCCCGTTCGTAAAAATAGTGGTGATAAAGGTAAAAACAAAGCTTCAGAGTTAATTGGTCTGAGTTATGGTGGCGGTAATAGTTTTGGTAATGACAGCAATAGTGAGATGCCGAATGAGTTTATTGATGATGAACCGACAAAACGCAAGCCAAAGACAAAAGCTAATATTCCGTCAATTATTGACTTGGCAGATGTCAAAATCATCAAAAAGGAAAAAGACTTTCAACGATACGTTAATAAACCGCTGGTGAAGAAGCCTACTGAAGGCAATGTTGAGGGGTCCAGCACTGGACCCGCGCGTGATACGAAGGATGGTGCAAGCGAATTAAACATTGTCTTATCGCCTGTGACTTTGGATTCATTTTTTGAATTGATCACATGTATAAGAGCAAGAGGCATTAAGATCGATACCATCCCTGTATGCAATTCTCGTCAGACCCATAAAGGGATTATTAACCATTTCCCCTGGAAAATTAAAGGTTGTTATTCTTGGCACTTGACTGAGGACAAAGCTCGACCGCGTACTTTTATTGTGGCTACGTTTGTCTTGGCAGGTGTTTCATATTGCTTGATAGATGTTGAGGCTAAGAAAACAGGTGCGATGGCTATCGCAATGATTAGGGCGCATGATGGAAGTGAAATAGGCGCAGATTTAATCACAAGATTTATGAAAGCCGTGGCCAATGCAAACGGTTGGATTGCGTTTCAAAAATACAATGCTCATTTCAAGAACTGGTCCTTTACTCGGTTTGATCACAGCCGAAAAGGCAACATAGAAAGTGTTGCCAATCTAATCATTAACGCTACACATAAGCTTTAAGGCACTCCTGCTTGTCGAAGCAACAGTCATGTATGAGATAGAAATGGATAATGAGATTAAGCGATTACGTGAGGAAAACGCTCGGTTATTACAACTGTTGTTGGATAACGGCATTTCACATACTGTCGACAATTCATTACCTGCAAAAAGCATTAACCAAGAAACAAATTGTGATGAGGAGATTGAATTAACCACTGATGAAAAAGTTCAGCTTTTTCGCTCACTTTTTCGAGGTCGTTCGGATGTTTACCCTGTTCGTTGGGAGAATAAGGTGGGTAAGGCAGGTTATTCACCCGCTTGTGCGAATGAGTGGCGAGTCAATGTGTGCGAAAAGCCACGGATCAAATGCTCAGACTGTAAAAGTCGACAGTTTTTAGAAGTCACTGACTCTGTAATGTACAGTCATCTAAATGGTGATAAGGTTGTTGGCGTGTATCCTTTGTTGGCTGATGAAACCTGCCTTTTCTTGGCTGTCGATTTTGATGAGGCTGATTGGCAAGTGGATATAAAAGCATTCGCACTGTCTTGCCGAGAATTGAGTGTACCTGTTTCATTGGAAATTTCCCGTTCAGGTAAAGGTGCCCACGCATGGGTGTTTTTTGAGCAAGCAATACCTGCATATGAGGCGCGTCGTTTAGGTAGTTTGATTATCAGCCATACTTGTACACGAACGAGACAACTTGCATTAAATTCTTACGATAGATTATTTCCCAATCAAGACGTGATGCCCAAAGGTGGTTTTGGTAACTTAATTGCGCTACCCTTACAAAAAATGGCTCGTAAGCATAATGGCAGTGTATTTGTTGATGCTGAGTTAGCGCCATACAAGAATCAGTGGGCATATCTTGCCTCAGTCAAAACGATGAAAATAGATGATGTGCGCTCAATTTTATCGAACACGCCAAACGATATTGCATTTGCTTTAGACTTGGTTGAAGGTGGAGGGCAGGATTCAGTACCTTGGAAAACAGAGTCTGTGGTGAGACAGTTGCAAGGCATTCAGCCAAAAGAGGTCAATATCACGTTGGCAAATATGCTGTATTTCAAGAAATCCGAGTTAAGTCCATCTCTAATCAATCGGCTAACTCATTTGGCTGCATTTAGGAATCCTGAATTTTATAAAGCCCAAGCCATGCGCATGTCGGTTTGGGGTAAGCCCCGTGTCATTGGATGTGCGGAAAATCATGGGAGTTTCATTGCTCTGCCAAGAGGTTGTTTGGATGAGGTTCTGGAACTGCTGACGGATAATTCGATCAAACCAATACTGCATGATGAGCGTAATGTCGGGCATGAAATAAATGTATCGTTTCATGGTCAATTGCGTCTTGACCAAAAGTCAGCCGTTGAAGCAATGCTTCAGTTTGACAATGGAATATTGTGCGCACCGACTGCATTTGGAAAAACAGTGACTGCTGCCGCAATAATCGCCTGGCGCAATGTAAATACACTCATTTTGGTTCATCGCACTGAATTACTTAAACAATGGCAAGCACGGCTTCAAACTTTTTTGAATGTGGGTAAAGAGACCGTAGGTCATATTGGTGGAGGTAAATCCAAACCGACGGGTAAAATTGACATTGCCGTGATGCAATCACTAAGCCGACCCGATGGCGTGAATCCGATTATTGAAAACTACGGTCAAATTATTGTCGATGAGTGTCATCATCTGTCAGCAGTTTCGTTTGAAATGTTGTTAAAAGCTGCAAAAGCAAAATATGTGTTGGGCTTGACAGCAACACCTGTACGCCGAGATGGTCATCAACCTATTATTTTCATGCAATGCGGTCCAATAAGGCATCATGCTGTTAAGCCTGCGCATGTACAGCATGAGTTGATTATTGAATCACGGATGATCGATAGTTGTATCAATCTGCCGATAGATGCCAGCATACAGGATGTTTTTCAACATGTTGCTAACAATCAGAGCAGAAATCATCTTATCTTAGATGCGATTAACGAGGCTTTAAACCACAATCGCAAAGTTTTGGTGCTCACTGAGCGAACAGAGCACGCTGAAGCACTTTATGATGCGTTGCAATTTAATCATGCACATCATTTTTTGCTTCACGGCAGGCTTAGCAAGAAAAAGCGTGCAGAAATAATGGCTCAACTTGAACAGCTTAGTGACGATGCACCGCGGGTATTGGTTGCAACGGGCAAACTTGTTGGAGAAGGGTTTGATCATCCTGCATTGGATACCTTGATTTTGGCCATGCCCATTTCATGGTCAGGAACATTACAACAGTATGCTGGTCGATTGCATCGGGAGCATACTGACAAGCATAATGTGACGATTATTGATTTTGTGGATTCTGAACATCCAGCATTAATGCGGATGTGGCAAAAGAGACAACGCGGTTATCGTGCGATGGGCTATACTTTTAAAACTTCAAGGCTAATCTAGGTACTTAAATCGAACCATTATTAGTTCGTGTATTACTCTATGACTTGTTCGGGGTATTTTAATATTGTGCGTGAATAGAGCACACAATGATTAGAAAGAAAAAAATGGGAAATGATAAAGTGCAAACAGACTTATTTATCAACGATCAGATTGATGCGTTGGAATTGCAAATCAAAGAAAAACAAAAAATTACAGATCATGAAATTCGAGAGTTTCCAGTCAGTGTTATTGTAGAGAAATTTACCATAGGCTTGGATAAAGACGAGGCTGAGCTTTACGTTCCTGATTATCAACGGGAGTTTATTTGGACAGATGAGCAACAATCGCGGTTCATTGAGTCGCTGTTACTTAACTTGCCTATTCCTTACTTATTTGTGGCGGATACAAATCAATTTGATGACGGTCGATTGGAAATTGTAGATGGCAGTCAACGAATTAGAACTTTGGTCAATTTCATGTGCGGAGATTTAAAGCTTAAAAATTTGACGAAGTTGCCTGCTGCAAATGGGTTGAGTTTCAATGATTTCCCCAAGTCTCGTCAATTGAGATTTGGTCGGAAGACTATTCGAATGATAGAGTTGACGGAGCAGGCTGATGAAGAGGCCCGCCGTGAAATATTTGACCGTTTAAATACAGGTGGGACTGCACTTAATACGATGGAACGTCGCTATGGCTCAAAAGACGGTTCGTTCTATGTTTTTTTGAGAAAAATGGTAAAAGACTACGCTTCTTTTGAGGCTAAAACTTCTTTATTTAGAGAGTTGTGCCCTATTTCAAAAAATAGAGAAGAGCGCGCGGAATATAGTGAAATGCTGATGCGATATTTTGCTTATTCTGATAATTATTTAAATTTTGACCATGAGGTTTTTAAATTCTTGGAAGAGTATGCAGATCGACCAGAGCATGATGTGACACGTATGGAAGACGAGTTGAATAAGATGTTAGATTATGTAAAACAAACTTTTCCGCTCGGATTTCGTAAGAAAGAAAAAGACAAGACCGTACCTCGTATCCGATTTGAAGCTATTTCAGTTGGTGTCACGCTGGCTCTTAGGGTAAATCCCAGTTTAAGCACAAAGCAAAACCTTGAGTGGTTAGGATCAGATGAGTTTATCAAGCACACGCGTTCAGATGCCAGTAACAGCAAGCCAAAAGTGAAAGCTCGGATTGAGTATGTTAGGGACAAACTTCTTGGAGTGTTGTGATGGAATGGACGCATTTGCCTGATGTGAGCAGTTCCTTTGATGCCAAAGTTAGTGAGATAAGATAAGAGGTCACTTGGTTTTTCTAAAAAAATTGGATGACAATGGCACGGTTATTGTTTATAACAAAGGCAGTCAGAAAAAATCCCAGCGTCTTAACAGACAAGTTATGGGGCCATTAAAAGCAGGGACAGCTTTGCTTTTGTATAATTTTATGGAGTCCGTCAGTTGTGCCATGATGCGAGATATATATTCAAATTTGAGTGACAAGCATCAGCAGTACCAATTGAAACTATCAGATATTCACGTCAATTTGCGGGATAAGATTTTGTCTTATTTTCACACCACTGTTAGCAGTAGTGATGCACTACAACGTAGTCTTTCAGACTACATTTCTGGAAAGACTACCATTGATGAGATTATTTTGGCTTCTTGGTTTGAACAACAGGCAGAACTCTCCAAAAGTGATACGACACCATCGTGGTTTAATGGTAATGTAGACGTGGAAAAAATAACAAAAATTGCTAAAAAATATAACTTTAACAATCCCAGTTATGAAAAAATGAAAAATCGAAACAAGCGCGCATCTTCTTTAGTGAATATAAAAAATAGCCGAAATAAACTTGCTCACGGCGCGCAAACATTTTCTGATTATGGTAACACTAAAACGCTAACTGAGATTGAAGCAGACTTCAAAAATATACTGGCTTTTTTTCACGGACTTTTAGGAATCGTTAATCACTATATTGAAACCTTTGCACAACGCCACAAATAATTGCTGAGCAAAGAACGATTTCGAATTACCCAATTTCATTTTTCATAATTCGAAACAAAAAGGCTGTTTGTTGTTTGATTTACCCCTGAAACAGCCAAAATCAGGGGGAA
>JAJTAZ010000001.1 GCA_021287185.1 Burkholderiales bacterium | reverse complement strand
AGTACACCCGACCGTAATTCGTAACTTTGGACTCGACCCTGAGCAATACATGGGTTTTGCGTTTGGCTCAGGTTTGGAACGCCTGGCGATGTTGCGCTATGGCGTGAATGATTTGCGCTTGTTTTATGAAAATGATTTGCGGTTTTTGGGGCAGTTTAATTAAGGGGCAATTTATGCAAAATACGCACATAGCTGATAATCAACAGACTACTGTCAAAATCCCAATGTGGATTAAGATTTTTGGTTGGTTACATATTGTGATGGGCACGTTAGCACTCATAGGTTTTTTTGTGTCATTTGTGGTTAGTATTGAGAATGCGAAATTTATGTTTTTAGGGCTTGAGTCTGTAGGTTCACCGCACGACCCGATGGCTATATTAATTGGCGCATTGATGGTTGTTTTTGGTTTTGCTGCTTATGGCTTATTGTTTCAAAAGTCTTGGGGTTTGAAGGCTTGTTTAATCACGGGTTGGTTGGCGTTGTTTATTTGCATTGGTAATATGGTTTATTTTTTAAGCAAAGGGACGCTAATGTTGCGACTGGAGTTGATTGCGATTGTGCCGTTCTTGATGTTTTTAAATCGAGCGCGTAGGTTGGGGTGAGCCATTTTAGTGAGCCCCAATATTCTCAGTATGCTGGCATTGTTGGGGTTTGCTCGGAGCTGTGCCCCTCCCTCACCGCCAGCCTACGGATTAGGTGAGCGTTGAAAAATATTTCCGTCATTACGAGCGGTTTTGCCGCGAAGCAATCCAGCGGGTCATTTCGATGGACGTGAATGGATTGCTTCGTTGATGAAGCATCGCTCGTAATGACGGAGATTTTGATGGTGTCGCTTCGAGTGATGACAAGTACGATTCAAAGGTTTTAAAAAATTAAGTTAATGTGGCAAGCGCCAAAGGTAAAAAATGCAATTTTCAGAACAATGGTTACGTGAATGGATTAACCCCAATATTTCTGCGGCGCAACTCGCGGACGTGTTGACGATGGGTGGTTTGGAAGTCGAGGAGATGGAGAAAGCCGCGCCTGACTTTACAGGCGTGGTGGTCGGTGAAATCATTGAGTGCAGCAAGCACCCTGACGCGGATAAACTCAATGTCTGCAAGGTGAATATCAACGCGGGCGAGCCATTGCAAATCGTTTGCGGTGCGCCGAATGCACGGGTCGGTATTCGTGTGCCATGTGCGACGGTCGGTGCGGTTTTACCTGGGGATTTTAAAATCAAGGACGCGAAGTTGCGCGGTGTGGCTTCATCGGGGATGTTGTGTTCGGCCAAAGAGTTGGGCATCAATCCCGATGCTTCGGGTTTGTACGAGTTGCCAGCGAGTGGAGAAAATGCGGCGCCAGTCGGTCAAAACCTGCGCGAGTATTTGAGTTTGGACGACACGGTGTACACGATTAAACTCACGCCGAACCGTGCGGACTGTTTGTCGGTACGTGGTGTGGCGCGCGATGTTTGTGCCTTGGTGGGTGGGGCAAATGCGGTGCCGCTCACGCCGTTGGTGGTCAAACCTGTTGCGCCGAATGCAGACATCACTTTGCCAATTAAAATTGATGCCCCTGTGGCGTGCGGTCGTTTGACGGGGCGTGTGATTAAAAATCTCAACGCGAATGCGCCGACGCCGCTGTGGATGGTGCAACGTTTGGAGCGTGCGGGACATCGTTCGATCAGTGCTTTGGTGGACATCACCAATTACGTGATGTTGACCTTGGGACAACCGATGCATGTGTATGATTTGGACGCGATTAAAGGCACGCTCACCGCGCGTATGGCAAAGTCAGGCGAGTCGGTCAAATTACTCAATGAGCAAACCCACGTGTTGCAAGACGATGTGTTGGTGATTGCCGATGATGAAAAAATCCTCGGTATGGCGGGCGTGATGGGCAGTTTTGACTCGAAAGCCGAGCTGCACACGAAACATATTTTCCTTGAATCGGCGTTTTTTGCGCCTGAATTCATTCAAGGCAAAACCCGTCGTTATAAATTCACCTCTGATGCGGCGCATCGTTTTGAGCGTGGTGTGGATTTTATGGGTCAAATTGAAGCCTTGGAATACGCCACGCAGTTGGTGCAAGCCATTTGCGGTGGTGATGCGGTAGAGATTGGCGCGGTGAGTGAAGTGGTAGGTCAGTTGCCCCAGCGTGAACACATCACCATGCGCGTGGCGCGTGCGTGCAAGGTGATTGGTGTCGATATTCCCGTAGAACAAATGGTGGCGGATTTGTCACGTTTGCAATTGGATGTGCAGCAAGTGGGCACGGGACAAGACAGTGTTTTGCACGTACAAGCGCCTTCGTATCGTTTTGATATGGCGATTGAGGAGGATTTGATTGAAGAAGTCGTGCGTTTGTTTGGCTATCACAACATCCCAACCCACGCGCCTGTGGCACAAATTTCGGTGTTGGATGTGCCTGAGCGCATTCGTTCAGCCGACGTGGTGCGTGATGCGCTGGTGGCGATGGATTATCAAGAAGTCATTAACTACAGTTTTGTTGACCCTGCGTTGGAGCAAGATTTCGGCACTTCGACTGAGGATAAAATTGAGTTGCTCAACCCCATCGCCAGTAGCCTTGCGGTGATGCGCACCCAGTTGGTGGGTTCTTTGGTACAGAATTTGAAAACCAACCTCGCGCGTTCGCAAACCCGTGTGCGGGTGTTTGAAATCGCTAAAGTTTTTCACCGTGACGCAACTATCCAAGCGTCCGAAACCACAGTGCCGAATATTGCACAGCCTTTGAAACTTGCAGGTTTGGCGTATGGTTCTGCCTTGCCTGAGCAGTGGGCGAGCAAAACCACCGATGTGGATTTTTACGATGTCAAAGGTGATTTGGAGCGGCTGTTCGCACCTGCGGTTTTGACGTTTGCTGCATTTGCGCATCCATCGGCGCATCCGGGACGTTGCGCGGCGGTGTCATTACACGGTAAAGTGATTGGTTGGGTCGGACAGATGCACCCGCGCTTGCAGCAAAACTATGATTTACCTCGTGCACCCATGTTGTTTGAATTGGACGCCCAAGCCGTATTGGCTCGTGATGTACCTGTGGCCAGTGCGGTGTCCAAACAACCGATGGTGACGCGTGACTTGGCAATTATTGTCAAACGTGATGTATTAGCGCAACAAATTCAACAACTTATGATGGATTTGCCAAGTATGAACCCAGACTGCGCTATCATTCAATCGGTGCAATTGTTCGATGTGTATCAAGGTGAGCGCGTGGCGGACGATGAGAAGAGTTTGGCGTATCGTGTGCAAATGCAAGATGCGGACAATACCCTGCAGGATGCACAAATTGAGCAGGTGATGGCGCAGATTTTAAGCGCGTTGCAAGCCAAAGTCGGTGCGCGTTTGCGATAAAGAAGTGAAACAGAATCAATACAAAAATAGACAGCAGAACAGCCAAGGAATACGGGTATGAATCAAGACGAAAAACTTATTTTAGATACGCTCGATGAACTGATTGAAGAGGGTAAAGCGGATGATGGCGCGTTCACACTGACCAAGGCTGAGTTGGCAGAATTGTTGTTTGCGCAAGTCGGTTTGAACAAGCGCGAAGCCAAAGAAATGGTTGAGGCGTTTTTTGAAGAGATTCGCACCAGTTTGGAGATGGGTGATACCGTCAAATTATCGGGTTTTGGTAATTTCTCAGTGCGTGACAAAGCCTCACGCCCAGGGCGTAATCCTAAGACGGGTGAAACAGTGTCCATCAGCGCACGTCGCGTGGTGAGTTTTCACGCCAGTCAAAAACTCAAAGAACAAGTGGAGCAAGCCCGTCCATTGAATGCCTAACGAATGTCTAACCGAATGTTTAACACGCATAGAACAACAGCATGACGACACCACAAGGCTACATACTCACACGCGACTTGCCTGCAATCCCTGCCAAGCGTTATTTCACGATTGGCGAGGTCAGTCAATTGTGTGACGTGCGTTCATACGTGTTGCGCTATTGGGAGCAGGAGTTCGCTCAGTTGCGCCCAATGAAGCGTCGAGGCAACCGCCGCTATTATCAATTGCACGAAGTGGAGTTGGTGCGGCAAATTCGCTCGTTGTTGTACGAGCAAGGGTTTACCATTGCTGGGGCGCGCTTGCAGTTGGAACAAAAAATGGCGGAAGATGTTTCGGTGTTTGAATTGTCGCCACCTGATGCGCCCAATGAGTCCGATGCACACGATGTTCAATTGGCAGATGTTGTTGACCCATCTACCAGTGACACCCCTGAGAATGCGGCACACCCAGTTGCTGCGTTTGAGAAAACGACTGCATCTGTACGCATCCAAAATTTGAATATTCAACACGTGGTCGATGAATTGTCGGCCATCAGTGCGCTGCTGAAAGTGTGATTGGGTCTGATAAGGCGATTGACCTGTGCACCACAATTTTTCACAAATGATACAATGAGCCCATACGGTAAAAATGGCTCGTTATGCTCAATTCTCCTCATTTCTCAAAACAATTTAGCGACTCCCAATTGATGATTTTTGATTGGGATGGCACGCTGTTTGATTCGACTGCGGCGATTGCCCACAGTTTGTCACGCGCGGCGCGCGATTTAGATTTGGGTGAGGTTGATGAGCATCAAGCACGCCAAGTCATCGGTTTGGGGTTTGCTGAGGCGACGCGCGCGTTGGTGGGCGAAGTGTCGGCTGCGACATTGGATGCGTTTGTTGCCAAATACCGACAATATTATTTTGCTGACGAACATGCCTTGGTGCTGTACGAGGGTATTCTGCCTTTATTACAAACACTCAAGAATCAAAATAAATACTTGGCAGTGGCCACGGGTAAATCGCGTATGGGGCTGAATCATTTATTAAAAAAACATCCAGAGATTTCTCAACTATTCGACAGTACGCGCACGGCGGACGAGACAGCATCCAAGCCACACCCACTGATGTTGCAAGAGTTGTTGGACGAGCATAATATAACCGTGGAGCAGGCGATGATGGTGGGTGATACGCAATTTGACATCGAAATGGCTCGCGCTATTCAAATGAAAAACATTGCGGTCAGTTATGGAGCACATTCGGTTGATGATTTGCAGCGTGCCCAACCTGACTGGGTGGTGCACGATGTGACCCAGTTGGCTCAATGTTTGTTACCAACTTTTGTGGGTAACTCAGATGTTTGATAAAGTCTTTTCCAATAAATATAAAACAGATTACTGGCACATTGTACCCATTGTATTGCTGCTTGCATTGGCTTTGGGAATTGGGTATTTGTTTTTGCGCTACGACAAAGCTCAAGAGACTTTTTACCGCAAGACATTTGAGTCTCAAGTGTTTTGGGCCGAGGAAAATGTAGAAAACCGCGTGGCGCATCTGCGCAAAGAAAGTTTTACAGCGGGTGATGCGATTGTCAAAAATGGCTTTAATTTATCGCTGTTCCAGAAATCTGCCAATGATTTGCTCGTGCGTTATCCAGAACTCAACCGAGTCAGTTGGTTTGACGCGAATGGTCAATGGCTTCATGGTGTGGCTTCAGACGAACAACGAAATAGATCCATCATCACCCAGCCCATTTTGGAACACGTCACGCGAAACCAACTTCTTGGTTTTATTGAAACTGGGGATTTGCGTCAAACCATTGCAGAATGTTCCATACCGATTCCAGCCACACGACCTGATGGACGCATGATGCTTACGGGTTTTTTACAAGCGCGCTTGAAAATAGATGATTTACTGGGGTTACTGCTTTCAACTGAATTTACTCAGGGGCATCTGATTAAATTGTATTCCAATGGCAACTTAATTTACAGCAATCTAAGTGCTTTTCCAGATGGTACGCTGTTTCATCAGAATATTAAATACCAACAAAACACACAGATATGTGACTCTGAAATTGCGGTGATTGTGGTGCCCATTGTTCACGCCAAATCCAATGTATTGTATTGGGGCATGATGATGGTGTTGGCGCTCATCGGTTTGTCCATTGTGACCTTGATTGCTGGGATGCTTGAAAAATACCGTCGTTTCCAAGCGATGCGTGAGATTGAACAACAATTTCAAATTCGTCAAGCGTTTGAAAACTCACTGAATGTGGGTATTCGCATCCACGCACCCAATGGATATTTAACCTATGTCAATGATGTCTTTACCCGCATGGTTGGTTATGATGCTGAAGAAATTTTATATCGCCCAGAACATTTGCTCCCCTATGTGTGTTCCGATGAAGTGACCGATGTCAATGAGTTTCAAAGCCAATTTAAGCCAACAGGAGAGCAGACTGAGTTTGGACACGCCAAAAGCCATGACCGCATCACACGTTTTAAACGTAAAAACGGTCAATACATGACTGCGTTGGTTCGGGGGGTATCTCTGCTCGATGGGCAGGGCAATTTAACTGGTTGGGTGACATCGGTGGAAGATGTCACCGAGAAAATCCAAATCGAACATAAACTGAAGCAAGAGTTCAGCATGCGGCGGGCGATTGAAGATACTTTGCACATCGGCGTGCGCGTGCATGACGTGAATGGGCGAGTGTTGTACGCCAACCCTGCTTTTTACGATATGGTGGGCTACGGCGTTGAAGATGTGATTGGTACGGCGTTTTATGATGCCCCTTACTATGTGCCCGATGAGCAAGAAAAGCTTAAAAAATTATTAAATTTTTGCAAAGAACACGCTCAAGACATCGTGTTGATGGAGTCATCACGGGGGTATTTTATGCCTCTAAAATTTAAATGTCGTGATGGCTCTATCAAAGACATGATTATGCGGGGTGGGGTTATGTTTGATGAGCACGGTGCTTTGAGTGGTTGGGTGACTTCTATAGAGGATGTCACCGAACAAAAGCGTTTGGAAGATTTTAAAATCAACGAGACCAAGCGTTTAGAAACCTTGCAATACCTAATTAATTTGGGTGAGATGGCATCGGCAATTTCTCATGAATTGAATCAACCGTTGTCGGCGATTTCTGGCTATGCGGCGGGGTTGTCCAATTATCTGTTGAACACGCCTGCGAATATTGATATTGGAAAAATTTCAGAAGTGTCCGAAAAGCTGCAAAATCAAGCAGAACGCGCATCTAAAGTGACACGTCGGGTACAACGTTTTGTCAAAAGCAAAGAATTGAATTTGGTTTATGTGTCAATTGGCTCCCTGTTGGAGCAAACAGCCGACTTGATTGAGTTTGAACTCAAGCAAAAACACTGTCAACTCACCATACATGGTTTGGAACAAACATGGCCCGATGTTTATATTGATGTTGCCATGGTACAACACGCCATTATTAATATTATTCGCAATTCTATGGATGCTTTGATAGAGTTTGACTCTCCCTTGAAAAAAATTGACATTCAGATCACGCGGCATTCCGAATATCTGCTTTGCTTAGTCATTAAAGATACGGGACCTGGTGTTCCTAAGGAAATTATTGACAGTATTTTTGAGCCCTTCTTTACCACCAAAAAACAAGGTGTGGGTATTGGTCTGAATATTTGTCGCACGACAGTAGAATCCATTGGCGGGCATATTTGGGCTAAATCAAAAGAGGAGGGTGGCGGTTTCTATATTACCTTGCCAATATTGGCATAAAGTGATATGGTATAATATGTAAAAATTTTTGATATGCAGATATAAAGGCAGGTTGTGAGTGTGCTTTTATCTCAAGAATGTTGTAATTTGGCGAAGTGAGAAAAAAATGCAAGTTTATGTGATAGACGATGAAGAAATTGTGCGCGACTCTTTGAGTTTCCTATTTGAATCCAGAGGGCTGACTTGCCAGACGTTTGACTCGGGTGAGGCGTTTTTGGACGCCCTCCCTCAGTTGGATCACAATAGAGCCAGTTGCATTGTGTTGGATATTCGCATGGAACCCAAAATGTCAGGGATGGAACTGTTTTACAGTTTGGTAGAGGTTCGTGAGCGTTGGCCAATTATTTTCTCGACAGCGCACGGTGAGGTCTCCTTGGCGGTCAATGCCGTCAAGCAAGGGGCGTTTGATTTTCTCGAAAAACCATTTGCGGACAACCAGCTGGTTGACCGAGTGTTAGAGGGCTTGCGCCACAGCGGGCGACGTTTGAATGTGGTGGCGCAATCCGAAGTCATTAAGCAAAAACTGGATTCTTTGAGTGCACGTGAATTATCGGTCATGGAAGCGGTGCTGGATGGTTGTACCAATCGCGAGGCGGCCGACAGGTTGGAAATGGCGGTGCGCACCGTTGAAATTCACAGAGCCAATTTATTTAAAAAAATGGGTGTTAAAGGCGCTGTCGAATTAATTAATTTGCTGCAAACTTTGGATGTGTGATGCCAGCCATCCCAGCGAACTTGTTTGTTTAAGAACAGTTGGCCGCTTGACCGTCCGCTGTTCGATTTAAAAAGCCATCTTGCTGGTTTTCGAGTAGTCGGCTCACTGGATTGACCAAACAAACGAAATCATTTCTTGTTTTTCAAAAAATAAAAAAAGCATTTGTAAAAAACGAACGAGTGTGCTATTTTAGCGCGTGAGAGATATTTGTGCAACGAAATGCGCGCGGCTATATAATCAACCCAGCGTATGCAGTCACAATTTTTTGTGTCTGCCAGAACACCTAATATGGTTGTGCCGCAGTGTCAGTGGCGGATATCTTCTTTAATTTTATTCTTAAACCCAAAACAATAGGGGCTATAAACATGAAAGTATTGGTAGCTGTTAAACGCGCGGTGGACTACAACGTATCCGTGCGCGTCAAAGCCGATGGCACGGATGTGGACATCGCGAACGTCAAAATGTCGATGAATCCATTTGATGAAATTGCGATGGAAGAAGCGGTTCGCCTGAAAGAAGCAGGTATTGCGACCGAAATCGTTGCGGTTTCAGCGGGTGTGGCGCAGTGCCAAGAAACTTTGCGCAGTGCTTTGGCCTTGGGTGCGGATCGTGCGATTTTGATTGAAACCAATGCCGAGTTACAACCTTTGGCGGTGGCGAAATTGCTCGCGGCAGTGGTCAAACAAGAATCGCCTTCGTTGGTGATTTTGGGTAAACAAGCGATTGATGACGATGCCAATCAAACGGGTCAAATGCTCGCAGGTTTATTGGATTTACCACAAGCACCATTTGCATCCAAATTGGTGGTCGAAGGCGACAAAGCCACAGTAACGCGCGAAGTCGATGGCGGTTTAGAAACCATCAGCATGGGTTTGCCAGCCGTGGTGACGGCTGATTTGCGTTTGAATGAACCCCGTTACGCGACCTTGCCGAACATCATGAAAGCCAAGAAAAAACCGCTGGATACCACCACGCCAGAGACTTTGGGTGTGGATGTTGCGCCGCGTTTGAAAACGCTCAAAGTGGCTGAGCCACCGGTACGCAAAGCGGGCATCATTGTGCCAGATGTGGCTACTTTGGTTGAAAAATTACGCAACGAAGCCAAAGTGCTGGGTTAAATTGAGCGGACACAGGAGAATATAAAATGAGTATTTTAGTAATTGCAGAGCACGACAATCAGTCCCTCAAAGGCGCAACCTTAAACGCAATGACGGCCGCGAGCAAAATCGGTGGCGATGTGCATATTGCGGTGATTGGCGCGAACCTCGGCGCAGTTGCGCAAGCCGCCGCCAGTGTGGCGGGCGTGAGTAAAGTATTGACCTTTGATGATGCGGCGTTGGCAGAGCAAACCTCTGAAGCGGTTGCGGCACAAATTTTAAGCGTGGCCAATCAATACAGTCACATCGTCGCAGCCGCCAGTTCAATGGCAAAATCCGTGTTGCCACGTGTTGCGGCGAAACTGGATGTGGCGCAAGTATCCGAAATCGTTGAAGTGGTCAATGCCGATACCTTCGTTCGACCGATTTATGCGGGCAATGTGATGGCAACGGTACAGTCCAGCGATGCGGTTAAAGTCATCACGGTGCGCACCACGGGTTTTGATGCGGCGGCGGCCACAGGTGGTTCAGCCACCGTTGAAGCACAGGCCGTGCAATCTGTGAGCAACGGTGCAACCTTCATCTCTCGCGAAATGGCGAAGTCCGATCGTCCAGAGTTGGCGACTGCGAAAATCGTGGTTTCAGGCGGTCGAGGCTTGGGCAGCGCTGAAAACTTCAAAATCATTGAAGCACTCGCGGACAAACTCGGTGCAGGTTTGGGTGCATCGCGTGCTGCGGTGGATGCGGGTTATGTCAACAATGATTTGCAAGTGGGGCAAACGGGTAAAATCGTTGCGCCACAATTGTACGTTGCCGTGGGTATCTCAGGTGCGATTCAGCATTTGGCGGGGATGAAAGATTCCAAAGTCATCGTGGCCATCAACAAAGATGCAGACGCGCCGATTTTCCAAGTCGCTGACTATGGCATCGTGGGCGATTTGTTTGAAATCGTACCGCAGTTAACAGCTGCCATTTAACTTCATTGGGCGCAGGTCGGCGACTTGCGCCCTTTTTACATCTAAAAATAGAACGGTTGTTCGGTTTAAGAGTCAACCATTGAGTGAGGAGTCCACCATGAGTTATACCGCCCCCCAAAAAGACATGTTGTTTGCCTTAGAGCACATTGCCAACATGCCTGCCATCATCCAAGATTTAAACTTGGATTTAGACATGGACACCGTTGCTGGGATTTTGGACGAAGCTGCCAAACTCAATCAGGACATCATTGCGCCAACCAACAAAGTCGGTGATGAGCAGCCTTCTTTTCTCAAAGACGGTACCGTGACCACCAGCCCTGGGTTTAAAGCCGCGTTCAAACAATACGTTGAAGCGGGTTGGCAAGGTTTGTCGCACCCAGAAGAAGTCGGCGGGCAAGATTTGCCCAAGTTGATTGCGGCTGTGTGCAATGAAATGATCAACGGTGCCAACACCTCGTTTGGTCTGTGCCCGTTGTTGACCGATGGTGCGATTGAAGCGGTTTTGACCGCAGGTTCAGACGCACAAAAGCAAACTTATATTCCCAAACTGATCACGGGTGAGTGGACGGGTACGATGAATTTAACGGAACCGCAATCGGGTTCTGATTTGGCATTGGTGCGTACTCGCGCCGAACCACAAGCCGATGGTACGTACAAAATCTTTGGCACGAAAATTTTCATTACTTATGGCGACCACGATTACACCGACAACATCATGCACTTGGTGCTTGCGCGCACGCCGAATGCCCCTGAAGGCATTAAAGGTATTTCGCTGTTCATCGTGCCCAAAAAGCTGATGAACGCCGATGGCAGCACAGGCGTGAATAACGATGTGCAAACCTTGTCGCTTGAACACAAACTCGGCATCAAAGCCAGTCCAACCGCGGTGTTGCAATTTGGTGATCACGGTGGCGCGGTCGGTGAGTTGGTCGGCGAAGAAAACCGTGGTTTGGAATACATGTTCATCATGATGAACGCGGCGCGCTTTGGTGTGGGCATACAAGGTATTGGCATCATGGAGCGCGCCTATCAAAAAGCCGTGGCGTATGCCAAAGAGCGCGTACAAAGCCGTCCTGTGGATGGTTCGGCGCGTGAAGCAGTGGCGATTGTTCACCATCCCGATGTCAAACGCATGTTGCTCACCATGAAATCAACGGTTGAAGCTTGCCGTGCGATGGCCTTGCACACAGCGGGTTTGCTGGATGTGGCGCATCGTCATCCTGACGAGACCACTCGCAAGCAAGCACAGGCGCGTTTTGAATTTATGGTGCCACTGGTCAAAGGTTATTCGACTGAAATGTCGGTGGACATGGCGAGCCTCGGCGTTCAGGTACACGGTGGGATGGGCTTTATCGAAGAAACGGGTGCAGCGCAATACTACCGCGATGCGCGAATTTTACCGATTTACGAAGGCACGACCGCGATTCAAGCCAATGACCTGATTGGGCGTAAAACGTTACGTGATGGTGGCGCGGTGGCTGTGTATTTTGCCGATGAAATCGATGCCACAGTGGCGCAATTGCAGGCAAACAGCGCACTGGCGCATTTGGCACAACCTTTGGCGCAGGCAAACACCGCTTATCGTGAGGTGGTGGCATTTGTTTTGGCACAGACCAAAGCGCAGCCGAACGCGGTGTTTGCGGGTTCGGTGTTGTATTTGAAACTGGCGGGTTTATTGATTTCAGCATGGCACAGTGCGCGCGGCGCATTGGCAGCGCACACTCAGTTGGATGCGGGCCACGCCGATACGGCCTTTATGCAAGGCAAAATTGCCACCAGCACGTTTTACATTCAATCGGTATTGCCACAAGCGCACGCATGGGCACAAGCCATTTTAAATGCGGGCGAGGTCACTGGAGATTTTGCGGTTGAGTTGTTCTAACTGCGGTTTTAAATATAAAAATGGGCGCATTATGCGCCCATTTTTATTGTGCCTCTTTCAGGTAAATCATTTAATGGGTCAAATTATTTGACACGCCATTTGGCAATTTCTGCGCGTACCTGTTCGGGGGCTGTACCACCAATGTGATTGCGTGCCGCTACGCTGCCTTCTAAAGTGAGACAATGCGAGACATCCGCTTCAATCAAGGCTTGCTGCTCAGCGGATAAATCCGTTGCTGCGCGCAATTCTTCTAAAGTTAAGTCAGCCAAATCGCAGCCTTTTTGTGTGCAGATTTTGACCGCATGTGCGACGGCTTCGTGTGCATCACGGAACGGCAAACCTTTTTTAACCAAATAGTCCGCCAAATCAGTCGCGGTGGCAAAGCCTTGCAAAGCCGCTGCGCGCATGTTGTCAGGTTTAACCGTGATGCCTTGCACCATTTCTGTGAAAATCAATAAAGTTTCTAAAACCGTATCGACCGCGTCAAACAAAGGTTCTTTGTCCTCTTGGTTGTCCTTGTTGTATGCCAGCGGTTGACCTTTCATTAAAGTCAGTAAACTCATTAAGTCGCCGTACACGCGTCCTGTTTTACCACGTGCCAGTTCGGGTACGTCGGGATTTTTTTTCTGCGGCATGATGGACGAGCCCGTGCAAAAACGATCTGCCAAATCGATGAAACCAACGCGTGGGCTCATCCAGTTGACCAGTTCTTCAGACAAACGGGAAATGTGCATCATGATGAGCGAAGC
The DNA here is from genome assembly GCA_021287185.1 of Burkholderiales bacterium. Lineage (GTDB taxonomy): Bacteria > Pseudomonadota > Gammaproteobacteria > Burkholderiales > Burkholderiaceae > CTSOIL-112. The sequence goes on along the minus strand of JAJTAZ010000001.1, from coordinate 23,063 downwards.
CGCCGAGCAAAACTCAATTGCAAAATCACGGTCAGACACCGCGTCCAATGAATTGGTGCAAACCCCATCAAAGCCCAAAAGTTCCGCCACGCGCTCGCGTTGAATCGGATAGGTTGTGCCTGCCAATGCCGCCGCGCCGAGGGGCAAACGGTTCACACGTTTGCGCGTGTCCGTCATGCGCTCGGCATCGCGCGCAAACATATTGACATACGCGAGCAGATGATGACCAAAGGTAATGGGCTGCGCCACTTGGAGATGGGTGAACCCAGGTAAGATCGTCGCCGACTCACGTTCAGCAACATCGAGCAAACCAGTATGCAAATTTGACAATGCCACAATGATGTCGTCAATCTGTGCGCGTAACCACAAACGAATGTCGGTAGCGACTTGGTCATTGCGCGAGCGACCTGTGTGCAGGCGTTTGCCCGCCATACCCACCAGTGAAGTGAGGCGCGCTTCAATATTTAAGTGAACATCTTCTAAATCCAACTGCCATTCAAATGTACCCGCTTGAATTTCACTTTTGATTTGTTCCAAACCACGTTGAATATCGGCGAAATCTTGATTGGAAATAATGCCTTGCTCGGACAGCATTTGGGCGTGCGCCAATGAGCCAGCAATATCAAATAAAGCCAAACGCTTGTCAAAAAACACCGATGCGGTGTAGCGTTTGACCAGTTCGCTCATGGGTTCTGAGAACAGTGCAGACCAGCCTGCGGATTTATTGTGGAGTTGGGAGTTTGAAGTTTGATGACTCATGTTTGACCTTTGTTAAAACAAGTCGACATTTTAAAGCAAATGGTGTCGGTATGCCTTTAAAATTGCGTCTGCAGCTTGATTGGGTGAAATACAACGAGCGTCAATCATCGTTGGTGTAAAAAATATTCCAAGTAAAAAAATTAACAATGTAAACTAAGTCACTGATTTTACGTGGGTTTGCGCCATGAATGGCGCGCAATGCCCCATCAATATTGAATTTGAGCGATATAAAAAATGGTAAACCGCTTGACGAGGCCGTTCAAAGTATGTTTTAATTCGCCTCGTTGTGAATGACCTCGGAGCCTTAATTGGTACGGACTGCACATAAAGCAGAGCGTTCTTCCAATAAAGGATAGCAAAAACTTAGCAGGTGGAGATTAATACATGAATAAGTCAGAATTAGTAGATTTCATTGCGGGTGAAGCAGAGATTTCAAAAGCAGCAGCGGGTCGTGCATTGGACGCAGTAACGACTGCGGTTAAGAAAACTTTGAAAAAAGGTGGCACTGTCACTTTAGTTGGTTTTGGTACATTTTCAGTGGGCAAACGTGCAGCGCGCGTTGGTCGTAACCCACAAACTGGCGCGGAAATTAAAATTAAGGCAGCTAAAGTGCCTAAGTTCCGTCCAGGTAAAGCTTTAAAAGAAGCGGTTAACTAATTTAAGATTGGGTGTTTAGCTCAGTTGGTAGAGCGGCGCCCTTACAAGGCGTAGGTCGGGAGTTCGACCCTCTCAACACCCACCAGTCTTAAGTTTTTAGTTGCATACAGTTTTTTGGAGTGGTAGCTCAGTTGGTTAGAGTATCGGCCTGTCACGCCGAGGGTCGCGGGTTCGAGCCCCGTCCGCTCCGCCAAAGTTGTCAGGCAAAAAAACGAGCCTCGCTCGTTTTTTTGTTCCCTTGAAAAAGGTAGTAAGGTTTGCAGTAAGAGTTATATGCGGGTGTTTAGCTCAGTTGGTAGAGCGGCGCCCTTACAAGGCGTAGGTCGGGAGTTCGACCCTCTCAACACCCACCACATATAATTCAACGTATTTTTGGAGTGGTAGCTCAGTTGGTTAGAGTATCGGCCTGTCACGCCGAGGGTCGCGGGTTCGAGCCCCGTCCGCTCCGCCAAAATCAACATCAAAGGTGAACTTCGGTTCGCCTTTTTTGTTATGCTCCGATATAATAACGCTTCTTTATGGGCAAATCGTTCTGCCCTTTACTCGACGACCATTCAACGATAAAAAAGGTTCAATATGTTTGATTTTGTGCGTACGCACCAACGTTGGTTGCAAGTAATTCTGTTGCTTTTAATATTACCCGCTTTTGTTTTGACGGGCGTGGCGACGTTTGGTGGTGGCACAAGCAGTGCAGACACTGTGGCGCAAATCGGTACACACCAAATCACCCAGCGTGAATTTGCCGCGCGTTATCAAAAAATGGTTGAAACAGCACGCGCGCGCGAAGGCGAAAATTTTGATGCCACGGTATTTCAAAAGCCAGAGACCCAAGCCGCTTTTCTCACCCAGTTGGTCAATGAAGCACTTATTGACGACATGATCGCAACGGGAAAGATGACTGCCACCGACAATGAGGTTGCTCAGGCATTGGCCAAGATGCAAGGCATGCCCAAAACGGCACAAGGTGAAATTGATGTGCCTGCCTATCAAGCCATATTGGCTCAGCAGGGGCTGACGGAGGTACAGCATCAGCAAGGTGTGCGCGCAGATTTAGTGAAAAGGCAATTGGCTTTTGCATACAGCGCGTGGAATCTGCCTGTGAACACTGAGTTTATGAAGCAATTTTTTGCAAATGAACGCATGGTGGAAATTAAGCCTGTCGATTTAACCCCGTACATGGCGAAAATAGAATTTAACCCGACACAAGTTCAAGCTTATTACGAGCAAAATAAAGCACAATTTGCAACGCCTGACGTGTTTGATGTTGAATATGCCTTGGTACCTGTGGCGAGTGCAGGTGCGACGAGTGTTACAGACGAGGACATCAAATCGGTATTTGGCAAAGACGCAACCGCCGCGCAGTTGGATAAAGTGCGTAAAGACCCAACGCAAATGAAAGTGGTTATTGATAAAGTGGTGACGAAAAAACGCGCAGCAGAAATTGATGCGCAGGTGAGCAAGTCTCCGCAAGACCTTGCGGCAGTTGCCAAAGCATTCAATACAACGGTGCAAAAAGTGGCTCGCCTCACACGCAATGTCGATACCAATACCCCAAATTTGTTCAAAGATGCCAAAGTGCGTGAAGCCCTTTTAAATGGCACACAGGCAGAATCGAAAGCAATTGCACCCGTGATGGCATTGGACTCAGGTGAATTATTGGTGGCGCGAGTCAGCGCCTATCAAGCCGCTGGGACACGGTCGTTTGATGAAGTTAAAGCCGACATTGAGCAGCAATTGCGCCGCGAGGCGGCGGTTAAATTGGCCAACGACGAAGCGCAAAAATCCTTGAGTAGTTTGTCTGCGGCGGCTTCGATTGGCAGCGCGCAACGGGTGTCGTGGTTAAGTAACAGCAAAGTATCACAAGCCGTTGTACTTAAAGCGATGAGCATGCCTGCAAAAGATTTTCCTTCTTTGGCCGTGGTCTCTGATAAAGACAGTGTATCCATCATCCGAGTGATTAAGGAGCAACCGCTTCCCCCTGCTGAAATGAGTTTGGTTGCCCAATGGGCACAGAATAATTGGTTGGGTGCGGCGGATGGTTTGGCGTTTAATGCTTATATGGGCGCTTTGCGTGAGCGCATGGGTGTGAAAATGTACCCTGAGCGGATTAAACTGACCGCGCAATAATTTCACGCATCTTTCGGACACGCTCATGCTCAATGGGCGTGTTTGCCTTTTTAAAGTATTTTTCATCAAATTGGAGTCACAGTGTTATCAGCCGTTAATATTACCCAGCAGTTTGGCGCAAAGCCATTGTTCGAGAACATCAACGTTAAATTTGGTGAGGGCAACCGTTATGGTCTAATTGGTGCCAATGGTTGTGGTAAATCGACCTTGATGAAAATTTTGGGTGGTGATTTGGAGCCTACCTCGGGGCAAGTGGTGATTGAGCCCAATGTGCGCTTGGGTAAATTGCGCCAAGACCAATTCGCGTATGAAGAGATGCGTGTACTGGATGTGGTGCTGATGGGACACGCTGAAATGTGGGCGGCGATGACTGAGCGTGATGCGATTTATGCCAATCTGGAGGCGACCGAAGACGACTATATGCGTGCAGCCGAATTGGAAGGGGTGTTCGCGCAATACGATGGTTATACCGCTGAAGCCCGTGCTGGTGAGTTGCTTTTGGGTGTGGGTTTGCCAATTGAATTTCATCAAGGTTTAATGAGTGCAGTCGCACCAGGTTTGAAAGTACGGGTGTTGTTGGCACAAGCTTTGTTCTCAAATCCTGATGTGCTGCTGCTGGATGAGCCGACCAATAACTTGGATATTGACACGATTCGTTGGTTAGAGGGTGTGATTAACGAGCGCGATTCGACCATGATTATCATCTCGCATGATCGACATTTTCTCAACGCGGTGTGTACCCACATGGCGGATATGGACTATGGTACATTGACCGTGTATGCGGGCAATTACGATGACTATAGTTTGGCATCGGCCGAAGCGCGTGCGCGTCAGATGTCTGCCAATGCCAAGTCCAAAGAGCGCATTGCTGAGTTGCAAGAATTCGTTGCACGCTTTTCAGCGAATAAATCCAAAGCATCGCAGGCGACTTCACGTTTGAAAATGATTAAGAAAATCAAAGACGAAACGGTCGAGGTCAAACCTTCATCACGCCAAAACCCGTACATTGTGTTTGAGCAAACCAAGCCTTTGCACCGTTTGGCATTGGAAGTGGAACACATCAGTAAAACGTTTGACCGCCCGATTATCAGCAAATTTAGCACCATGGTTGATGCGGGCGATAAAATCGCGATTATCGGCGGTAATGGTGTGGGTAAAACCACTTTGTTGCGTATTCTGCAAGGTGAACTTGCACCCGACAGCGGTACCATCAAATGGTCAGAAAATGCGGACGTGGGTTATATGGCGCAAGATGTGGCCGAGCATTTTGACTCAGATGAATTGGTGATGGAATGGATGGGCAATTATCGTCAAGCAGGCGATGATGACCAAGCGATTCGCGGTGTGCTTGGAAAACTTTTGTTTTCTGGTGAAGATGTGGGCAAAAAGGTTAAGGTTTTGTCAGGTGGTGAGAAACACCGCATGAGTTTTGGACGCTTGATGCTGGGTCGTCACAATGTATTGATGTTGGACGAACCCACCAACCATTTGGATATGGAGTCCATCGAGTCATTACAATTGGCTTTAGAAAAATACAAGGGTACGGTGTTCATCGTATCACACGACCGCCAGTTTATTGACAATGTGGCGACCCGTGTGATTGAAGTCAAAGGCGATGGTACGATTATTGACTTCCGAGGCGATTATGAAGAATATTTAGATAGCCAAGGAATTGAAGGGTAAAATAAGTTAATTATAGACAGCAGGAGACATCATGCCAGTGCTTCAACTCATCGCTCCATCAGGTAATCCGCACGACCGCAATGCTGTGGCGCGCGGTGTGGACTATTTCACCCGTCAAGGTTGGCGCGTCACAGGCCAGGCCTGCGCCTTGCGCCAAATGCAACGCTTTGCAGGGACGGATGAGGAGCGGTTGAATGAAATCAATGGTCTTGCACGCTTTGTCAACTTGTCTGAAGAAGTCCAATCCAAGCGCCCTGATTTGGTAATGGCGTTGCGCGGTGGTTATGGTTTGTCGCGCTTACTTGATCGGATTGATTACCAAGCAATTGCCAAAGCCAAATTGTGCTTCATCGGTCACAGCGACTTTACGGCATTTAACTTGGCTTATCTGGCACAGGTAGGTATGCCTTCGTACAACGGTCCGATGATGAGTTACGATTTTGGCGCGGACACGCCATCGCCATTCATGCTGTCGCATTTTTGGAATTTACTCAACCAAGGTGAAGACACCATATCCGTTAAAATTGCGCAGCCATACACTTTCAATGTCAATCAGACTTTGTGGGGTGGTAATTTGACCATGGTCAATCAATTGATTGGTACGCCGTATTTACCGAAAATTGAAGGCGGCATTTTGTTCTTAGAAGACATCAACGAGCATCCCTATCGCATTGAGCGTAACCTTTATCAACTGCGTGATGCAGGCATCTTAGAGAAACAATCCGCGATATTGCTGGGGCAATTCAACGGTTTTCAGTTGTATGATTCGGATGCGGGTTATGATTTTGGTGCGATGGTTGAACATTTCCGTTCGCGCTGTGATGTGCCGATTTTAACTGGGTTGCCCTATGGTCATGTGCGTGAAAAAGTCACTTTACCCGTTGGACAACCAGCATCGTTGAGCGTCAATGGCGAAGCAGGGTTTGAGTTGGTGGTGCGAGCAATTCATTGCGCTTAATCATTTGAAGCGGGTCACGCGTTGATGTGTTTAACGCAAATAGTAAGTGGTGCGCAACATTTTGATTCGTGCAATGTAGTCCTGTGTCTCATCGGGCATTTTGCTCAAGCGAAATTTCGAGTAATTGCTTTCTGCATTGTCTTTTTTGGGCTTGACGTATTGGTCAACATTTCCCAAACCCCAGTTGTATGCCGCGAGCGTTAATTCTAAATTCTTATCATAACGAATGTATAACTGCCCCAAATACTTTGCAGCAGCAACGGCTGAGTCTTGCGGGTGACTGCGGTCGTTCAAGCCCATGTCCTTCGCGGTCGGGCGCATGAATTGAAACAAACCTTTCGCACCCGCATGGCTTTGAGCCTGCGGATCTCCTGCGGATTCTTGGTGCATGACAGCAGAAAGCAATCCTTTGGGGAGTTTGTACTCTTGCTCCAATGCCTCTAATTTTAATTCATCACGCCAATCATACACGCGCAACGCCACTGCATCATCACCAGAGCGATAACCCAATTCACGCAACACGGGCCACAATACAAATAGGGTGGCTAACAATAAAATAGCCATGAGCAACCACTGTGTGCGTTTTTTCGGGGTGTTGATGTGGGTTCGAGTCATGAATGTGGTGGGTCGGAATAGGTTTGGTATTTAATCGGACGTATTTTACCAAAAAAGCCGTTAAGCACCTTGCTAAACCACAGAAAGAGGTCACCTGTCAGATGATTTGAATGCTTGAGCCAGCGAAGATGTATTCAATCGACCTTCGCACACCACGATGTGTGCGGCTGTGGTCAAAACAGGAATCCGCATGGCGTATTGCGTTGCGTATTCAGAACACTCTTCGTCAATATCCACCCAAACCAAGTCAATGTCCTTTTGGTTTTGGGCACAGTACACACGCACATCCGCCCACATATCATGACACAGGTGACAATTTTCACGCCCGTATAGGTAGAAAATGGGTTTATTCATGTGCGGTGATGCTGATAAATTGCGGTGCATTGCCACGGATAATGTAGAGTACCACCGAGTCACCATCGTTTAAATTTTGGGCAATTTGATTCAATTGCGCAACGCTGGTCAGCGGAGTTTGATTGACATGGATAATCCAATCGCCTGCTTGTATTTCACTGTTCAGACCATCGTCCCGAACTTCAGTCACCAATACACCACTGCTGATGTCTGCGGCATTTTTTTGGGCGATGGATAAGGCTCGAACACGCAAACCCAGTTTGCGCCACGACCACGATGCAATGGCTGATTTCGGTTTTGGATTCACCAACTGCAACTCAATTTTTTCACCACCGCGAAAAACCATCAGTCGTGCTTGATCATCTTGGCGCAAAAAATCTGGTAAAGCACTCAAATCCATCGCACCGATCACGCTTTGCGACTCAAGAGACACGATGACATCGTTTTTGAGTAAGCCCGCTTTTGCAGCCATGCTGCCAGGCCGCACTTGCAATACCATCGCTCCCGAAGCGTTGGGCAAGCCAAGTGCCACATCCTGAGATTTATTCATGTCTGTGGCTGAGAATCCGATGTAGGACATGGAATTAAAGGTTGCTGAATGTGCGTCAAAACCATCCGATGTGAGTGTGCCGAGCATCGGGTGGCGAGATAAATTCAGAGCAGTTCTCATCCGTGTGGAATTGACCCCCAATACCTGACCATATACATTCAGTAGTGGTCCACCGCTGTTTTCGGCTGAGACATTGACATCGCTGACCAAGCCGACACTGGGTGTTTGTGTGGGAGTGCTGACGATGACCCCAACCGATACGCCACGTTTTTTGGCACCAATCGCAATCACGCCCTCGCCCTCTTCGACCTGTTGTGCCAAACTGAGTACGGGCAGATTGTTGGCGCGGATACGCAACAACGCCACATCATTTTTTGGATCACTGCGTGTGATGTTGGCTTTAAATTGACGCGCATCGGCTAAAATCACCAACACCTCGTGCGCATCCTTAACCCACTGGTAGTTGGTTGCGATTTGTCCATTGCTACCAATGATAAAGCCGCTGCCGCTGATGCGTTTTTTAATCACAGGCGCAGCATCGGTGCTGTTAACTGCTTGATTGTCCAGCAAAATCGATGAGAGTGAACGATACACAGGGTCATCGGTGATGTTTTTGTATTGTTCGGGAATTTTAATTTTAACCCATTGAATTCCTTGCACCTGAACGATGGCGGGCGCACTGTCGTTGACCAATTGATTGACGTTGACCACCGCGTGCGCTAAATTTGCAAAGCCCATCAGCCCACAGAGCATCCAAGTGAGGGTAAAACAACGTTCAATGGTGCGATTTCGTTTGAGTGACATGGTGTGTAGTGATTGCGGTGGGTTTGATTGCCAATGTTTGTGTTTATGTTGGTCGTTTATTATAGCAAGAATTAATCACATGTCTTTACATAGAATGGTGAGTGTTGCACAAACGCAGTGCACGAAAAAGCCACGCAACTGCGTGGCTTTTAGATAGATACTCAAAACTTTAAACTGACACAAGCAAACGCTTATGCAGCAAAGTTTTTCGCCACGAAGTCCCAGTTGACCAAATTCCAAAAACTTTCAACGTATTTGGGGCGAGCATTGCGGTAGTCCACATAGTATGCGTGTTCCCACACGTCGCAGGTCAACAACGCTTTGTTGTCAGTGGTCAAAGGTGTCGCTGCATTTGAAGTCGATACCAAGTCCAACTCGCCAGCGGGGGTTTTCACCAACCAAGCCCAACCAGAACCAAAAGTCGTCACCGCGCATTTTGTGAAAGCTTCTTTAAACGCGTCAAATGAGCCCCATTTTGCGTTAATCGCATCCGCCAATGCGCCCGTGGGTGCGCCGCCAGCATTGGGCGCAAGACCATTCCAATAGAACGTGTGGTTCCAAACTTGAGCGGCGTTGTTAAAAATACCGCCCGAAGATTTTTTCACGATTTCTTCGAGGGAGGCGTTTTCAAACTCTGTGCCCTTGACGAGGTTGTTCAGGTTGTCCACATACGTTTTGTGGTGTTTGCCATAGTGAAACTCCAACGTTTCTGCTGAAATATGGGGTGCGAGTGCATCCATCGCATAAGGTAAAGTAGGTAAAGTATGTTCCATTTTTTGTCCTCTCGGTTTTATTCTGTTTCGGTATGATTGACTGTGCCAATCACGCGTCCGCGTGCCAATTGAATCGTCATGACATCACCTGCACGCAGTGCATTGGCATTATAAACGATGTCCCCGTTTTGTGTTTGCACGTACGCAAAGCCCCTGTTTAAGACGTTTTCTGGATTGAGCTGGTTTAAAAGTTGCACTCTATTCTCAAGGGACTGTGTATGTGTGTTCAGCAAACGGTTATATGTTTGGTGCAATTGAACCTGCTTGTGTGATAAAGCTTGCGTGTATAGAGGTAACGCAGGGCGAAGGCGTTGGCTGATTTGGGCAAGGTATTCATAACGGCGTTGATTGTTTTGTACTTGTGTGGACATGCTGTTTTGTAAACGCAGTGTCAAGTGCTGCAGGTGCATGGCTTGCTGGTTCAATCGTTGCGCGGGCGTGAGCAATTGCGTGGTGAGCCGATCCAAATGTTGTTCAACTTGTGTGATTTTGTCGGTTATGGCTCGATGTAGGCTACGTGCTTGATTCGACAATGTGTCATGCCAATCAGCGTGCGTGGGTGAACTGATGAGTTCTGCCGCAGCGGTGGGTGTGGCGGCGCGCACATCAGCAACAAAATCGGCAATTGTGGTGTCGGTTTCGTGCCCCACACCACTGATGGTCGGCAGTCGGCTATTGAATATTGCGTGCGCCACTTCAGGTTCATTGAACGCCCATAAATCTTCTAAACTACCGCCGCCGCGAATGATGAGCAGTGCGTCTAAGTCAGGGTTCTGATTGGCCAAGGCAATTGCATCGGCAATTTGTCCAGCAGCCTGCTCGCCCTGCACCAAAGTGGGGTATATATACAGTTGAATGTGGGGTGCGCGGCGCGCCACAGTGTGTGCCACATCACGCAGTGCGGCTGCTTGTGGCGAGGTGATGATGCCGATGGTGCGTGCAAAAGCGGGCAAGGATTTTTTGTGCTCTGCGTCAAATAAACCTTGCTCTGCCAGATCCTCTTTGAGTTTGATAAAGCGTTCGTACAATGTGCCCAAGCCAGCAGGACGCATGGATTCAACAGTGAGTTGAAAATCCCCTCGCGCAGCATACAAACCCACACCCACATAGGCTTGTACGGCATCGCCTTCTCGCGGTTGCCATTTGAGCAAAGCCGCTTTTTGGCGAAACATCACGGCGCGCACTTGGGCATTTTCGTCTTTGAGCGAAAAATACCAATGTCCGCTGGGGTATTGTTTGAGATTGGAAATCTCGCCTTGCACCCACAGCAAGGGCACGTTGCGCTCCAAAAGTGTGGCAATGCGTTGATTGAGTTCGGAAATACTGAGGGTATTGGACGACATAATATGGGTGGCATTCAAGCAGTTGGTGCATTGTACCAGTTCGCTTGCTCAAATAAGGCGTATTCAAACTTTGTCAATAAAGTCGGCAGATTTTACTGAAGCTGTGGATAAATCGCGTATAATTGTGGGTGAAATTTTTACTTTTTTGTGGAGCGAAGATGAGTTACGAAAACAAAGACGAAGATCAAAAGTTTGCTTTGATCGTTTTGGGTGGCATTATCACTGCGGTGGTTGTCGGGGTTTTGGCGTTGTGTACATGGGTTGGCGTTGGTAGCAGTGACTCAGCGAATGCGCAGAAATCAGAAACCGCAGCCGTGGCAACATCCGCTGGCGCAACCACAGCCGCAGCGGTTGGCGCGGCAACCATTGCTGCGGACGAAGCGAAAGTGGTGGTGGAAAACGGTGTGGTTAAATTCTATTTTGCGTCGGGCAAATCAGACTTGGCCAAAGGTGCCAACGAAGCATTGGCTGAAGTGGTCAAAGGCGTTAAAACAGGTCAAAAAGCCGTCATTTCGGGTTTTCATGACAGTACAGGCAACTTGGCTTCCAATCAGGAGTTGGCTAAGAAACGTGCCATCTCTGTGCGCGATACCTTGATTGCTTTGGGTGTGCCAGCTGATAGCATCGAATTGAAAAAGCCAGAGAATGCAAAAGGTACTGGCGACAATGCAGAAGCCCGTCGTGTGGAAGTGGTTTTGGCTAAATAAAGCAGCAGTTTACGTCAATCATTCTGCTGTTGATTAAAAAGCCCCTCAATTGAGGGGCTTTTGTGATTTCATGGGTTGTGCGCTCATGCTTTTTTGACAAATTGAGACTTTAAGCCCATTTGTCCAATGCCATCGATTTTGCAATCAATATCATGATCGCCATCCACCAAACGAATGTTTTTGACCTTGGTACCGACTTTGACCACTGATGATGAGCCTTTGATTTTTAAGTCTTTAATCACTGTGACAGTGTCACCATCTTGCAAAACTTGGCCATTGGCGTCCTTAACCACGCGTTGTGATTCGGTTGCTTCGGCGGTGTCAGTGAGTGACCACTCGTGCGCACAATCAGGACAAACGCACTGCTCGCCATCAAAATAAGTGTTTTCCATGCCGCAAACGGGGCATGCTGGAGGTGTTGACATGGGGTTCCTTTAAAATAAAAAATTCAAATCACTGTGCCAACGGATTGGGCGTGGGCTCGGCGATTTTATGTAAAACGTTGCGATCGGTGTGGTGGAAAGGCTCATCCATTCCTGAAATCAACATCACGGTGTCTTCATCATACGCCCACGTGCCATCGCTGTTGATGGTCACTTTGATGCGAAATTCCACGGTTTTAAACGCGTGCTCCAAAAATGGCGCAGAGCGAATACCGAAGCTCACGTCGGTGTTGGTTGCCACCAGTTCAAATTCGGTGGCATCGGCAGCCGCGTGTCCAACCGCCATCACAATTTGTCCGCGTGGAATCGCAATCGTATGCATGATTGTCTCCGTTGCAGGCTCCCATAGCCAGTAACCCACTTGGTCGTGATAGGTTTTGACTTGATCGGGTTTGGTGATGTGGGTGTGATAACGCAAGCCGTATAACAATTGTGGGCCGTTGGTTTGGGGGTCTATTGGCTGTAACTCAATGCGCTCGACATAAACTTGCTTTTTTGCGCCCTCGGCTTTGGGCTTGACATCCAAGCCGCGCGTGCCTTGCCAAATGCCAGCCATGGCGGCAAGCGGCCCTAAATTGTTCAAAGTATTGACATCGATGTCGTGCGGTTCGGTATAAATATCTTTGGGGAAATCGCTCATGCTTCGCTCCATGTGGTTGACTTGCGCATATTTTCTCATGAAAGCAGGGCTTTTGTCGCAAAATCTCGGCGATAATCCGTAAATCAACCCTTGCAATGCGCAGATTTGCCCCCACCATTAGGCTATCATGCTGTCTGTAAAAAATTGCAGACAAACATTAACCAACAGCAAGAGTTATTAAAAGATGACAAAACGAGATTATTACGAAGTATTGGACGTGGCACGCAATGCGTCAGAGGACGAGATTAAAAAGGCTTATCGCAAACTGGCGATGAAATACCACCCTGACCGCAACCAAGACAACCCAAGTGCCGAAGAAAAGTTTAAAGAGGTTAAAGAAGCCTACGAAATGCTTTCTGACCCACAAAAACGTGCCGCCTATGACCAGTATGGGCATGCAGGTGTAGACCCCAATATGGGTGGTGGCGGTTTTGGCGGTGGGCAGCCGTTCGGTGATGCCTTTGGTGACATATTTGGTGACATATTTGGCAACATGGGTGGACGACAGCGCGGCGGCCCACAGGTTTATCGCGGCTCGGATTTGCGTTACACCATGGAGATTGACTTGGAAGATGCGGCCAAGGGCAAGGTCACGCAAATCCGCGTGCCCAATTGGGATGAGTGCGACTCGTGCCACGGATCGGGTGCCGAAGCGGGTACGAAGGCCGAGACCTGCCCAACGTGTCAGGGTCAAGGTCAAGTGCGCATGTCGCAAGGCTTTTTTTCAGTTCAACAGACTTGTCCGAAATGTCATGGCACGGGCAAATACATACCCAATCCATGTAAAAAATGTCATGGGCAAGGTAAGGTCAAAACGCAAAAAACCCTTGAGGTCAATATTCCAGCAGGGATAGAGGACGGTATGCGCATTCGCAACTCGGGCAAGGGGGAGCCAGGGATTAACGGCGGTCCTGCGGGTGATTTGTATGTCGAGATTCATATCAAACGCCACAACGTGTTTGAGCGCGATGGCACCGATTTGCATTGCACCATTCCACTGTCATTTACCAAGGCGGCACTGGGTGGCGAGATTGAAGTACCCACCTTGAATGGTAAAGCAACCATGAATATTCCTGAAGGAACGCAGACAGGACAACGCTTCCGCCTGCGCGGCAAAGGCATGCCGCATGTGCGTTCGGCTTCAACGGTGGGCGATTTGTATGTGCACGTTGAAATTGAAGTACCCGTCAAGTTAAATGCAGAGCAAAAACAACTCATTGAACAGTTAGAAGTGAGCCTAAACAGCAATCGAGACAAACACAATCCCAAAGCACAGGGATGGTTTGATAAGGTCAAAGGATTTTTTAACTAATAACTGTTTGACCATTTGTTATTAAATGTGAAAGGACGCTGATGCGTCCTTTCACACTTCACAAAAAATTTTCACGTGATAGATTTAACCCCGCATAATTGCCCGTGTTTTTTATGCGTCGGTAAAAATTGCCATTTACTTGGCAACGTTGCTCTAAATACGCGATGTATTTTGAGTACAAGACAGGGTCAATCTCAAACTGAGCGGCATCACTCCAAAAATCGTTTAAATCACCTTGGTAGCACAACCCAGGAATATCATAGACCGCATCACCACAGACTTTGGTTGGGGCATGATGATACAAAGCGGACAGACCAGTAGTGCTGTTGATGGTTACAACGCCACGTGCGTTTTGTAGCAACAGAGGCAGGCGCTGATCGTGAATATAAAAAACGCGATTGGATATTTGCCATTTTTTTGCCAAGTGATCAATCAATTTTGTGTAGTCATGATGGCCACGGTCATAAGGGTGGTGTTTGATTGCTAAAAAAGTATCTGCGGGTGCGTGTTGTGCGAAGGACTTAATTGTGCTGCTTATAAACTCTGTGACCGAATCAAACTCGGAATGATGAGTCACTTGGGCATCGTTGTTCAATTGTAGTGGTACTAAAAAAAAATGTTTTTTTAAGGTTTGAGATAAGCGTTGTTCTAACCCGCGCTCACGCCAAGCAAAAAAATGTTTTCGCCACGTACCCTTAATCCAATACCAGCCTTCCTTAATGTGTAGCGAGCGGTGGTGCTGGTATTTAGGAAACCAAGGTTTACATAAGTTGGCAAAAATATAATACGCAATTGCGTAACTGGCAGCATGCCAGAAAGCGTTACCGATTTTACTGACAGGTTCGATTTTTTGTGCGGTTTGCGCTGCATAATATTCAGCTGTTTTGGGCAATAGTGAATTGCCATTGACACCGACCTGCTCAAGCGTAATGTGATCTGGGCGCAAATAGCCCTCTTCAAAAACAAACACATCCAAATCCAAATTCTTAATAGTATTCAAAGCCACGCAGTGAATCGGGCGACAATCACCAAATAAAACAACGGTATCAATTTGATGCGTGTGGATGTAGTTTAGTAAAAACTCGGGAAACTTCTCGATTGACTCACGGTAGTTAGATGCTTTTGGAAAGAAAAAGTAATCACCGCCATTAAAATTGATTTTATACACCCTGTTGTTTTGAGCTTGTAAATCTTTGGCCAAGCGACAAAAAAACGGTCCTATAGGGCCTTGCAAAAACAAAATACTTTTATTTGAAAAACTTGAATTTAACAAGGATTTTGCCACGAGATTCTCTCAAAAAAACGACAGTAATGTATAAAAAACAAAAAACTAAACAAACATTAAGGATTAAAGGTGAAATGGGTTGACATTGTAAATGCAAATCACGTGAAAATCACCTAAATATAACCTTATGTCGGGCAAAGCCAGTAACAACAAGTCTCATATCGTAAGTAATGTTTACTAATGGTGGGGTGCGTGATAAAATTCGGTGCTGAATCTATCGCGTGTAAAGCAGAGTTCACCTTGTTCAAATACCTATAATGGTTTAAAAAAATGACACAATCTATAAAAAAATTCTCGCGCTTGAATGCGCTGATTTCCATGCTCGGCGTTTACCTAATTGCCCCAAATTTGGCGATTGCAAATGAGATTCCAAATACATTAGCGCAACCGACGCATTCTATCACTCAACAACCCAACTCGGTTGAATCACTTGGGAACGTACCTCACGATGATAAAAACTCAAACCTCATTACGCAGGCTGTGGGTGTGACAGAACCAACCAGCACTAGGGTCAAGGATGTGGTTGTCAGTCATGTTGGTGATGTCGATGATGGGTCATTCAATGGCGTTATGCCATAGAAGATGCCAAAGCAAATAAATGGGAAGGACTGGGTGCGTTTACAGGCATTACCGCTTTGGGTGCGTACAGTTGGAACTGGGGCAGTTCTGGTTTCCATTTTAATAACGAAAACTGGTTTGGCAAAAATACAGGTTCAGGTGGCTCGGATAAATTGGGTCACGCATTTACCAGTTATGCGTTAACCAACGCCTTAGCAGAGCGGTTGCAAGACAAAGGTCGTAGCCCAGAGCGGGCGGCGATGAGTGCTGGATTGATGACCACTGCGCTCATGCTTTATGTTGAGGCTTTTGATGGGCTTTCTGGCGACCATGGTTTTTCTTATGAAGACGTGATTATGAACACTTTGGGAACTGGGTTTGCTTATTTGCGTCAAACCAACCCGCGCTTAAAAAGTTTGGTGGATTATCGTATGGAGTATAAACCATCAGGCTATAAAGGTTTTCGCCCGCTATCTGATTACGAAGGTCAAAAATATCTCTTAGCATTGAAGTTTTCTGGCATAAAATCTTTAAGAGACACGCCACTAAAATACTTTGAACTACAGTCTGGTTATTACAGCAGAGGATTTAGCAAGCAAGCCCGCGCGGATGGACAAACTCGAACTCAGCAGGGGTTTGTTGGCGTGGGCATTAATTTATCAGAATTGCTGTTTGGTACATACGATCGCGATGAGAACAAATACAAAAAATGGGGGCGTTTTGCTTTTGAGCATGTTCAAGTCCCTTATACTTACGTTCGTGGCACGACCGATTGAGATGTTCTGCACAAAATAAAAGGTGTTGGAAGTGAAAAAAATTAAGTCTTTGTTGGCAATGGGCGATGTGTCAGGTAAATTTACCATTGGTTTATTGGCGGTCATGGTGCTTGGTGCATGCTCTACCATGCCAAGGTCTGGACCAAGCACTCGCGCCGTGGAATCCATTGATGCCAATGCGGTTTTGACCGATCAAGAGGCAGATTATAAAAATAAAGCGCTGATTGTTGATTTAAATGATGAAGTCAGCAATCAACTCAGCCATCAATTCAATCGAAAATCATTTTCGGAATTGGCGGGTGGTGTCAATAACGCTGACGTGATTGGTGAGGGAGATATTTTAGAAATATCCATCTGGGAGGCTCCGCCTGCGGTGCTATTTGGTGGGGCGATTAATGCCATGGGCACAGGGTCTTCTCATGTTACGCGTTTGCCTGAGCAAATGGTGGACAGTGGTGGACGAGTGAAAATTCCATTTGTTGGCTCACTTAAAGTTAGTGGTCAGTCAGCACGTCAAATCGAAAGCACCATTGCTTCGCGATTGTCCCGAATGGCGAACCAGCCGCAAGTCATCGTTCGTCAAGTGAAAAATAACGCTGCCAATGTCACCGTCATCAGGGAGGGCAGCAGTGTGCGTATGCCGCTGACCTCGAAAGGTGAACGCGTACTGGATGCCGTCTCGGCGATTGGTGGCGTACAAGCCGCGAACAAAACCTCCATCCAGCTCACACGTGGCGTACAAGTGCGCACACTGCCGCTCATCACCATCACACAAGATCCTCAGCAAAACATCATGCTCAAACCCGGCGATGTCGTCACTGCGATATACCAACCACTGAGTTTTATCGTGCTCGGTGCGACTGGGCGTAACGAAGAAGTTAACTTTGAAGGACAGGGTATCTCATTGGTTCAAGCATTGGGTCGGGTGCGCGGCTTGGATGACAACCGCGCGGATGCGAGCAGTGTGTTTGTATTCCGCTACGAAGATGCGCAAACCGCAAATGCATGGAATCGAAATGGTGTGGCGCAATACAATCGCAAACTACCCGTGGTTTATCGGGCGAACCTGCGCGATGCCAACACATTTTTTCATGCACAGAACTTCATGATGCAGGACAAAGACATTCTCTATGTGGCGAATGCGCCAGCCTCTGAATTGCAAAAATTCTTGAGAATTATATTCTCATTGACCTCGCCTGTGACCAGTACCATCAATTCAGTCGATCGCATCAATTAACTAAGCACCGAGAAAAACATGCCAGAAACGCTTCCCTCGACGGATACATCATCTGTGAACAGCACATTGCCCGCCCATAATGATAATGGGCGTGTGACATCGCGATTGTCAGCCATATTCAAACGCATCAAACCCATGTTTTGGGTGGTTGTGATATTGCCTACATTAATCAGTACGATTTATTTCGGACTGATCGCATCGGACATTTACGTTTCAGAATCGCAATTTGTCGTGCGCAGTCCGAAAAGCAGTGCTTCGGTCACAGGGTTGGGCGCGATTTTGCAAAGTGCTGGTTTTGCACGCTCATCGGATGACACCTACACCGTGCATGCCTACATGCGTTCACGCGATGCGATGAATGGGCTGAACCAAAATCAATCACTGGCGCAACACTACGGCAATAAAGCCATTGATATGGTCAGTCGTTACAATGTATTTGGTTTTAGCGACACAGTGGAGGAATTGTATGAGTATTTTCAACAAAAACTCACTATTGATTTAGATACCGCCTCATCCATATCGACACTACGCATCAAAGCCTATACGCCAGAACAAGCCAAACAATACAACGAGCAACTGCTACAAATGGGTGAAGATTTAATCAACCAACTCAATGCGCGTGGACGACAAGACATCATCGGCTATGCCCAAGGCGAACTGCAAAAAGCCGAGCAAAAAACCGCCGAAACTGCCAAAGCACTGAACGACTATCGAATCAAAAACAGCATATTTGATGTCAAAGAACAAGCGCAAATGCAAGGACAACTGGTGTCCAAACTGCAGGATGAATTGATTGCTGTGAAAACCCAACTCTCTCAAGTAGAAGCGGTGACACCAGACAATCCACAAATTCCTGCACTCAAAGCGCGAGAGGCGAGCGTGCGCAAAGAAATCAACAACGAAATGGCAAAAATCCTCGGCGGTGGCTCATCGATTGCCAACAAAACTGCCGACTACGAACGCCTCACCTTAGAGCACAAACTGGCACAACAGCAACTCACCAGTGCGATGACCTCTTTGGACAATGCCAATACAGAAGCACAGAAAAAACAACTCTACTTAGAGCGCATCGTGCAACCAAACACACCTGATATGGCGAGTGAGCCTAAGAGACTACGTGGGATTTTTGCCACCATTATATTGAGTTTGATGCTATATGGAATACTGGCAATGTTGATTGCAAGCATTAAGGAGCATCAAGACTGATGCGAATGGTCATGCAAACATTTCTACAATCGTTTCATATACAAAGGCGAGTCATTAGCGCACTACTTAAGCGAGAGATTATTACGCGCTACGGTCGGAACAACATTGGGTTCATGTGGTTATTTGTTGAGCCATTGGTGATGACATTAATTATCGCACTGTTTTGGAAATATGCACGTGGCGATACACGGGCAGGACTGCCTGTCATCGCGTTTATGATTACAGGCTACCCGATTGCGATGCTGTGGCGCAATGGGGCCAATCGAAGTTCAAAAGCAATCGGCTCTAATAAAGGAATGCTATATCATCGAAATGTACGGGTTTTGGATCTATTTTTATCGAGGCTACTGTTAGAAATATTTGGAACAACCACTGCATTTGTATTAATAATGCTTGGGTTTTATTTGGTCGGTTGGATAAGTCAACCAGCAGATATTTTGTATATGGTGTACGCGTGGCTGTTGATGGCTTGGTTTGCTTTGGGGTTGGGTTTGGTGGTTGGATCGCTATCTGAACGCTATGAAGTGTTTGGGCGAATGTGGTCGATGCTTAGTTTCGTGATGTTTCCGTTGTCGGGCATCTTTTATATGGTGGACGCATTACCCAAAAAAGCACAAGAAATGGTATTGCATTTTCCCATGGTGCACGGTACAGAAATGATGCGTCAAGGATATTTTGGGGCTCGAATCCATACCCACGAAGATGTGGTTTTTGTTATTGTGGTTAATCTGGTTTTGTTATTGCTTGGGTTAATGCTGGTTAAAAAATACGGTCGAGGGATTGATGCCTCATGATTGAACTAATCAATGTTTGTAAAAAATACCCGACGCGCAAAGGCTGGAGAACCGTACTCAATGACGTTAATTTGAGAATTGAAAAAGGTCAGAAAGTTGGTATACTCGGTCGGAATGGTGCAGGTAAATCAACGTTGATACGCTTGTTGGGCGGGGTGGAGCCACCTACCAGTGGGCGCATTGTTCGTGATATGAGCATATCGTGGCCGATGGCGTTTAGTGGTGGATTTCAGGGCAGTTTGACAGGCATGGATAATTTAAAGTTCATCTGCCGAATTTATGATGCGGATATTGAAAAAGTTGCCGCTTTTACAGAGGACTTTGCTGAGCTGGGTGACTACATGCGCGAACCCGTTAAAAAGTATTCATCGGGAATGCGTGCAAGGTTGGCGTTTGCATTATCCATGGCGATTGAGTTTGACTGTTTTTTAATTGATGAAGTTACTGCGGTTGGGGACGCTCGTTTTAATAAAAAATGTCAGATTGAGTTGTTTGAAAAACGTAAAGATAGAGCAATGATACTGGTGTCGCACAATGCAAAGCAAATTAAACAGCAGTGCGATAGTGCTTGTGTATTGCATTCAGGCAAATTACATGCCTTTTCGACCATGGATGAGGCGTTTGATTTCTATAACTGTACTTTATAGAAACAAGAATCAATAAGCTTATTTGAGTTGATAAATATAAGAGTTTTATTAATTGCAGTGGCTTTATTTTTTTGACTTTAAAAGGGTTTGTTTTTATGGGTGCTAAAATATGAGTCGATCAATAGTGAGTATTAAGTCGATTATGCCTCATGTTGCACGCATGAATCGAGAGTTAAAAGCAACTAAAGAGAAAACTGTGTTTTTGCTACCAAAAGTGGTGCAACTTGCACAATTGATGTCGATTGGGAATCACTCTAAAGTGCGAGAAATTGCTCGGCAATTGATTGAGCAAGGCAAACCTATAGGGTATTTTTATGAAGCTCAAAGTGATTTTTTAACGGCAAATTATTCTGATGCAAAACAACGTATAGACTTGTTTTTGAGCTATTACCCTTATCATCCAGACGGTGTTTATTTGCAAGCTCAAATTTTGGAAGAGATTGATGAACTTGGTTCGGCTTGGTCTGTACTAGATAATTTGGCTCTAAGTTCCACACGACTTAAAACTTGGATGTATCTTTCGAACCTGGTTAAGGATGACTTCGATCTTGCTTATTTTAATAGGCGTTTGGATTCTGCATATCAATTTGGTAAGGTAGATAAACAGTCATTTGATATTGTTAGATATCGTAGTAATGCAGGATTAAGGGCTAAAAACACAGATTTTGTTTTAGAACTTTGGAGGAAATATAAAAAAGAAAAAAACTCCAGTGCTAAGTTAAAAAGAAAAGTTGTTTTATTTTCAGCATATACCTCTGATATAGCGTCACAGGCTCTTAAAGATTTAAAACGTATTCTTGATAGTGCGAACATAGAATTTTTTTTAGTTGGGGGAACGCTATTGGGGTGTGTTAGGGAACATGCTTTACTAGCACATGATAAGGATATAGATATTGGAGTGTGGGCGGATGTGGATTTTGATTTTTTAAGGAGTCAAATTGCACAAAGCGGGCTTTTTTATTTTGTGCCCTCAAGAGCTCCAAGAAAATTAATGACTTTAAAGCATGTGAATGGCATTTCCATTGATGTTTTTTTTCACGTAAAAGAAAAAGATAATTATTGGCATGCCAGTGTGAAATTGAAATGGTCCAATAGCCCCTTTGTATTGATGCCGCAGTTTTTTTTAGGTGAGCATTATTTAATTCCACAAAATTATGATTTGTATTTGACCGAGCATTACGGTCAATGGCGTTATCCAGTGCGTGATTATGATTGTTCAATTGATACTAAAAATTTAGAAATTTACGATGAGGTAGAAATGGCTGCTTATGCTTATAAAAAAATTATTGAATTGAAAGGTGAGCGCAAAGCAGAGCGTTATTTTCAATTATTAAAAAATTACGGAGAAATTGTTTAGTACACGTTTTTAACTATTTTAGTTGAATGTTTTAAGTCTAAGCACCGCTGTTCTAATTCTACTTATATGAGGAGTGAATTAAATGCCTAAATCGACCAAAAAAAAGGTAGTTATTACCTACGGAACTTACGATATGTTACATGTCGGACATTTGAACTTATTAAGACGAGCAAAGGAATTAGGCGATTACTTAATTGTTGGTGTGACTTCAGAAGACTATGATCGGTCTCGAGGCAAGTTAAATGTACATCAAAGCACTGATCAACGAGTAGAGGCAGTAAAAAAACTAGATTTTGTTGATGAGGTAATAGTTGAAAAACATAAATTTCAAAAAGAATCAGATGTTGTTAAGTATGATGTGGATGTCTTTGCAATAGGCGATGATTGGGTTGGAAAATTTGATTATTTAAAACCATATTGCAAGGTTGTCTATATACCGAGGACGGAAGGTATATCGAGTACTCAATTAAGAGCAAAAAAACTTCATACAATAAATGTGGGAATTGTCGGAACAGGACGAATTGCTCATCGATTTGCATCGGAAGCCAAACACGTTTCAAGTTTAGAATTGACTGCTGTCATGTCTCGGAATTTAACTCATGTTGAGGAGTTTATAAACAAACATGATATTTTGTATGGATTCCAAGATTTTTCAGAGTTGCTCATAGGTAGCAATGTCGATGCCGTTTACATAGCGACACCTCATGAGACACATTTTAAATATGCGAAACAAGCTTTGTTAGCTGGAAAACACGTTTTGTGTGAAAAGCCAATATCTTTAGAGCCAAACCAATTAAAGGAACTGATTGATATAGCATTGGCTAAAAAGTTAGTTTTGCTTGAGGCGGTTAAAACAGCTTTTTTTCCTGGATTTGAGAAACTATTGAGTGAAATTAAAAAAGGGAAAATTGGTGACGTGATTGAAGTTCGCGCATCATTTTCGAAATTAATTTCAGATAAAAATCAAAGAGAGTGGTCGTCGGCTCATGGGGGAGCTGTAACTGAATTGGCGACATACCCCTTGCTCTTAGCTCAAAAAATATTAGGCGAGTCTAAGTGTCGTTCATTCCATAGTATTATTGAGAATGATGTTGATGGTTATACAACAATAATTCAGGAGTACGATCGAGGTTTATCTTTATCTTCTGTAGGTATTGGAGCGAAAACAGAGGGAAGTGCGATTATTGCAGGGACTAAAGGTTATATTTATGTACCTGCCCCATGGTGGTTGACTAAAGAGTACTTTATTCGCTACGAAAATGCCAGTATGGAGAAGAGATATCAATTTGAATTGGATGGCGATGGTTTGAGGTATGAAATAAGTGAGTTTGTAACACTAAGAAACCTTTGCACCCCTACTAATTAAACCCCATCCGATATGAGATAATACGCACAACCCAACGACACACACCAAGAAACGAACATGAGCATCAAGCACCTCACCCAACTCAGTTTAGCCGATGGCATGGTATACAACC
>JAJTAZ010000014.1 GCA_021287185.1 Burkholderiales bacterium | reverse complement strand
GCTGCGCCCATCCTCGAGGTTGTCGTGGGTGAAGTCGATTGACCACGTCACATCCATTGCGTCGGGCACTTCGAGTGGTTGCGGTGTTTCTCGGTCAAGGCGTTTGTTGGGAATCAGGCGCAAGTTGAGCCCGAGTTTGCAGTAAATGCGGTAGATGCGTTTGTGGTTGTATTTCCAGCCCAAGACGTTGCGGATGTGCAGGTAGCATAATCGAAAGCCCCATGTGTTTTGTCCTTTGGTGGTGGTCAACTCGATCAGTTTAGCGGCTATCATGGCGTTGGCTTGCGCGCGCGTTGGGATGTGGCGAAAGCGTTTTTCTGAGATACTCATGAGTTCGCAGGACGCACGGATGCTGATGTTTTTATCGTTGTGCAGTTGTTGCGCCATCTCTTTACGAGATGACGCGCTTACTTTTTTGCAAGGCACTCCTTGAGGATGTCGGTGTGCAGCTGGGATTCGGCATAGAGTTTTTTCAGGCGCGTGTTCTCGGCTTCTAAGGCTTTGAGGCGGCTCATGAGGTTTGCGTCCATGCCTGCGTATTTGCTGCGCCATTTGTAGAAGGTGGCACTGCTGATGCCATGCTCACGACACAGTGCGGGTACGGGTACGCCTGACTCGGCTTGTTTTAGAATGCTGGCGATTTGGCTGTCGCTGAATTTGGATACTTTCATGTAAAACTCCTTTGGGTTAGTTTAAAGGGTTCTACTTTTAGGTGCTGGCTTTTTTAGGGGGTATTACCCCGCCTACAAATTGAATATGAATCCATGGCAAATACCAAAGGCATTGATCTGCGGTTTGTCCCCAGTAAAATATGGATTGAATCTGACCCTGGTATGTTGTTCAGCATCCTCAGTAATTTTGTCTCCAATGCCATCCGCTATACTGAAAAAGGCGGCGTTTTGGTGGGTGTTCGCCACGGTCACCCGCAATCACGATTGTGCGTTTACGACACTGGCATCGGGATAGACCCAAGCCAGTCCGAGTCGATTTTTCAAGAATACATGCGCTTGGATTATGCCAAACAGCGAGTCACTGGCGGCGTCGGTTTGGGCTTATCCATCGCGCTGAGAATGGCCAACTTACTGCACAACCATATTGATTTAAAGTCTGTGATTGGACGAGGTACCGCTTTTTCTCTATCATTGACCCCGCTCAGCCAAATCCATATTACTGAAAACTATGACTTCAATGAAACTCAAAACAATAATCTGCAAGGTAAAAGTGCGTTGGTTTTCGAGGACAATGATTTAATCGCCAATGCGTTGAGCGCACTCCTTGATTCTTGGGGTATGCAGGTGTATGTGCTCAAAGATTCCAACCAAATCAGCCAACATGTAAAGGAGCATGGGGCTTTTGACCTCATCATCACCGATTTTCACTTGGGTGTTGCGCATGAAACAGGGTTGGAAATCCTGCGTACTGCACGCAAACAACTGCCACATTTATCTTATAAAAGCGTGCTGATTACCGGTGATACCACAGGTGATCTACATGAACTCACACGTTCTGAACAGATTAATATTTTGTACAAACCTGTGCGCCCCAACCGCTTGCGTTCCTACCTCAATAATTTAATGAATGCATCTTCTGGCGCATAAAATCATTCAAAAGTACACATTACGCCCACGTATTGATCAATGCTTCACCTTGCTCAATTAAAAACTGTTTGAACGCCTTGAGCGTGGGTGAAAGTTTTTTATTTCTTAAATGAACCACTTGCCACTGTCCCTGTATCGGTGTATCCACCACATCCATGACCACCATATGACCCGATGCCAACTCGTGCCTTAATGTCCGTGTTGAGAGAAAACTCAAGCCCATATTTGCCATCACCGCTTGCTTAATCGTCTCGTTACTGGGCATTTCCATGAGCACACTCATTGTAGCGTTGTGGTCTTTGAAACACTTTTCCATCGCCGCCCGTGTGCCCGAACCGCGTTCGCGCACCACCATTTTATGCTCACTGAGCATATCGAAAGTAATGTTCTTCTTGCGCGACAGCGGATGGGTGGGCGCACACACGAAGGCTTGCGGATTGCTTGCAAAAACTTCACCCACATAATCCAACTCAGGTGGAATACGACCTGAAATTGCCAAATCAACTTCATTACGCTCAACCATGCCAAAAATATTTTCTTTATTATCGATGTGCAAGGTCACATCAATATTCGGAAACAACTTATTAAACTGCACCAACAGCATGGGAATAAAATATTTGCTCGTGCTAACCACACCCAAATCAATTTGACCACGTTTCATACCGACGTGCTCAGCCATGACTGCTTCTAAATCTTTGAGTGAGGCAATCACTTGAGCGGCTTGCGTCATAAAATCACGCCCTGCATTGGTCAGGCGAATATTGCGCCCGACACTTTCAAATAAGGCAATCCCAAACTCATCCTCCAACTGCCGCAATTGCATGGATACTGCGGGCTGCGTAATAAATAATTTTTCAGCTGCTTTGGATACAGACTCAAGTTTTGCCACTTCAAAAAAAGTTTTGAGTTGACGCAGCGTGTAATTGGGCATGGTGGGTCTCCTTTATTAAACAGTTAAACGGCAATTTACATAAGAAAATTTTAATTTTTTATTTTTAAATCAAAAAATAATTTATATATTAAACCCTTGTGCGAGCCCATATATATCAATTTTATTTATGTTATTTTTAATATATGTTAATTGAATTTATGTATTTAATTCCAGTACAGTGTGAACCAATCTGTTTTTCTTTCCAACTGTGGATGAAATCATGTCTGTGAAGAACCAACTCTCTGCTTTGATTTTCGATGTCGATGGCACACTCGCCGACACCGAAAGTGTGCATCTGCAAGCGTTTAATCAAGCGTTTGCTCAAGCAGGCATTGATTGGCATTGGAGCGAAGAAAATTATCTGAAGTTGTTGGCGGTATCGGGTGGCAAAGAGCGTATCATGCAGCACTGGCGCGAAGTTGATGAAAAATTCATCCTGAACGAGGATGCAATTAAGTTCATTGATTATATTCACGCTTTAAAAACAAAGGCTTACGAAGACTTGATGCAATCAGGTGTCCTGCCTTTGCGCTCAGGAATCTTGCGCATCATCCGCGAGGCTCAAGCGAAAAATTGGGTGTTGGCGATTGCAACCACAACCACGCCTGCAAATATTGATGTGCTGTTGCGCCCACATTTGGGGGCAAATTGGAAACAGGTTTTTCGTTTTATTGGCGATGCTGAAACAGCACCGTTTAAAAAACCCAATCCACAGGTTTATTTGCAGGTTTTGAATGCAATTGCACTGGAGCCAACCCAATGTTTGGCTTTTGAAGATTCATACAATGGTTTGACTGCCGCTTTATCGGCGGGTATTCCAACATTGATTACGCCGACCGCGTTTACCGCGGGGCAAGATTTTTCGGGCGCAGTAGAGGTGGTATCTGGTTTGGGTGATTTTGGGCAAGTGCTGCCCCAACGAATTCGCCCTGAATCAAGTGATACCATTGATGTGGTTGATTTGCCTGTTTTACAATTCTGGCATCGACGCTACATCGATCAATTTTTCTAATGGAGAAACCAATGACCACTCAGACTGCTCGACACAAACCCCAACACTTACACATCGCACCTTCGATTTTATCGGCGGATTTTGCCAAACTCGGCGCGGAAGTCAAAGCCATCGAGGCTGCTGGTGCAGACTGGGTACACTTTGACGTCATGGACAACCACTATGTACCGAATCTAACCATCGGGCCTTTGGTGTGTGAGGCCATTCGTCCACATGTATCGATTCCAATTGATGTGCATTTGATGGTTGAACCTGTGGATGCCCTGATTCCGATGTTCGCCAAAGCAGGTGCCAACATCATCACTTTTCATCCAGAAGCCTCCAAACACGTTGACCGCACTTTGTCATTGATTATTGAGCATGGCTGCAAGGCAGGTTTGGTATTTAACCCAGCCACACCACTCTCATTGATGGATCATGTGATGGACAAATTGGATGTGGTGTTATTGATGAGTGTCAATCCTGGTTTCGGCGGGCAAAAATTCATCCCCGAAACTTTGAACAAGTTGCGCGAAGCACGCGCAAAAATTGATGCTTATACCGCTGCCACAGGCAAAACCATTTTGCTTGAGGTTGATGGTGGCGTGAAGGTCGATAACATTCAAGAAATAGTTTCTGCTGGCGCGGATGTCTGCGTGGCTGGCAGTGCTGTATTTAGTGCACCCGATGCAGACGGTGGCTATACCACGATTATGCGGGATTTGCGGGCGCAGGTTGGCTAACCATTTGCGCCGATAGACCGACATAATCTTCGCGTTAAACTTTTTTATCGAGAACATTATGCCCATTACCCACAGACTCACCCTGACGCAGTATTTGATTCAAGAGCGTCGCCGCTATCCAAACTCCAAAGGCGAATTCAATGCCTTGATTTTAGATGTTGCCCTCGCCTGTAAGGCCATTGCGCGTACAGTGGCATTTGGTGAACTGGCAGGTGTGTTGGGCAATCACTCGGCAGATGATGGTGATAAAACCATTAATGTACAGGGTGAAGTGCAAAAAAAACTCGATGTGATGAGCAACAACTACTTCATTCACCTAAACGAATGGGGCGGTCACTTGGCAGGGATGGCGAGCGAAGAAGAAGAGTTGCCTTATCAAATTCCCGCTCAATACCCACGCGGTAAGTATTTATTGGTATTTGACCCCTTGGATGGCTCATCGAATATTGATGTCAACGTCTCCATCGGCAGTATTTTCTCGATTCTGCGTGCACCAGAAGATGCGATTGCGTCTGGACGCGATTTGGTTGAAGCGGATTTTTTCCAACCAGGCGTCAAACAGGTGGCGGCAGGTTATGCGCTGTATGGCCCGACCACCATGCTCATACTGACTTTGGGCAATGGCGTATCGGGCTTCACCCTTGACCCGACGGTGGGCGAATTCATGCAAACCCACCCAAGCATCAAAATCCCTGAGGACACCAACGAATTTGCCATCAATGCCTCCAACAGCCGTTTTTGGGAATACCCTATTAAACGCTATGTGGACGAATGTTTGGCAGGCAAAACAGGTGCGCGCGGACGCGATTTCAACATGCGCTGGATTGCTTCTATGGTGGCTGAAGCACACCGCATCATGATGCGCGGTGGCGTATTTCTCTACCCTCGTGACAACAAAGACCCAAATATGGCAGGTCGCCTGCGTTTGCTCTACGAAGCCAATCCAATGGGATTTTTGATTGAACAGGCAGGTGGTCGCGCCAGCACAGGCAGCGAACCGATACTCAATGTGCAGCCCACTGGGTTACACCAACGGATTGGTTTTGTATTTGGTTCAAAAAACGAAGTGGAACGCATCGAGCGTTACCATGCTGAACCCGTGCCGAAAAAAGACGACATCAACCCTTTATTTGCTGAACGCAGCCTATTTAGAGATTGAGGCAATCACCCTCAGTTTACGCGCCATAGCCACCATTTAATTGGTCACAAATTTTGGGTTCACCACAGTGATTCCCCATACCCAGTTGCATCATCAACCAAGGAGTACATCATGTCAGAACGTCACCCCATCATCGCCATCACAGGTTCATCAGGTGCGGGCACATCATCGGTCACGCGCACTTTCAACAACATCTTTCGTCGTGAAAAACTCCATGCCGCCATCATTGAGGGCGACAGCATGCACCGTTATGACCGCATTGAAATGCGCGCCAAAGCAGTTGAAGCGGAAGCCTTGGGCAATCAACATTTTTCGCACTTTGGCGCGGAAAACAATTTACTGCCTGAACTCGAACACCTGTTTAAAACCTATGGCGAAACAGGCACGGGCAAACGCCGCCTCTACCTGCACAATGATGAAGAAGCCGCTCCCTACAATCGGCCCTCAGGTACTTTCACGCCTTGGGAAGACATCCCTGCAAATACCGATTTATTGTTTTATGAAGGCTTGCACGGCGCGGTGGTCAATGACGAAGTCAATATCGCCCAATACCCCGATTTGCTGATTGGTGTGGTACCTGTCATCAATTTGGAATGGATACAAAAATTATGGCGCGATAAATCACAACGAGGCTATTCGACCGAAGCGGTCACCGACACAATTTTGCGCCGTATGCCCGATTATGTGAATGTGATTTGTCCGCAATTTACCCACACCCACGTGAATTTCCAACGTGTGCCCTGTGTCGATACCAGCAACCCGTTCATCGCGCGCGACATCCCCGCCGCTGATGAGAGTTTTGTCGTGATTCGCTTTGCGCAACCCAAAGGCATCGACTTTCAGTATCTACTCAATATGATTCACGATTCATTCATGTCACGCGCCAATACGATTGTGGTTCCAGGGGGCAAAATGGAATTGGCGATGCAGTTAATATTTACGCCATTTATCTGGCGCATGATGGAAAAACGCAAGCGACTGCTGTAAAATCGCGTTTTTATTGTTCATCGAATGCAATCAATAGGGTCTCAAAATTTCGACCCCATTGAATCCACGCCATTTACACCAACCAAGAGAGTCCACCATGACCACAAATGCAAGCACAACCCCTGAAATGACCCGCAATATGGCGAACGCGATTCGCGTTTTGTCGATTGATGCCGTTGAAAAAGCCAAATCTGGCCACCCCGGTGCACCGATGGGCATGGCGGAAATCGCCCAAGTTCTGTGGGGTACGCATCTGTCGCACAACCCAAAAAATCCCCATTGGGCGAACCGCGATCGCTTTGTGTTGTCCAACGGTCATGGCTCCATGTTGATTTATTCATTGTTGCACCTCACGGGTTACGACTTGCCAATGGAGGAAATTAAAAAATTCCGCCAACTGCACAGCAAAACCCCTGGTCATCCTGAGTTTGGCTACACTGCAGGTGTGGAAACCACCACTGGCCCACTCGGCCAAGGCATTGCCAATGCAGTCGGTATGGCATTGTCTGAAAAATTATTGGCGCAAGAGTTCAATCAAGACGGCTTGGACATCGTGGATCACTTCACCTATGTATTCATGGGTGATGGTTGTATGATGGAAGGCGTGAGCCACGAAGCCTGCGCATTGGCGGGCACACTCAAAACCTCGAAACTCATCGCCTTTTGGGATGACAACGGCATCTCGATTGACGGTCATGTTGAAGACTGGTTCAGTGACGACACGCCTGCTCGTTTCGCCGCGTATGGCTGGAACGTGATTGCGGGGGTCGATGGGCATGATGTGGTGGCGATTGATCAAGCGATTACCGCGGCCAAAGCACAAGCCGTTCAAGCCAATGGTAAACCCACACTCATTTGCTGTAAAACCGTTATTGGCAAAGGCGCACCGAACAAACAAGGCACGCACGACGTGCACGGCGCGGCACTCGGCGCGGACGAAATCGCTGCCACACGCAAGGCATTGAATTGGACGGCTGAGCCATTCGTGATTCCTGAGGACATCAAAGCCGCATGGGATGCGACCGCCAAAGGTGCGCAATTGGAATCCGCATGGAACGACACATTCGCCGCGTACCAGAGTGCACACCCTGAATTGGCTGCGGAATTTATCCGTCGTAGCAATAAACAACTGCCTGCAAACTTTGCTGAAAAATTGTCTGAAGTGTATGCGCAGATCGCACAAAAAACCGACCCAGTCGCCACACGCAAAGCCAGTCAAAATGCTTTGGACGCGCTTGCACCGTTGTTACCTGAATTTTTCGGCGGTTCAGCCGATTTAACAGGCTCTAACCTGACCAATTTCAAAGGCTGCGTGCGCAACAAGCCGAACGAATGGGGCAATCATTTGTCCTACGGCGTGCGTGAGTTCGGCATGGCAGCGATGATGAACGGCATGGCACTGCACGGCGGTTACCTGCCTTACGGCGGCACATTCCTGACTTTCTGTGACTACTCGCGCAATGCGATTCGCATGGCGGCATTGATGAAACAACGTGTGATTCATGTCTTTACCCACGATTCGATTGGCTTGGGTGAAGATGGTCCAACCCACCAAAGCATTGAACACGTACCCAGTCTGCGCATCATTCCTAACCTTGATGTGTGGCGTCCAGCCGATGGCTTGGAAACCGCAGTGGCTTGGGGCGAGTCCATTTTACGCGCCGATGGCCCATCTGCATTGATTCTGTCACGACAAAATCTGCCTGCTGTAACCAAATTAGAGCAAACAACATTGATTGCCAAAGGCGGCTATGTCTTATCCGATATGGACGCACCCAAAGCCGTCATTATCGCAACGGGTTCAGAAGTCGAAATCGCTTTGAACGCGCAAAAACAACTGGCAGATAAAGGTATCCCCACCCGCGTGGTCTCCATGCCGTGTACCTCTGCATTTGACCGCCAAGACAAGGTGTATCAAGACAGCGTATTGCCAGCGAACCTCACGGCGGTTGCCATTGAAGCCGCGCAACCTGACTTTTGGCACAAATACGTGGGTCGTGGTGCGATTATCGGTATGAGGACTTTTGGAGAATCCGCACCTGCCAAAGACCTGTACGCGTATTTCGGCATCACTGCAGACAAAGTGGTTGAGGCAGTGCAGGCGCAAATTGCCTAAATTACATCATCATCTGCATGGCTTTGGAGTACAATTGCAGGTGATTATTTATCAATTTTTCATTCAATTTTAGGAGTGTGACAATGGCTATCAAAGTGGGTATCAATGGTTTTGGTCGTATCGGTCGTATGGTGTTTCGTGCAGCAATCGCGGATTTTAGCGATATTGAAGTCGTCGGAATTAATGACTTGCTCGAACCCGATTATTTGGCATACATGCTCAAATACGACTCAGTTCATGGCAAATTCAAAGGCGAAGTGCGCGTTGAAGGCTCTAACCTCATCGTCAATGGCAAAACCATTCGCTTGACCGCTGTCAAAGATCCAGCAGAACTCAAATGGGGCGAAATTGGCGCGGATGTGGTGGTTGAATCCACAGGCTTGTTCCTCACCAAAGAAACCGCACAAAAACACATTGATGCGGGCGCGAAAAAAGTCATCATGTCTGCTCCTTCAAAAGATGACACACCGATGTTCGTATATGGCGTGAACGACAGTACTTATGCAGGTCAAGCCATTATTTCTAATGCATCATGCACCACCAACTGTTTGGCGCCTGTGGCTAAAGTTTTGAATGACAACTTCGGTATCAAACGTGGTTTGATGACCACGGTACATGCAGCAACTGCCACTCAAAAAACCGTGGATGGTCCATCAAACAAAGACTGGCGCGGTGGTCGTGGTATTTTAGAAAACATCATTCCATCGTCCACTGGCGCAGCCAAAGCAGTGGGTGTGGTGATTCCTGAGTTGAACAAAAAACTCACTGGTATGTCGTTCCGCGTACCGACTTCTGACGTATCGGTGGTTGACTTGACGGTTGAATTGGAAAAACCAGCAACCTACGCGCAAATTTGTGCCGCCATGAAAGCCGCTTCTGAAGGCGCAATGAAAGGCGTTTTGGGTTATACCGAAGAAAAAGTCGTGGCAACCGACTTCCGTGGCGAAAAATGCACCTCTACATTTGACGCTGAAGCAGGGATTGCATTGGACGACACCTTCGTTAAAGTCGTGGCATGGTACGACAACGAATGGGGCTACTCACAAAAAGTATTGGAAATGATTCGTGTGATGAGCAAGTAATTGCACGTTTTATGTTTCATAACAAAACGCCATCAAATCATTGATGGCGTTTTTTGTTGGGTATGATTGATGAGTGGTGTGCCAAAAAAGGTGACTTAACTTAATTGCCCACCTATTTTTAGCACCCGCGCCAATAGTGTTTCCCACGCTTCATCAATCAACAATACCGCCTCATCTTCAGCTTTCACACCCAACTCAAGACTGTAGCGTTTGACCTCGCCATAATGCCCCAATGTTGGCAAACTGTAGGTTTGCACGCCCACAAAATCTCGCTCAATCGCTTCCATCAGTGGCGTTAATTGTGACTCTTGTAAGTCATAGACCATGCAGCATCGTTGTGTGAAGTTATCTTTGAAAAAAGCATCTTGATAATAGGTGTCCAAGACCCACTCAGCCATCGGATGCGCCATCACGGGAAACCCAGGCATGAAATAATGCTGACGGATGCTAAAGCCCGCAATGCCATTGAATGGGTTGGGAATCAGTTGTGCACCCACCACAAAATTCGCCATTTGTCGGCGTTGTTGGTGGGTGGCAGTTTGTAAATCCGTTTCACCGCGTTCGAGCGCGGACGCATCAATCAACTTCACAGCCTCAGGATGCAATGCCATCGGTAAGTCCAAAGCCTGCGCAACCGCTTGGCGCGTATGGTCATCGGGCGTTGCGCCAATGCCGCCCGTCACCAGCACGGGGCAATCTTGCGCCAAGCTGCGTTGAAAACTTTGCTCAAAACGCGCCACCAACTCTGCGCGATCATCACACAAATATTCGACCCAAGCCAAACGCAGACCGCGTTCTGCCAATATTTTTTTGATGGCGGGAAAATGTGCATCAATGCGCTCGCCCTGCACAATTTCATCGCCGATGATAATCAATCCAAATTTCACGCCATGCCTTAACCCGTTGTTTTAAAAATGAATACTGAGATTTATCCGACCCAGTGGCGTGCATTTTGGAACAATTGCAACCACGGCGAGGCGTTGAGTTCACTCCATTCGCGTGGTGTCCATGAGAACAATTCTTTACGGAACACGCGCTCAGGATGCGGCATCATAATCAATACACGTCCATCGGTGGTGGTAAAACCATTCAACCCCAATGGCGTGCCATTTGGATTCTGTGGATACACTTCAGTCGGATTGTGCTGTGCATCCACGTAACGCAAAGCGACTTTATTTGTGCTTTGAATCGCATCCAAATCACTGGCAAGTGCGTAACTCGCGCGACCTTCACCGTGAGAAACCACCACGGGTAGAACGCTGCCCGCCATGCCTTTAAGCAAAATCGCTGGTGATTCGGTGATGTGTACCTGAGCAAAACGCGCTTCGTATTGTTCTGAGGTGTTGCGCACGAATTTTGGCCAATGTTCGGCTCCTGGGATGATGTTTTTCAGGTTGCTCATCATTTGGCAACCATTGCATACGCCGAGGCTAAAGGTATCGGTGCGCGCAAAGTATTCGGCAAACTGATTGCGCAAATTTTCGTGGTACAAAATGGTTTTCGCCCAGCCTTCACCCGCGCCGAGCACATCGCCATACGAGAAACCACCGCAAGCCGCCAAGCCCTTCATGTCTTGTAAATGCACGCGCCCAGCGAGCAAGTCACTCATGTGCACATCGACCGCATCAAAACCCGCAGCGGTGAATGCGGCTGCCATTTCAACGTGCCCATTCACGCCCTGCTCACGCAAAATCGCCACTTTGGGTTTCGCACCCAAATTCAAATATGGCACAGAATTATTGGCATCGGGTGTAAAAGTGAGTTTCGGCGTGAGTGGCTCTGGTGCACGGCTGTATTCTTGCTCCACACAAGCTGGGTTGTCGCGCAATTTGGCAATGTGGAACGAAGTTTCGCACCATGCCGCATGCAATACCGACAAAGGTTGTTTGAACTTGGCTTCGCCATCTTGCCACACCGAAAATTCAGCTTTGGCTTGTTCGGTATTGATGACCTGACCGACGATGTGGCTGTGCGCGCCCAAACCATGCGCACGCAACACGTCCATCACTGCGGTGGTATCGTCCTTGCGAATTTGAATCAGCATCCCCAACTCTTCGTTAAACAAAGCCTTGATAAGGGATTCCTGACGCTGTACATCCATTTGTACGCCGCTGATTTTAAAATCTCCCGTATCGGCAGTGTTTGGATCAATGGTGAGTAAATCAACATTCAACGCAACTGAAGTTTGCGCGGCAAACGCCATTTCAGCCGCTGCTACAAATAAACCACCATCGCTTTTATCGTGGTATGCCAATGCCAAGCCTTGTGCACTCAAGGTTTGCAATGCAGCAAAAGCATTTTTCAAAGTTTCAGCCGAATCACAATCGGGTACATCCTGCACGTTGCCGACTTGTTGCGTCACTTGCGCGAGGATGGATTGCGCCATGCGCTGTTTGCCCTGCGCAATGTCAATCAGCAATAATCGCGTCGGCTCATCGGTTTTGACCAATTCAGGTGTGAGGGTTTGATTCACATCCGTCACAGGCGCAAACGCGGTCACAATCAGTGACACGGGTGAACGCACGGCTTTATCGACCCCATCATTCCAGCGAGTTTGCATCGAGAGTGAATCTTTGCCGACAGGAATCGAAATCCCCAAAGCAGGACACAACTCCATGCCAACGGCTTTGACGGTGTCGTATAACTTGGCATCTTCACCCGCTGCACCACACGCCGCCATCCAGTTGGCAGAAATTTTAATTTGATTGATGGCTTCAATTGGTGCAGCCGCAATATTGGTAATCGCCTCAGCAATCGCCATGCGCCCCGATGCAGGTGCATTGAGCACCGCCAATGGTGTGCGCTCGCCCATCGCCATCGCTTCACCGAGCGTGCCGACATAATCGCGCAAAGACACCGCGCAATCGGCCACAGGCACTTGATACGCACCGACCAACTGGTCACGCGCAGTCAAACCGCCCACGGTGCGGTCGCCAATCGTGATAAGGAAATTTTTATTCGCCACCGTTGGGTGGCGCAAGACATCCAATGCCGTAGCGGTCAAATCCAAACCGACCACATCGACTGCGCTGCTGTCGGTCTCTTGACGTTTGACATCACGGGTCATTTTCGGTGGTTTACCGAGCAACACGTCCATCGGCATGTCCACTGGCTCGCACGGGTTGCTAACATCCGCACGGCTGTCTAAAACCTTGAGTTGGCGCGCATCGGTGGCTGTGCCGACCACGGCGAATGGACAACGCTCGCGCTCACACATCTGCGCAAATAGCGGCAAAGACTCAGGCAAAATAGCCAACACATAGCGTTCCTGCGCTTCATTGCTCCAAATTTCACGCGGCGACAAACCCGATTCTTCGAGTTGCACTTGGTTCAAATCAAAAATCGCCCCTTTTTTCGCACCATCGACAATCTCAGGAAAGGCATTGGAAATCCCACCCGCGCCGACATCGTGAATCGACAAAATTGGATTGGCCGCACCCAGTTGCCAACAACGGTCAATCACCTCTTGAGCACGGCGTTGAATCTCGGGATTACCGCGTTGCACTGAGTCAAAGTCCAAATCGGCGGTGTTCGTGCCCGCGCCCATCGAAGACGCTGCGCCACCACCCAAGCCGATTTTCATGCCTGGGCCACCGAGTTGAATCAGCAACGCGCCTTCGGGTAGGTCTTTTTTGCCCACGTGTTGCGCATCGATATTGCCCATACCACCCGCAATCATAATCGGCTTGTGATAACCGTAAACCGTGTCGCCAACGGCTTGCTCAAAGGTGCGGAAATACCCCGTTAAGTTCGGACGACCAAATTCATTGTTAAATGCCGCGCCACCAATCGGGCCTTCAAGCATGATGTCCAACGCCGAGGCGATGCGTTCAGGTTTGCCATAAGCAATTTCCCACGCACGCGGTGCATCGGGCAAATGTAAATTCGACACGGTAAAGCCCGTCAAACCCGATTTGGGTTTGCTGCCCTGCCCCGTTGCGCCCTCGTCGCGAATTTCGCCACCCGAACCCGTCGCCGCACCAGCAAAAGGCGCAATCGCGGTCGGATGATTGTGGGTTTCGACTTTCATTAAGGTATGCGTGAGCGCAGTATTGGCCGTGTAAACACCTTGTGCATTCGGATAGAAACGCTCAATCGTCGCGCCCTGCATCACCGCAGCATTGTCGTCATACGCCACCACGTCGCCCTCTGGGTGCAGCTGGTGGGTGTTGCGTATCATTTTAAACAAACTCATCGGTTGTGCTTGTCCATCGATGATGAAGTCGGCGTTGAAAATTTTGTGGCGGCAGTGTTCAGAGTTTGCCTGCGCAAACATCATCAATTCGACATCGGTTGGGTCACGTTGCAGTTTGACATACGCATCGCGCAAATAATCGATTTCGTCTTCAGACAAAGCCAAACCCAACGCAACATTGGCTTTAACCAAAGCATCGCGACCCTCGGCGAGCAGGGCAATGGTTTGCAAGGGTTGGCTCGGCAAATCTTGGAACAGTGCGTGACCATCATACTCACCGACAAACCACGATTCGGTCATGCGATCGTGCATGTGCGCTGCAATCTGCGCCAATTGCTCCTCCGATAAGGGTTTCGTGCCACCCAACAAACTTTTTTGCAACACCAAGCCATACTCAATCCCACGCTCGATACGACGAATGTGGGTCAAACCCGCGTTGTGCGCAATGTCGGTGGCTTTGCTCGCCCATGGCGAAATCGTGCCGATGCGCGGCACTACAGTGAGCGTCACCGCATCAAACACATTGGCAATGTGGGTCTCACCATACGCCAGCAGTCCGTTTAGCAATTCCAAATCATACGCCGTCAATGGCTCGTTTGACCAAACATAGTGCACAAAGCGCGATTGGATGGTTTGTACCGCAGGCGTATTCGGGGTGATTTTGCTCAACAAACGCGAAACACGAAACTCAGACAAAGCACGCGAGCCGTGCAATAAGGTGATGACAGACATGAAAAATCCTATGGATGCGATGGGAAGTTAGCACAACAGAAAACAGGCGTTATTATACGTTTTGTCACGCCTGTTTTGTGCTGCAATTGTGGCTTAAATAACTAAAAATGGATGGGTGGCGAACGCAATGTAGGGGCAGACCCACTTGTTTGCCCTGCGCATGCGCCGTACTGCGCCAACTGGGCGCACACACGGGTGCGTCCCTACGGGTTTAATAACACAGGAGGTTAATGCGCCAACTCCCAATTCGCGCCAACCCCCACTTCAGCGAGCAAAGGCACTGAGAGTTTCGCAACGCCCGACATCAGTTCAGGAATCAGACCTTTTAGCAATTCCAACTCGTCGAGCACCACCTCCAACACCAATTCATCATGCACCTGCATGACCAGTTTTGATTTCAGCCCACGCTCAGTCAAAGCCGATTGCACCGCAATCATCGCCAATTTAATCAAATCGGCTGAAGTGCCTTGCATGGGTGCGTTAATCGCGGCACGTTCCGCGCCTTGACGTTTACCCATATTGCGGTTGTTGATGTCGGGCAAATACAGTCTGCGCCCGAAATGCGTCGTCACATAGCCATGCTCACGCGCAAATTGTTTGGTTTGCTCCATGTAGTGCAACACCGATGGGTATTGGATGAAGTATTGGTCGATGTATTGCTGCGCAGCGGCACGTGAAATGCCGAGATTATTCGCCAAACCAAACGCGCTCATGCCATAAATCAAGCCAAAGTTAATCACTTTAGCCATGCGCCGCTGCTCGAAACTCACCTCCGCCAAAGGCACACTGAAAATTTGTGCCGCTGTACGCGTGTGTACATCAATCCCTGTATTGAAGGCTTCAATCAAAACAGGGTCTTGCGACATGTGTGCCAAAATACGCAATTCGATTTGCGAGTAATCCGCCGACATCATCACACTGCCCTCAGGCGCAATGAATGCTGTGCGCACTTTACGTCCCAATTCGGTGCGCACAGGGATGTTTTGCAGATTTGGATCGTTCGAGGACAACCGCCCCGTGACTGCCACCGCCTGCGCATAATGCGTGTGCACACGCCCCGTGCTGCCCTCTATCATGGTCGGCAGGCTGTCGGTGTAGGTCGATTTGAGTTTGGACAAACTGCGGTATTCGAGCATGGCTTTGGGCAATGGATAGTCCTCCGCCAGTTTTTGCAACACCTCTTCATCGGTGGACGGCGCACCTTTACTGGTTTTTTTCACCACGGGCATACCGAGTTTTTCAAAAAACAGCTCGCCGATTTGTTTGGGAGAATTCAGATTGAACGGTTGCCCTGCGAGTTCATGCGCGGTTTTTTCAAGTTGCAATAAGGTTTGTCCCAGAGCATGGGATTGGCGGTGCAATTCGTTCACGTCCAGCAGTACGCCGTTGCGCTCCATCTGATACAGCACTTCGGAGGTCGGTAATTCAATGGTTTCATAAATGGTTTTTAGACCGACATCGGCACAAATCTGTGGATACATTTTTTCATGCACGGCGATACAAATCGCCACATCCTCAACCGCATAGGTTGCGGCTTTTTCGATGTCCACCTGCGCAAACGGCATTTGGTTCGCGCCTTTGCCACAAATATCTTCGTAGGTCAAACTGGAAACATGCAAATAACGCGCTGCAATCGCATCCAAACGATGCGGCTGGGTTGAGTCCAGCACATACGATTGCAGCAGCGTATCATGCACCACGCCGCGCAAAGCAATACCGTGATTGGCAAATACATGCGTGTCGTATTTAAGGTGCTGACCGATTTTGTGGGCTTTTGAGTTTTCTAACCATGGTTTGAGGCGAGCCAGCACCGTGTCCATCGGCAGTTGTTCTATCGACTGCATGCCCTCGTGCGCCACAGGGACATACCAGCCCGACATACCGTTGAGCGCAAAGGACAGCCCGACCAAACGTGCTTTGAATGAATTGAGCGAAGTGGTTTCGGTATCCAATGCAACCAATGTGCTGCGCTCAATCTGCACCATCATCTCGTCGAGTAACTCAGGTGTGTTGACGATGGTTTTTTGCACAGTAAACGGTGTGAGTGTGTGTGGCTCTGCACTCGGCTCTTCATGTTTGCTGACTGGTTTGACTACGGTTTCTTCTTGAGGCACAGAAAATAAATCATCATCCTGCCCTGTGTTCACGCTCGGTTGTTCGCCCTGCTCAATCAACTCTTTGGTCCAAGTTTTAAATCCAGCACGTTGATAAATTGCCAATAAAGCAGCGTTGTCCGCAGGGTTGTACTGTACGTTTTGCCAATCAGGTAGAGTAGCTGACAAATCCAAGTCGCACACCACCGTGACCAATTTGCGCGCCTGCGGCAACCAATCCAAAGCCGAGCGCAAATACTCGCCCACCTTGCCTTTAATCTCATCGGCATGGGCAACGATGTCGTCCAAAGTGCCAAACTCGGTCAACCATTTGACCGCAGTTTTGGGGCCAACTTTTTCAACCCCAGGCACGTTGTCCACGGAGTCACCAACCAAGGTCAGATAGTCCACGATGCGTTCAGGCGGTATGCCAAATTTCGCCGTTACACCCGCCACATCCAGAGCATCACCACTCATGGTGTTGAACCACAACACTTCAGAATTGACCAACTGGGTCAAATCCTTGTCGCCTGTTGCCATCACCGTGCGCCAACCCGCCGCCTGCGCTTTGTGCGCCAGCGTGCCAATCACATCGTCCGCCTCAACGCCGTCCTGAATCACCACAGGAAAGCCCAACGCACGCACCACTGCCTCAATTGGTTCTATCTGCGCAACCAAATCATCGGGCATTTTCGCGCGATTGGCTTTGTACTCGGGATACCAATCATCGCGAAAGGTTTTGCCCTTGGCGTCAAACACGCACACTGCGTGCTCGGTTGGCACGATGTTGCGCAGACGTTTGAGCATCGCAATCATGCCGTACAATGCCCCCGTCGGCTCACCCGTTGGTGAGCGCAAATCAGGTAAACCATGATAGGCGCGGTATAAAAAACTCGAACCATCAATCACCAGCAGCGTGTGATTGGAATGGTCTAAAAATTCACTGACTGTGCTCATCATCTAACCTTGGGTTCAATAATGAAAGAATGATACACGAGAACCACAGTAAATTTGAATAATAGCCACTGGCTTGGATTTATAATGTAGCAATTCATTTATTTTTCCACTTAATAAGACGCGTATGAATCGCTTTGAACTCAACACCCAATTCGCTATCGCCAACCAACTTTCCTTTGATCAGGGCAATGGCGATTGGCCATTTATCCAAATTCACAACGCCCACGCCCGCGCGACCATCAGTCTGTACGGTGGGCAGGTATTGGGATTCCATCCGCATCATGCGACGGATGATTTGATGTTTTTGAGTGAGCGCGCATTTTACGAACAAAGCAAAGCCATCAAAGGCGGCGCGCCGATTTGCTGGCCTTGGTTCGGGGCGGATACTTCGGGCATGAACCGCGGCGCGCATGGCTTTGCGCGCAATCAATTGTGGCGTGTGGTATCGACCCGCGAGTTGGCCGATGATGGTGCGACTGAGGTGGTTTTGGCATTGAATCCATCGCCCAAAAGCCTTGAACTGTGGGCGCACACGTTTGAATTGACCAGCACAATCACCGTGGGCAAAACCCTCAAAATCGCACTGGTCACGCACAATACATCGGACACACCGATGCATTTGACCCAAGCGATTCACACTTATTTCAAAGTCGGCGACATCGGTCAAACCCAAGTTTTGGGGTTAGAAAACACGCAATACATCGACAACGCCGTTGGTGGCAATCGTGAGATTAAGCCGCAAATGGGTGCGATTGATTTTACCCAAGAAGTCGATCGGATTTACACACACACCCCTCCGATCATGCAGATTGTGGATGCGGCTTGGCAACGCAACATTCAGATTCAAGCCACAGGCAGTCATTCAACTGTGGTGTGGAATCCGTGGGTGGAGATTGCAAAAAAATCTGCTGATTTGAATGATGGTGATTATCAAGAATTCGTCTGTGTCGAGACTGCCAATGCGGCGGATGACTGCGTGCAGATTGCGCCGAATGCTTCGCACACATTGAGCGCGGAGTACAGTATCACTTCATTATTGCCAACATTCGGTGACTGACGCAGAACCCGTGACCTCGCGCTTATCGCTTTGGGTAATGCTCAACACCCCACATTCGGTGTCAGGTTGATTTGCTGGCGGCGTGGCAGTCAAGGTGTATCCGTTGTTTTCAAGGCTTGATGCCAAAGTATAGGTTTGTCCTTGAGTGCTTAAATTGGCAAGTTGTGCGGCGTTGAGCAACTGATATTCACCCGTTTGTAAACGCGTGCGTTCCATGATTTGTTGCGCAGCGTACAAACTGGCAACCGCAGCGCGGCGGTTGCTCTGTATAATGTGCTGATTGTATTGTCCAATCGCAATTGACGCGAGCACCCCTACAATCGCCACCACCGCCAATAATTCCAGCAGAGTAAAACCAAACTGAGCGCGTGCGCATGAACGTTGATTTAAAATAGGCGAGAATTTAAAAGTGTTCATGGTTTAATTTCTTTCACTGAATGGCTACAGGCATACGCGCCGTCAACACGGATCGAGTGGGGTCAAATTGTGCGTTTAATGTCTGATGGGTGTTCGCCACTTTGAGCGGGGTTGCACTGGTCACACAATGGGTTTGCCCTGTCGATGATACCGTATCGCACGTTGGATAGCGCCATTCACTTATTTCTTGCACCCAAACACCTTTGACTTGAACGCGAGAGTTGATGCGCACATGTGGTGTCCAAACCGCGTCAGGCGTGCTTTGTACAGGAATTTGATACCACTCGTATAAGCATTCGTTGGCCGTACCCCATTTCGCATCTTGAACACCCACAATGTCATTACCCCCCTCATATCCCACCAACTCGGCGTTTGAGTGGTTTAAAGCATTGCGAAATGTCGCCACGCATTGGTTGTGAACCTTATTCGATTGCGTGTTGCGCTCCAAAACGTCCAATTGATCTGCCGTCTGACGCACTGCCCAACGCTGATTTTGCATTAACGCCACCGATGCCGCTGCCAAAACCAAAAGCAGTATCAACACAATGAACAATGCGACACCACTTTGTTTATCCATGTTTTGAGAATATTTTTGAGGGTTCATGGTAAAACCCCAATTTGTGAGGGTCGCACCAACATATCCAATTCAATGGTTTGATACACCCAAGTATTATCATTGACCAATGCC
The DNA here is from genome assembly GCA_021287185.1 of Burkholderiales bacterium. Lineage (GTDB taxonomy): Bacteria > Pseudomonadota > Gammaproteobacteria > Burkholderiales > Burkholderiaceae > CTSOIL-112. Next base: position 18,617 of record JAJTAZ010000014.1, on the reverse strand, counting down.
TTCCCCGTTGAGCAAGAGTGCGCTTGCATATTGCCTGCGACTTGATTGTTTTTCGCGGTGCGTGTGGTCACACAAAAATGCAGCAATTTTGCCCCGCTATCGGCCGCATTGCTGTCCAAGGTCCAATTAAAATTCTCAATGTCGCCCTCGGTCGGATTGGTAAAGCCTTCCCAATCGCCACCACCGCCATTGCCATCACAACCCAACACCCAAACGCCATCTGTTTTTTGAAACCGATAAACGTTCTCGACCTCAACCCAACCTGCTGTACGAGTCGTTTCCACTTTGTTGTGCACGCAATCATAAGCGGGGTTTTCACGCGTCCAGTATGCTGTCCGCAACTCCTTACTGGTACAGTTGTTATTAAGACAACGCACATCCACCCCAACATTACTCAATTGTCCCTCTGTCCATTGGCTTACACTGGCAACTGGAATAAACCCCGCACGCGCCACATCGTTTTGCATATTCGACAACACCACATTGATTTGACTGGTTTGGTCTTGTTGCGCGCTCAAATGCTCGCGATCCGTGAGCACGCCCGCTGCATAACGTTGAGCCGCCACCACAACCACCAAGACAATCGCCATCGCAAACAGCAACTCAAGCAAAGTAAAACCTGCTTGTAAATGAAGTGAATGGGCGCGTTTAGGTGACATCATCGTATTTATTTCACCGTAACTGCAATACAACTGTTCGCACCATTGGCTGGCGCGCAGGCGCGTTGTACAACGGCATCAGGACTCCACGCTTGCCAACTGAGTACGATGTTATCACCAGTTATTCTAACGTCTTTTTGTTTTAAACCACTTTGTTCTGCTTGTTGATTCAGAGCCAATAAATCAGAGTTGCTTAAAGTGTTGGAGAGTTGATAACGCTGCTGCGCATTGAATAGAATTCTTTGGGCGCGCTGTAATTCGGCATTTGCCGCAGTGCTTTGTAGATTGCGATTATGTAATTGCATCACCCCTGCCACCGCAATCGCGACAATCAATGCCGCAATCAGTGCTTCAAAAAGACTGAAGCCCTGCTCGAATTGTTGGGGGCGTAAAATACCGTGTTTCATTATGTACATAACTGTCTGCTGGTCATTGGTTTTGTAACAACTGGGGTCGCTTCACTCTCGATGTACGCTCACTCTCTGGTTCGTCCATTGGAAGCCAAAGTTAACTTTTTATCAACATTGGTCAACTGGGTACTGGTAACGATGAACGTGGCATCAAAACCATCCGCGCCACCTTGTCGGTTCATTTTAATCATTTTTCGATTACCCGAATTAATTTGAATACTGCTCAAAATGGGCTCACTGCGGGCAATGACTTGACGAACAATACCTTTGTCATCAACTTCTGCAACCATCCACGCTTTCCAAGTAGTCTCTTGACTGCACGTCGGATTGGCATCATTTACTTTTGTGACATCCACAGGACACAGTTGCACTGTGGTTTGATGCGTTTGGGCATAGGTTCGCGCCAACTGCAAATGATCGCGCATTTGCTGCGTCACTCGACTCACGTCCTGCTGTGCCACAAATTGTTCATAGCGTGGAATCGCCATAGACACCAAAATCGCCACGATGGCCAGTGTCAATAACATTTCAATCAAAGTAAAGCCACGTATTTTGGATGTTTGATGCTCTAAAAACCCATCTTCATTTTTTTTAGAGTAGAAGAAAGCACCATCGAGTGTTATTTGATTATTCACTCGATTTTTGTGCCGTTTTTTCTTCAATTTTTGAGGCATTGTGTATTCTACTCATATATTTATTGTCAATTGCCGCATGGCACAAAGATATTAAAGCAAAACGCGAAATACCGCAAGAAAAACAAAAAATATGCAAAAATACATCTTAATTGTTAATTCTTAATTTTTTAATTCTCAAACACTTAGGATGGTTCCATTTGTGACAACATTGACCATCAACTCGGAAAAACGGTCTGTTTTTATTTAAAATTTCGCGCATAATCTCAACCACAGTGACTCAAGGTTGCACTTTATCTACATGCAAAGCCCATTATTGAAAGTTGAAAGGACACTCTATGAACAACACCAATTTACTCGCCCGCAAAAATGCCGCTACACCTCGTGGTGTTGGGGTGATGTGTGAGTTTTATGCCAAAGAAGCCAAAAACGCCGAAATTTGGGATGTGGAAGGCAAACGTTACATTGACTTTGGCGGTGGCATCGCTGTGCTCAATACAGGACATCGCCATCCCAAACAAGTTGCGGCAATTGCCGCACAGTTGGAACACTTCACACACACCTGCTATCAAGTGGTTCCTTACGAGTCCTACGTGCGCTTGGCCGAACGCGTGAACGCAGCCGCGCCGATTAAAACCGCCACCAAAACCACCTTTTTCACCACAGGTGCAGAAGCCGTTGAAAACTCGATTAAAATCGCCCGCGCTTATACCAAACGCTCTGGTGTCATTGCTTTTTCAGGTGGTTTTCATGGTCGCACCATGATGGGCATGGCTCTGACAGGCAAAGTTGCCCCTTACAAAATTGGCTTTGGCCCATTTCCTGCCGAAATCTACCATGCGCCATACCCTGTTGAATTACACGGGGTGTCCACTCAAGATTCATTGGATGTCATCGCGCACATTTTTAAATCTGAAATCGAACCTTCACGTGTGGCCGCCATCATTCTTGAACCCGTTCAAGGGGAAGGTGGCTTTTATCAAGCCCCTGCTGAATTTATGCGTGGTCTGCGTAAAATTTGTGACGAGTACGGCATTTTGTTGATTGCCGATGAAGTCCAAACGGGTTTTGGGCGCACAGGTGCACTATTTGCCATGAGCCATTACGATGTGGAGCCTGATTTGGTGACGTTTGCCAAATCTTTGGCAGGCGGTATGCCACTCTCTGGAGTGGTCGGCCGTGCCGAAATCATGGATGCACCTGCGCCAGGTGGATTGGGTGGCACATATGCTGGTAATGCGCTGGCGATTGCTTCCGCGCACGCAGTGATGGACATCATCGAAGAAGAAAAACTCTGCGAGCGCGCAGTGGTATTGGGCGACAAATTGAAAGCCCGTCTCAATGATTTAAAAACCAAGGCACCGCAAATCTCAGATGTGCGTGGTCCAGGTGCAATGAACGCGGTTGAATTCATCAATCCGAACACAGGCAAACCTGATCCAGACTTCACCGTTAAAGTACGCGTGGCAGCATTGGCAAAAGGTTTATTGTTACTGACCTGCGGTACGTATGCCAATGTTGTGCGTTTCCTCTACCCATTAACCATTGAGGATGCGGTATTTGAAGAAGGTTTGGGTATTTTGGAACAAGCGATTTTAGAAGCAGCGAAGTAATCATATGGCCCCATAACCCTCCCAAAAATGAAGGAGGGTTTTGTTTAACACAAAGGACACACTATGTTGGCACTCAAAGACCCTTCTTTATTCAAACAGCAATGCTACCTCAATGGCGCATGGGTGGATGCACCCGCAGGCGCGGAAACCACCGCCGTTACCAACCCTGCCACGGGCGAAGTCATCGGTCACGTTCCGCGCATGGGGCGCGATGTTGCAGCACAAGCGATTTACGATGCCAACGCCTCATGGAAAGCATGGCGCAACAAAACGGCGAAAGAACGCTCCGCCATTTTGCGCAAATGGTTTGACCTCATGGTTGCCAATGCAGACGATCTCGCCTTGATTCTCACCACCGAACAAGGCAAACCGCTGGCTGAAGCCAAAGGCGAAATTCTATACTCTGCCAGTTTCATCGAATGGTTCGCCGAAGAAGGCAAACGCATTTACGGCGATACCATCCCAACCGTGGCGATGGACAAACGCATCATGGTGACCAAAGAGCCCATCGGGGTGTGTGCTGCGATTACCCCGTGGAACTTCCCATCGGCAATGATTACCCGCAAAGCCGCACCCGCACTCGCGGTAGGTTGTCCAATGATTGTCCGTCCTGCTGACCTCACGCCATTTTCGGCACTGGCGATGGCAGAACTTGCTCATCGCGCAGGTATCCCTGCAGGTGTATTCCAAGTCATTACGGGTCGCTCCAGTGAACTCGGTGCAGAATTTACCGAAAACCCGATTGTGCGCAAACTCACGTTCACTGGTTCAACTGAAGTGGGACGCAAACTGATGGCACAATGCGCACCCACCATCAAAAAACTCTCACTTGAGCTCGGTGGCAATGCGCCATTCATCGTGTTTGATGATGCAGACTTGGACGCGGCAGTTGAAGGCGCGATTGCCTCAAAATACCGCAACGCAGGTCAAACCTGTGTGTGTGCCAATCGCCTGTACATACAATCGGGCGTGTACGATGCATTTGCGAAAAAACTCGCCGCTGCGGTTGCCAAACTTCAGGTCGGCAATGGCGTGGATGCAGGTGTGACCACAGGCCCAATGATTGAAGAGAAAGCCGTACAAAAAGTCGAAGAACACATTGCCGATGCGACCAGCAAAGGTGCATCTGTCATTCTCGGTGGCAAACGCCACACACTGGGGCATTCATTCTTTGAGCCCACCATTTTGACCAACGTCACCCAGCAAATGCTGGTCGCGCGCGAAGAAACCTTTGGCCCGCTCGCGCCATTGTTCAAATTTGAAACTGAAGAAGAAGTCATCCAATACGCCAATGACACTGAATTCGGCTTGGCTTCGTATTTTTACAGCCGTGACATCGGGCGTATTTTCCGCGTTTCTGAGGCTTTGGAATACGGTATGGTCGGCGTGAACTCAGGCTTGATTTCCAATGAAGTCGCACCGTTTGGCGGCGTCAAGCAATCGGGCTTGGGACGCGAAGGCTCTAAATACGGTATCGAGGATTATTTGGTGATTAAATACACCTGTTTGGCGGGTTTGGATAAATAAAAAACGGATTGGCTACATAAGAAACAGGGGTGCAAATTAATTGCGCCCCTGTTTTTATTTAAAAATATTAATTTTCACCGTTTTCACCATCATTGCACGCAATTTTACTGCGAAGACATTCAACGATGTTCGATTGGTGGACGCAATTTGAATTGCTTCAATAAAAGTGTTTCGCAATGACATTCAAAATAAGCAAAGGGTTTTATAACCATTACAGTGTCAAGCCAGCCACAAGAAGACCAAACCCAAGGCAGCAGGAACACTTTGCACAAATAAAATCCGTTTACTCACCGTCGCCGCACCGTATAACCCAGCAATCAAGATGCACAGCAAAAAGAATACCTTGATCGAAAATCCCGCCGCTCCCAAAGACAAGCCCCAAAACAGACCTGCCGCCAAAAAGCCATTGTACAAACCTTGATTGGCTGCCAAAACTTTACTCGCTTGTGCAAACTCTGCAGTGAGATTAAATACCTTCATTCCTTTAGGCTGCGTCCATAAAAACATTTCGAGTACCAATATATAGACATGTATCAACGCCACCAAAGCCACCAGAAAATTTGCCATATTGTGCATGTGTACCTCCTATTTTTATAGTTTATAGCTATAGACGTCGTACGATGATATAAATAAACAAAACCGAATATCTAAGCATCATTAGAGGGTGATTTTATTCGTTCAACCAATTCTTCATCGCTCATTTTGCGCACCAACAGCATGTGTACTTGGCGCGCATCGGCACGCTGCACCTCAATTTCAAAACGATCAATGACCACAACATCGCCCCGACGCGGCATTCGAGCCAATTCGGATGTGACCAAACCACCCAAGGTATCCGCATCTTCATCTGACAATTCAACCTCAAAAAACTCATTGAATTGTTCAATCTCAGTCAGCGCACGCACACGATAACGACCCAATTTATCGGGAATAATATTGTCAGCTTCTTCATCCCAATCATGCTCATCTTCGATATCGCCGACGATTTGCTCAAGCACATCTTCAATCGTAATCAGACCCGCCACGCCACCGTATTCATCAACCACAATCGCCATGTGGTTGCGATTCTCGCGAAATTCACGCAATAAAATATTTAAAGGTTTGGACTCAGGGACAAACACCGCAGGACGCAAATTGTCACGCACATCGAATTCATCTTCGTTCTCATAATAGCGCAACAAATCCTTGGCAAGCAGAATACCAATCACCTTGTCGCGCCCCCCTTCAAACACAGGAAAGCGCGAGTGGCTGGTGTCAATAATGGTGGGAATAAATTCTTTGGGTGGCTCTTCAATATTGATGCCATCCATCTGTGAGCGAGGCACCATAATATCGCGTGCCTGCATGGTGGACACTTGCAACGCGCCCTCTATCATAGACAGAGCATCGTCATCAAGCAAATTGCGCTCGTGCGCGCTGTGGAGAATTTCTAAGAGCTGTTCTTGCGTTTCAGGCTCGGCATCAAACATGCCCGCTAAACGTTCAAAAAATGATTTGTGGCGTTTTTCTGTTTTCGCGCCACGCGAGGGATACGAGTCGTCGGACATTGAGCATCCAAGAGAGTTAATCGGACGATTAGAATAACCCAAAGCCTCGATGGATGCAAGCGCACATATTAAAACAGGACTTGAATTTCAAGTCCTGTTTTTGAGCGATATCGATTGATTACCAAGGTAAAATACGTGAAATCACGTCTTCTTTGGTTTTTACTTTATGGTACACCGCAGCAACCACATGGGCAATCAACACCAAAAAGAATACGGTTGCGCCCGCTTCGTGCATTTCGCCTAAAGTTTCTGACAATGCCTCGTTTTTACCAATCAAATCAGGCAAATTGAACAACCCGAACACACTCACTGGATAACCTTTGGCATTGCTGACCAACCAACCAACAATAGGCAAAACCAACATCATCAACATCAAAAGACCATGCACTGATTTTTCAACCAAATGCAACGCACCATGGTTGACCGATGGCGGAATATTTCCCATATTGCGTACGCGATTGATGATACGCAATACCCCAAAGAACAAAACCAGTGCCCCCACCGATTTGTGGAAAAACATCAAGCCGTTTTCACGATCCATCACCCAGCCAAGCACTAAGGTCGCAACCATCAACACTGCCAACAGGCTGTGATAAAAAATCATTGATTTAGGGTATTTGTGGTTTGTATTCATTGTAAAGTCCTTTTTAAGTATGTACACAGTACGTAATTGTAGCACAATCACCAAAACCGTTTTTTACACCTGACGCGCCAGTTGTGCCGCAATGCCCACATAGTTCGCAGGCGTCATCGCCATCAAGCGTGTTTTTTCGGATTCTGGAATCGCCAAACCTTGAATAAAACTTTGCAAACCTTCACGGGTAATGCCTTTACCGCGCGTGAGTTCCTTGAGTTGCTCATACGGATTTTCGATGCCATAACGGCGCATCACAGTTTGAATCGGCTCTGCCAAAACCTCCCAAGTTTTATCCAAATCAACATCCAGTGCAACCGCATTTAGTTCTAATTTGTTCAAACCGCGCAAACACGCATCATAGGCAATCACCACATAACCCAAGCCCACACCCATATTGCGCAACACGGTCGAGTCGGTCAAATCACGTTGCCAGCGTGAAATCGGCAGTTTCTCAGACAAATGGCGCAACAAGGCATTTGCCAAGCCCAAATTACCTTCTGAGTTTTCAAAATCAATCGGATTGACTTTATGCGGCATGGTTGATGAACCAATTTCGCCTGCTTTGGTTTTTTGTTTGAAAAACCCGAGCGAAATATAGCCCCAAATATCGCGATTGGCATCAATCAAAATTGTGTTAAATCGCGCCAATGCATCAAAATATTGTGCCATATAATCGTGCGGCTCGATTTGAATGGTATAAGGGTTGTAGGTTAGCCCCAAATCGTTTTCAATCACCGCAGTTGAAAACGCCACCCAATCATAATCAGGATACGCCGACAAATGCGCGTTGTAGTTGCCGACCGCGCCATTCATTTTTGCCAGCAGTGCCACTTCAGCGAATTGCGCACGCGCACGTTGCAAACGATAGGCGATATTGGCAAACTCTTTACCCACTGTGGTGGGTGAAGCGGGCTGGCCATGTGTACGCGAGAGCATGGGTTGCTCGGCAAATTCATGTGCGATTTCTTTGAATTTGGTAATCACGGCATCCATTTGTGGCAACAACACTTCTGCCCGTGCTTTTTTCAGCATCAAGCCATGAGAGGTGTTGTTGATGTCCTCAGACGTGCAGGCAAAATGCACGAACTCCGAGGCTTTTTTGAGTTCATCACCAAACTGTTCCATTTTGGCTTTGAGGTAATACTCAACCGCTTTAACATCGTGGTTGGTGGTTTTCTCAATGTCTTTGATGGCTTGCGCATCTGCCTCAGCAAAGTTCGCCACGATTTGGTTCAAATACGCCACCGCCGCCTCCGAAAACGCAGGCAACTCAGCAAAACCCGCTTTGGACAAAGCAATGATCCAAGCAACCTCAACCTGAACGCGATGGTGCAACAAGCCCGCTTCGGACATGATGGGGCGTAACGCGTCAACCTTGGACGCATAACGCCCGTCTAATGGAGAAATGGCGTAAAGAGCAGACATAACAATCCTAAAAAATAATGTAAAGCGCTATTTTAACCGCATTGTGTTGTAAATCCCAGTTTTTCACACAACTGCCACTGAAAATCCGCCCGTCACTGAATTGAAGAAACTTTTGTATAATGACCCAACTAAATAAATGCTCCACTAAAAAACCAATCCAATTAGAAAGAACACCATGCACAACGCACATTTTTATCTCAAAGCCGCTTACCACGGTACCAGCCAAACGGAATACACGCTACCCAGCGACTGGGGACAAGGTCGTGCGGGTTTTGGGGGATTGGTGGCTGGAATGATGATTGCGGCCATGCGCCGTGAAGTACCCGCAGAGCGCGCTTTATTGTCCATGTCTTGTACTTTTGTGGGGCCTGTATTATTGGATGTACCCTTTACCATCCGCACCTATGTTTTGCGCGATGGTAAAAACGCCATGCAGTTAGAAGCCCGTATTGTCCAAGACGATGGTAAAGGCAACCTTAACCCCACGGTCGTGCTCGCTTCATTTGGTGCGATGCGCTCATCCAAAGCCGTATTGAACGCGCAACCCGCGCCCAAAGTACCATCACCCGAAGCATTGCCTGCTCTGCCATTCATCCCCAATATTATTCCAAATTTTGCACAACACGTGGACACGCGCTGGGCATTTGGGGCACTACCGTATTCTGGGCAGGGCACGAACGAAATGGGCGGTTGGTGGCGTTGGAACGATTGTTTGGCAGAGGAAATCGAACCTGAATTATTTGAAGCACATCGTGTCGCTCTGACCGATGCTTGGCCACCTGCTGTTTTGCCTCTAATCAACAAACCAGCACCTGCATCCAGCATGACGTGGACCCTACAATTTGCGCAACCGATACCTGTTTTTGACAATTCATGGCATTTGTACCGCGCCACTGTCGCTCAAGCAGCACACGGCTACGGGCTTACCCATGCCGAAATTTGGGACAATCACGGTCAATTGGTTGCAGTAAGCAGTCAATTGGTTTCGGTATTTGACAGCGAATAAAAAAGGCGAATCCAGCAGATTCGCCTTTAATTAATTGTTTGTGCACTGAAATTACATATTCAACGCACGTTTGTCCACCGCCAAAGCCGCCTCGCGCATCACTTCAGACAAACTTGGGTGTGGGTGACAAATGCGCGCAATATCCTCAGATGAAGCCTTAAACTCCATCGCCACAACCGCCTCCGCAATCAAATCCGAAGCCCCCGCACCGATGATGTGAACACCGAGGATTTCATCGGTCACTGCGTCGGCAATCACTTTCACAAAGCCATCTGCCGCAACCATGCCCAAGGCGCGACCATTCGCCATAAATGGGAATTGACCTGTTTTATAGGCACGACCCGAAGCCTTAATGGCCTCCTCGGTTTGACCCACCCAAGCAATTTCAGGCGAAGTGTAAATCACCCAAGGAATACAGTTATAATCAATGTGCGGCTTTTGACCGACGATGCGTTCAGCAACCGCCACCCCTTCGTCCTCGGCTTTATGCGCCAACATCGGACCAGGAATCACATCGCCAATCGCCCAAACGCCCGCCACCGCTGTTTGGCAATCGTGGTTGACTTCGATGAAACCGCGCTCATTGGTTTTCACGCCAATCGCTTCGAGGTTCAGGTTATCGGTATTGGGCACACGACCCACCGATACAATCAAACGGTCGCAGTCTAAGGTTTGTGCTTCACCTTTGGCATTGGTGTAGGCAACTTTCACGCCTTTTTTATCGGCTTTAACTTCGCCAATGCTCACGCCCAAATCAAACTTCAAACCTTGTTTTTCAAACAATTTTTTGGCTTCTTTGGCAATCGCGCCATCGGCCGCACCGAGGAAGGCTGGCATGGCTTCGAGTACTGTCACTTCCGCACCCAAACGTCGCCAGACCGAACCCAACTCCAAACCAATCACACCCGCGCCAATCACGCCCAGTTTTTTCGGTACCGCGTCAAAATTCAACGCACCTTCGTTGTCGCAAACGATTTTGTTGTCCACAGCGATGTTTGGCAAATGACGGGCTTTCGAACCCGTAGCGATGATAACATTCTTCGCGCTGACCACTTCTTCTTTGCCGCCTTTGTCCGTCACTTTAACTTGTGTCAAACCATCGGCTTGACCCACGAATGCGCCATAACCTTTGAGCAAAGTCACTTTGTTTTTCTTGAACAAATATTGAATGCCGCCCGTCATTTTATCGACGATGGCATTTTTACGAGCAACCATTTTGCCCACGTCCAACGACGCACCTTTAATGCCAATACCATGCACATCCAAATGCGAAGTCACATCCTCATAGTGGTGTGAACTGGCAAGCAATGCCTTAGATGGGATGCAACCGACGTTCAAACACGTACCGCCCAAGCGAGGCTCACCTTTAGGGTCATCGTATGGGTTGCCTTCGATACACGCTGTGGACAAACCCAGTTGTGCAGCACGAATCGCTGCAATATAACCACCAGGGCCTGCGCCGATAACCACCACGTCAAATGATTGTGACATATTCAATTCCTTTATCTAAAAATTTAAACTCATTTTTGTTTTGTAGGTTAGGCATTGCACACGCTACAAAAAAGTTCCCGTCATTGCGAGCGACGCTTCATCAGCGAAGCAATCCATACAACATCAAATCAATGAACACGCTGGATTGCTTCGCGATGAACCTGCTCGCAATGATAAAATCATCCCACCAACAAATCTTCATAGAATGCACCATACGGTTTGGATAGATGCGCTATTTGAATCTCTAAAATCCACAAACCCACTTCAGGCACCTCATCCAAATCCCCCAAATCGCCAGCCTTGTAAATCGCATGCGGAAAATCGCTCACGCGATGTCCGCGAATCTCCACATTCAGTCGCCAGCCGTGCGTACTTGCTACCTTTTCGGCAAACGCATACAAGGCCTTGCCTGAGCAACGGGTTTTACGCCAGTGTGCCTCAACTTCATCGTAAATCAACTTACACGCGTCCGCACAAGCACGCATATCCGCATCATCGCCCACCACAAACGTTGCGCCCGCATCACCCTCGTGACCATCCCACACCACGCCCAAATCGACAAAAAATATATCGTTCGGTTGCAATACAGGATTACCTTCTGACACTTGATTAAACTTTTTTAGCGTGTTCGCGCCAAAGCGCACCAAGGCTGGATGCCAAGTTCGATCCATACCCATCTCGCGCAACACATCCATCGCCATCGCTCGTGCATCCAACTCCGCCATGCCGACTGTGATTTTGTCCGCAATGCGATTCACGGCGTCAAAAGTCTTATCGCGCGCCAAAAGCATTTTTGGCGCATCGAAATGACTGCCAACGGCTTGTTTATGGATGGATGAACCCATAGATAGAATTTAAGTTCAATCAATAAAAACAAGGCATTAACCGCACGTTGCCAGACTTTTAGCAAAATACGGTTAATGCACTAAGTAGACTCATTTGCCAAGATGATTATAAATCCAACAACAATCGTGCTGGATCTTCCAAAGCATCTTTCATCGCCACCAAGCCCAACACCGCTTCGCGACCATCAATGATGCGGTGGTCATACGACATAGCAAGGTAGTTCATTGGGCGAATCACGATTTGACCATTTTCAACCACAGGGCGGTCTTTGGTCGCATGTACGCCCAAAATCGCTGATTGCGGTGGGTTGATAATCGGCGTGGACATCATCGAGCCAAACGTACCGCCATTGGAAATACTGAATGTACCACCAGTCATGTCTTCAATCGTCAATTTACCATCGCGGGCTTTCGCGCCGAATTCAGCAATTTGCTTTTCGATGTCTGCCAAGGTCAATTGATCGGCATTGCGCAAAATTGGTACAACCAAACCACGGGGCGAACCAACGGCGATACCGATGTCAAAGTAGCCATGGTAAACAATGTCATTGCCATCGACAGACGCGTTCAATACAGGGTATTTTTTCAACGCAGCAACAGCGGCTTTAACGAAAAAGCTCATGAAACCCAATTTCACACCGTGTTCTTTTTCAAACTTGTCTTTGTACTTCGCACGCAAGTCCATCACGGGTTGCATATTGACTTCATTGAATGTGGTCAAAATCGCGTTGGTTGATTGCGATTGCAACAAGCGTTCTGCCACACGTGCACGCAAACGGCTCATTGGTACACGTTGTTCTGGACGATCAGCCAACACATCGGCAATGCTAATCGGTGGTTTAACTTGTGGCAATGATGCACCCGCACCCACGGCTGGCAACGTTGATGCAACCACGGCAGCAGGTGCTTTGGGTGCAGAAGGCGTGGCGCCAAGTGCATCACCCTTGGTCACGCGACCGTCTTTGCCTGTACCTGCCACATCAGACGCGCTGATGCCTTTTTCTGCGAGGATTTTTGCCGCTGCAGGCATGGCCGTACCAGCAGCACTGGTTGATGCAGGCGCGGTGTTTGCAACTGCGACCTGAGTGGCAACAGGTGTCGCGGGCGCAGCTGCGGCTGGTGCGCCTGCCGCCGCAGTGGCTTCAGTATCAATTTTTGCAATCAGTTGACCGCTGGTCACCATATCACCATCATTGGCAATGATTTCAACCAATACACCTGCAGCAGGTGCGGGCAGTTCGAGCACGACTTTGTCGGTTTCGACATCAATAAGGTTTTCATCGCGGGCGACGGCTTCACCGATTTTTTTATGCCAAGACAACAAAGTTGCTTCTGCTACGGATTCCGAGAGTTGGGGGACGACTACGTCGATAAGTGCCATTTTGTATTCCTTTTAATCTTTTCAAAGACTTTCTGCTTAAAATTATGTCAGCAAGAATGTCCTAATTTTTCGTCATTGACCGTCATTGCGAACCGAGCATCGTGAGATGAAGCAATCCATCGATATCAATTCAACACATCTCATGGATTGCTTCGCGATAAAACTGCTCGCAATGACGTGCCCATTATTTTTTCAACCAAGATTTTTGCTTGCCAAACGCTGCTTGCAACAGGTTTTTCAGTTGCTCGTAGTGTTTTGCATAGTAACCAACCGCTGGCGAAGCAGACGCTGGGCGACCTGCGTAGCCAAGTTTTTGACCTTCTGCCAAGTTTTCAAACAAGTTGTGTTGAATTTGGAACCAAGGCCCTTGGTTTTGTGGTTCATCTTGTACCCACACGACTTCTTCGAGGTGCGGATATTTTTTCAATTCCGCCGCAAAGGCTTTGTGCGGGAATGGATACATTTGTTCCACACGAATCACAGGGATGTTTTGGTCTTTTTCCTCACGGCGTGCCGCGATGATGTCGTAATACACTCGACCCGAACACACGAGCAAACGTTTGACTTTTTTCGCATCCACTTCCACTGTTTTATCGACTTCTGGGATGATGGTTTGGAAACCACCTTTGGCCAATTCGGTCAATTCAGAAATCGCCTCTTTATGACGCAACAATGATTTTGGCGTAAAGATAATCAAAGGCTTACGATAATCGGCCACCATCTGACGACGCAGAATGTGGAAGATTTGCGCAGGTGTGGTCGGCTGAACCACCTGCATGTTGTTGTCTGCACACAATTGCAAATAGCGTTCAATACGCGCCGATGAGTGCTCTGGACCTTGCCCTTCGTAACCGTGTGGCAACATTAAGGTCAATGCAGACAAACGCCCCCATTTCACTTCACCTGATGAAATGAATTGGTCAATCACCACTTGTGCACCATTGGCAAAGTCACCAAATTGGCCTTCCCAAATCACCAAGGTATTGGGTGAAGTGGTTGAGTAACCATATTCAAACGCCATCACAGCTTCTTCGGATAAGACCGAGTCAATCACAGTGAAAGTGGATTTATCAGTGACGTTTTGCAATGGGATATATGTGCCAGAGTCCCAAGATTCACGCTCTTGGTCATGCAATACGGCATGGCGGTGTACGAATGTACCACGACCCGAATCTTGTCCTGTAATGCGCACGTCATAGCCATTGGCCAACAAGGACGCGAATGCCAAATGCTCTGCCATACCCCAGTCGAGAGGGATATCACCACTGGCCATCAAGCTACGGTTTTTAATCAAAGTCGCCACCAGCGGATGCATTTTGAAAGTCGCTGGAATCGTGGTGATTTTTTCGCCCAAACGTTTGAGTTCAGTCAAATTCAAACCAGTATTGGTTGCATCCACCCATTTTTTATCCAAATAGCGCGACCAGTCGTTGGCAAACATATGTTTGTGGTTGGTCAAAACAGCGGTCGAGAAATTGCGCCCCTCGTCCATTGCTTGACGGTAATCCGCAACCAATTGATCGCCCTCACCTTCTTTGAGCACACCTTGGGTGGTCAATTTTTCTGCATACAACGCACGTGTACCTGGGTGTTTGGCAATCGATTTGTACATCAAAGGCTGAGTCAATGCAGGTGTATCTTGCTCGTTGTGGCCCAATTTACGGAAACACACGATGTCAATCACCACATCTTTTTTGAAGCGTTTGCGATAATCCAATGCCAATTGGGTTGCCCAAACCACGATTTCTGGGTCATCACCATTGACGTGCAACACGGGTGCTTCAATCATTTTCACCACGTCCGAACAATACAAGGTCGAGCCTTTATCGCGTGGGTCTGAGGTGGTAAAACCAATTTGGTTGTTAATCACAATGTGGACGGTACCAAAAGTACCGTAACCACGGGTTTGCGCGAGATTGAGGGTTTCCATCACCACGCCTTGACCCGCAAATGCGGCATCACCATGCACCTGTACAGGCAACACTTGATCGCCCGTAGTGTCACCGCGGCGGTCTTGGCGTGCGCGCGCGGAGCCTTCCACCACTGGATTCACAATTTCCAAATGCGATGGGTTAAACGCCAAATTCAAATGCACTGGACCGCCAGGGGTAGAGACATCACTTGAGAAACCTTGGTGGTATTTCACGTCACCTGCGGGCAAGTCGTCACCGTGTTTACCTTCAAACTCAGCAAACAATTCCGATGGACTTTTACCCAAGGTATTGACCAATACATTCAAACGCCCACGGTGCGCCATCGCAATGACAATTTCTTGCACACCTTGCGCACCTGCGTGCTGAATCAAGGCATCCATTGAGGCGATGAAACTCTCGCCGCCTTCGAGTGAGAAACGCTTTTGTCCCACATAGCGTGTGTGCAAATAACGCTCCAAGCCCTCGGCTTCGGTCAATTCAACCATGATGCGGCGTTTTTGATCCATATTAAATTGTGGGGTTGAGCGGCATGACTCAATGCGCTCTTGCCACCAACGTTTTTCCGCTGGATCGGTGATGTACATGTATTCAGCACCCAAGTTGCCACAATAGGTGTTGCGCAACGCATGAATCAAATCGCGCAAAGACATCTCTTCTTCACCGAAATAGGTGTTGTTGATGCTGTACAAAGTGTCCATATCTGCATCGGTAAAACCATAAAATGCAGGATCCAATTCAGGGATGCTTGGGCGATCGTGACGTTTGAGCGGATCAAGATTTGACCAACGTGCACCCAAAAAGCGATAGGCAGAAATCAATGACTGCACTGCAACCTGCTTGCGACCACCTACTGCGCCTGAGTTGGCAGATTGAAATGCTAAAAATTTGTTTTGTTTGGCGCGTTGTGCAAACGACTCAACGACGGGCAAATGAGCAACGTCTGGCGTTTCTACATGACCATTGGATGCGGGAAGATTCTGCATGGAATCGAAATAACCGCGCCACTGCTCGGGAACCGAGTTGGGGTTATTCAGATATTGTTCATACATCTCCTCGACATACGGTGCATTACCGCCAAAGAGGTATGAATTTGATAAATAATCATTCATCATAATGTTGCTCAGCCTTTCTGTACGCTTCGTACAATTGGATGTGGGAATGGTAACGCCGTTCCCGTTGATTTAGCGGCCTCACCGCACCATCAACAGCTTTCAATCTTATTGCTCGGAACCACACTGCACTGTTTAGCAGAGCCGATACAACAAGAGTTGTAAATCACCGAAAACGGGATTAAAAATTTGAGATGACTGAAAGGATACGCCAGCACGCAACACGCGCGGTTTTGTATCAAACAAGACAACCATCAATCGCGCTTATTCTATCATAAGCAAATATAAATAATTTACAAAAAATACGCTGCGCCAAATCGCTACGAACCGCATTCATCACGCGTCAAAATACTTTAAATTTGGTTACTTTAAGCTACTGAATGAACATCCAACCCATGAACACTCAAAAGCCATACAAAAAAAGCGGGCAAATGCCCGCCTTTTTCAGTTCATCAACGCACATCTGGCACATCGCGTTTGGGCGAACCCACAAACAATTGGCGTGGACGACCAATTTTGTATTCTGGATCTGTAATCATTTCTGTCCATTGTGCAATCCAGCCCGACATGCGTGCCAAGGTGAAAATCCCCGTGAACAAGTCAGTTGGAATACCCAGAGCACGTTGAACAATGCCTGAGTAGAAATCCACGTTTGGATACAATTTGCGTGACACAAAGTACTCATCGTTCAGTGCGATTTTTTCGAGTTCCATGGCCAAGGCAAACAAACGATCATTTTCCAAGCCCAATTCTTTGAGGACTTCATAGCAGGTTTCGCGCATGAGTTTGGCACGTGGGTCATAGTTTTTATAAACGCGGTGACCAAAGCCCATCAAACGCACACCTGCTTCTTTGTTTTTGACTTTTTCCATGAATGGCGCGACGTTTTCAACTGTGCCAATTTCTTCGAGCATGGTCAAACACGCTTCATTTGCACCACCATGTGCAGGCCCCCACAAACAAGCCACACCCGCAGCCGCAGCCGCGTAAGGGCTGGTACCAGACGAGCCGCATAAACGCACCGTAGAAGTCGAAGCATTTTGCTCATGGTCCGCATGCAAGGTAAAGATGCGATCAACCGCACGTTCAAGCACAGGATTGACCACATATTCTTCAGTTGGCACCGCAAACATCATGCGCAGGAAGTTACCCGCGTATGACAAATCATTGCGTGGGTACACGAAAGGCTCGCCAACTGAATATTTATAGGCCATGGCGACCAAAGTCGGAATTTTTGCAATCAAACGATGTGCCGCAATCTTACGATTTTCCGCATCATCAATATCCGAAGGATAAAAAGCACTCATCGCACCAACCAAAGCGGTCAAAATGGCCATCGGGTGCGAGTCGCGGCGAAAGCCGTGCAAAAATGATTGCATTTGCTCATGAACCATGGTGTGGTGCATGATGTCGTGTTTGATGAATTGTTCTTTTTCTTGCTTGTTGGGCAATTCGCCATTCAACAACAAATAAGCAACTTCCAAATACTCACATTTTTCAGCCAATTGTTCGATTGGATAGCCACGGTACAACAACTCACCTTTGTCGCCATCAATGAATGTGATGGTTGAATTGCACGACGCAGTGGACATAAAGCCAGGATCGTAGGTAAATTTGCCCGTTTGACCGTACAACTTACGAATATCAATCACATCAGGACCAATTGAACCACCATACACTGGAAATTCAACAGATGCCGAACCATCGGAAAACGATAGTGTCGCGGTACTTTTTGCTGTTACATTCATGTCACACTCCTAAACAAGGTTAAAAATCTAAAAAAATAAATGGGTTATCAATTCCACTCAAATGCCAGTTAGACGGCTCTAAGCTGCATCAAGACTGCATTGGCACAGCGCATATCATTCTCATCCATCATATGCTCAGATGGATCAACGTCTTTCAACTCCTTACGCGACATCACCAACCCAAACAATTCATCATCGGGCAAATCGAGCAATAAATCCAAGCCATAAACCTGCTCATCAGTCAAAGTCGGGTAAGCCTCAAAAAAACGTGTAATTAAAATATCATTTTCCAACAACCCACGTTTGGCACGCCACATCAAGCGCGCACGGCGCACCGAATCGGTGACTTCATTTTTTGCAACCGCGCCCAATGGCACTTCTTTCTCAAGATTCATAAAAAGCCTTTTTTAATTCATCAGGTTTTTCTAACCTGCATGTTACCGCTCAATACTTACCAAAAACTGACCCAAATTATAAGTGAAAAATCATTGAAAAGCGGCGTTGATTGCGCATTGCAGATAAATTATTTTGACGAAATTTTTAAAATTAATCATGTCGCACACGATTTGTACATAATCGAATTAAAAATGAGGGTTTTAATCCTAAAACCAACATTTATCGCCCATCTCTTACAAATGACTTACACGCAATAC
>JAJTAZ010000005.1 GCA_021287185.1 Burkholderiales bacterium | reverse complement strand
ATGGTTGTATACCATGCCATCGGCTAAACTGAGTTGGGTGAGGTGCTTGATGCTCATGTTCGTTTCTTGGTGTGTGTCGTTGGGTTGTGCGTATTATCTCATATCGGATGGGGTTTAATTAGTAGGGGTGCAAAGGTTTCCAGTATTTAAATTCGACTGGCAAAATTCGAGGTTCGTAAAAACCACTAACTACAAAGCCATAGCAAACCAAACCATCCGCGCCTGTCTTGAAAACTCCATAAAAAACCAAACAAAAACAATTGCTTACCCATTTATGTTTGATTGCAGTCAAGTCCAACAAGACGCAGAACAAGCCAAACGTGCGCCCATCACAACCCGAATATTCACTTTGTACAGAAATAAAAACCCAATAATCTCAAACGCTTAGCGCACAATTCAGTGCCTGTGGATAACTCTGTGTGCAACTGGACACATCCGAGGCTTGCACCTTTGCACCCAGTTTTGGGTATCACTCACTTTGCTCCTCGAATCTGACGACTGTACGCGTGTACCTCATCGACCAAATATTTCACCGCATCGGGCTGAACAAACTGGGAAATGCCGTGCCCTAAATTAAACACATGGCCTGCATCGGCACCATATTCATCCAAGACCAGACGAGCTGTCTGGCGAATCAGAGCCTCGCTGCCAAATAAAATCGATGGGTCAATATTGCCTTGCAGCGCAACTTTGCCTGCCACACGTTTTTTTGCCTCTGCCAAGTTGGTCGTCCAATCCAAACCCAATGCATCCGCGCCAATCTCGCTCATGGCTTCTAACCACTGACCGCCACCTTTGGTGAACACAATCACGGGGACAGATTCACCATCCACATTGCGTTTGAGCGCACCAATCACCTGACGCATATACGCGAGCGAAAATTCTTTGTACGCACTGTGTGAGAGCGAGCCGCCCCAAGTGTCAAAAATCATCACGGCTTGCGCGCCTGCGTCAATTTGTGCATTTAGATACAGCGCGGTGGCTTGGGCATTGACCGAGAGAATATGGTGCAATAAATCAGGGCGCGTGTACATCATGGTCTTAATCGTGCGAAACTCGC
Organism: Burkholderiales bacterium; assembly: GCA_021287185.1. GTDB lineage: Bacteria > Pseudomonadota > Gammaproteobacteria > Burkholderiales > Burkholderiaceae > CTSOIL-112. The sequence continues at coordinate 125,920 of JAJTAZ010000005.1, read as the reverse complement.
TGGAACTGCCGCCTTCAACCATATAGCAAGCAATGGTGTACGGACTGCCTGCAAAGCCTATCAGTGGCACGCGACCATTGAGCGACTGACGAATTTGCGTGACCGCATCAAACACATATTGCAGTTTCGCCATATCGGGTACTTCAAGGCGGTGGACAGCAACCTCATCTTGCAGTGGGCGATCAAACTTAGGGCCTTCATTCTCAACAAAACGCAAACCCAAACCCATCGCATCGGGCACGGTCAAAATATCGCTAAACAGAATCGCCGCATCCAAACCATAACGGTCAATCGGTTGCAAAGTCACTTCAGTTGCCAAATCGGGGTTTTGCGCCAGTTGCATAAAACTCCCCGCTTGTGCGCGTGTGGCGCGATACTCAGGCAGATAACGCCCTGCTTGGCGCATCAACCAAATAGGGGTGTAATCGGTTGGCTCACGACGCAAAGCGCGCAAAAATGTGTCATTTTGGAGGGGCGCAAAGGAATTCATAACAAACTTTCAAGCAGACATAAAAACCATATTGTACCAACGATTTCATAAATTTCAGTACAATAACACCCATCTATTTAGGAGGAACCATGATGACTCAACAAACTTATATTGTCAGTGGCATGACTTGCCAACACTGCGTGCAAAATGTACACAATCGTCTGTCTGCCGTGACGGGCGTTCAAAACGTGCGCGTACAACTGATGCCGCCCCGCGCGGTGGTTGAGGGCGATGTGGCTTTGAGCGCGCTGGCACAAGCCTTGTCTGACAGCCAATTCAAAATTGAAGCAATGAATGCTTGATGCGTGGTTTGCTTTTGCGACACACCTAACTGACGTATTTAAAATCCTGTAGAATGTCGCCCTGCGCACATTTGCGTTTGATGAAACGCGGAACAATACCTTTGCGTATTTCCTTAAGTTAATTTGAAAGTTTTTCGTGGTTGACATCTTTTTTTACTTGCTGGAAAACTACCCAGGCATCGCCCAGTGTCCCGATGCGATTACCTTGGCTCGGCGCATGGCGTACGAGGGCTTCGAAGAGCATGAGGTACAAGCCGCGGTCGCTTGGGTCGAGCAGTTGCGCGAGCCATTGGCGATTGAATGCTTTGCAACCGCCGAGGCAAGCAGCACGCGCGTGTTTCATCCACTTGAATGGCTGCACATCGGTCAAGATAATTTAAAATTACTCAGCTCTTTGGAACACGCACACTCCATCAGTGCGCAACAACGCGAACACATCATTGAACGTTGTATGGTCTTGCCTTTTGGCGTCATCAGCACAGAGACATTTAAAGCCTTGGTGCTCACCATTCTGTGGGCAGACAATCAAACCATTGACGATGCCCTATTGCACGCGCTCATGGATGATTTTGGCTCAAACATCAGCCACTAAACCCTTATCAAAAACTGAAATATCTGACCCATGTGACCACACATGGTGTTTGGCCTTGGCTCGTCTATTGAAAATTCTATTTTCAGCCTCAAATAACCATCAGAACAGGCAGAATGTATCGCCTAATGATGAAAGGGGTGCTCTAAAATGAATTTAGAAAAACTCACCAGCAGTTTTCAAACTGCCTTGCAGCGCGCGCAATCGCTCGCGTCTGAACAATCCAATGCATCGATTGATGCGGCGCACGTACTCTCGGCCATGGTCGAAGATTTAGACAGCAGTGTGCCTGCCCTATTGCGTTACGCGGGCGTTGATTTGGCGCGCGTGCGCGCCATCCTCAAAGAGGCTTTGGCGAATTTACCGACCGTGGCCGAATCGGGGCTGCCGATGCTCTCGTCAGAACTGGTACAAACCGTTGACCGAGCAGAGCGGCACGCGCAGACCTATGGCGACAGCTATGTCGCTTCGGAGATGTTTTTGCTCGCGTTGGTCGATGACAAAAGTCGCCACTCATTGAAAAAATCCTTAAATGGCTTGGGCTTGAATGAAAAAACCTTGCTCGCCGCGATTGAAAGTATCCGTAAGGGGAAAAATGTGGATAATCCAAATGCTGAAAACACGCGTGAAGCGTTGAAAAAATATACCTTAGACCTGACCGCGCGCGCGCGTGAGGGCAAACTCGACCCTGTGATTGGGCGCGATGACGAAATTCGCCGCACGATTCAAATTTTGCAACGCCGCAGTAAAAACAACCCTGTGTTGATTGGCGAGCCCGGCGTGGGTAAAACCGCGATTGTGGAGGGTTTGGCGCAACGCATCGTCAATGGCGAAGTGCCCGATAGCCTGCAAAACAAACGCATTTTGGTGCTCGACATGGCGGCCTTGCTGGCAGGTGCGAAATACCGTGGTGATTTTGAAGAGCGTTTAAAAGCGGTGCTCAACGAAGTCGAGCAAGACGCGGGGCAAACCATCATGTTCATCGATGAAATTCATACGATGGTCGGTGCGGGTAAAGCCGAAGGCTCGATTGACGCAGGCAATATGCTCAAGCCCGCTTTGGCGCGTGGCGATTTGCATTGCATTGGCGCAACCACCTTGAACGAATACCGCGAATCACTCGAAAAAGATGCCGCGCTTGAGCGTCGTTTCCAAAAAGTGTTGGTCGAAGAGCCGAGCGTGGAATCAACGATTGCGATTTTGCGCGGCTTGCAAGAAAAATACGAGGTGCATCACGGCGTTGAGATTACCGATCCTGCGATTGTGGCGGCGGCGACCTTGTCGCACCGTTACATCACTGACCGTTTTTTGCCCGATAAAGCGATTGACTTGATTGATGAGGCAGCGGCACGCATCAAGATTGAAATTGATTCCAAACCTGAGGTTTTGGACAAACTTGATCGCCGTTTGATTCAGTTGAAAATTGAACGCGAAGCAGTCAAACGAGAAAAAGACGATGCCTCTAAAGCACGCTTGGGTATTATTGAATCTGAAATCAAAGATTTAGAAAAAGAACTGGCAGAACTCGAAGAAGTCTGGCGCACCGAAAAATCGCAAGCGCAAGGCAGCGCGCACATCAAAGAGCAAATTGATGCGCTGCGTGGCGAAATGACTGAACTACAACGCCAAGGCAAACTCGATAAAGTTGCAGAAATTCAATACGGCAAATTGCCTGAGTTGGAACAGCAATTGGCAAAAACCGAGCAAGCCGAGCAAAGCGCGCAGGACAAACCGCGCCTGTTAAAAACCCAAGTCGGTGTGGATGAAATTGCCGAAGTGGTCAGTCGCGCCACGGGCATTCCAGTGTCTAAAATGCTGCAAGGCGAGCGCGAAAAACTGCTCGCCATGGCAGCCCATTTGCACCAACGTGTGGTCGGTCAGGACGAGGCAGTGGAAAAAGTCGCCGATGTCATCACCCGTTCGCGCGCAGGTTTGTCAGACCCGAACAAACCCTACGGCTCATTCCTATTCCTCGGTTCAACCGGCGTGGGTAAAACCGAATTGTGCAAAGCTTTGGCGCAGTTTTTGTTTGACTCCGAAGACCATTTGATTCGGATTGACATGTCTGAGTACATGGAGAAACATTCGGTCGCACGACTCATTGGCGCGCCCCCAGGGTACGTCGGTTATGAAGCGGGTGGCTATCTCACCGAACAAGTGCGCCGCAAGCCCTACAGCGTGATTTTGTTTGATGAGGTCGAAAAAGCCCATCCCGATGTGTTCAACGTCTTGCTACAAGCATTGGACGATGGACGCATGACCGATGGTCAAGGTCGCACGGTGGACTTTAAAAACACCGTGATGGTCATGACTTCGAATCTGGGTTCAAGCGAAATTGCGCGCCTTGCAGAAGCAGGTACGCCCGATGATGCGATTACCATTGCGGTGATGGAGGAAGTCAAACACTATTTCCGTCCAGAGTTCGTTAACCGCATTGATGAAGTGGTGGTGTTCCATGGCTTGAGCGCAGAGAACATTCAAGGCATTGCAAAAATTCAATTACAACGTTTGGCACAGCGTTTGATTGAGCAAGAAATGACCTTAAATGTATCCGATGCCGCTGTGGCTGCGATTGCCAAAGAAGGGTTTGACCCTGCGTATGGTGCACGTCCACTCAAACGCGCCATCAGCCAATACATCGAGAACCCATTGGCACGAGCGATTTTGGCGGGACAGTATGGACCAAACTCGGTGGTCAATGTCGATTATCGCGATGGGCAATTTGTATTTGAATAATAAACAAACGCTTGGTCTCGATTGAAAATTGAGGCCAAGTCTCATTGAATGCTCAATCATTTTTTGGAGCAATAAACGGTTCTACCAAATTAGGTAAGGTAAAAAAACCCCTCATAGAAGTGTTTTCATTATCTTTTGCGAAATAATTCAGTGTTAATATTTGTTTGATTTTAATTTGCTTAACTACAGCAAACCCGCCATTGAGTACAACATCGACGGTTTGACCCAAAAAATTTTTGCACCCGCTGTCAGCACGTCCACTAATCATCGACTTGATAACTTTGAACTGAAAACTGGTTTCTTCGCGCTCAACCTCTAAACCTTGTTCATTCATAAAATAAATACGCAAGGTTACTGGCTTGGATACAACGCGCCCCTTTAACTGACAACTCTCAATGTATGATGCGCGAGCTGATGAAGCAAACAGCACGCCTGTGAGCAATAACATCACAGTTATAGAACGTCCTGTCATACCTTAACTGCGATAGTCCGCATTGATGCTCACATATTCGTGTGATAAATCACACGTCCACACCGTGGCATGGGCATCACCACGATTCAGTGCAATGCGCACAGTGATTTCCGCTTGATTCATCACCGCTTGTCCCGCAGCCTCGGTGTACTCAGGGTGTCGCCCGCCTGCGGTCGCGACATGGACATCATCCAAATACACATCAATCGCGTTCACATCCAAGTCCGCCACATTGGCATAGCCAATCGCAGCGAGGATGCGTCCTAAGTTCGGGTCTGAAGCAAAAAAAGCGGTTTTGACCAAGGGCGAATGCGCCACACTGTAGGCCACGGTTTTTGCCTCCGCCTCATCACGGGCATTTTCAACCACGATGCTGATGAATTTGGTCGCGCCTTCGCCATCGCGCACGATGAGCTGTGCGAGCTCCTGTGCCACTTCCGTGAGTGCCTGAACGAAAACAGCGTACTCAGGTTGGCTCGGTGCGATATACACCTGACTGGCACCGCTGGCCATGACAATAAACGAGTCATTGGTTGATGTGTCACCGTCAATGGTGATGCAGTTAAACGACTGATCGGCTACTTGACGCATGAGCACATCCAAGTCTTTTTGCGCAATGCCCACATCGGTCGCAATAAACCCAAGCATGGTCGCCATATTGGGTTTAATCATGCCAGCACCTTTGGAAATGCCTGTGAGGGTGATGGTTTGCCCTTTAATTTGTATCTGACGGCTGACCGCTTTGGGTAAGGTGTCTGTGGTCATAATCGCTTGCGCGGCATTGAGCCAATTGTCCTTAGTCAGATTTTTAATTGCAGGGTTTAAACCTGCAATCAATCGATCCATTGGTAGGTTTTCAAGTATCACGCCTGTTGAGAACGGTAAAATTTGGCTGTCTTTAAGGTTCAAGCGTTGGGCCAATTCAGCACAGGTTTTTTGTGCGTCCTCCATCCCTTGCACACCCGTACCCGCATTGGCGCAGCCTGTATTCACAACCAACGCGCGAATGCCGTGGTTCAGTGCCAAATGACGTTTACACACATGTACTGGTGCAGCACAAAAAGCATTTTGGGTAAATACCCCAGATACACTCGCACCTTCGGGAACGGTGATGACCAGCATGTCTTTGCGGTCAGCTTTGCGTATCCCTGCTTGTGCGTAGCCAAGTTGAATGCCTGCAACGGGCTTGAGTTGATCTGCGCTGATGGGTGGAAAGTTGACAGCCATTAAAATGTCCCTGTGGTTTTATGTGTGGTTGTTGGATGGATTTAGTTTGCGCATACGGCCGGCGCGAAAAACGGTCGCGTCATTATAAAACGCGGCATCGCGATTGTCTTGCCAAAAATAAGGAACCCCCAAAATCGGCAACGGACAAAAATCACGGGTGTGAAAATTGTGGTGTTTCAGTTGTGTGGATAAACGCGTATCCAAATCCGCCATCCGCGCCACCAAATTCATGCCAAACCACTCGTCTTTAACCAACACCACCCATGTATGCGCGCACATGTCTTTACGAGGTTCGATCAATTTATCCATTAAAGCATGACCGATTAAATACACTGCTGCGCGCGCTTGCGGATGTGGGTTAAATGGATCGTCCCATAAATCACGTGTTGCGACCAAGGCGTTTTGCCAATCAAAGTGTCGCAATGCGTCGGCAATCTGTGTGTTGCTGGTGACCAAAATTGCAGCGTTTTCATCAAACAAGGTCAAAGCATCGCGCGCCATACCGCGTTTGTCTTGTACCCCATGCGCTTGAATTTGCTCGTATTGACGAGCATTGAGCACGGCTTTGGTCAGTGGAAAGGTCAGCCACACACAGGCATTGAAAAAATCATGTAGGTTCAAACGCGTGGGTACGCCGCCTGTGAGCGCGATGTGCTCCTCATACGCTCGCGCACGGGGCAAATCGTCTTGTGGAATAAATTTGAGCTTTTTTCCCAAGCCTGTTTTCATCGGCAAACCATGTGCACGCAAAATCGCCACTGCAAAATTCAAGGCCGAGCGCGTGTCCATACTCGATGACCACAGCTTGGGTGTGCCACGTGCAAACCGCGCACCGAGGTGCGTCAACCACGGCGCACTCCACGAGAGTTTGCTCACATCTGCGGCACTGAGTGCCATCGTAGATGACTGTGTGTTCATAACCCAACCTTTGTCAATTCGAGTCGTTGAAATGACTACTCTGAATCTTTGCCCACCTTTGCATCAGGAATGGCCGCGTCAACCACCGCACCGGCCACTTTCACCGTGGTTTTAACCACGCCCACAGCGAGTGAAGCAGCTCCATCAGCAACCGCAAGCACCGCACAGCCCGTCAACAAGGCTGTTGCCAAACAGACCAGCCACAATCGATACGGCATCAACTGAGTTCACCCTCAAAAGTCCAAGCCAACGTTTCGCCAGCATTCAATGGCACCAATTGATCGGCTTGTAAATACGCAAATGCCGCAGGCACTGTTTGAGCAAGCGCATTCAAACGTACCTTGCGTGTGTTAACGGGCAAACCATAAAAGCGTGCACCGTTGATGCTGGCAAACGCTTCTAATTTATCCAAAGCATCCACGCTGGCAAACGCTGTGGCATATAATTCCAAAGCGTGAGACGCCGTGTAACAACCCGCGCAACCACAGGCTGTTTCTTTGGTGTGCTGCGCATGGGGCGCGCTGTCGGTACCTAAGAAAAATTTACCGCTGTCGGAAGTCGCCGCCTTGAGCAAGGCTTGACGATGGGTCTCACGTTTTAAAATTGGCAAACAATAGTAATGCGGACGTATCCCACCGACCAACATCGCATTGCGGTTATACAATAAATGATGTGCGGTGATGGTAGCTGCGGTGAATTCATCCGCCTGCGCCACATACTCAGCCGCCTGCGCCGTGGTGATGTGCTCCATCACGATTTTTAACTTAGGATATTGCGCACGCAACGGTTTGAGCACGCGCTCGATAAACACCGCTTCGCGGTCAAAAATATCAATTTGCGCATCGGTCACCTCGCCGTGCACCAATAAAGGCAACCCCAACGCCTGCATTTTTTCCAACGCCCCTGCGCAATGTGCCAAATCGGTGACCCCTGCATCGGAGTTGGTGGTCGCACCTGCGGGGTAGAGCTTGACTGCCTTAACCCAACCATCATTGACCGCATCTTGAATGTCCTGCGCGCTGGTGTTATCGGTCAAGTATAAAGTCATCAAGGGTTGAAAATTTACGCCTTCTGGCACGTGTGCCAAGATACGCTGCGCATACGCGCGCGCTTGCGCCGCTGTGGTGACAGGCGGTTTTAAATTCGGCATGACAATCGCGCGCGCAAATTGTCGCGCGGCGTGGGGAACGGTCACGCGCAATGCCGCCTCATCGCGCAAATGGATGTGCCAGTCGTCTGGTGCAATCAGTTCAATTGAGTTCATAAATGTGCCGAAAAAAACCATGCGGGTGCAAAGGTTTGAGTTAGAATTGAACGCTATTTTAAGGGAATTACCACCGCAAAGGGACGAAATCGTTCCTGCGGATTGAAATTGAGGAAGTAGAGAAAAGCATGTGCCAATTATTGGGGATGAATTGCAACACACCGACCGACATTGTGTTCTCGTTTGAAGGCTTTGCCAAACGTGGCGGCATGACCGATCATCATTCGGATGGTTGGGGCATTGCGTTTTTTGAAGACCGCGCCTGCCGCCTGCTCATCGACAGCGCGCCTTCAATTCAATCACCCGTGGCCGATTTGGTGCGCTCGTATCCGATTAAGTCGCTCAATGTGATTGCCCACATACGCAAAGCCACCCAAGGCGATGTGAATTTAGAAAACTGCCACCCCTTCGTGCGTGAGTTGTGGGGGCGGCATTGGGTATTTGCGCACAACGGCAATTTGGTTGATTTTACCCACGATTTTCGCAGTATCTATCAGCCTGTTGGTTCGACCGACAGCGAAATGGCGTTTTGCGCGCTGCTACAAAAATTACGCGATGCCCATCCGCAAGCCAATGCACAAAACCCGCCCAGCATTGCAGAGATTTCTAAGACCTTGTCCGAAATCGTCCCCACGATTGCGGCACACGGTACGTTTAATTTTTGTTTGTCCAATGGTCAAGCCCTCTGGGCGCATTGCTCCACCAACCTATACTATATCGTGCGTGAATACCCTTTCACCACCGCGCACCTCATGGATGCCGATGTGATGATTGATTTTAGCGAACACACCACTGTCGATGACCGCGTTGCGGTGATTGCCACGCAACCGCTGACCGATGACGAAGTCTGGCACAAAATGGGCGAACACGAGTTCATGGTGTTCAAAGACGGCAAGCCCTGCCCGTGCTGCATGGCACAAACTTTGTAGAGTAAGCAGGGCGTTTAGTTACACGCTGTGCGCCAACAATTCCGCATTGCCGCCCGCCGCAGTGGTATCGGTGCACACATGGAACTCGTGCACCCATTCATGGATGCTGTGCGCATCGGTCACCAGTGGAATGATGGCACCCGCATGGTTCGCCAAATTCACGCGAATTTCCCGCGCGCGCGCATCATCGGTACTCGGTGCAAAATACGCCACCACATCAAAATCATAAAAATCAGGCACACTGGTATCGGACAACTCAATCGCGCTGTGCGTGTGCTCGGTCAATTCTGGATGTCGATACAAGGTTTGCTCAAGCAACAAATGCGGCACAATCGCATGGTTGTGGGTTGCGCTGGCAGTCAGAATTTGTGTGCGCACATCTTCCACTGTCGGCCCCAAACACAATACCCGTCCACGCCCTTGCACCCGATAGGCATTGGACTCACCCGTTGGGCTGTCCAATAATTGGGCTTGCCACGGCAAGTTTTGGGCGATTTGTTCAGCGTTTTGTTCGCTTCGACTCAATGCGCGCAGGTACAACGCACCCCCTGCTTTGGGCCCTGTACCCGACAAACCACAACCACCAAACGGCTGCACGCCGACCACCGCGCCGATTTGATTGCGGTTGACATACACATTGCCCACATGCGCGCGCTCGGCAACCTCATGGGCACGGCGTTCAATGCGGGTGTGCACGCCCAAAGTCAGCCCATAACCCGAGGCATTGATTTCATCCAACACTTGATTCAATTCACCCGCCTCAAACGTAGCGACATGCACAATCGGCCCGAACTGCTCTTCGCCCAAATCCGCCATGTGATTGACCCGCAACAAGGTCGGTGGTACAAAATAGCCCTTTTGTGCGTGCTCGTTTGGCACAGGGGTTTGGTGAACCATGCGCGCACGGTTCTGTTCGATGTACGCCAGTAATTTATTTTGTGCCGTGGCATCAATCACGGGCGAGACATCGGTGGACAAATCTGCGGGATTGCCAATCACCAAAGTATCCATTGCACCCTTGAGCATGGTGATGAGTTTGTCGTAAATATCGGTTTGCACGTACAGCAAACGCAAGGCCGAGCAACGCTGCCCCGCGCTTTGAAAACCGCTGGCGATGATGTCGCGCACCGCTTGTTCGGGCAATGCGGTTGAGTCCACCACCATTGCATTCAATCCGCCCGTCTCGGCAATCAGCAGCGCATCGGGCGCGGCGTGTTGCGCCAAAGTTTGGTGGATGCGTTGCGCAGTCGGTAATGAGCCTGTGAAACACACGCCCGCAATATTCGCTTGCGCGACCAAAGCCTGACCAATCTCACTGCCCTTGCCTTGCGCCAGTTGCAACACCTCAACAGGCACGCCTGCCTCGTGCATCAAGCGCACCGCATAGTCGGCAATCAGTGGTGTGAGTTCAGCAGGCTTGGCGAGCACCGCATTGCCCACGACCAAGTTGGCAACGATTTGTCCCGTAAAAATCGCCAGCGGAAAATTCCATGGTGAAATACACACCACCACACCACGTGCTTGATTGGGTGCGAGGCTGCGGGCTTGACCAGCATAGTAGTAACAAAAATCCACCGCTTCACGCAACTCGGCCACCGCATCTGACCACGATTTACCTGCTTCACGTGTGAGCAAAGCCATCAACGCGCTGTGGTGCGCTTCGTACAAATGCGCGATTTTGTTCAATACATCGGCGCGCTCATCCACCGAACGTGCCTGCCATGCGGCTTGCGCTTCTTGCGCCGCACGGCTCATCGCGGGAATCTGCTCGGCAAGCGTCAAAGGCACTGCGCCCACGATTTCGTCTTTGACTGCGGGGTTGTGACTGAGCAGCATCGATGCATCCGAAGCCCCCGATGATGGGCGACTGCGCCAAAACTCGTCGCGCTCATTTTGCAAACGCGCCAAGGTCAAGGAATTCGATAAATCAAACCCCTGCGAATTGGCACGATGGGCATACAACGCCGAGGCGGGACGAACAGGACTGTCACTCGGGGTTTCGAGCAATGCTTGCGCGCGCGCAATTGGGTCTTGTGCCACCACACTGGCAGGTAGGGTTTCATCGGCAATTTGATGGACAAACGAGCCATTTGCGCCGTTTTCGAGCAAGCGGCGCACCAAGTACGACAGCAAATCATGATGCTGGCCTACGGGTGCGTAAATGCGGCAACGATAAAAATTTTGGCGTTTGGCCACCTCGTGCAGTGCTTCGCCCATACCGTGCAAACGTTGAAACTCATAACGCGGCAAGGTCGGCAAATCAGCAATCAAACGCAATACCGCACACACCGTGTGCGCATTGTGGGTGGCGAACTGCGCGTAAATTCTGTCGTTCATGCCCAACAAACGTTTTGCATTGGCAATATAAGCAACATCGGTGAATGCTTTGCGCGTGTGCACAGGAAACTCAGACAAACCCAAAACCTGCGCCCGTTTGATTTCCGCATCCCAATACGCGCCTTTGACCAAACGCACCATGATGTGACGATCGTATTGTTTTGCCAACGCGTACAAATGTTCCAACACTTCTGATGCGCGTGGATTGTAGCCTTGCACCACCACGCCCAAACCATGCCAGTCGGCCAGTTCATCATTCACCATTAATTGCTGCACAATCTGCAAAGACAATTCCAAACGCTCGGCTTCCTCCGCGTCGATGTTCAAACCCATGTTGAATTTTGCCGCCAATTGCGCCAACTCAAGCACCCGCGGCGTGAGTTCATTCAAAACCGTTGAGGTCTGCGCCACTTCATAGCGTGGATGCAAAGCAGACAATTTAATCGAAATCCCTGGATTTTGCGCGATGTCATCGTGCACACAGCGCGCGCCAATGCTGACAATCGCATCGTGATAGGACTGCCAATAGCGTTGCGCATCGGCATGGGTTTTCGCGCCTTCGCCGAGCATATCGTAAGAATAGGTGTAGCCTTCTGCTTCCAACACCCGCGCTTGTTTCAACGCCAAATCCATGGTCTGACCCAACACGAATTGACCACCGAGTTGCTTGAGAATCTGCGCCAAAATCGCGTCAATCACAGGCTCGCCGACGCGTTTAATCAAGCCTTTGAGCGTACCGAGCACGCCTTCGCTGCGTTGTTCATCCAATACTTGTTCGAGCAACATCAATCCGCGTGTGGCCGTGTTGACCAAGGTGCTGTCCGATTGGCTTTGATGCGCCGACCAGTTGCGCTCGCTCACTTTGTCTTCGAGCAAAGCCATGCGTGTGCTCACATCGGGCACGCGCAAAATCGCTTCCGCCAAACTCATCAAAGCCAAACCTTCAGGATTGGACAATTGATACTGCGTGAGCATCGCCTGCATCCAGCTCGGTGATTGGATGTGGCGCACGGCGTTGACCAATTCGGCCGCGTGTTCAGCAACTTGCGCACGCGTGGCCTCAGACCAATTGAGTTGCGCAATCCGTGCGCGCACAATCGCCGCCTCTGAGGATAAATCTGCGTGCTGTACATTAAAAAAAGTTTCGTTTGGGTTCATGTCTGGCTCCTGTGTGAATGAGCAAAGTGTATGGCTTTTTAAACCACACATTCACTAAAATATTAAAAATCAATAGTGAATTCATATATGATTGAATAAAATATTGGAGCATATCATGCAAAAAATCACTCAAAACAGTCAAACCAACATCCCGCTCAACGGCATTGATAAAATCGATGCGCAAATTATTGAGATTCTGCGCACCGATGCGCGCATCCCCAACACCCGTTTGGCTGAAAAAATCGGTCTATCGCCGACCGCCACACAAGCACGGGTTGAGCGTTTGCAGCACGATGGCATTATTCGCTACTACTCAGCGATTGTGGACAATGGCAAACTCGTTGGCGAGAACTTGGCGTTTGTACAAGTGACTTTGAACAACACCAGCGCGGCGGCCTTGCGCGAGTTCAACCAAGCCGCGCAGCAAATCCCCGAAATCGAGGAATGCCACATGGTCGCCTCGAACTTCGATTATTTGCTCAAGGTGCGCAGCCGCGATATGAACAACTACCGCTACATCCTTGCTGAGCGCATTTCGGGTCTGCCCTACGTGCGCCACACCTCAACCTACATCGTCATGCAAGCAGTCAAGGATTTGGGCGTGGGCTAATTTTTTGTTTCAGTTTCTGTTATGATGTCGCCCAACACATCGACATGCGAATTGTTTTTGTAGGGAACCATGTGAAATTCATGGACTGTGGCGCAACTGTGAAGCATTGAACCATACCAATGCTCAGTCAGATACCTACTCGTGATGTCTTTGTGCAAGCCTTCGACCCAAAGGCGTGCACAGTCCTTTCAATGGTGTTCTGGCAATTTCTGCGAGCGAATTTGATGGTGATATGACACGCCTTTATTTTTTTATAAAGGTTCACGCTCATGAACACCCCAACCCTCCTTGTGACCAAACGAGACGGTCGCCAAGAACCCATCGACTTAGAAAAAATCCACCGCGTCATCACGTGGGCGGCACAGGATTTAAATGTGTCGGTCTCGCAAGTTGAACTCAAAGCGCGCATACAATTTTATGATGGCATTCGCACTGCCGACATCCATTCAACCCTCATCAAAGCGGCGGCTGATTTAATCAGCCTTGAGTTTCCCGATTACCAATACTTGGCAGCGCGTTTGGCGATTTTTCATTTGCGTAAAATCGCTTTTGGTCAATACGAACCACCGCATTTGTTCGACCATGTCACACGCTTGACCGAACAAGGCAAATACGATGCGCATCTGCTGCGCGACTACACGCCCGATGAGTTTGAGCAACTAAATCAAGCACTGGTGCACGAGCGTGATTTATGCTTTGCCTACGCCGCCGTCAAGCAACTCGAAGGCAAATATTTGGTGCAAGACCGCGTGACTAAAAAAGTGTTTGAAAGCCCGCAGTTTTTGTACATGTTGGTGGCAATGTGTTTGTTCGCCCACTACCCTGCGGCTACGCGCTTGAGTTACGTGTTGCGCTTTTACCATGCGGTCTCAACCTTTAAAATCTCTTTGCCCACGCCCATCATGTCTGGGGTGCGCACACCCTCGCGTCAATTCAGTTCGTGCGTGCTGATTGAATGCGGCGACAGTTTGGATTCCATCAACGCCACCGCCAGTGCCATCGTCAAATACGTCTCGCAACGCGCAGGCATCGGCATCAACGCAGGACGCATTCGCGCCATTGGCAGCCCGATTCGCAATGGCGAAGCCCAGCATACGGGCTGTATCCCGTTTTATAAACACTTTCAAACTGCGGTCAAATGCTGCTCGCAAGGTGGTGTGCGTGGCGGCGCGGCAACGGTGTTTTACCCCTTGTGGCATTTGGAGGTCGAATCCTTATTGGTGCTGAAAAACAACCGCGGCGTGGAAGAGAACCGCGTGCGCCACATGGACTATGGCGTGCAGTTGAACAAAACCATGTACCAACGCTTGATTCAAAATCAAGACATCACACTGTTTTCACCGCACGATGTGCCCGATTTGTACGAAGCGTTTTTTGCCAATCAAGCGCGTTTTGAACAACTGTATGCGCAGTACGAGGCCGATGCCGCCATCCGCAAAAAAACCATTTCGGCATTGGAATTATTTGGACTGATGATGCAAGAGCGCGCCAACACAGGGCGCATTTACATCCAAAACGTCGATCACTGCAACACCCACAGCCCGTTTAATCCCGCGCTCGCGCCTGTGCGCCAATCCAATCTGTGTTTGGAAATTTCTTTACCGACAAAACCACTGAGCGACATCAATGATGAAAACGGCGAAATTGCGCTGTGTACGCTATCGGCAGTTAACCTCGGCGCAATTGAGGATTTATCTGAGTTGGCCGATTTGGCGGATTTATTGGTGCGCGCTTTGGATGCGCTGCTGGACTATCAGGACTACCCCGTCAAAGCGGCATACACCTCGACCATGCGCCGCCGCGCCTTGGGCGTGGGCGTGATTAACTACGCGTATTATTTAGCGAAAAACGGCGTGCGTTACTCGGATGACTCCGCGCTGGCATTGACCCACCGCACCTTCGAGGCATTGCAATACCATCTGTTGCGTGCGTCCAATCAACTCGCACGTGAGCTCGGCACATGCACAGGTTTTGACGAGACCACCTATGCGCAAGGGGTTTTGCCGATTGACACCTACAAAAAAGACATGGACGGCATTTGCACCGAGCCTTTACATTGCGATTGGGAAGGTTTGCGTGCCGACATCCTCGCGCACGGTTTGCGCAACAGTACGCTGACCGCGCTCATGCCGTCTGAAACCTCAAGCCAAATCGCCAACGCGACCAATGGCATCGAGCCGCCGCGCGGTTTGGTCACGGTCAAATCCTCGAAAGACGGCGTGCTCAAACAAGTCGTGCCCGAATACGAACGCCTGAAAAACCAATACGAGTTGCTGTGGCAAATGCCGAACAACAATGGTTATCTAAAACTCGTGGGTGTGATGCAAAAATTCGTGGACCAGTCGATTTCAGCCAATACCAACTACGACCCGCAGCGTTTTGCCGATGGGCGCGTGCCGATGAAACAACTCTTAACTGATTTGCTCACGGCGTATAAATATGGGCTCAAAACCCTGTATTACCACAACACCCGCGATGGTGCGGACGATGCACAGACGGATGCGCCAGAGGATGATTGCGCATCGGGCGCGTGCAAAATCTAAGTCGATATCATTAAGGACAACCATGAGTTCAACCTACAGCACCTTTTGCCAAACGCCCAACAACCAAATGGCAGAGCCGATGTTTTTTGGTCAAAACGTCAATGTCGCGCGCTATGACCAACAAAAGCATCCGATTTTTGAAAAGCTGATTGAAAAACAACTGTCGTTTTTTTGGCGACCCGAGGAAGTCGATATTTCTCAAGACCGAGCCGACTACCAAGCCCTGCCTGAGCACGAAAAACACATCTTCATCAGCAACCTTAAATACCAAAGTCTGTTGGACTCGATTCAAGGACGCAGCCCAAACATCGCCCTGCTGCCCATCGTATCCATACCCGAATTGGAAACATGGATAGAAACATGGTCGTTCTCCGAGACCCTACACTCGCGTTCCTACACCCACATCATCCGCAATATTGTCAACGAACCCACGGTGGTGTTTGATGACATCGTGCGCAACCAACACATCATTGAGCGCGCGCAAGAAATCTCGGTGTACTACGATGATTTAATCCACGCGACCCAAATTTATCAAATGTTCGGCGAGGGCGTTTATGAGGTCAACGGCACATCAGTAACCGTGAATTTACACACCCTGAAAAAACGTTTGTATCTGTGCCTGATGAGTGTGAACGCGCTTGAAGCAATTCGTTTTTACGTCAGTTTTGCCTGCTCATTTGCCTTTGCTGAACGCGAACTCATGGAGGGCAATGCCAAAATCATTCGCCTGATTGCGCGTGACGAAGCCCTGCACCTCACGGGCACGCAGCATATTTTGAACCTCATGCGCACTGGACAGGACGACCCCGAAATGGTGGCGGTTGCCCAAGAATGCGAGCCCGAGTGTTTTGAATTATTCAAACGCGCTGCCGAGCAAGAAAAAGCATGGGCAGAGTATTTATTCAAAGACGGCTCGATGATTGGTTTGAACAAAGACATTTTGGCGCAGTACATCGAATACGTCACCCACCTGCGCATGGGTTCGGTCGGGCTGAAATCCGCCTTTCCCCACGCCACGCACAACCCGATACCGTGGATCAATGCGTGGTTGTCCTCGGACAATGTACAGGTCGCACCGCAAGAAGTCGAGGTCAGCTCGTACTTGGTCGGACAAATCAGCACGGATATGAGTACGCAAGATTTGAGTGCATTTGAATTGTAATGACGATGATTTTCACGGCGGACGGCGTGTTTGAACTGAACGCCGACGAAACCCTACTCGAAGGATTGGAGCGCACAGGACACGAGGTTGAATACCAATGTCGCAGCGGCTATTGCGGTGCGTGTCGGGTCAAAATTTTGGTCGGTAGCGTTGACTACCCTGAGCCGCCTTTGGCGTTTACCGCCGCCGATGAAATTTTGCCGTGCTGCTGTCGGGTGCGCGAAAGCATCAAAATTGACTGTCATAAAACCATCACCATAGACCGCATTCAAAATGATATGTTCGCACCTGATTTATTGCAGGATTTAGAACATCAGCCTTAAGGGAAGACCTAACCACTCTTCAATGGTTTAATGGTTTATCACGCAAACGTTTATAATGCGCGACATGATTATCCTGTCCACCCTCAACGCCCGTTACTCCCATGCTTCGCTCGGTTTGCGCTATTTGATGGCGAATTTGGGCGAGTTTGAATCACACACCCAACTCATCGAATACACCATCAAATCGGATGTGAATAAAATGCGCGATGAGTTGCTCGCGCACGCGCCGCGCGTGATTGGCTTTGGCGTGTATATTTGGAATGTCAACGAGACCCTCGCGCTGATGCAGGCCATCCGAGAAACCGCGCCTGAAGTGGTGCTGATTGTCGGCGGTCCTGAAGTCTCGTATGAGTATGACGCGCAAGCGATTTGCCAACTCGCCGATTACGTCATCACGGGTTGGGGCGAAGTCACTTTACCCAAACTACTCACACAAATCATCCACGGACCCAAACCCTTGATGAAAGTCCACATCGGTGAGCAAGCCAAACTTGCTGATTTAAAATTACCTTATGACTTTTACACCGACAAAGATTTGGCCACGCGCAATATCTATGTCGAAGCCTCGCGCGGCTGCCCGTTTAAATGCGAGTTCTGTTTGTCGAGTTTGGATAAAACCGCTTGGGCATTTCCGTTGGAAGCCTTTTTGGCTGAAATGGACAGACTGTATCAATGCGGTGCGCGCACATTTAAATTCGTGGACAGAACCTTTAACCTCAAACCCGAAACAGGACGGCGTATATTGGACTTTTTCTTAGGAAAAATCCATGCCCAGCCCGATGACCCCGTGTTTGTGCACTTTGAAGTCGTACCCGACCATCTGCCCGATGTGCTGAAAACCGCCATCGCGCAATTTCCCGCGGGGACTTTACAGTTTGAAGTCGGCATCCAAACCCTCAACCCAACGGTGCAAAAACACATCTCGCGCAAAACCAACCTCATCAAAGCGCGCGAAAACGTCGAATGGTTGCGCACACAGAGCCACGCGCATCTACACGTGGATTTAATTGCGGGTCTGCCCTCGGAGACGATGGCGAGTTTCGCCCAAGGATTTAACGAGCTTTACACTTGGGGCGCACATGAAATTCAACTGGGAATACTCAAGCGTCTGCGCGGCACACCGATTACGCGCCACACCGCAGACTTTGCCATGCGCTACGCGGACGCGCCACCGTATGAAATTTTAGAGAATATCGATGTCAGCGCACAAGAATTGGCAGACTTTAAACTGTTTGCCAAATACTGGGATCACATTGCCAACTCAGGACGTTTCACCCAAACCCTGCCAATGATTGTTTCCAATCAACCGTATGAACGATTTTATGATTTAACCTTGCATCTCAAAGCGCAATGGCAACGCAGCCACAGCATCGCTTTGGAACAACTCTACATCGAGGTGGCGAATTGGCTCACCGCCCGCAATCTTGAGCACACCGAACACATCCGAGATGCCATCACCACCGACTACATCGCCAGTGGCGTGCAGGGCAAACTACCGTGGATGACGCGTGGCTTGACCGTGCAGACGCGCACGCAAAAAGCCAAACACGGGCAAAGTCGGCAGGAGCGGCATCTGGCGGAGTGATGTGAAAAAATGCAGGGCGCCATGAGCGATAGCGAATCGCGCCCTACTAGCTTGCGATTTACACTTTGAAAATAAAACCGAATGACGTGGAGAGTGTTTCTACCCCTTCTCAAAAAGATCATCTATTTCATCTACGTCAAAGTCTCGTGGGGAATGAACTCTGTCTATATCTTCGTCGTGGGAATTTATAAAATACATTTCTAACTCGTATGCAATGTCGTAATTACCGATTATCTCGGATATGTCTGACTGTTCATATGCGATTCCAAGATCATTCAGCTTTTTCTCGATAAGATACTCAATTTCTATTGTTGCCTGATGATGGTCATCATACTGTACTTTACAGAAAGCATCACTCGTTTCAATGTACTCGGAAAAGTTTTCAGAAACGAGACCAATGACGTAGGTTTTCACTTCGTCAGCCACAGACAAGTATTCATCAGATTCCTCGGCTACCTGACCGAGAAGTTCAAATATCGATCTAATTTCGTCATCGTCGCTTGCCGATTCATAATGTTTCTTAACAAAAAATGCTGCGCTTTCTGACGTGACTAAACCAACCTCTACTGCCCACTTTATTACAACGTATAAATCTTCACTTACCCCATCTTCCGCCTTTATCAGGCGCTGTAGCGCGATCAAAATTCTTGGTTCTTCTCTGGCATCGTCACCAAACAAATCTATGTATGTTCGAATCATGTATGATATGTAAGAATCATAGAATCCCTCAAAGTCACAAACGCACGCGTTTTTGAGAAGGGCGCAACAAATCTGCTTGGTCTGATTTAGTGAAATATGCTCCTCTCTCTTCAAGCTCATTAGCGTGTATAAGGACATCGTCGTTCTAAGGCACAGCATTGCTATTTGAATTAATGCCACATCTCGCGAATATCGCTTCAAAACATAGTCACCAATTGAAGGGTTGAAAAGATCTATACTTTTCATCCCTGTGGAAGAAATCGTTCTATTTAGGAACGACCCTGTTAATAGACGCAAGTTAGTCAGATATTCCCTTCATGCCTTGCAAGCTTTGGCTACTCGGTAACGATACAAAGCGCTGATACGCCTCTGCCAATTGGCTTTCATGGATTGCATATCCATGCAGAACGACCAATAGAACCAGCACTCTACCAAAGTCATCTAATTGTGCACCAAATGGGTTCTCCCAGATCTGAGAAGGATCATTCAGAGATGCGACCACATACTGCCAATAGTTATCAGCTGCGCAAGTCTCCAGCCTCGTTGGATCCGTTATGTAGTTTATTAGTCGAGGATTGAAATTTCGATGAGAAATTACAGATCTATATCTCCTGTCAATATATAGCTGTTCTACATAATTGCTTTCAATACCAGAATGATAAATGTGGTTGTATAATATTTTTGCTTTATCTATTTCTGATAGAGACTTTATTCTTAACTCAAACTCATTTCGCTTCAGATTGTCATGCTCGAAATTGTCTATGAGAAACTTTCCTTGGTTTAAGATTGTGCTTCTTGAAGTAAGAACAAAACGCATGTTCTTGTTTGCAGAAACACGCCTTATAAATTGCGTTACCTGACTTCCTTCGTGTCCACGCAACGCATCAAGATAATTTCGGCCAAGGAAGTCATCGAAATAAAATATTTGCTTGGCACTCGAATTGAAAACTAACTCCACTTCTTTAATTTCATCAGAAATTTTGTAGTATTCATATCCTTCAGCAACGTACTTTAAACAAAGATGATTTGCCAGTGTGGTTTTACCGACTCCTGGGTCGCCTGAGATAATCAAAACCCTCAGTTTCTCTAGTATATTTAGCGCTGAATCATGGTTAGAGGTAATTGCGTACATCCTAGATGAATGAATTATTTCCTCTAAGGAATACCTGCTTCTGCCTATTAATGCGCTGTTAAAGATATGTGACAGTACGGAAGCGCTGTGTAACCACAGTTTATAGTGTCGTCTTTCGACCTCAGTGTATTTATTCAAAAGGTCATTCAGATCTTCTTTTCCATATATGTCACCTTCTGATGAAATATATGGGGATAGAGCACCGAATATTTTTTTCTTGTCAGAGCGTGAGAGAGGGTTTGATACAGCCAATAGATATTTCTTGGGCTTCAACTTGTCTAACTTCGGTTTTTCGCTTTTCTCAAGCTCACGAATTAGACTTCCAATTGGCGTATTACTCCAATGCTTGCATTGAAGTATTACTTCGTTGCCTGAACTTGAAAAGTATCGCCCATCAACGCCAGAGTCCCTTCCTGGTTTGAATCTTTCGATTCTGCATCCAAGCGCAACCCCCAGAAGGTCTGTACAAAAACCCTCAAATTCTTTGTCATTTAACTGTCGAAAGTCGTAATTAGACATCGGCATAGCTCCTATCCATATGCTGGAAGTTCATGATAAACCAACAAGTAGGTTGGGATGAGTCGTTTTTGCTAACCCCAACGTTCATGCTGTGCGATCATTGTTGGATTTTACTTGGCAATGCTCCTCCCTAACGCCAACCTACGGCACTATCTCACCCAACGGCCGCATCACCCCATCATCCAAAGGTGCGAACGCCGAGGTTCTAATCCCCGCTTCTGACAATCCATCGCGCGTCCATTGATTGCAGGTGGTGAATATCGAGTAGTGTCCGATGGCTTCATAAAACGCATCGTGGTCGTTGTAGTTGGCGGTGGTGTTGATTTTGATGATTTTGCCTTGAGCATCGTATTCAAAACTTTGGTCAATGTGGGCAATGAGTTTTTGCAATTGTGCGGGTGAGATGCGAATTTTGCGTACCGATTCGCTCACCTGCGGCGTGGTGACTGCCTCTATGTGCATGGCGGTGCTGCCCAAGCCTGTGGCGGCGATAAAGGCAGTGGAGAATTTTAAATCCGCCCAAGTCGGCGTATCCAAATAAAAGCCCTTATCCCCCCAGCCAAACGAGATGTATTCGGTCTGCCCCACCGTATTATCCTCTGTGCGGTGTAAATCGGCGGGCGGTATGATTTGATACCAGTCGCGCTCGCTGCTCTGTGCAGGTAGTATCAAGTCGGTGTGCACACCATTGGTTCGCACATAAATATCAATACCCGCTTGGTTAGCGGGGATGGGGCGAAAATCCGAATGCACGATGGTACGGCTGAGTATCACTGCACTCAATAGATAGACGAGTATGAATAGGATGAATGATAAGCTGATGCGTCGTATCCATGTCCAGATGATTTTTCGTTGGTTCATTGTAATTGTTGGGAGATTTTTACGAGGGCTTTGTTTATCAATCCACAGTCATTGCGAGCGATGGTTTATACAAAAACGATAAACCTGTTTTCAGCGAAGCAATCCATACCGCATCAGACCTCTTAATTTCCATGGATTGCTTCGCGATAAATTCGCTCGCAATGACGGCTTTGGAGGTTTGAACACCACACGCATAAAATAAAAAAGGCCATTAGTGGATATGGCCTTTTTTGTTTTTGGTGCGTTTAAATATCAATGTTGTTTACATACACCGCATTGTCCTCAATAAACGCACGGCGCGGCTCGACCTCATCACCCATCAATGTGGTGAATATTTCATCCGCGGCAATCGCATCTTCGATTTTCACTTGTAGCAATCGGCGTGCCGAGGCATCCATGGTGGTTTCCCACAGTTGCTCTGGGTTCATCTCACCCAGTCCTTTATAGCGTTGTTTGCTAATCGTGCGTTCGGCATCATCCAGCAACCATTTCATCGCTTGGTGGAAGTCTTTAACGCGCGCTGAGCGCATTTTCTCGCCCTCGCCACGGCTGACGGTCACGAAGGCATCGGCGGTGTGTGAGTCCATGTATTGACCCAACACGGTCGAACTGCGTTGCAAAGACAGGTAGTCCGCGCTTTGGGTGAATTCTTGGGTGATGTAGGAGACTTTGACATTGCCAAAATGACGGCGATGGATCATCAGACGCGGTTTGTGTGCCTCGTCTTCTTGTACAAACACTTCCAATTTAATTTCAGATTGATGGCCAAAGTAATCACGCAATTTTTGCGCGCTCGCCTGCGCCTGCTCGGTGCTGCTCATGTCCAAAGTCAAGCCATCGGCAATCGCACGCAAGAGCAATGGCTCGTTGACGCTCGAGAGTCGGCGCACAATCGCTTCGGCAGTTTGGTAATGACGCGCCAATTCCGCCAAGGTTTCGTTCTCGATGGTTTGGTTGGTGTTGGTGGTGATGCGGGCTTTTTCAAGCGCGATTTTCAGGGTGTAGGTATTGAGCTCGGCATCGTCCTTGATGTAGCGTTCTTCTTTACCGTGTTTGATTTTATACAATGGTGGTTGCGCAATATAGATGTGGCCGCGCTCGACCAATTCAGGCATTTGACGGTAGAAAAAGGTCAACAACAAAGTGCGAATGTGCGCACCGTCCACGTCCGCATCGGTCATGATGATGATGCGGTGGTAGCGCAGTTTCTCGACACTGTAGTCTTCTTTACCAATGCCTGTGCCCAATGCGGTGATGAGGGTCACGACTTCCTGCGAAGCGAGCATTTTGTCAAAGCGGGCTTTTTCCACGTTCAGAATTTTACCTTTGAGCGGCAAAATCGCTTGGTATTTTCGGTCACGCCCTTGTTTGGCTGAGCCGCCCGCTGAGTCACCCTCGACGATGAATATTTCGCATTGTGCGGGGTCTTTTTCTTGGCAATCCGCCAGTTTCCCCGGTAAACCCACGCCATCGAGTAATCCTTTACGGCGGGTCATTTCGCGCGCACGGCGTGCGGCATCACGCGCACGTGCGGCATCGATGATTTTGTTGCAAATCATTTTTGCTTCGGTGGGGTTCTCTTGTAAAAAATCATTGAGGGCTTGACCCACCACTTCTTCTACAGGCAGACGCACTTCTGAGGACACCAGTTTGTCTTTGGTTTGTGATGAGAACTTTGGCTCAGGGACTTTGACCGACAACACACAAGTCAAACCCTCGCGCATGTCGTCACCTGTGGTTTCGACTTTGGCTTTTTTCGCCAACTCGTTTTCTTCGATGTATTTGTTCATCACACGCGTCATGGCGGCGCGTAAACCCGTCAGGTGCGTGCCACCATCGCGTTGCGGGATGTTGTTGGTAAAGCACAGCACATGCTCGTTGTACGAGTCATTCCACTGCATCGCCACCTCTACGGTGACGTTGTCTTTCTCACCTGTGGCGTGAAAGACTTTCGGATGGAGCACCGATTTGTTGCGATTGATGTAGGCAACAAACCCGCCAATCCCGCCTGCTAAGGCGAAGTTTTCTTCTTTGTTGGTGCGTAAATCGACCAAACGGATTTTCACGCCATTGTTCAGAAATGAGAGTTCGCGGATGCGTTTGGACAAAATATCGTAATGAAAATCCACATTGCCAAAGGTTTCAGTGCTCGCCAAGAAGTGCACTTCTGTGCCTTTTTTATCCGTCGGTCCGATTTTCGCCAGTGGCGCAACGCGCTCACCATTGTGAAATTCCATTTGGTATTTTTCACCATTGCGATGGATGGTGAGTTTGAGCCAATCCGACAAGGCATTGACCACCGACACACCCACACCGTGCAAGCCACCTGAAACTTTATAACTGTTTTGATCAAACTTACCACCCGCGTGCAACTCGGTCATCACGATTTCAGCGGCAGAGCGACCAAATTCATCGTCTTTGTGAATATCGGTCGGAATGCCACGACCATTGTCCGAAATTGATACTGAGTTATCTGGATGAATGGTGATGACAATGTCGTCACAATAGCCCGCAAGTGCCTCGTCAATCGCATTGTCCAACACTTCAAACACCATGTGGTGCAAACCCGTTCCGTCTGCGGTATCGCCAATATACATCCCAGGACGTTTGCGCACGGCTTCCAAGCCTTTGAGCATTTTGATTGAATCCGCACCGTATGCGTTGATTTGTGCGGTGGTATTTGTGGTCATAACTTTCTCTATTGGTTTGTGTGGGTCGTACTTTTAAACAGTTTGTATGGTTTTGATTTAGATGCGCATCGGCATGACCACGTATTTGAAACTGGGGTCTTCGCTAACGGTAATGAGCACACTCTTAGAAGCGTCTGCGCCAAAATTTAAAATCACGTTTTCGGTTTTTTGATTGCCCAAAACATCCAACAAATACAACACGTTGAACCCAATATCCAAAGGCTCACCGCTGTAATTAATGTCCAATTCTTCTTGAGCGTTTTCTTGGTCGGTATTGGTTGAACTGACTTTGAGCGCATTGGCTTCAATCAAGCAACGCACCCCACGGATTTTTTCATTACTCAAAATCGACACGCGTTGTAAGGCTTGCTGGTACGCCACTCGATTGATGCTGACCTGATTGGTGTAATCCATTGGAATGACTTTTTTATAGTCAGGGAATTTACCCTCAACCAATTTAGAGGTCAGTTCAATGTCGCTAAAGGTAAAACGAATTTGGTTGGCACCCATTTCAATCGTAATCGGCTCGTCCGTGTCTTGGAGCAGTCGTTGCAATTCCATCACTGTTTTACGTGGGAGAATTACTTCGGTTTTTTCACCCAAACTCTCTTCAATGATTTCGCTGGCAAATGCCAAACGGTGGCCATCGGTTGCAACCACTGAGATGTTTTGCTCTTCTAAAATCATCAACATACCGTTTAGGTAGTAACGGATGTCTTGTACTGCCATGGCGTAATTGGTCTTATTGAGCAATTCTTTGAAGGCTTTTTGTTTGAGTACCAATTTTTTAGAAAAACTACCCGAAAGCGTCATTTCTGGAAAATCGGTGGCAGGTAAGGTTTGTAAATTGAATTTACTTTTTCCTGATGAAATGGCGATTTTTGATTCAATTAGTTTCAAACTCACATCTTTGCCATCGGGTAAAGATTTCAGAATATCCAATAATTTTTTGGCATTGGCAGTGGTTTGTACCGATTGCGCTTCACCTTCAACAGTCAAACTGGTTTTGATTTGAATTTCGATATCGGTACTGGTTAAGGTGACTTGTTGCCCCTCTTTACGAATTAATACATTGGCCAAAACAGGTAGGGTATGGCGTCGTTCAACAATCCCACTGACCACCTGTAAAGGATTCAAAAATGTATCTTTATTGCATTTGACGAATTCCATATATTAAATCCTTTATTTATTTTAGATAACAATTGGTACAGTTTTTTCAGTGGATAACTTTCTTTATCCCGTTAATTCGCCATTTTACCGCAGATTTTGACCTGTGGATATTTTGTGCGTTTATTTTCTATCTTAACTTTTGTTAAATATTTGCTTGTTTTTATGCCCCACTTATACACAGTTTAAAGGGTTTATTCACAGCATTGCGCACACGATGGATTCAAGCTTTTAATATCTGTTCTAAAACATGTAATTCGTGCTGTAATTTACTGTCCTTGGTTTTGTTTTCAGCGATTTTTCGACAGGCGTGCAACACCGTGGTGTGGTCACGTCCGCCAAAATTCGCGCCAATTTCGGGTAGGCTTTTTTGTGTCAATTCTTTGGTTAAATACATCGCAATTTGGCGCGGTTCGGCAATATTTTTCGGTCTTTTGGCCGAATACATATCAGATACTTTAATTTTATAAAAATCAGCGACGGCTTTTTGAATCGCTTCGATTGAGATGTGCTCTTGGTTATTGACCAATAAATCTTTTAAAGCCAGTTTGGTGTTCTCTATATTAATTGGTGTGTGACTAAATCGTGAGTAAGCAATCACTTTGCGTAACGCGCCCTCTAATTCTCGGACATTCGCCCGCAGTAATTGCGCAATAAACACAGCAACGTCTTCGGGCAGGGTCACGCCATCTAATTCAGCTTTTTTGAGCAAAATACTGACCCGCATTTCAAACCCTGGGGGATCAATGGCAATATCAATCCCCGACATAAAACGTGAGCGCAAACGCTCTTGTATGCCCTCTAAACTTTGTGGATACCGATCACTGGTGATGATGATTTGTTTTTGGTGGCGAATGAGGGATTCAAACAGTTCAAAAAATGCGCTTTGAGTGCCTGTTTTGTCACCTTCACCAAAAAACTGAATGTCGTCAATCAGCAGTAAATCCAGATTGTGGTAGTAATTTTTAAATTCTTCAAACTGATTTTTTTGATAAGCTTTGACCACTTCGCTGACATAAGTATTGGCGAATAAATAACGAATTTTCTTAGAAGGATCGCGTTTATAGACTTCATTACCAATCGCTTGCATCAAATGGGTTTTACCCACGCCCACCCCACCGTAGATAAAAAATGGGTTGTACCGTTTGCCCAGTTGATTGATGACCTCCAAACCAACCATGCGTGCCATTTGATTGGCATTGCCTGTCACAAGGGTGTCAAAATTGAGGTTTTTATCCAAGTGGTTGTTTTTATAGGTGGTGTCCAACTTGGTTGATTTTGAAGGTGTTTTTTCGTCACTCGCGCTGGGCTGAGGTTGTTCAACCAATGCGGCAGAATGGCGGTTTGGTACAGCAACAATCGGGGCAACGTCTGAAGCATCGGGATGGGGTTTTTTGGCCTTTTTATCGCGCACGGTAAATTGCACTTGAATGGCTTTGCCCCAGTATTCTTGAGCGAGCATCTGTATGCGCTGACCGAATTGACGCGAACAGGCTTCGGCCTTGATTCGGCTGGGCGCACCAATGGTTAAACTCTGTGTTTGTTCGTTGAACTCGCATACCGTTAAAGGTGCAATCCACGCTTTAAATTGTTGAGGCGTGAGTTCTTTTTGTAATTGATTGGAGCAGGCTTGCCAAAAGAGCAACATGATGGGGTACTTATTTATTGGTTTTATTTAGGGAGAATCAATCAGATATTCGGTTTTTTAATTCGTGTGTGATTTGTGGGTTATTTTACACGCTTATTCGAGCCTTTGACTAAGTTATCCACAGATTTATCTTAAAATAGTGGTAATTTGAGAATTTTAACTTTAAGTGCTTGCTTTTATTAAAAAATTCGGGTTTAATGTCAGGTTCGTGAACGCTTGCTTTGCATCAAAAAAGAACGGATTTGTTGGCTAAAGTGGGTGTGTTTGAGATTATAAAGAATTGATTTTGTTTGGAAAATTATTATGAAACGTACTTATCAACCTTCAGTTGTTCGCCGTAAACGTACCCACGGTTTCCGTGCACGTATGAAAACCGCAGGTGGTCGTGCTGTGTTGAACGCACGCCGCGCTAAAGGTCGCAAACGTTTGGCCGTTTAATCGCGTCATTGGATGACGTGTACTTGGGTGCGCGTCCTTTACGATATTGATTTCGGTATGGTTGGCACACCTTCTGAACGATTTGAGCTGCCCCGCTCACGTAAAATCATTAAAGCGGATGCGTATGCATCCGCTTTGCGTATGCGCGTGTGCGCACGCAGTCAAGATTTCGCACTGCATCATTTGGCGCATAGGGCGCAAACCGATGCAGATGGTGTGAGTCAAAGTTGGGCGCAATTGGGTTTGGTGGTACCCAAGCGATTGGCCAAACATGCGGTGCGGCGCAATTTACTCAAACGATTGATTCGAGAGAGTTTTCGGGTTCGTGCAACGTCTTTGCCCGCTGGTTTGTGGGTGGTGCGTTTGAACAGCAACGTCAATGCCGTGGTGATAATGACTCAGCAAAAAAGGCTTTGGGCGACGCAGTTGGCGGATTTGTGGGCTGAGGGCAAACGGTTTTCTAAACGATTGTCTGGTACAAAAACCGTGGCAATTGTGGATTCAGATTCATCTGTGACGCAGGGTTTAAAAAATGAGTGAGCCGTTGAAAACCCTGTTTGAAACCATCGTCGGTTTTTTCTCGCGAATATTCAAGACGGTGTTCATTGCCTTGGTACGGTTTTATCAGCTTGCAATCAGTCCTTTGATGGCCAATCATTGTCGGTTTGAACCTACTTGTTCGCGCTACGCCATTATTGCGATTGAGCGACATGGGGTGTTGAAAGGTTCGTGGATGGCTGTGCGCCGCATTGGACGTTGTCGTCCTGGTGTGGCGGGTGGTTGGGATCCTGTTCCTGAGCGGTCAACTTGCACTTGTGCGCATCATCAGGTAAAAGAAACCCAAGAGGATGTGTTTACCCCGAAATAATGCTTGGACTGTTGTTATAATTGCGCTCATTGTCTTTTGAGCTTTTTGATTTTTAGAGATTGTTTATGAAAAATTTTAACCCGCGCACCATACTGTGGATGGTATTTGCTTCCTCAATTTTCTTGTTGTGGAGTAATTATCAACAGCGCAATATGTCGGCACAACAAGCTGTTGCTCAACAAAGTGCCGCTCAAAATCAAGTCGCTGCGAATAGCAATGGCGCATCTTCAAACACAACGACCAATTCAACCAACGCATCATCAAATTCACCAATTAGCAATAGTTTGAATTTCACAGGTGTGCCAGTGGTGCTTGAGAACGATGTGCTCAAGTTGAATATCAACACGCAAGGTGGCGTGGTGCAGTTTGCAATGCTCAAGCAGTTTTTTAATTCGCACAATAAGTCCCTCAATACGGTGTTGTTCAACAGCAAAAATGCCAACCCCGATGTGATTTCGCCCAATGAAATGTATGTCAGCCGCAGTGGTTTGACCGATGTGGGTTTGGATCACACCACCATGTTTACTGCCGATGCGCCAATGGCGGTGATGCAGGACGGTCAGAACTCAGTGAGCTTGACTTTAAGCGCGCAAAACAATGGCATCACGCTGAAAAAGACCTATACACTTCATCGTGGCAGTTATTTGATGGATGTGTCGTATGAGGTGCAAAACAATTCGGCACAAGCGATTCGCCCCGATGTGTATATGGAAATCGTGCGCGATGGTGCGCAAAATGGTGACTCTAAGTTTTACACCACCTATACAGGTCCTGTGGTGTACAACGCAACCGATAAATTTAAAAAAGTTTCTTTCATTGATATCGCAAAAAACAAACCTGGCTTTACTGAGAAATCAGACATCGGTTGGGTGGGTATGTTGCAGCACTATTTTGTTTCAGCTTGGGTTGTGCCTGAGACGCGTGAGCGCACGTTTTATACCCGCACATTGCAGGCTGCCAGTGCACCTGAGCAGGGTATTTACAGTGTTGGCGAACGTTTGAGTTTGGGTGATATTGCGCCAGCGGGCAAGGCGAATTTCAATGCTCAGTTGTATGTAGGCCCTCAAGATCAGGATAAATTGGCGGCGATTGCCCCTGGTTTGGATTTGTCGGTGGACTATGGTTGGTTGACGATTATTGCCAAACCCGTGCATTGGTTCTTAAATTTCCTGCACTCGTTTATCCCGAATTGGGGTTGGGCGATTGTCGCCTTGACTGTGATTATGAAGTTGGCGTTTTTCCCGTTGACGGCGGCCAGCTACAAATCGATGGCAAAAATGCGTCAACTCGCGCCCAAGGTTAAAATTTTGCAAGAGCAATATGCCGATGACAAAATGAAGTTGAATCAAGAAACCATGGCGTTGTATCGAGCAGAAAAAGTCAATCCTGCAGGAGGCTGTTTGCCAATGTTAATTCAAATGCCTGTATTTATTGCCCTGTTTTACGTGTTGCAAGCAGCCGTTGAAATGCGTGGTGCGCCGTGGGTGGGTTGGATTCAAGACCTGTCTTTGCCAGATCCATATTATATTTTGCCCGTGTTGATGTGTCTCACAATGGTGTTCCAAACATGGCTCAATCCAAAACCAGCAGACCCAATGCAAGAGAAAATGATGTGGATCATGCCGTTTATGTTTGCGTTTACCTTCTTTTTCTTCCCATCAGGTTTGGTGTTGTACTGGGTTGTGAGTAATATTTTCTCGATTGCCCAACAATGGGTGGTGACGAAAAAATACGGTCGTTAATTGATATTGACTTCATACAAAACCCCCGCACATTTGCGGGGGTTTGTGTTTTTGGGTTATTGGGTTTCTGGCTCGGGTTGGCGTTTTCGCCACTCCAGCAGCATGGCTCTAAAAATCTGTGCCTGCTCACGCGCATCATCAATGGCGATGTGGGTATGAGGCAAATTCTCAGGCAACCATTCGGTTGGTAACCGTGGTTTGATGGCTTGTTTAAAAGGCAAGCCTGTGAGTGCCATGGCAAAGGTTTTCATATCCAAGGCAGACCACGAAAAAGGTGATGAGCCCGTGAATTTTTGTAAATACCAAAACATGAACGTGAAATCAAAGCCTGCTGGATAGCCAACAAACACAGGCGCACTGTGGCTTTTAACAACAGTGTGTACCCACTTTACGAAACGCTTTATTGCAACTTCTGGCTCGACCAAATTCATTCGACAGGCCGCCCAAGCCTCTGGCTCTGATTGCCAAAACAGTTTGGTCTTTGGGTGTGCGCAGGCATTGGGTAGGGTTTCTAAATTGAGTGAAAACTCATCCAAAACATCGCCCGCCTCATTCATGGCAATGCAGGCAAAAGACAACATCGAATGTTCAGCAGGAATCGGCCCATCGGTTTCGATGTCGGTAATAAAGTAGATTTCGGGTTTTGCCATGTGTTCTTAATGCTTATTTTTTGAGCATCTTGGGTAGGGTTGGGCGGATGCGCTGGTGTTCGGTGATGTGATTCGTATCGTTCACAAACACTACGTTGGCAGTGAAGTCATTTAATTCTGATGCGTCAACCTGTGCAAAAGCAGCAATGATAAGAATGTCTCCAATCTGAACGCGCCGTGCGGCGGAACCATTGACCGAAATCACGCCAGAACCAGCGGGTGCACTGATGGCGTAGGTGGTGAATCGCTCGCCATTGGTCACATTCCACAAATCAATTTGCTCGTACTCCATGATGTTGGCTGCATCCAGCAGGTCTTGATCTATGGCGCATGAGCCGATGTAATTGAGCTCTGCTGCGGTCACTGTGACGCGGTGAATTTTTCCGTGAAGTAGCGTGCGTTGCATGGCTGCGATGTCCTTATTCGTTGGGTACAATCTTGTGGATGATGCCGTCTAAAATGTCTAAATTGGCAAAGGCAATGGTCATTTTGCCTTTGTTTTTTGCGCCCATTTTGATGTCCACTTGTGCACCCAGCGCATCTGAGAGCTTTTCTTGTAGGGCTTTGATGTCGCCTGAAATGGCGCGGCTCTTAGCAATGTGTTTGCTTTGTTCGCCCTCGCCTTTCAAAATTTGGGTCACGCGTTTTTCTGTGTCACGCACCGACAGGCGTTTGTTGGCAATTTCTTGCGCAAGCATGATTTGTTGTGCTGCTTCTAAAGAGAGCAAAGCGCGCGCATGACCCATTTCCACATCGCCTGCCAATAACATGGTTTGAACCGCTGGTGCGAGATTGAGCAAACGCAATAGGTTGGAAACCGCGCTGCGCGAGCGACCAATCGCTTGCGCGCAGGTCTCATGCGTGTAGTTGAACTCTTGAATTAGGCGTTGCAAGCCTTGGGCTTCTTCGATGGCGTTCAAATCTTCGCGTTGGATGTTTTCAATCAACGCGAGCGAGAGTGCGTTTTTGTCATCGACTTCTTTGATGAGCACGGGCACTTCGGTCAAACCCGCAATGCCCGCAGCGCGGTAGCGGCGTTCGCCCGCGATGATTTCATAACGCTCATGGCCAATCGAGCGCACGATGATGGGTTGCATGAGGCCTTGCTCACGGATGGAGTCTGCCAATTCGTTGAGCGCGGTCTCGTCCATGTGGCTGCGCGGTTGGTATTTACCCGCTTGCATCACATCACGCGTGAGCATGGTCAACTGTCCTGCTGGGTTGTGTTCCAATTCGGCTTTGTGCGCATCGTTCAGTACATTCATGCTGTGTGAGCCACCGAGTAACGCATCGATTCCGCGTCCCAAACCTTTTTTGCCTTTGCTTGCCATGTCGGCTCCTTTTACAATTTTTTGTTGAGCAATTCGTTTGCGAATTCTAAGTAGGCTTGTGCGCCGCGTGATGAGGGGTCAAAGATAACCCCTGGTAAACCATAACTGGGTGCTTCGGCAAGGCGCACGTTGCGCGGAATCACGGTGTCAAATACTTTATCGCCAAAGTGGGCTTTGAGTTGTTCTGAGACCTGTTGTTGCAAGGTGGTGCGTGGGTCAAACATGACGCGCAGCAGGCAAATGATTTCCAATTCTGGATTGAGGTTGTTGTGCAATGCGCGGATGGTATTGACCAAATCGGACAAGCCTTCAAGCGCGAAATACTCGCACTGCATGGGGATGAGCACACCCTGCGCACTGCATAAGCCATTTAAAGTCAACATGGACAGCGATGGCGGGCAGTCAATCAGGATGTAATCGTATTGATCCTTAATGGTGTCAATCGCATCCTTGAGTCGATATTCACGCCGCTCAAAATCAACCAATTCCACCTCTGCACCTGCCAAGTCGCGGTTGGCTGCCAGTAGCGAATAACCGACCTCAGGTGGTTCTACAATCGCTTGGGCGATGTTTTTAAGGCCGAGCAAAACGTGGTACACGGTCGAAGGCAAGCTGTGTTTGTCCACCCCGCTGCCCATGGTCGCGTTGCCCTGTGGGTCAAGGTCTATCAGCAACACCCGCTGTTGGTGTTGCGCGAGTGCAGCGGCGAGGTTGACCGTGGTGGTGGTTTTGCCCACGCCACCTTTTTGGTTGGCGATACAGAAGATTTGGGTCATGGCGTATTCGCTTTCTGTGAGATGGGTTCGATTTGAATCAAGTGTCGCTCGGCGTTCAATTGAGCAACGCGTACAGGGGTGATGTGTGTGATGCTGTATTGTTGTGCAAAAGTTTGTTTGAATGCTTGCATCTCGTCTTCAGGCGCAAGCCCTTTCATGGCAAGCCAGCAACCATTCGGTGCCAGCGCATTTTGCGACAACTGCACAAAATCCACCAAACTGGCAAACGCGCGGCTGGTGATGACGTCGAAGGTTTGCGTGGGTTCTAAATCTTCGACCTTGCCATTGATGACGGTAACGTTGCTTAAACTCAACTGGGCTTTCACCTGTGTTAAAAAGGCGGTTTTTTTGTGTACAGGGTCAATTAAGGTGATGTGCCAGTCGGGGTGCATGACGCTCAACACCACGCCAGGCAGACCACCACCTGTACCCACATCCATAATTTTAGGTGTTTCTTCCGATAGTGTGTGCTCACTAAGGATTTTTTCAAACAAGGGTAAAACAGCCAAAGAATCCAGTAAATGATGACTCACCATTTTGTCGGTTTCGCGAATGGCGGTGAGGTTGTACACAGGATTCCATTTGGCCATCAATTGCACATACGCAATGAGTTGCTCAACTTGTTGTGGCGTGACGCTCAGGTTCATTTCGGCGCAGCCGTTCACCAGTTGCGCGCTTGCCAATGTGGTGTCAAACACGGGTGGACGTTTGGCGTGGCTCATGCGGTTTTGCCCTTGGCTTGGTTCAGACGTTTGATGTGCACCAACAGCAAAGAAATCGCTGCGGGTGTCACGCC
The DNA here is from genome assembly GCA_021287185.1 of Burkholderiales bacterium. Lineage (GTDB taxonomy): Bacteria > Pseudomonadota > Gammaproteobacteria > Burkholderiales > Burkholderiaceae > CTSOIL-112. Next base: position 91,958 of record JAJTAZ010000005.1, on the reverse strand, counting down.
CGAGATGCGGCTGGCTTGCCCAATGGTTTCGGGCTGATGTTGCGTCAGTTTGCCCTTAACCTCATTCGAGAGTCCTTTGACTTGGCTGTAATCCATATCGGCGGGAATGCGTGTGCTTTCGTGGTTGGCTTGTTTGCTGATTTCTTCGACTTGACGTTCAATATAACCTGCGTATTTGATGTTGATTTCAACTTGCTCGCGCACGATGTTTTGCTCAATTGAATCTTCGGCCAAAGCCTTTTCGGGTGCAAATCGTCCGTCTTCAATTTGCATCAAAGCGTCGTAATTGACATTGGGTCGGCGCAGCAAATCCGCCAAACTATATTCGCGCTCAATGTTTTTGCCCAACAAAGTTTGCGCAGATTCGACAGAAAAATTATTCGGATGCACCCAAGTGGATTTGAGGCGTTGAGTTTCGCGCTCGATGGCTTCGCGTTTGCGTTCAAAATACGCCCACTGCGCATCACTAACCAAACCCAACCTGCGCCCGATTTCGGTCAGACGCATGTCGGCATTGTCTTCGCGCAAACTCAAACGGTATTCGGCACGGCTGGTGAACATACGGTAGGGTTCGGACACGCCTTTGGTGATGAGGTCATCGACCAATACGCCAAGGTAGGAATCATGGCGCGTCGGTCGCCATTCTTCTTGATTGTGCGCACGGCGTGCGGCATTTGCTCCTGCCAATAATCCTTGTGCGGCGGCTTCTTCGTAGCCTGTGGTACCGTTGATTTGTCCTGCGAAATACAGATTGGTAATGGCCTTGGTTTCAAACGTGGCTTTCAGACCGCGCGGGTCATAATAGTCGTATTCAATGGCATAGCCTGCGCGCAAAATATGTGCGTTTTCCAAACCCTGCATCGAGCGCACCAAGGCAATTTGCACATCAAATGGCAAACTGGTCGAAATACCGTTGGGATAATATTCGTGCGTGGTCAAGCCTTCTGGCTCAAGGAAAATTTGATGCGAATTTTTATCGGCAAAGCGATGGATTTTATCCTCAATCGATGGGCAATAGCGTGGGCCAACACCTTCAATCACACCTGTGTACATCGGCGAGCGATCCAAACCCTGGCGGATGATTTCATGGGTTTGCTCATTGGTGTGGGTAATCCAGCACGGCACTTGGCGCGGGTGCTCGCTGGCGCGCCCCATAAATGAAAATACAGGCACGGGATCCAAATCACCCGCTTGCTCAATCAAACGTGAAAAATCGATGCTGCGCCCATCGATTCGGGGCGGTGTGCCTGTTTTCAACCTGCCTTGCCCCAAGTTGAGTTCTTTTAGGCGGTCAGACAGTTTGATGGCGGCGGGATCGCCCGCCCTGCCACCCACGGTGTTGGACAGACCGACGTGAATTTTCCCGCCCAAAAACGTGCCTGCGGTCAATACCACGGTGGTCGCATTGAACTGGATGCCCAGTTCAGTCACCACGCCAGTGACGGTGTCACCCGATAGTACCAAATCGGCTGCGGCTTGCTGGAAAAGTTCCAAATTGACTTGATTTTCTAAAGCACTGCGCACTGCTTGCTTGTACAGCAAGCGATCGGCTTGCGCGCGTGTGGCGCGCACGGCAGGACCTTTGCTGGAATTGAGGATGCGAAATTGAATGCCGCCTAAGTCGGCCGCATGTGCCATGATGCCGCCGAGTGCGTCTACCTCTTTGACCAAATGTCCTTTGCCGATGCCGCCAATCGACGGGTTGCAGCTCATTTGACCCAAGGTTTCAATGTTGTGTGTGAGTAATAGTGTTTGACAGCCCATGCGTGCGGCGGCGAGTGCGGCTTCCGTGCCTGCATGGCCGCCACCAACGACAATCACGTCATAATGTTTTTGGTAAATCATTGGTTTTAATCGTGTGTTTTTGAGGGAGCATTATACCGCACATCAATTTTCAGACACACCGATGTTTCACGTGAAACATCGTTAAATTAAAAACCTGTTGTTTTTGTGAGCCACATAGAATGTTTCACGTGGAACATTACATAAAAGCGTGAAGGGTGTCGAAGCCAAATTTGCCAATGGTGAGGGTCAAAACCGCAATGAGAATTTTTCGAATCAATGGCGCGCCGTGTTTGGTGACCACGTGTGTGCCGACCAGTGCGCCGCCAATATTGCTTGCCCCCATCATCAACCCAACGCCCCAAAGTAAATAACCATGCGGCACAAAAAAGGACAAGGCGGCAAAGTTGGTTGTGAGGTTGATGATTTTGGCGTGTGCCGTCGCCACCAAAAAATCATACCCAAAAAATTTAACAAAAGCAAAAGCCAACAACGAGCCTGTGCCTGGGCCAAAAAAGCCATCATAAAACCCAATCGCAGCGCCCAGACACAAGCCCGCAATGATTTCGCCCTTCTGTTGGAAACGGGGCTCATGGATGTGCCCCAAGTCTTTTTTGTAAAAAGTATAAATGACCATGGCAATCATCAACACCAACATAATCGGACGCAGGTATTGGATGGGCAGCAAAGGAATCAAACGCGCACCCAAATTAGCAAAAACGAACGCCATGACAATCGCGCCCGCCAACATCTTCCAATGAAAAGGAACGTGTCGAGCATATTGACGTGTGGCGATGGCGGTGCCACAAAAACTCGATAATTTATTGGTGCCATGCAAAACAGGCGCGGGTTGGTTGGGCAAGATCGTGAAAATTCCGGGCAGTTGTATCAACCCGCCACCGCCGACAGCGGAGTCAATCAGTCCTGCTAAAAACGCCAAAGGCAAAAGCAACCATAATTCGGGTATTAAAAAATCCATAACTTTGTGTGTGTGATGTTGTTTTAATTTGATTGATTAAGGATGTGCAACGAGTTGTGCAAAACCTTGTTGGATGTGAGGTCGTTTTTTGCTGTCTTTGTCGAGTTGAGCCAGTAGCAATTGCGCATAAATACGCGCTTTGTGCGCGGGCAAATCATGGGCAAAACACGCGCCAATTTTTTCTAATGTTTGGCCACCGCCAATGTAGCCATAGTGCGGTTCAGCATTGCCCTCCCAGCAACGTGTGGCGATGATGATGGGAATGTCTTTTTGCAATGCTTGCTCTATTGCAGCAAACACCGAGGGATTGAGATTACCTGCGCCCAGTGCCTGCACCACAATGGCTTGTGCGCCTGCTGCAACGCTACTGTTTAGTGCATCCTCATTCGCACCAACATAGATGGGGATGATGTCGACTTTCGGCAATTGATTCAATTCATCGGCAATGCGCAATGTAGGCGTTTGGTGGGAGGCAGTATTTCTGGGTTCAAAAAACACCACCTCGCCCGCATCGGTGACTTGACCAATCGGTGTGTGGTGGGTGGACACGAAGGCATCGGTGCGTGTGGTGTGGTGTTTTTGTACTGCGCGCGCTGCATGAATTCTACCAAACATACACGCCATAACTGGTTTTTCAAGAGAGTGTGCGCTTACTGCCAGTAAAATTGCGTTGTGCAAATTGTCTGGGCCATCCGCGTTGGCTTCATCGGCATTGCGCATCGCACCTGTGAGCACAATGGGTTTGCCACGGGTGTTTTCTGGCGACAAAGATGCGTCTAAAAAAAATACGGTTTCTTCCAATGTGTCCGTGCCCTGCACCAACACCACACCCGCAACACCCTCATCGGCGCAGGCGGCCATGATGGCGCGGCGCGTTTGCAACCAAATCTCAGCGGTGAGGTGGGCTGATGCGACGTTGCACAATTGTTCTGTGGATATGTCCGCGATTTTTTTCAACTGCGGAATCGCTTGTAACAACGCCTCGCCCGAACTGGCGGGCACGAGCAACCCCTCGGCGTTGGTGCGCATGGCGATGGTGCCGCCCGTAAAAATGATGTGAACGCGTTGCATAAATATTAAATAATAAATTAAATGAACTGCCTCATTGTGCCACAGAATTGAAGGCTCACTGGGCGCGGTTTGTTTGCACAGTTTGGTTTGGGCGCAAGCACAAAGGCATTTTGCGCTTGGGTTTATTTACCAATACAAAAACTACTGAATATCACGCCCAGCAAATCGTCCGCGCCGAACTCACCCGTAATCGAATTGAGCTGCTCTTGCGCCAAGCGCAACTCTTCGGCGAACAAGTCAAGTTTTTGGTCTTGGGTCAGTGCGTGTGCATAGGCGGCCTGTAGGTGCTCATCCGCCATGCGCAACGCGCCGAGATGACGCTCGCGGGCAATAAAGGTGTCCGATTGCATTGCTTCAAAGCCGACGATTTTGAGTAAACGCGCACGCAGTGCATCCAAGCCCGCACCTGTTTTCGCGCTCAGGTACAGGCTGTTTTCATCAGGGTTGCTGGGTGGTTCATTTAAGGTGTCCGCTTTGTTGAACAACGTCAAAAATGGCGTGTTGCGCGCCACGCGCTCGTGCAGTTGCGCGAGCAACTGGGCATCGGCTGGATTGTCTGAGTCATCGTGGGTCAATTGGTCGCGCGCATCGACTAAGTGCAAAACCACGTCGGCATTGGCCACCGCCGCCCAAGTGCGCTCGATGCCGATTTTCTCAACCACATCATTGGTTTCGCGCAGACCAGCGGTGTCGATGATGTTCAGCGGCACGCCTTCAATTTGAATCGCCTGTTGCACCGTGTCGCGCGTTGTCCCCGCAATTTCGGTGACAATGGCAACGTCCTGACCTGCCAAAGCGTTGAGCAGTGATGATTTACCCACATTCGGCTGGCCAACCAACACGATGTTCACGCCGTTGCGCAACAATGCGCCCTGCTTGGCCGATTGCAACACCGCGCCCAATTGATTTTGGATGCGCTCGAGCTGGCCGAAAGCATCGGCTTTTTGCAGAAAATCAATTTCCTCCTCAGGGAAGTCCAAGGTGGCTTCAACCAACATGCGCAGGTGAATGACCTGTGCGACCAAATCGTGGATTTTGTTGGAGAACACTCCAGACAGCGAGCGCACTGCGGATTTCGCGGCCGATTCAGTCGCCGCGCTGATTAAATCGGCCACGCCTTCTGCCTGCGCCAAGTCCATTTTGTCGTTGAGAAAGGCGCGTTGGGTGAATTCGCCCGCCTGCGCAAGGCGAATATTGGTAACGGCGTTCAGACAACGGCGCAACAACAATTGCATCACCACGGGGCCGCCGTGACCTTGTAATTCCAGCACATGCTCACCCGTATAAGAGTGTGGTGCGGGGAAATACAGGGCAATGCCGTGGTCAATTGGCGCACCGTCAGCATCCACAAACGCACCGTAATGCGCGTGACGCGGTGTGAGCGTGCGCTGCTGACACACCGCCTGCATCAACGCGTGTATGGTCTCGCTCGAGCCCGATGCGCGAATCACGCCCACACCACCCTGCCCTGCGGCAGTGGCGATGGCGACAATGGTGTCATTGTCTGTGGACTCGTGTGTATCAATGGACATCATGCGGCGTGTCATTTATAGTGGTCACTTAAAATAAATTCTAACTGGGGCATTATTGCCCCTGCTTGATTGAACGGGTATTTTATCATGCTCACATGGACAGACGGCGCACTATTTGCCCTGTGCGCCACGACTTCGGCGATTACTTCGGCCATTGGCGTGGGCGGTGGGATGTTGTTGCTGGTGTTTTTAACCAATGTTTTGAGTGCCAATTTGGTGATTCCCATTCACGGTGCGACGCAATTGGTCAGTAACCTCTCACGGTTGTTGCTCGATTGGCGATTGGTGCCGTGGCGGCGTTTGATGTTGCCCTTTTTACCAGGCGCACTGCTGGGCGGGGTGATTGGATACTTTACCCTGAATCGGTTTTCGTTTGAGCATTTGCCTCTGATTTTGGGGGTGTTTATATTGCTCATCACATGGACGCGCCTGATTCAAGGTTTGGGTGTGTTGTTTGACAATATGACCGTGCTTGGTGCGTGGCTCACGGGTTCATCCTTATTTATCGGTTCTATGGGCTTGATGTTGCCACCGATTTTGCTGCACAAAGGCCTGAAAAAAGACGAAGTCATCCTCACCCAATCGGCGATGATGGGGACGATGCACGCCTTTAAAGTGGCGACTTATGTGGCTGCGGGTTTTGCGTTTTTTTCATACAGCCAAATCATGCTGATGATGCTCACGGGTTCGCTCACAGGCACGTATGTGGGCAAATTTTTACGCGGGCGCATCAATGAGCAACGTGGGGTGTTGATTTTAAAGTGGGTGACCACACTGGCAGCAGTACAATTGATTATCACCGCTTTATACCGTTATTTAAGGTAGTTGCGTTTTAAATGATGTGTTTGCTGTTGGCGATAAAGGACTGATGTTGCCATCATGTGGGCGTTTTGTTGGTAAGATGGTCTCATTACATATATTTAGGAGTAATTCATGGAGCACGCACCACAATCGACTTCAAAAGGTTTGATTATTTTAGGGGTTTTGCTGGCGGTCGGAATGTCAACGGCGGCGTTTATCTTTGGTGTGCAGGCCAAACAAATCGGTGCCACCCAGCAGACCATCACGGTTAAAGGGGTGGCGGAAAAAGCCGTGGATGCCACCAATGCCGAGTGGAGCGTGACCATTAAAAGCCGTGGTGAGGACTTTGCCAGTGCTTTGGCAAATTTGCGTCAAGAAAAACCTGCCTTGGAAGGGTTCTTGGCGCAATATGGTTTTAAAGCCGAAGCCTTAAGTTATGGCGCGGAAGATGTGCAACCACATTATGAAACCATCACCAACGAGCAAGGGCGCGAGCAAAGCGTACAACGCGGTTACGATGCTTCCATGACGGTATTTGTGAAAACCGAGGATTTACAAAAAGTCCAAGAAGCGCGTGACAAAATCATTGATTATCAAGCCCAAGGTCATCAATTGGATGTGGGCGATGTGCGCTTTATGGTGGGTAACTTGAGTGACATCAAGCTCGCGTTGATTGGCGAAGCGACCAAGGATGCCAAAATCCGCGCCGATGAATTTGCCAAAAACGGCAACGCTCAGGTCGGTACGATGCGCTCGGCCTCGCAAGGCACGTTTGATATTTTGGCGGCAGACGGCGACTCTGAGGGTGATGACAGTGGCGGTGGCTCGTACAGCACCAGCACCATTCACAAAAAAGTCCGTGTGGTCGTGACCATTGTGTACAACACCAAAAATTAAACCCAACTAATACAGACTGGCCATTTGGTTTGCCTGCTGGTGTTGGGCAGATGTGCCCACAGAATAGGGAGCATGTGACAAAAATCACGGCAAACCTTTGGCAAACTTGCATCCATCCTTGAAACACGGGTATTATGGGCACCATATTGACACAACCCACGCAATTCACTGTCTGAACGTGGGTTTTGTGTTGTTGCTGTCACAACCAAAAACGTCTCAAAGGTTCAAAACATGAGCAAAACCCTCATCATTGCCGAAAAACCATCGGTTGCCAATGACATTGCGCGCGCCGTTGGTGGTTGCGTGAAAAAAGATGATCACCACGAAAACGATGAATACGTTATCGGTTCGGCGGTCGGACATTTGCTCGAACTGTGTGTGCCCGAAGAATATGATGTCAAACGTGGCAAATGGAGTTTCACCCACCTACCGCATATCCCACCGCATTTTGATTTGCGCCCGATTGCCAAATCAGAGACCAAACTCAAATCTTTGGCCAAATTGATTCGTCGTAAAGACATCACCCAAATCATCAACGCCTGTGACGCGGGGCGTGAGGGTGAATTGATTTTTCGTTATATCATGCAATACACCAAAGCCAAACAACCTTCACAACGCTTGTGGCTGCAAAGCATGACACCGCAAGCCATCCGCGATGGTTTGGCACACTTGCGTACCGATGCACAAATGCTCAATCTGGCCGATGCGGCGCGTTCACGCTCGGAGGCCGATTGGTTGGTTGGGATTAATGGCACGCGTGCGATGACTGCATTCAACTCGCGCGACGGTGGCTTCTTTCTCACCACAGTCGGACGGGTGCAAACGCCGACTTTGGCGGTGGTGGTTGAGCGCGAAGAAGCGATTCGTAAATTTGTGTCGCGCGATTACTGGGAAGTCCATGCGGAGTTCATTGCGGCACAAGGCATTTACACAGGGCGTTGGTTTGATCCCAAGTTTGATAAAAACGCCAAAGAAAACTTAGAGGATGCCGAGCGCAAAGAAAACCGTCTGTGGAGTAAAACCGCCGCCGAAACTGTGGTCATGGCATGCAAAGGTCAGTCGGGAACGGTCACTGAAGAGTCCAAACCGACCACGCAAATGGCACCTGCACTGTTTGATTTGACCAGTTTGCAACGTGAAGCCAATGCGCGTTTTGGCTTCTCAGCGAAAAACACTTTGGGCTTGGCGCAGGCTTTGTACGAAAAACACAAAGTTCTGACCTACCCACGTACCGATTCCAAAGCCTTGCCCGAGGACTATGTCCATACGGTCAAACAAACGGTTGAAATGCTCAAAGAGCAAAACAACTACACCCGTTTTGCCCAGCAGATTGAGAAAAACGACTGGGTCGGCAAACACCAAAAGAACAAGCGAATTTTTGACAACACCAAAATCTCAGACCACTTTGCGATTATTCCTACGTTGCAAGCACCGAAAAGCCTGTCTGAGCCTGAGCAAAAACTCTATGACTTGGTGGTCAAGCGGTTTATAGCAGTGTTTTTCCCACCTGCCGAATTCATGGTGACCACGCGCATCACCAAAGTTTCGGGACATCATTTTAAAACCGAAGGTCGCGTGCTGACCAGCGCAGGTTGGTTGGCAATTTATGGGCGCGACCAACAAAAGGACGAAGATTTGCTGATTGCTGTCGCCGCCGATGAAAAGGTCAAAACCGACAAGGTTGAGCCCAAGGGGCTGCAAACCCGCCCGCCTGCTCGATACAGTGAAGCAACCTTGCTCTCGGCGATGGAGGGTGCGGGCAAATTGCTGGATGATGAAGAACTCAAATCCGCCATGAGCGGTAAAGGTTTGGGCACGCCTGCCACCCGCGCAGCGATTATTGAAGGTCTGCTCACTGAAAAATACTTGGTGCGCGAAGGGCGCGAGATCATCCCGACCGCCAAAGCATTTCAATTGCTCACCCTTTTGCGTGGCTTGGGCGTGGAGGAGTTGACCTCGGCCGAACTCACAGGCAACTGGGAAAACAAGCTGGCGCAAATGGAGCGTGGCGAACTCAAACGCGATACCTTTATGCGCGAAATTGCCCAGATGACGCAAATCATTGTCAAGCGCGCCAAAGAATATCAAGCCGACACCGTGCCAGGGGATTACGCGACACTCAAAACCCCCTGCCCCAATTGCGGTGGCGTAATCAAAGAAAACTACCGACGCTTTGCCTGCACCCAGTGCGAATTTAATATGAGCAAAACCCCAGGTGGGCGCACGTTTGAGATTGCCGAGGTTGAGGACTTGCTCAAAAACCGTGAAACACCATTGTTACAAGGTTTTCGCAGCAAAATGGGTCGCCCGTTTGCTGCGATACTACGGATTGTCGAAGATGCTGAATCACCTGCAAAATACAAAATGGAGTTCGACTTTGGCCAATCGCGTGACGATGAAGAAACCCCCGACTTCACAGGAAAAACCGCTTTGGGTAAATGTCCGAAGTGTGGTGGCAATGTCTATGAGCATGGCTTGAGCTACTACTGTGAAAACGCAGTGGGCGCAGAGAAAAATTGCGACTTCCGTTCGGGGCAGGTCATCTTGCAACAAATCATTGAGCCCGAACAAATGACCAAACTGTTGACGGTTGGGCGCACCGACTTACTCACCAACTTTAAATCCGCACGCACAGGCCGATTATTTAAGGCGTATTTGGTGTGGGATAAAAAAGCGGGCAAAACCGTGTTTGAGTTTGAAGCCAAAACACCCAAAGAGCCCAAAGCCACAGAGAAAAAAGGCGCAACAGCAAAAGCAGCCCAAGATGATGTGGACGCAGTCAGTAAGCCTGCCAAAGCGATGAGAAAAACCGCCGCCCAAACAAAAGCCAAGACCCGTACTAAAGATGATGTTTTGGTGGATGACACACCGCCATTGTCGGCGTATGATGACGAGCCACCCTTTTAAATATATGCGGTAGGATTTTGTGATGAACACTCGACTTGTTTGTGCGACGGCTTTGCTGGTGACCCATGCGTTTGCCAGCGGTTTCGTTGTGGCAAAGACGCAGGTATTTGAGTGGGATACGGAGTTGTGCCATGCGCGTGCGACTTACGATGACCAAAAAGTCAGCGCACACCAACTCCAATCAACCTTGGCACTCAACGCAGATCGCCTCATCAGTTTGTATGACGACAAAAACGCCCAAGCGCACAATGATGCAGAGCATGAGCGGATTCAAAACTTTTTACGCAACCCATCTAACTTTATTGCACATCCTGCAGTAGAAGTAGTCCGCGCACGTATGGTGCAACGCGACCAATTTTTTTATGAGTTGGATCGGGTGAAACGCAGCGCGAGACAAGCGCAGCAATTTCAAATATTAGATGGTTTTCAACCCGCACAAATACCGCAGTGCCAAACAATTGCACGACTGTTGCAAAGCCCAGCATCAGAACAAAAAACCGCAGCAGCCACGCGCATTTTGTCTGAAAGTTGTCGTGACAACGCCAGTCCAAAGGCGTGTGTTGCTCGTTCATTGAATCGTTGGGCGCAATCTGCAGATGCCATGAATTTGGAATTATTGGATTATCATTGGGCCAATTGCGCCAATCACCAACAGCCAGACATCACCGATGTTGAGCGAGCGGCATCTGAAAAAACCTTCAAACAAATGGTTGGAAAAATTCGCTATGATGACTGCGCAGAGCCTTAATTTATCAAGGAGGTGACCATGCTCTACTTATCCGTTCCCGAACTCATTTCAGAGGCTGCTCAACGAGTGCCTGCGATTAAAGCCGCTGGAATCTCAGCGACTTCTGAACGTTTGAACCAATTACAAGACAAAACCATTGTGGTCAAATACGGTGGCAATGCCATGACCGATGAATCGCTGCAGCAGCAATTTGCTCAGGATGTCGCGCTTCTGTCCGCGATGGGTGTGGATGTGGTGGTGGTGCATGGCGGCGGCCCACAGATTGATGCGATGCTCAAACGCGTCGGTATTGAGGGACAATTTATTCAAGGGATGCGTGTGACCGATGCCGACACCATGGCGATTGTCGATGGTGTGCTGTGTGGCAATGTGCAGGGGCAGATTGTCAATTTGATTAACCAAGCGGGTAAAAGTTTTGGCGTGCGCGCGGTTGGCGTGAGCGGCAAAGACGGTCGCATGATTCGTGTGAAAAAATTGCTTTTACCCGATGCGCAAGATGCAAGTGTGCAGCATGATATTGGTTTGGTTGGTGATGTGGTGGGCGTGGATACGGCGGTACTGGATGCCTTGATTGAGGCAGAATTTGTCCCTGTGATTTCACCGATTGCCGCCGATGATGCGGGCGTGACGCACAATGTCAATGCGGATGTGGCGGCGGGCGAGATTGCTTGCGCGGTGCGTGCGCATAAATTGATGTTGCTCACCAACATCAAGGGTGTGTTGGACAAACAAGGTGAGTTGATTGCCGAGATTGATGGTGCGCGCGCCGAGGCACTTAAGGCCGACGGAACCTTGTATGGTGGGATGTTGCCCAAAATTGATTCGGCATTGGATGCCGCCCAACGTGGCGTGGGTGCGGTACACATCGTGGATGGGCGTGAGCCGCATATTTTATTGCAATCGCTTTTGAGCGACGCTGCGGTCGGTACGGCCATCCGCGCATAACATTGGAAAAAACATGAATTGGGATGAGTGGGATAATGCCAAAGTTGCTGGTTGTAATTTATGCGAGCAGGTGGGTGGCACGCTGATTTGGCAAAATGAGCAATTGCGCGTGGTGCTGGTTGATGACCCATTGTTTCGAGGGTTTACACGCGTGATTTGGCGCGAGCATGTGGTTGAAATGACCGATTTACCGCATGAGCAACGTGAAACACTGATGCAAACAGTTTATCTGGTTGAGCGTGTGCAACGCGAGGTGCTCAAGCCCATCAAGGTGAATTTGGCGAGTTTGGGCAATATGACCCCGCATCTGCATTGGCATGTGATTCCGCGCTTTAAGAGTGATGCGAATTTTCCCAATCCTGTGTGGGCGTTGGATACCGATGAGGCAAAACATGCCAAGTCCAACGGATTGAGCGACGCAACGCTTGATGACTATGTGCGCGCGCTGAAAATAGCCTTGTGGTCGTAGTGTGCGTATGTCGCATGTTTAACCGACTTAAAAATTGATAGACCGTAGAATAGAAAGCAAACGATGTCTCAAGTATTTGATGTGGTGATTATTGGTAGTGGTTTGGCGGGCATGAGTTGCGCCTTGTCGCTGGATTCGAAGTATAAAATTGCCCTAATTTCCAAAGGACAACTCATCAGCGGCTCATCGGATCAAGCCCAGGGTGGGATTTCTGCGGTGATGGACGATGAGGATAACTTTGACAATCATGTGCGCGACACCTTTGTCGCAGGCGCAGAGTTGGGCGAACTCGAAGCGATTAAGTACATCATCACCCATGCCCCCGATTCAATCGAGTGGCTCATGGCACAAGGGGTTCAGTTCAATACTGAAAATGGCGAGTTGCATCTGACCCGCGAAGGCGGACACAGCCACCGCCGTGTGGTGCATGTGGATGACTTTACGGGTCATGCGGTGCAAACCGTGTTGGCGCAACGGGTGCGTGAGCGTGCAAATATCCAAGTGTTTGAGAACAGCATAGCGGTTGATTTGATTACCGACAAACACAAACGCTTGATTGAGCAGAAAAGCAAAGATGCGCGCTGCTACGGCGTGTATGTGCAAAATCGCGCCACCCATCAAATTGATTCGATACAGGCGCGTTTCAGTGTGTTGGCAACGGGCGGTGCAGGCAAGGTGTATAAAGTGACCACCAATCCCGACAGCAATTCGGGTGATGGCATCGCCATGGCGTGGCGCGCGGGTTGTCGTGTGGTCAACATGGAATTCATGCAATTTCACCCAACCTGTTTGTATCATCCTCATGCCAAATCGTTTTTAATTTCCGAAGCCTTGCGTGGTGAAGGCGGTATTTTGCGTTTGCCCAGTAAAGACGGCCAATCAGGTTATCGCTTTATGTTTGACCACGATGAGCGTGGTGAGCTTGCGCCACGTGACATTGTTGCCCGTGCGATTGACTTTGAAATGAAGAAAAACGGCATTGACTGCGTGTATTTGGACATGACGCATTTACCTGAAGCCTTTTTGCGCGAGCACTTTCCGAATATTTATGCCAAATGCGCCGAGTTGGGGATTGATATGGCGCGCCAACCGATTCCTGTTGCCCCAGGTGCGCATTACACCTGTGGTGGCGTGGCGACGGACTTGGCGGGTCGCACGGATATTCAGAATTTGTATGCGATTGGTGAGGTATCTTATACGGGCTTGCATGGTGCGAATCGTTTGGCCTCCAACTCCTTGCTCGAATGTGTGGTGATGGGCCAATCTGTGGCGCAAAACATCACACAAGTGGCAGCGAAGAATTTCAAATACGAAGCCCCCGAATTGCTTGAATGGGATGCTTCACGGGTGATTCCTGCCGATGAGGCGGTGATGATTACCCACAGTTGGGATGCTTTGCGCCAAGCAATGTGGAACTACGTGGGCATTGTGCGCTCGAACAAACGGCTTGAATGGGCAGGAAAGCGCGTGCGCCTGCTCAAAGAAGAAGTCAACACCTACTACACGCAATATCAAATCACGCCCGATTTGATTGAATTGCGCAACCTCATCACCTGCGCTGAATTGATTATAAACAGCGCGCGTTTTCGCCATGAGTCACGCGGATTGCATTATAGTTTGGACTATAAGCGCGAATTGCCCAAGGCGTTGCCAACGATTATGACGCCCAAAAATTGAATTCGATTTAAACCTGCCATTAAAAATTAAGGAGTATGATATGTCTGCATGGTCAGATGGTTATGTCAGTGACATTAACTACACGTATGGTTATTACACAGAACTGAACCCCAATCGGGTGGTGTTGCCGTTTTTAATGGCGGGCTTGGCTGCACCTAAAGTGGCGGCGGCTTGTGAACTGGGGTTTGGACAAGGCGTGTCACTCAATGCCCACGCGGCAGCGGGCAGCGCGGCGTGGTGGGGAACGGATTTTAATCCCGCACAAGCGGGTTTCGCTCAGGAGTTGGCAGAGCAAGCGGGCAGTTCTGCGCATATTGTGGATCAAGCGTTTGGCGAGTTTTGTAGTCGTACTGATTTGCCCGATTTTGATTTTATTGGTTTGCACGGCATTTGGTCGTGGGTGTCCAACGAGAACCGTCATATTTTGGTTGATTTTATTCGCCGTAAACTCAAAGTCGGTGGTGTGCTGTACATCAGTTACAACACCTTACCAGGTTGGGCAGCTGCGGGACCGATTCGCCATTTGTTGGCCGAACATGCCCATGTCATGGGGGCAGTGGGTCAAGGCATGGTGCAAAGGGTCAAAGACTCGGTGGCATTCACCCAAGATTTATTGGCATTGAGCCACAGTTACACCCGTCAAGTCCCCGCCATTCCTGAGCGCATTCAAGAGATCAGTAAGCAAAACCCCTACTACTTGGCGCATGAATACTTCAATCGTGATTGGCATCCGATGTATTTTTCGGACATGCAAAATTGGTTAGAAGATGCCAAAGTCAGTTATGCCTGCTCGGCGAATTTTTTAGAAGATTTCGCGACGGGATTGTTTGATGAAGAACAACAGGCATTTTTGGCAAAAATCCCCGACCCCTCTTTTGCACAAACGGCCAAAGACTATTTGCTGAACAAACAATTTCGCAAAGATTATTGGGTCAAAGGCGCTCGCAAAATCAGCAGCGTGCAGGTCGAGCAGACTTGGCAACAATTGCGTTTTTTACTGATTACGCCAGTCGAGGACGTGGTGTTGACCATTCGCAGCCACAGAGAGGTGTCCCTGCGTCCTGAAATTTTCCAACCGATTTTGGATGTTTTGGCAGACCACAAACCACACGATGTCGTGGAAATTATGGCGGGACTTGATAAGACACTCAATCGCAACCAGTTGTACGAGGCTTTGAGTTTGTTGCATGGTAAAGGTGACTTGGTGTTGGTGCAGGAGGATGCGGTGATTGCCAGTGCGACCGAGCGTTGCGCACGTTTGAACCGTCATTTGATGGAAGTCAGTCGCGTCAGTTCAGATGTGTCTTATTTGGTCAGCCCAGTTTCTGGTGGTGCCATTACCTACAACCGCATCAATCAATTGTTCTTGTTGGCGTACACGCAAGGCTTGCGCAAACCCAAAGAGTGGGCGGATTTTGTGTGGCAAATTTTAAGTGCTCAAGGACACTTGTTGATGCACGAAGGCAAAACCCTACAAACTGAGAGAGAAAACCGAGCCGAACTGCTGCGCTTGGCACAGATTTTTGTGGATAAATACTTGGTGATTGCTCGCGCTCTTGCGGTGGTATCGGATTAAATCAGAGCACTCAATATATTGTTGGTATACAAAGAGGATGCTTTTGGCATCCTCTTTGTTTGTCCATGGAGAGCCGACCAATTGGATTTAGGCGGGGCCAATATTCGGTTGAAAATCGGCTTGCACCTTATCTTGCTCCCATTTTTTTTGCGCAGCGGCAAAATCCAACATACGTGCGATTGGCAATTTGGCGCGCTCACTAATGGCTGGGTCAATGTGGATTTCATTGTAGCCTGTACCGATTTTATCAATCACCTCCGCGAGATTGCGCAATTCATTCATCGCCATCCATGGGCAGTGGGCACAACTTTTACAGGTGGCCGATTGCCCTGCCGTGGGTGCTTCAATGAAGGTTTTGTGGGGGTATTTTTGACGCAGTTTGTGCATCATGCCATTGTCGGTGGCTACGATGAAGGTATCGACTTCAGGAAATTGCGCAGGACCGTTTAAAATCGCCGAGGTTGAGCCGACCACATGCGCCAGCGCGACCACGCTTTCGGGCGATTCAGGGTGTACCAATACTTTGGCGTCGGGGTGTTTGGCAATCAATTGTTCGAGTTCAATCGCTTTGAATTCGTCGTGCACGATGCACGAGCCTTGCCACAACAACATGTCGGCACCTGTTTCACGTTGGATGTAACCGCCCAAATGTCTATCAGGTGCCCAAAGAATTTTTTTGCCCTGTGCATGCAGGTGCGACACGATTTTCAGTGCAATTGATGAGGTCACCATCCAGTCGGCACGGGCTTTGACTTGCGCTGAGGTGTTGGCATACACCACCACCTCGCGATCAGGATGTGCATCGCAAAAGGCAGAAAATTCTTCAATCGGACAGCCCAAATCCAGCGAACATTCAGCGCGTAAATCTGGCACCAGCACGGTTTTTTCGGGCGACAAAATTTTGGCCGACTCACCCATAAAGCGCACGCCCGCAACAATCAAGGTTTGCGCAGAGTGGTCACGACCAAAACGCGCCATTTCCAAAGAATCCGAGACAATGCCGCCCGTTTCTTCTGCCAAATCTTGCAGATCAGGGTGCACATAATAGTGCGCCACCAACAGCGCGTTGTGTTTTTTCAAGCCTGCTTTGATGCGTGCAATCAGTTCAGCGCGTTCTTGGGCATTGGGTTCTGAGGGAACCTGTGCCCATGCTGTGGCGGTTTTGATATTGCAGACCGCGCCTGATTCGGATTCGGGCAAATCGTAATCGACTTCAAATAATTTTTGTTCTGTCATGGTGTTTCTCACTATTAAATCGCATTGACTCGCATCGAAAAATCAATCGCGCGCACGTGTTTGGTTAAGCCACCAATCGAAATACGATCCACGCCCAATTCTGCGTAACTGCGGATGTTGTCCAAACTGACATTGCCCGAGACTTCTAAAATCGCTTGTCGTGCAAATTGTTCGGTGTTGATTTTGACCGCTTGGGCGATTTGCTCGTGGGTCATATTGTCGAGTAAAACCATTTTCGCACCCGCAAACAAGGCTTCTTGCAACTGCGCCAGCGTCTCAACCTCAATTTGGATGAACGGCGCAACCGCGCGCGCTGCGACATCGGGCGCGGACACAATCGCACGCGCATGTTCCAGTGCAGGTATGACCCCACCCGCCGTGGCAATGTGGTTTTCTTTAATCAATATGCCGTCGTACAAGCCCACGCGGTGGTTCACGCCGCCGCCGACCACCACGGCATATTTTTGCGCGAGACGCAGACCAGGAATGGTTTTGCGGGAGTCCACCACCTGCGCGCGTGTCCCAGCAATGGCTTTGACATAGGTGTTCACGGTGGTGGCAGTACCCGAGAGCAATTGTAAAAAATTCAGTGCCGTGCGCTCAGCCGTGACCAATGCACGTGCCGAGCCCGACATTTCAACCAAAACTTGATTGGGTTCAATGGCATCGCCCTCGGCCACGTGCCAAATCAGTTGTACGTTGTGCTCCACTTGACGAAATGCCTCGTCAAACCACGGTTGCCCACATAAAATCGCAGGCTCGCGTGCAATGATGCGCCCGTGTGCTTGTTGTTTGGCATCAATCAGCAATGCGGTCAAATCGCCTGTGCGGATATCTTCTTCAAGCGCGCGTTGTACATCTGTGGCAACGCAATCGGGGGGTGTGAAATGTGGGGTCATAAATACCTCAAAATAATCATCAATCAAGTGTGGGATGAGTCAGTGTAACGCAAACAGACATCATCCGTCATGCACCACCGCTAAAACCACATTGCCGCCATGCTTCATAAACCATAATTGCGGCGGTATTGGATAAATTTAAACTGCGGTTGTTTGGCATCATCGGCAGGCGAATGCGTTGTGCAGCGGGGAAAAAATCGCGCACCGCATCAGGCAGCCCTGCGGTTTCTGAACCCAGTACAAACCAGTCGCCTGCCTGAAACGTGGTTTCGGTCAAGACGTTTGAGCCTTTGGTGGTCAGGGCAAACATTCGCGTGGCATCGGGCTGGGTGGTGCGGATAAACTCGTCCCAAGACTCGTGGGCTTTTAAATTCGCGAACTCGTGGTAGTCCAAACCTGCGCGCACCATGCGCTTATCGTCCAAAGGAAACCCCAATGGCTTAATGAGGTGAAGCTGGCAACCCGTGTTGGCGCACAGACGAATGATGTTGCCCGTGTTGGGGGGGATTTCAGGATGAACGAGAACGAGGTTGAACATAGTGGCGCGCGATTAAATCAAAAGCGTATTTTACTTGAGTGGGGTTTTGCGTGTGCGTGCAATGACCAAATTATCCACGCGATGCGCGCCTGATTTTTTGAGCACATGAGCGATTTCATTGAGCGTTGCGCCCGTGGTGATGATGTCATCCACCACCAAAACATGGGCGTTTTCAAATAAGGATTTATCCAAAACCGCAAAGGCGTTTTTGACCTGTTTGCGGCGCGCATCGGGTTTGACATGAATTTGCAAATGTTCGTGGTGCAGGCGCACGAGTGCCTCGGGCGCGTATATCGGTGGCGTTTTGTCCCAAATGTTGCGCAGAGCAATGTGCTGCATGAGCAGACGCAAATGATTAAAGCCACGTTCAGACGTGCGCGTGTCCAATTGCGGTACGAGTACAATCACATCTGGCTGGTGTGTGCGGGCGTAGTGCAACAAAGCGTGGTGCAGTAAGTCTGCCAACATCGGTGCGAGGTGCAGCGCGTTGTGAAATTTGTATTGCAATAAAACGTGTTGTAATTGTTGCGCATAGTCGGCGAACGTCAGTGTTTCGGTGAATGCGGGCGGTTCGGTCACACACGCCAAACAATGTGTTTCAGCCGTGGTGAGCAAATGGGCGCATTGTGCGCAACGATGAAATTCGGTTGAATCAGTAAGGTGATGGGGAAATTGTTGCAAGCAGTGTGCACACAATCGAGCAGAGATGGCATGGTTGCGCGAGCCACGTCCGCACAGAACGCAACCGCCCACCCATTTGGCAAGATGGTTGTTGAGGCGGATTTGCCAGTGTTGTACACGGGACAGTGCGTTTCTCAGTCTGTTCTGGGGTCGGTCGTGATAAAATCGCATGGCATTTAGTGAACATTCCCATCGGGATGTTGCATTATCCAATCAATCCATCCCTTTGCCAAGTACATGAAGCCTTCGCGCACACTACTTCCCGATAATTTGGTGCACCACGTTGCGCGTGAGTTGATGCAGCGTGCGCGCGTTATCAAATGGCCCACGCAGACATCCAACCGTTTGCGCGAAATCAGCCCTGCGCCTTTACCCATGGCGGAATTGAAACAGGCTTATCCCGATATGCGCATTGAACAGTGGCACATGGTGGCTGCCCTACCCCATCAAGGTTGGTGGCAAAAACTCAATCCATTTGCAAACGATTCAGTTCAGAGCCACACATGGCAGGCATTTACCGCCAAGCCAGATGCGCAACTGGTGCTTGCACCGTTTGTGTTGGATGGTTTGTGCGCAGAAAATGTTTTGTCATTGTTTGAACAACTGCCTCAGTGGTTCGCGCCCGATGGGGTAGTGCTGTTTGCCATGCTCGGCGCAGGTGCTGTGCCTGAGTTGGTCAATCGTGATGGGCAATGGCTGACGCATTTTAATCACCTGCCCAACATCATGGATACAGGCGCCCGCTTGCAGGCGTTGCGTTTTGGCTTGCCCGTGTTGGATGTCGAGACAGTGCGTTTGCAGTACCACGATGTTGAAACATTATGGAACGATGTGTTGAATCTCAGTCCGAGTTTGCGCGCACTGGATGCGTCAGAACAGCAACAATGGCGCGAGAAAATTTACGGCGAATTTGCGCAAGGCTTGCGTGAGTTGTCTTTGGAAATCATATTTGGTCAGGTGTGGCAGCCAAATACACCCAGTCAAAACAATCAAGACAGCGGTGTGCGCACGGTGTCTTTGGAATCGTTGACCAGCAGTTTAAAATCAAATCGCACAAATTAAAAAGGAAACCTTTATGAAACGTTTCGTCCGAGTTGTCTTGAGCGCATTGGTGCTCAGTGTCATGCTGGTTGCTTGCCAACCGACGGCGCAGTATTTGAACAACAACGTCACTGCCAGCAATTTACATACAGACATTCCGCTGACCTCACATCGCGGTGAACCATTGCTAATCAACAGTCCACAAAAAGGCAAAGTGTCTGCGGTATTTTTTGGTTATACCCAATGCCCTGACATTTGCCCGACCACCTTGGGCAAGATGAAAGTGGTGATGAGTCAACTCGGCGCGGATGCCGATAAAGTGCGTGTGGTGTTTGTGACCGTTGACCCCGAGCGTGACACACAGGGGGTGCTGAAAGAGTATATGGCGGCATTTAACCCGACATTTACAGGCGCGTACACCGATCCTGAGCACACGCGTCAAATGGCCAAGCAGTTTCAAGTGGTGTATGAAAAAGTGGGTTCAGGGCCCAATTACATCGTGAATCACACCGCCAATTTATACCTACTGGACGAGAACGGACGCACGGTTGTGTCTGTGCCGTATGAGGCCAAGCCTGAAACCATTGTTCATGACATCAAGCAGATGTTGGCACAGTATCGGTAAGGATGAGTAGTGCGTGGTGTCGTTGCGAGAAATGTCTGGTAATCCATGCAACAGTGATTGAGTTGGTATCGGTCAATCTGTGTGCTTAGGCTTTCAAGACCTCACATGCCACGAGATGTGCGCCAGCGGCATCGGAGAGCCAAACTTCGCCGTCATGAATGGAGCATTGCAGCGACATATTGCGCTGACAGACTGCGGTCAAACCCGAAGTGTCGGGCAACATAAACACCGAAACCTTACCCAGCGCATTCATGGCTTTTTGATTGTCGCGCCACCACTTCTCAGCAATCGAACCGCCGTACAGATAAACCCGTACCGCGTCCGAACGCCCGCAGGCTTTGCGTATCCGTCGCTCATCGGGCAGGCCAACATCAATCCACAGGCGAATGTCGCTGCTGTAATCGACATGCCACAAATCAGGCTCATCATCGGTGGACAGCCCTTTACCAAAGGTCAATCTCTCATGTGCGTTGAGTATAAATGCGAGCAAGCGCACCATCATGCGCTCCTCGGTTTCGGATGGGTGCTGGGCAATGGTCAGGCTGTGTTCGGCATAATAATGTCGATCCATATCGGCAATCGACACTTCGGCCTTGTGGATGGTGGATTTGAGTGCCATGGTTATGAGTGATTTGTTTCAGCAGAGAGTCATTGCGGGCTTGACCTGCAATCTCCTTGCAAAGGTGTACCGCGTTGGGTGCGGTATGATCAGTTATTAAATGAATGGTTATCAATTCAATCGGGGTAATAATCAAAAATAATTTTTACGTTGCCGCTCTTTTTCACCATTGTCCAAATGGTTTCACCACCGTCATATAGTAAATTAATTTGATATTTTGAGGGACTGATTGGCTCGTAGGTCACATAAGCAAGGGTGCTTTTTTCTTCGAGATGTTTTTTGGGTAAGGCTTTTCTTAACTGCTTACCATCGGGCTCATTCGATTTTAGAGCGTGCTCATAAGCACGCTCTATGCTCATATTGGGATATAAGCATACTGTTTGAGAGTGCATTTCATCTTTTTGCGGTACGTCTTTACAAGTCGCACTGTGCGCTTGTGTGGATATGCCAAACACCACCATAACCAGTAATGATTTTATATATGACTTCATATCATGCCTCTCATTGTTTCAACAAACCCTGCAACACCTCAAAATAAGTCGGAAAGGTTTTCGCCACGCATTCAGGCTCGTTAATCGTCACGCCGACTTTGGAGAGAGCCACCAACGAAAAGCACATCGCCATGCGGTGGTCGTCGTAGGTGTCGATTTCAGCGTGTCGCCACGCATCATCCGTAGGTGGCGTGATTTCGATGAAATCCGCACCTTCAACCACGCTCGCGCCGACTTTGCGCAATTCGGTTGCCATTGCACTCAAACGGTCGGTTTCTTTGACGCGCCATGAGGCGATATTGGTCAGACGCGTCGTGCCTTTGGCGAATAAAGCCGAAGTTGCCAAGGTCATCGCCGCATCGGGAATGTGGTTGCAATCGAGTTCAATCGCGCGCAATCCGCCTTCATCCACACCACGAACCTCTATCCAATTCGCACCCATCATCACATTCGCGCCCATCATTTGCATGGCATCGGCAAATTTCACATCGCCTTGGATGCTCGATAAACCCACGCCGTGGATTTTCACAGGGCCGCCACCGATTGCGCCCAAAGCGATGAAGTACGAAGCCGACGACGCGTCGCCCTCGACAAAAATTTCTTTGGGTGACTGGTATTGAGGGCCTGCCGCAATCGTAAACGACGACCAACCCTCACGCACCACTTGCACGCCAAAGCGCGCCATTAAATTGAGCGTAATCTCGATATAAGGTTTAGAAATCAATTCGCCGATGACGTGAATCGTCACGTTTTGATTCAGCAAAGGCGCGGCCATTAATACCGCCGTGAGGAACTGGCTCGACACATTGCCCTTGATGGACAAACTCAAATCACCCTCAGGAATCTGTGCGGGCGAGAGCGTGAACGGTGGATAGCCGACATTGCCCGTGTACTCAACGCACACGCCAATTTGCACCAACGCATCCAGCAAATCACCAATCGGGCGTTCGTGCATCCGTGGCACACCGTGCAAATGATACCGGCCGTTTTGCAAGGCCAACACCGCAGTCAAAGGGCGAATCGCCGTGCCCGCATTGCCCATAAACAAATCAGCATTTTTGTTGGCAAAATCGCCGCCTGTGCCCGTGACATCGTAGTCATGCTCGGCGACCTGAGTGACCGATACGCCCAGAGCATTGAGTGCGGCCAACATCACGCGCGTATCGTCCGAGTCAAGCACATCGCGCACGCGCGTGACTTGCCCTTTTTGGCATAAAGCCGAGAGCAATAACACGCGGTTGGAAATGCTTTTCGAGCCCGGTAAAATAATTTCACCTGAGCAGTGGGGGGTGGGTTTTAGAGTGATTTGGTTCATTGTGATGGATTGATTCTATTTGTCTTTGCCCCACGCCAAACGCTTTTCGCTCGCGCGGGTGAATTCATTCAATAATGCTTCGCTGTCCGAGGTGGCGATTTGATTGCGCAGAGCCTGCGCGTGCGTGAGATAGGCATCCAAATCTGCCACGATGGCGTCGCGGTTGTTTAGACACACGTCGCGCCACATCTCTGGGCTGGCGGCGGCAATGCGGGTGAAATCGCGAAAGCCCGCGCCCGCCATGGCGAATTTATCATCACACAGTGCATCGTCAGCGACATGGTTCATCAGCGCGTAGGCGAGTACATGTGGGACGTGCGACACGGCGGCGAAAATCGCATCGTGCGCGTTTAAATCCAATTCATATACGTGTCCGCCTGTGGCTTGCCACATGCCCACCACCGTGCGAATTTGTGCGGCGCTGTTGTGCTCGGTGGGACAGACCATGATTTTTTTACCCACGTATAAATCCGCCAATGCTGCCGATGGGCCATTGATTTCACGCCCCGCAATCGGGTGTGCGAGCACGAATTGCTTGATTTTATTGCCCAACACCGCGAGCGCATCCTCATACACCGACTGCTTGGTGCTGCCCGCATCGGTGATAATCGTATGCGGCGCGAGATGGGGCAATAAATCGCGCAGCACTGATTTTGTTTGTCCGACAGGCATGGCGAGCACAATGATGTCTGCATTCGCCACCGCTTGCGCGTACTCAGGGGTATTGGGCGCGACAAAATCGTCAATCAATCCGAGTTGTAAGGCCTCGCGCATCACCGATGCGCGCCGCCCCACGCCCGTGACGTGTTGTACCGCATTGGCTTTTTTTAAAGCCAAGGTGAGCGAACCACCGATTAAACCTGCGCCAATTAATAAGAGTTTGCCAATCGGTTGTGACGGAAGTTGAGGATATGTTTTCATCGTCTCACGCCGTTACAGGGTACGAGCCCAAACATTTATAAAACGCGGCTTGTGCTTCAATTTCTTTGAGTGCTGCCGCGACGTGCGGCTCGTCCACATGCCCGATAAAGTCAATGTAAAAATAGTACTCCCAACCTTTTTGTTTCGCGGGGCGGGACTCAAATCTCACCATAGACACACCATGCCGTGCAAGCGGTTCGATGAGGGCAAATACCGAGCCTGCTTTATTCGGCGCGGCGAGGATGAGCGAGGTTTTATCCGCTGGGCTGGGACTGCACACCTGTTTGCCCAATACCACGAAACGTGTGCGGTTGTTCGCGTCGTCCTGTATGCCGACCGCGACTTTTTGCAGTTCATACATCATCGCTGCCGAGTCGCCTGCGATGCACGCAACTGCGGGGTCGTCCACCGCCATTTTCGCGCCCTGTGCATTGGAGGACACGGGTTTTTGGGTTACATTCGGGTAGTGTTGTTTAAGCCACGCATAGCACTGCGCGAGCGCTTGCGGATGAGCGACGATGGTCGTGACCTCAGCCATGTTGCCCGTGCGGTGCAGCAATGAATGTTGTATCGCCAACGACACTTCAGCGCACACACGCAAAGGCGAATTGAGCAACAAATCCATCGTGCGGTTAATCGCGCCTTCAATCGAGTTTTCAATTGGCACCACGCCAAAGGTTGCACCGCCCGCCTCAACCGCGTGGAATATGTCGTCAATGCTCACACAGTCCACACCGACAATCGCGTGGCCGAATTGTTTGAACATCGCTTGCTCGGTGTATGTGCCCGCAGGGCCGAGATAGGCGACTTTGACGGGCTCTTCCATCGCGCGACATGCGCTCATCACTTCACGCCACAGGGTTTGCAATGTGGCAGTGGGCAGTGGGCCTGGATTTTGGGCGGCGATTTTTTCGAGAATGACGGATTCGCGCTCAGGGCGATACACGGGCTGGTCGTATTTTTGTTTGACTTCACCAACGCGCTGGGCGAGTTTTGCGCGTTCGTTGAGCAGATGTAAAAGCTGCGCATCCACCGCGTCAATTTCAACGCGGATGGGGGCGAGGTCGCGATCAACTTCGGCTTGAATTTCGGGGGTGAGTGGGGTGTTGTTCATAAGTTGAATTTTAAACAAAATGTTTACTTGATATCACAAA
This sequence comes from Burkholderiales bacterium, assembly GCA_021287185.1. Taxonomy (GTDB): domain Bacteria; phylum Pseudomonadota; class Gammaproteobacteria; order Burkholderiales; family Burkholderiaceae; genus CTSOIL-112. The sequence continues at coordinate 67,054 of JAJTAZ010000005.1, read as the reverse complement.
TATAATAGAATGAGCGCAAATGGATCGGGACTACTTGGTCGGCGTTGGGCTTACTGGACTTCTAGTAGGCCCTTCTGCTTTTTCGGGGTCATAATCGAACAAAGATAATTGATCTGGCTCTACCCAGACAAATTGTCCCAACTGTTGGTTGTTTAAATCTTTTGTGCTCGGTGATATCCGTTTTTGGGCGATAATTTCATAAGCGCGATTTGGTTGCTCTGGACGCAATAAATTTAATCCAATCGGACGGGCGACCAAGTCCACCAATTGTAAACCTTCTGAGTTCGCTATTTTTGGCAGGATGATTAAATCAAAAGGCAATTGAATTTTGCGAATATTTTTCCCGTCACAAATCCGTCGGAATTCTAGTTCTAAACTTGGGTCTTCTTCTTTGCCTCGAGATTCACAAACAATATGTGTAATGCCTATTTGACCCAACTCCGTCAGCAAATCATAAATTTGGATTAAGCATGATTCAAAAGAATGATAATAAAGATTCGAGGTTTTCCCATACTCTTTTACATGTCGTTTTTTGTCCACATCCCAAGCAACAATGTGAAAGGTATTGGTCTCTATAATCGAGGTCAACTCTAAAATTAAGTCTTCACGAATCTGTTTTGATAGGTTTGAAAAAGCCCCTTTTCTTTTGACTATTTCCGATTCATGTAAAATAACTTGATCGTGACCAAAAATGTCAAACTTTAATTGGCGAACTTGCGGAGTGATCTTGTGAATATAATCTGATTTCTTAAAAATACAACAAGCGAGCACAAAGACAGGGTAATGATTGTCCTGAAGGTTTTCCAGTCCATGATCTCCGCTTTCATCTACAAATACAATGTAGTCGCTGTATTTTGACATAAGGTTATCAATTAGAAATTTGACAATTCAAACTCACCCATAAACCGCACCAAAGCCTGTACTGCATCCAAACTCACGGCATTGTAAATGCTCGCACGCATACCGCCGACCATTTTGTGCCCTTTGAGCGCGGCCAGTCCTGCGGCTTGGGATTGCGCGAGGAACTCGGCATTCAAACTTTCATCACGCAGGAAAAACGGCACGTTCATGCACGAGCGGTATTTGGGCTGAACATCGTTGCGATAGAGTTTTGAATTGTCGATAAAGTTATACAGCAGTTTGGCTTTTGCGTCGTTGACTTCTGCCATTGCCGCCACGCCGCCTTGTGCTTTGAGCCATTCAAATACCAAGCCCGCAATATAAATTGATAAAGTCGGTGGCGTGTTGAACATTGAATCATTGTCCGCCACATTGCGCCAGTTGAACGCCGATGGGCACAGCGGATGCTGACGGTCGAGCAAATCGTTGCGCACGATGATAAAGGTCACGCCCGCAGGGCCGATGTTCTTCTGCGCACCACCGTAAATCACGCCGTAGCGCGATACATCGAGTGGACGCGAGAGGATGTGGCTGGACATGTCGGCCACAAGGAATGAGTCACGCGCTGCCAAGTCATCTGCGAGCGACTGTGGTGCGTACCATTCCACGCCGTGGATGGTTTCGTTGGTGCAGACATTGACATAGGCGGGTTTGTCGGACAGTTGCCATGTGTCGGGTTCTGGGTAGTACAGATATTTGCCCGTGCCATCGTCCGAGTTGGCAATGATGCGACATTCACCACCACCTGATCGCGCATAACGGTCGGCTTCTTTTTGGGTTTTGACCGACCACGCGCCTGCGATGACGCTGTCGATGGTTTGATTCGCGCCTTTGGCTGCATCACCCAATAAATTCAGCGGAATAATTGCATTTTGCCCAATCGCCCCGCCCTGCATGAACAAAATTTGGTAGTTGTCGGGAACGTTGAGCAAACGGCGAAACGCTTCGCGCGTGCGCATGAATACCTCGGTATAGACCGCGCCACGGTGGCTCATTTCCATGATGGACACGCCTGCGCCTTGAAAGTCGAGCAATTCAGACTGCATTTTTTCAAGCACGGGCGTGGGCAAAGCCGCGGGACCTGCGGCAAAGTTAAAGATACGATGGGGCATGATGGACTCGCTGAAAAATTTTGAATGCGCCATTATCGCTGAAAAAGGCTATTTGATATAGACCCAAGGCGTTGATTTGCCGAACTTTTATGGTTTATCAAAGGTTGCGAATGGTTTTTGCTGTGTTTGTGTGCTCTGCAGAGGCAGTTGAAAACGATTATGATATGCTCCGTGGAAAAACAATTTTATAAAACGCGATATTAAGGAAATAAGGAAAACACACATGAGTGACGCTGCTTTATTTAAAGAATTGGCCGTGGGTCAAAATACATTTAAAAACCGTATGTGGATGGCACCGCTCACGCGTGCACGTGCAGGGCTGGATCACATGCCCAATACATTGATGGCTGAGTATTATGCGCAGCGTGCCAGCGCGGGGTTGATTGTGACTGAATGCACAATGATTTTGCCGAACACCTCGGCTTTTGCCACAGAGCCAGGGATTTATACGCAGGCGCAGGTCGAAGCTTGGCGCACGGTGACTGATGCGGTGCACGCCAAGGGCGGCAAGATTTTTTTACAAATTTGGCACGCGGGGCGCGCGGTGCACCCAGCGTTGAACGCGGATGATTCGGGTGTGGTCTCGGCAGGCGCGGTGGCGATTGAGGGCGATGTGCACACACCACAAGGAAAATTGCCTTATGTTGCGCCACGCGCATTGCGCACGGACGAATTGCCTGCGATTGTGGCGGCGTTTGCCCAAGCGGCTAAAAACGCGATGGCAGCGGGTTTTGATGGTGTCGAAGTCCATGCCGCCAATGGCTATTTAATCGATCAATTTTTGCGTGATGGCGCAAATCCTCGCACCGATGCCTATGGTGGTTCGGTTGAAAACCGTGCGCGTTTATTGACCGAAGTGTTGGATGCGGTGTGCGCGGCGATTGGCTCTGAGCGCGTGGGCGTGCGCACCTCATTGCTCAATAGTTACAACAGCATGATTGACAGCAATCCCGTGGTATTGACCACATGGTTGGCGCAACGACTCAATGATTTTAATTTGGCGTACTGGCACGTCATGCGCGGCGATTTTTTCCAAGCACAGCATGGTGACGTATTGACCCCCGCACGTGAATATTACAAAGGTGTGTTGGTCGGTAATATGGGTTACACCGCAGACGAAGCCGAGCAGGCCATCGCCGATGGACGGGTGGATGCTGTGGCGTTTGGGACGGGCTTTTTAGCCAACCCCGATTTACCCGCACGCGTTCAATCAGGTGCGGCATTAAATACCCCCAACCCCGCAACATTTTACACCCCAGGATCTGAAGGTTATACCGACTATCCCACCATGGAGATGGCGCAGGTGCAGGTATCCTAATGAAATCGTGGGCAAAGTGTCAAAAAACCGCTCATGACTTGAGCGGTTTTTTGCGTGATGCGGATGCGAGTAATATTACTCAGTGGGCGTTTCAGCGGTGGTCTCGCTTGATGTGTCGCTGGATGCTTCGCCAGACAACGGTGTATCTGCATTGTCATCAATCGATTCGTCTAACTCGCCTTCATCCTCCACCGAAACCATGACTTTTTGCACGCCTGACAACACATCGCCCTTATCCAAGCCAATCAAAGTCACGCCTTGTGTTGCGCGACCGACCACGCGCACTTCAGAAATGCGTGTCCGTACCAAGGTGCCGCCTTGGGTGATGAGCATGATTTGATCGTCTTCTTCGACCAACTGCGCGGCAACGACTTTGCCGTTGCGCTCAGAGGTTTGGATGGCAATCATGCCTTTTGTGCCGCGACCATGACGGGTGTATTCGGTAATCGGCGTGCGTTTTCCAAAGCCGTTTTCGGTCGCAGTGAGCACGTACTGACTTTCGGATTCGGCCACCAATAAAGCGATGATGTTTTGTCCTTCTTCCAAGTTCATACCACGCACGCCACGTGCATTGCGACCCATTGGGCGCACATCGTTTTCGTCAAAACGCACGGCTTTACCCGCATCAGAGAACAACATCACATCGTGTGCGCCATCGGTCACTGCTGCGCCAATCAAATAGTCGCCCTCGTCCAAATTCACCGCGATGATGCCTGCTTTGCGCGGATTTGAGAAGTCCGACAACGGGGTTTTCTTCACCGTACCGAGACTGGTTGCCATAAAGACGTATTTGTCTTCAGCAAAACCGCCGCCATTTTTGGCATCAATCGGCAACATGGCGGTGATTTTCTCACCCTCCTCAAGTGGCAACATGCGAATAATCGGCGTGCCGCGTGAAGTGCGCGAGCCTGCTGGGACTTCGTACACGCGCGTCCAATACAGACGACCGCGATTCGAGAAACTTAAAATCGTATCGTGCGTATTGGCAACGAATAGGTTTTCAATCCAGTCCTCTTCGCCTTTGGTCGAAGCGGCTTGCTTGCCACGGCCGCCACGGCGTTGCGTGCGATACTCGGACAGCGCTTGCGCTTTGATATAACCTGTGTTGGACAAGGTCACCACCATGTCGCACGGCGTGATTAAATCTTCAATATCAATGTCCGATGCGTTCATCTCGATTTGCGAGCGACGTGCGTCACCGAATTCTTCAACAATCGCGGTCAACTCGCCATCGATAATCGCGGTCACTCGTTCAGGACGCGACAGGATGTCAATCAAATCGGCGATGTGCGTCATGATGTCTTTGTACTCTTGGACAATTTTGTCTTGTTCCAAACCCGTCAAACGTTGCAAACGCATTTGCAAAATTTCTTGCGCTTGGATGTCTGACAAACGATACAGGCCGTTGTCCTGCAACCCCATATCGGGGAGTAAACCGTCTGGGCGGTATAAATCGCGTCCTTCAGTACGACCGAGCATTTCGCGGACTAATTCAGAATCCCACAGTTTCGCCATTAAGTCGGTTTTTGCCACAGGTGGCGTGGGCGCGGCTTTAATAATGGCGATGAATTCGTCAATGTTCGCCAATGCCACCGCCAAGCCTTCTAAAATATGCGCACGGTCGCGTGCTTTGCGCAACTCAAACGCGGTGCGGCGCGTGACCACTTCGCGACGATGCTCAAGGAAATACACCAGCATTTCGCGCAAATTGAGCAGTTTTGGCTGACCATCGACCAGCGCGACCATGTTCATGCCAAACGTGTCTTGTAATTGCGTGTGTTTGTATAGGTTATTTAGAACCACTTCGGCGACTTCACCGCGCTTGAGTTCAATCACCATGCGCATGCCCGATTTATCCGACTCATCGCGCAAATCGGAAATGCCTTCAAGGCGCTTGTCATTGACCATCTCGGCGATGTTTTCGAGCAATTTGCGTTTGTTGACTTGATACGGCAATTCATCAACAATAATTGCTTGGCGATTGCCTTTTTCTAAATCTTCGAAGTGAACGCGTGCGCGCATCACCACGCGACCGCGGCCTGTTTTATAACCTTGGCGCACGCCAGACACACCATAAATAATCCCAGCGGTTGGGAAGTCGGGTGCAGGAACCAGTTCAATCAATTCATCGACCGTTGCTTCAGGGTTGTGCAATACATGCAGACACGCTTTGACCACCTCACGCAAATTATGCGGTGGGATGTTGGTCGCCATACCGACGGCAATCCCTGTCGAGCCATTGATGAGTAAATTCGGTAGGCGCGTTGGCAAAACCAGTGGTTCGCGTTCATTGCCATCGTAGTTTGGGCCGAAATCTACAGTTTCTTTGTCAATGTCCTCCAACAGCTGATGCCCGATTTTCGCCATACGCATTTCGGTATAGCGCATTGCGGCGGCGGCATCACCGTCCACCGAACCGAAGTTGCCCTGTCCGTCCACCAAGGTGTAGCGCAAAGAGAAATCTTGCGCCATGCGCACGATGGTATTGTAAATCGCACTGTCGCCATGCGGGTGATATTTACCCATGACATCACCGACGATGCGGGCGGATTTTTTGTATGCGCGGTTCCAATCATTGCTTTGCTCGTGCATGGCATATAGCACACGACGATGAACGGGTTTTAACCCGTCGCGCACATCGGGTAAGGCACGCCCCACAATCACACTCATGGCGTAATCAAGGTAGGAGCGGCGCATTTCATCTTCAAGCGAAATGGGAAGGGTTTCTTTGGCAAAAGATGACATAGATGTCCTGTGATTAAATAAGTCCGAGCGTTGTTCAAAAAAGACAACATTCAACGCGCCATTCTAACATGTCGCGCGCACGATATACAGTGCGAAGGTCGACTTTATGCCTTGCAATGGGATGCTGTGAAAAACATACAATTAAGGATTGTTTGCACGAAAAAGCGTCGCCCCAATGCAAAAGAGGTGTTGCATAATTGAAACAAAATACACTGGAACACACCGCTTCACAGAACATAATTGGTTTTTGCCGTCACTTAGCGTACAAAGTTGTGGCACAATGAGTTCGTGCGGTGTTAATAACGCATTTATTGTGTAAGAAATGATATTGCAGAGTGCACATTGAATAGTTATAATGGCACTGTTTAAATTAGGGTTTGAAATAATTTTGAACTCGTGGTGAACGTTCTCGCAGGCTGACTGCGCACTTTCCATAAGAGGAGAAACATGAAAAACTTCGTAAAAGTTGCTTCTTTAGTCGCAACATTAGCCCTCGCGGCACAAGTAAATGCGGCTGCAATCACACCAATGGCGGACGCTGTAAACAGCCGTCACGTGCAAGACGCGGCTGACAGCCAAATCTGGGTAAGTGGTGATTACGGCGCGACCAATGGCACAGACAAATTGTGCTGGCAAACTGGTTACTATCCTGATGGCAACCCTGTTGTGGGTTGTGATGCGGTTGCTGTTAAACCACCAGTTATCATGAACGGTAGTTTGAACTTGGACGCGGCAACATTGTTTGACTTTGATAAAGCTTCTTTGCGTCCTGCTGGTCAAGAAATGTTGGGTCGATTGGCTGCTTTCTTGAATCGCAATTCATATTCTCAAACTGTTGTTGTGGGTCACACTGACTCATGGGGTTCTGATGCTTATAACGACCGTTTGTCTTTGCGTCGTGCAGAATCTGTGAAAGCATACTTGGTAAGCCAAGGCGTTCCTGCTGGTAAAATCGTTAGCCAAGGTATGGGCGAACGTCAGTTGATCGTTTCTCCTGCTTCTTGTAAAGGTACTAAAGCAGCACGTCAAGCATGTGAGCAACCTAACCGTCGCGTAACTGTTGACATCCAAGGTGCAAGCGTTCCTGCAAATCAAGTTGAAGCATGGAAACGTGAATTGACTGCGGTTGGTGTAAACGTTACCAAATAATCAACCTGTTTTGATTGCGAAAAGCCCTGCGAATGCAGGGCTTTTTTCATGGTAAAATTCTTTCGGTAAGTTGGCAATAACGCTCAGGTGGCGTTTCCCATCAAGCCCCCACTTTTCACTGAGGCGACATTTCATCATGAACAACCACGTCCATACCCCTGATTATCAAAACATATCTGCTCAAGAAATTGAAAAATTTTCCCAACACGCGCATGAATGGTGGGATGAGCAAGGCTCATTGAAAACCCTGCACCAAATCAATCCAACGCGCATGGCTTGGATTGAACAATATGTGGATTTAAATAATGCCAAAACGGTGGATATTGGATGTGGTGGCGGTATTTTAAGCGAGTCGCTGGCAAAAGCAGGTGCGCGAGTGACGGGTTTGGACATGGCATTGGACTCAATAGAGGTGGCCCGAGCCCATGCGGGCACTGAGCAATTGAGCATTGATTACCAAGTGACCACGGCCGAGGCGTGGGCGCAGGCGCACCCAGCAGAATATGAGGTGGTTACCTGTATGGAACTGTTGGAGCATGTGCCCGATCCTGCTTCGGTGATACATGCTGCGGCAGAACTTTTGATGCCAAATGGCATGGTGTTTTTTTCGACCATTAACCGAAATCCAAAGGCTTGGGCGTTGACCATTGGCGCGGCAGAATATTTGCTCAAATGGATTCCCAAAGGCACGCATCAATACGATACCTTTATTAAGCCGAGCGAGTTGTCGGCGATGGCACGACAATCGGGCTTGGAGGTCGTTGCTTTATCGGGCGTTGGTTACCAACCTTGGCAATCCAAAACCCATCCTTTCGTGGTCACCAAAGACGCCAGTGTTAATTACATGATGGCTTGTCGCAAAGTCAAATAAACGCTACTGGTTTTGACAGTATAGAATGCGTTAACTTTGTCTTTAATAATCGTTTGGTCGTGCAGAAAAATACCACCCTCGGCGTACTGTTTGATTTAGACGGTACGCTGATTGATTCCGCGCCCGATTTGGCTGGCGCGGTCAATGCCATGCGTATCAAGCGACAGTTAGCAGCCCTACCCTTGGCACAATTACGCCCTTTTGTATCAAACGGCGCACGCGGACTGCTGGGCGCGGGGTTTGGTATTGATGACACGCATCCTGACTACTTGGCGATGCGAGATGAGTTTCTTGAATACTATGAGCAACACGCCACCGAGCATACTCGCTTGTTTGATGGTGTGGATTCAGCACTCACCTATTTGGAAAACAATCGCATCGCATGGGGAATCGTAACCAATAAATACCAACGGTTCACTACACCTGTGGTGCGAGCGTTGGGTTTGGATCGGCGGGCGCGGGTCATTGTGTGCGGCGACACCACCGCATATGCGAAACCCCATCCTGAACCACTCATCTACGCGGCGAAGTGCCTTGATATACCACCGCATCATTTAATTTACGTCGGTGACGATGAAAGAGACATCCAAGCGGCGCGCGCCGCGATGTATGGTCAAGCGATTGCCGTGCGCTATGGTTATGCCAATTTACAAACGATAGAATCTTGGGGTGCAGATGCGCAAATCAATCATGTGACGGATTTAATCAGTTTGTTGTAACCCGTCACAAGCAGAAATTTTCGGTGTATGGATTGGGTTGTGAGCTATTGGTTGTGATGGGCTTTTCGCCAAAATGGCTTTCAAATACAGCGGCTACAATCATAAAAACGAAAAATCCAGAAAAACCGCCCTGCATTTCAGATAAACAAAATCGTTGCATGCAAACAACAAACTGTTGCATATACACTGCAAAACCTGTGATAAAAGCCAATAGTATTGGACAAAAGTGCTGTGTGGTAGCAAAATTAGATTGTCGGAATGAGAGCGAAGTTCGCGTTTCGTAAGATCTCTGCAAAGAGTATTGGGATTGAAATGATTTGATCTCAACTGTTTAGAGTTTAACTTTTAAGAGGATAAACAAATGAAAAAGACTTTAGTGGCTTTGGCTGTTTTGGGTTCGTTCGCTGGTGTTGCATCTGCTGCAACCAGCGTAACTTTGTATGGTACTGTAGATGCTGGCTATGAAGGTTGGTCATACGGTAAAGATTTGTCTAATCGGGACAATACTTTCGTGCAAGGTGGTACTTCCGAAAGCAACAGTAACTTTGGTATCAAAGGTCAAGAAGACTTGGGTAATGGGTTGTCTGCAATCTTCAAGTTAGAAGGTCGTTTTGGTGCTGACGTTGGCGCGATCGACAGCGATGACAGTTTCTTTCATCGTGAAGCTACGGTTGGTTTGAAGGGTTCTTTCGGCGAAGTGAAGATTGGCCGTGCAAAATCACAAATGGAATTGGCTTTGGGCGGTATTGTTCCGGGTCACCGTGTTGCTGACGTAGATTTGTACTCTGTTGCATTGACTCGTCACAGCAATGGTTTGTTCTATTCTTATGACAACGCTGGCTTCTCTTTCGGTGCTGATGTGACTACCAAAGGTGGTGCTGCAGATAATGCAACTGAAGGTGTGAGTGGTAAAGTGGGTTACGGTGCACGTTTGGGCTATGCTGGTCAAGTTGGTGGTGGCGTGACTTTGTTGGCTCGTGCTGCTTATCAAAATGATGGTACAACAACAGTTGTTGCTGGTGATGCTGTGAAAAACCAAGAATGGGGTGGTTTGTTGGCTGCTGTAGTTCCTTACGCTAACAATGCTTTGACTGTGGGCGTGGCTTATGCCCAAGGTAAAGGTGCTGCGTCTGATTTGGTCGATGCTAAGTTTGGTCTTGGTCGTATCGCAACTAAGAAAGCGCGCACTTTGTCTGCTGTAATTGCTTCAACCATTGGTTCAAATGACTCAGTGTATGTTAAATATCAGCAACGCAAAGGCACCACTGCTGGCGCAACCGACTACAACGGCAACGTGTGGGCGGCTGGTTATTCACATGATTTGAGCAAACGCACTTCAGTGTATGCTGATGTTGCATATGCGACCATCAAAAATACAGGCGGTCCTGAAAACAAAGGTACTGCGACTGGTTATAGCGTTGGTTTAGCGCACAACTTCTAATTTACGACTTATCTAAATTAGTCAAAAGCGACCTTCGGGTCGCTTTTTTATTGGGCTCGTTTTAGTAGGGGGAGGATTTTACTTATATTGAAATAACGTTGATTAGGCTTTATCACGTATTGCTCAGTAATGACGGCAAAAATTCGCCACGATATCAGAGCTGTGGTGTTTGTGCTAAATAGATACATTTTTACAACAAACCACAAAAACATTGTGGACAGAATGTGCAACACCCGTGATAATGACACCAACGAAAAGAGCTGGCATTCAAGGTTGTAAAGGCAAGTTGGCGTTTCGTGTGTTTTTAATACAGAGTTAATCCAAGTGTTTTTGGATTAATAAAATTAAACAAATGGAGAAGAGAATGAAACAATCATTGATTGCTTTGGCAATTTTGGGAACATTTGCGGGGGCTGCTTCTGCTGCCACCAATGTCACTTTGTACGGCGCGGTAGAGCTGGGTTATTCAGACTTGTTTGGTAAAGGCGAGTTTGCTAAAGGAGCAACACCGGATGTGAAAGGTTTAACAGGACTTCCTGCTATGGTTAAGCCTGGAATTGTTGGGGCTGCACAAGGAATATTGGGGCACAGCGTGGTACAGTCTCCGCGCCGCAGTGATCGATTTGGCATCATGGGTGAAGAGGATTTGGGCAATGGTATTTCCGCCATTTTCAAATTAGAAGCAAACTTGAAAGCAGACAATGGCGAAGGCCAGTTGTTCAATCGCGAATCAACTATCGGTGTTAAAGGTAAATTCGGTGAAGTTAAGATTGGTCGCGCCAAATCTCAAGTCGAATTGGCAACGGGCGGTTTGACTGGTACCCATGGTGTAACCGATGTGGATTTATATGCTATTTCAAGTACGCGTCACAGCAATGGTTTGTTCTATGAATACAAAAATTCAGGCTTTACTGTGGGTGCTGATGTAACCACCAAAGGCGGGGGTTGGGGTAATGACAGCGAAGGCACAGACGGCTCTAAGATTGGTTACGGTGCGCGTTTGGGTTATTATGGCAACGGCTTGCTGGCTCGTATTGCTTATCAAAACGATGGCCCTGTAGTGGCGAGTCCAGTGCCAAGTGCTATTGGCAAAAAACAGCATGAGTGGGCAGGCGTTTTGGCGTATAACTTCTATGAAGGTCAAAAAATTCCTTTGGCGATTGGTGTGTCTTACGCCCAAGGTAAAGGGATGGCTCAAGGCTTCTTCTCGGCTACAGGTTTGAATCCTGTGGATACAGTCTATGCGAAAAAAGCCAGTACTTTGGGCGCGATTGTGCGCACATGGTTCTCGCCGAACGACACCGCGTATGTGTTGTATCAAAAACGCAAATCAACGGCTGAATCGGGTGAAACTTTGAACAACGCTTGGGCGCTTGGCTTGGGTTATGAGCATAAGTTGAGCAAACGCACCGCCGTTGCAATTGACACGGTTTATTTGAAAGCGAAAAATGTTGGCGTTGCAAGTCCGTATGGGTTTGTCGGCTTCCCTGTTTCAGCGAAAGCCTATGGTTATAGCGTGGGTTTGAGCCACAGTTTCTAATTCGGAAAGTGTGACTTAAAAAAAGCGAGCTTTTGGCTCGCTTTTTTGCATTCGAGGATTTCCGCAAAAAGAACAATCGTTCGTTTATACATTGTGAAAAACAGACAAAATCGTTACAATGAACCCACTTGGTTCATGCGAAATTTTGTGTGATGGCGTCGTGTTTTGTTGCCAAATGATTTGAATTTAGGAAAAATCTATGAGTTTAGAGATAACCCGTCATCACGTGTTTTTGAGCACGGCACCGCAAGCCAGTCCTGAGGATATGGTGCTGGTAGCGAAACAGGGTTTTGCATCGGTGATGAACAATCGCCCCGACTTTGAACATGATGCCAATCAACCAACCGCACAGTCGGTGGCGGATGCTGCCCATGTGGCAGGGATGGATTTTTATAATCTGCCCTTCTCTGCTTCGCGTGTGACACCTGAATTGCTGGTGCAGTTTGCGCGGGTGGTGGGTCAAGCCAAAAAGCCCATTTTATTGTACTGTCGCAGCGGTGCTCGCTCAACGGCTATTTATCGCATGGCTGTGGAGGCGGGTTATCTGAATGCTGAAGATCTGTCCTTGGTGAGCGATTGACGTTGTGCTGACCTAAAACAATTAGCCGCTGCTATTTACAATATTTGCCCTTTCTTGATTGAGTTTTGATTCAATTATTTTATGTTTGCATATTTACGTGTTTTTTATCGTCTGATTTTGTTTGCCTTGCTGGTGGTGATTGGGCTATTGATTACCTTAGTGTTGTTTCCTTTGGTGGGTTGGCAATCAAAACGCCGAATCATTAAGACTTGGTCGCATTGGTTGTTGCGTGCGTTGGGGATACGCTTGGTGGTTGATCGTGTGCCACCCGCTGCCAATTTACAAGGACTGATGGTGTCGAACCATTCTTCGTGGATTGATATTTTTGCCACCAATGCGGTGCAGGCGGTGCGCTTTATTTCAAAGTCTGAAATCCGTGATTGGCCTGTATTGGGGCGTTTGGTCACGATGGCGGGTACGCTGTATGTGGAGCGTGGCAACCGCAGCAAAATCAATGAGACCAATCAGTCCATCAGAGATGCGGTGGCAGCGGGCGATTTGATCGGGTTTTACCCCGAGGGCACGACGACAGACGGTACCTATTTATTACCATTTAAAACCAACTTGTTTCAGCCCGCAGTGGATTATCAGATGACGGTGTATCCTGTCGCGGTGTCGTACCGTCAACGCGGTCAAAAAACCCGCATCGCCAGTTATGAAGGAGACACTTCATTTGGCGAGAGTTTTTTATCTTTGACTCGTGCTACGGGTTTGGAGGTGCACGTGGCTTTTGGTGATCCGATTGATGGCACCACGTTTGGACATCGAGCAGCACTGGCATCCGCAGCGCAAGAGGCCATTGCGCGTATGACGGGTTTGAGTATTCAAATGCCCAGCGAGGAGCAAGCGGCTTTGTTAAAAAGTGCGAAAGCGAGTTGAGCCGTGTGGCGTTGACTGAGTGAGTGTGGGTATTGTCAAGTTGGCTCGGGTTTAGATGAAATTAAATTGAAAATTCGGCCGATTCATGGCTGTTTATTCTGTATATAATGAAATTGTAGTAAATTATTTTGTGGTTTTTTTGAAAAATTTTCGTTTGTCTATTGACAACAATCTATGAATTGATGAAAATAGAACGAGCGTTCGATTTTGGCGAGACAAATAATGGCAAATGAACGTGTGAGTCAAGCAATGCATATTCGCAAGGGTGAGCAAACCCGTGCGGCGATTTTAGATGTGGCTTTGGATGTGGCTTCTCGTGATGGTTTAGAGGGTGTGACCATTGGGATTCTTGCAGACCGTTTGGATATGAGTAAAAGTGGCGTGTTCTCACATTTTGGTTCACGCGATGAATTGCTCATAGAGGTGTTGAAAGAATACGAAGCGCGTTTTTTGGCGGATATTCTAAAACCCGCTTTGGTGCTGCCAAGAGGGTTGAGTCGTTTGCGGGCGATTTTGGACAATTGGTTTACCAAGTTGGGACAGGAAACCGAAAATGGTTGTTTGTACATTTCGGGGGCTGTTGAGTATGACGACCGTCCTGGCGTGGTACGCGATGAACTGGTCGGTTTGATGTTGGCGTGGGAAGAGCAGTTGCGTCGCGCGATTCGGTATTGTGTTGAGTCGGGCGAATTTCACGAAGGCACGCCGATTGATTTGATGATTTTTGAGTTGTATGGTTTGACCTTGGGCTTTCACCAAAGTGTTCGTTTGATGAAACGTGACAACGCGATGGACATGGTCAAACAAATTTTAGAGCGGATTTTGAATCAGTATTTACGCACAGCATAATGTTTATGGTGTGCGACTTTTAAAGGAGGCACACCATGGGACAATACATACCACCACTACGTGACATTCAATTTGTCATGCACGAGTTGCTCGATACCGAGGGCACACTCAAACAAATGCCAGCGCACGCCGATATGGACGTGGACACCATCAACGCAATTGTTGAGGAAGCGGGTAAATTTGCATCATCTATTGTCTTTCCCTTGAACCAATCGGGTGATTTGGAAGGCTGTACCCTCAATGGCACAGAAGTCACGGCCCCTAAAGGCTATAAAGAAGCCTACAAACAATACGTTGAGGCAGGCTGGGCATCCCTCTCCTGCGACCCCGAATACGGTGGTCAAGGCTTACCAATTTCTTTGAACAATGCTTTGTACGAAACCCTCAACTCTGCCAGCATCGCATGGACCATGTACCCTGGTTTGAGCCATGGTGCGTACGATTGTTTGCACGAGCATGGTTCGGACGAATTAAAAGGTTTGTATTTACCAAAATTGGTCACGGGCGAGTGGACGGGAACGATGTGTTTGACCGAGCCACACTGTGGTACGGACTTGGGTTTATTGCGCAGCAAAGCGACCCCCAATGATGATGGTTCGTACAGCATCACAGGTACAAAAATCTTTATTTCCAGTGGTGAGCACGATATGGCGGAAAACATCATCCACCTCGTGTTGGCGCGCTTACCCGATGCAGAAAAAGGTACCAAAGGCATTTCATTATTTGTCGTGCCAAAATTTATTCCCAATGCCGATGGCAGTTTGGGCGAGCGTAACCCAGTGTTCTGCGCTCGTTTGGAGCACAAAATGGGCATCCACTCCAATGCGACCGCAGAAATCAATTTGGACGGTGCAAAAGGTTGGCTCGTGGGACAACCACATAAAGGCTTACAAGCGATGTTTGTGATGATGAACGCGGCGCGTTTGGGCGTGGGTATGCAAGGCTTGGGTTTGACCGAAATTTCCTACCAAAATGCGCGCACCTATGCCAAAGAACGCATTCAAATGCGTGCGTTGTCGGGTGCGAAGAATCCAGAAAAAGAAGCTGATTTCATCATTGCGCACCCTGATGTGCGTCGTATGTTGCTCACCCAACGCGCTTATGCTGAAGGCGCGCGTGCATTCACATACTGGATGGCGTTGGAAATTGACAAAGAATTGTCGCACCCTGATGAAGCCGTGCGTAAAGCGGCCGCCGACAATGTGGCTTTGCTCACGCCGATTATCAAAGCGTTTTTGACCGACAACGCGTTTGAATGTACCAATCACGGCGTGCAAGTGTTTGGCGGGCATGGTTTTATCACCGACAATGGTATGGAGCAATACGTGCGTGATGCGCGCATCACACAAATTTACGAAGGCACCAACGGTGTGCAGGCATTGGACTTGCTCGGTCGCAAAGTATTGGGAGATATGGGCGCGAAACTGCGTGCTTTCGGTGACATTGTCAAGGCATTTGTTGAAGAGCACGGCGTGAATCCAGCGATGCAAGAATTCGTCAATCCATTGGGTGATATTGGTGATAAAGTAGGCAAACTCACCATGGAAATTGGCATGAAGGCCATGCAAAATCAAGATGAAGTCGGTGCGGCATCTGTGCCCTACCAACGCGTGGTTGGTCACATGGTGTTTGCTTATTTCTGGGCGCGCATGGCGAAGATTGCCTTGGAAAAACAAGACCAAGATGATTTCTATAAAGCCAAATTGGCAACCGCACGTTTTTACTTTGCTAAATTATTACCAGAGACTGCTGGATATATCCGTCAAGCACGCGCAGGTGTGGCGAGTTTGAACGAAATGCAGGATGATTGGTTTTAATAAAGAAAGGTTCAATTAAAAGAGTATCTAACGCGCGTTGAAAGCAGTGAGCAGGTCAACCAAACGTGCGTTAGAATACTTATCATGATGTGCACTCACGTTCACATTCATGCTGAAAATTGAACTCGGTTTAAGTGTTTAGATGGTTAATTGGGGCATAACCCCACACAAGGAGACGTAAATGAAAATGTTAAATAAAATGGTATTGGGTTTGGCTGGTTTGGCGGTATCCGCAGTTGCTTTGGCTGACCCAGCAGGTACATGGCGCACGATTGATGACAAAACAGGTCAGCCAAAATCCATCGTGGTGATTACCAACAATGGTGGCGAGTACAAGGCACGCATCCAGAAGGTATTGAGTGGCGATGTGTGTGATGTCTGCGAAGGTCGTTTCCATGGCAAAAACCTCGCGGGCGAGACCATCATGTGGGGTGTGCGCTCTGAAGGCGGTAATATCTATAGCGGCGGCACAATTTTAGACCCCAAAACCAATAAACACTATAAAGTCAAAATTACCGACAACGGCGGCACATTGACGGTTCGTGGTTATATTGGCGTGAGTTTGTTGGGTCGTAACCAAACTTGGCAACGCATGTAATGAGTGGTCAAAGCGATTAACGGTACAGCATGCCGTCAATCGCTTTTTTAATTTGAGCGTGGTGATATGGGATTCTCATGTGTCCATGCTCGTATTTTGAGAAGGATAGAACGTGAGTAATTTAATCATCCGTAAAGTCGCCGTCCTCGGCGCGGGCGTGATGGGCGCGCAGATTGCCGCGCACTTGGTCAACGCCAAAGTTCCTGTGATTTTGTTCGATTTGCCTGCCAAAGAAGGCTCTAAAAACGGCATCGTCGAAAAATCATTGGCCAACCTAAAAAAACTCTCTCCAGCCCCTTTTGGTGACGCATCGCACGCGGCGTATGTCGAGGCGGCAAATTACGAAACCGATTTGGCGAAATTGGCCGAATGCGATTTGGTTATTGAGGCGATTGCCGAGCGCATGGACTGGAAACACGATTTATACGCCAAAGTGGCACCACACTTGGCCGCACACACGATTTTCGCTTCAAACACTTCAGGTTTGTCCATCAACGAGTTGGCCAATGGCTTTTCGGATGAATTGAAAAAACGCTTTTGTGGCGTACATTTCTTCAATCCGCCGCGCTACATGCACTTGGTTGAACTCATCCCAACCGCACACACCGATGCGAGCACTTTAGACAGTTTGGAATCATTTGCGACCACCACTTTGGGTAAAGGCGTGGTTCGTGCGAAAGACACGCCGAACTTCATCGCCAATCGAGTGGGCGTATTCTCCATCCTCGCGGTGATGGCTGAGGCGCAAAAATACGGCTTGGGTTTTGACTTGGTCGATGATTTGACAGGCTCAAAACTCGGTCGCGCCAAATCCGCCACCTTCCGCACAGCGGACGTGGTTGGTTTGGACACCATGGCGCATGTGATTAAAACCATGGAAGACAACCTCAAAGACGATCCGTTTGCCAGCAATTACCCAGTGCCTGCGGTGCTCAAAGCCTTGGTGGAAAAAGGCGCGTTGGGACAAAAATCGGGCGCAGGTTTTTATCGCAAAGAAGGCAAAGAAATCAAGGTCTTGGACGCAACCAAGGGCGAATACGTCACAGGTGGCGCGAAAGCCGATGAATTGGTTGCACGCATTTTGAAGAAACCAGCAAACGAGCGTTTCAAATTATTGCGTGAAACCGACCACCCACAAGCACAGTTTTTGTGGGCGATTTTCCGCGATGTGTTCCATTACATTGCTGTGCATTTGGAGTCGATTGCGGACAATGCGCGTGATGTGGACTTTGCGATTCGTTGGGGCTTCGGTTGGAATGAAGGTCCGTTTGAGACTTGGCAATCTGCGGGTTGGAAAGAAATTGCGGGTTGGGTGGCTGAGGACATCGCCGCAGGCAAAGGCTTATCAACCGCCCCACTGCCTGCTTGGGTCTCTGAAATTGATGGTGTTCACACTGCAGCGGGCTCATACGCGCCAGCGAAAAAAGCCTTTGCGCCACGCAGCACTTTGCCAGTTTACCAACGCCAAGCCTTCCCAGCCGCCTTGGTGGGTGAAAACGGCGCGGATCCAAAAACCGCAGGTACAACCGTATTGGAAAACGATGCGATTCGCCTATGGCATCAAGGTGATGATGTATTGATTGCCTCGTTCAAAACCAAAATGAACACCATCGGCCCTGATGTTTTGGACGGTTTGGTACAAGCCATTGAAATCGCCGAAAAACAATACGCAGGTTTGGTGATTTGGCAAACCGGTTCTTTGACGGGCGGCCCATTCTCGGCGGGTGCGGACTTGCAAGCAGCAATGCCGTTGTTTATGCAAGGCGGTGCGAAAGCCGTTGAGCCATTCGTGAAAAAATTCCAAGACACTGCGATGCGTGTCAAATACGCACAAGTGCCTGTGGTTGCTGCGGTGGCTGGCTTGGCATTAGGCGGTGGTTGCGAGACCTTGATGCACTGCGCACACCGCGTGGCGCATTTGGAATCTTACATCGGTTTGGTTGAATTGGGCGTGGGCTTGGTGCCTGCGGGCGGCGGTCTGAAAGAAGCGGCACTGCGCGCTTCAACTGCATCGAACAGCACGGGCATCAGCAATCAAACTGAGTTTATCAAACCTTGGTTCCAAAACGTGGCGATGGCAAATGTGGCGAAATCCGCACGCGATGCGCAATCGATTGGCTATTTGTTACCAACCGACACCATCGTGTTCAACATTCACGAGTTGCTGTATGTGGCCAAATCACAGGCGCGTGCTTTGGCCAACGCGGGCTATCGCCCACCATTGGCGGCGGCGAATATCGTGGCGGCAGGTCCTTCAGTCAAAGCGACTTTGCAATCGATGATTGTCAATATGCGTGATGGTGGGTATATCTCGGCGTATGACGCTGAATTGGCGACCCGCGTGGCGCACATTTTGTCGGCAGGCGGTGTCGAAGCGGGCACATTGGTGGATGAAGACTGGTTGCTCAAATTAGAGCGCGACAACTTCATCGAAGCTTTGGGCAAACCAAAAACCCAAGAACGCATCATGGGTATGCTGTCCACGGGTAAACCTGTTCGCAATTAAATTTGAGCTCGTTGGACGCAATACCATTGGGTTCAACGAATGAAACCGATGTGCACATCAAATATTTAGCGATGGTCAAATCCATCGTTTAGGAGTAAAAAATGACTCAATTACAAGAAGCCTATATCGTCGCGGCAACGCGCACGCCCGTAGGCAAAGCACCGCGTGGCGTATTTAAAAACACGCGTCCAGATGATTTATTGGCGTACGCGATTCAAGGCGCGTTGGCGCAAGTTCCCACGCTTGATCCCGCGTTGATTAACGACGCGATTGTGGGTTGTGCGATTCCACAAGGCCCACAAGGTTTGAACATGGCGCGCATGAGCGTGTTGTTCGCAGGTTTGCCCAATAGCGTTGCTGGTGTGACGGTCAATCGCTATTGTGCCTCAGGCATCACCGCCGTGGCGATGGCGGCCGACCGCATTCGCACGGGTCAAGCCGATGTGATGATTGCGGGTGGCGCGGAATCCATGAGCATGGTGCCGATGAACGCGATTTTGACCGACATGAACCCACAAATTTTCACCAAAGATGAAAATTTGGGCATTGCTTATGGCATGGGTTTGACGGCAGAAAAAGTCGCTGAACAATGGAATGTTTCGCGTGAAGACCAAGATGCGTTTTCGGTTGAATCGCACCGCCGCGCACTGGCAGCGCAAGCGGCTGGGTATTTCAATGCCGAAATCACACCAGTGACGGTTCGTGATACCTATGTGGATTTGGCGACGCAAGAACTTAAAACCAAAGAATTTGTGGTCTCGCAAGACGAAGGTCCACGCGCGGACACCACTTTGGAAGGGTTGGCAAAACTCAAACCCGTGTTTGCAGCCAAAGGTTCGGTGACTGCGGGCAGTAGTTCGCAAATGTCCGATGGCGCGGCCGCTTTGATTTTGGTGTCTGAGCGTTTCCTCAAAGAACACAACCTCACACCAATTGGTCGCTTTGTATCGTTCGCGGTCAAAGGTGTGGATCCAAAAATCATGGGCATTGGCCCGAAAGAAGCGATTCCTGCGGCCTTGAAAGTGGCGGGTTTGACTTTGGCAGACATGGATTGGATTGAGTTGAACGAAGCATTCGCAGCGCAATCTTTGGCGGTGGCGCGTGATTTGGATTTGGATATGAGCAAAGTCAATCCATTGGGCGGCGCGATTGCCTTGGGTCACCCATTGGGTGCAACGGGTGCGATTCGTTCGGCGACGGTGTTGCACGGGTTGCAACGCACGGGCGGCCGCTACGGTATGATTACCATGTGTATTGGCACGGGCATGGGCGCGGCGGGTATTTTAGAGCGTCTGTAACGAGTTGTAAAAATCACACAAAGCACAGCCACGCTCGTTGATTGATGGGCGTGGCTTTTTTTAAATCACTCAAAGATTATCGCGATAAAAGCACCTCGTTTTCACCCGCGTTGTACTCGTGTGAGCGAGCATAAAATGTAAGGAGTCAAACATGATTACCACTCAAATGGAACAGCACATTGCGCGGATTACCATCAGTCGCCCTGAGCGTAAAAACGCCCTCACCCCCGCGATGTACCAAAGCATGGTGGACGCCCTGCGCGCGTTTGATGCCGATGATGCGGTGCGCGTTGCGCTCATCACGGGAACCGATGAAATGTTTTGTTCGGGCAACGACTTGGCGGATTTTCTCAACAGTCCACCGATGGGAGCCGACAGCCCCGTGGTGCAATTTTTGTATGCCCTGCGCGACTTTAGTAAGCCTTTGCTGTTTGCGGTCAATGGCGTGGCGGTTGGCGTGGGTGTGACCATGCTGTTGTTCGCGGATTATGTGGTATTGGGTGACAACGCAAAATTACAACTGCCGTTTATCAACTTGGCACTGTGTCCTGAGGGCAGTTCAAGTTTGGTGCTGGTGCAAAAAGCAGGCTATCTGAAAGCGGCGGAAAAACTCATGTTTGGTGAGATGTTTGGTGCGGATGAAGCGGTTGCTATAGGGATTGCCAACTGCGTCGTTCCTGCCAACGAGTCCCTCGATTTTGCTGTGAGCAAAGCGCGTCTGTTGAGTGAAAAAAGTCCGCAAGCCATGCGCGAAACCAAACGCTTATTGCGCATGAACAACGAGCAAGCCTTGCGCAACACCATTGACGTAGAGGTTCAAGCCTTTGGACAATTGCTGCGCGGTGCGCATGCCAAGGAAGCGATGACAGCGTTTTTTGAAAAGCGCAAACCCGTGTTTGAATAGACAGCAATGTTTACAACTGTATTTGCAACTGTACCGCTGATGTGATACATTGTTGCCCATAGATTCACACGCGCCGATTTGATTCTGCTTGCGGGCGCGGTTGAAAAGTAACTCAACCAAAACGGCTAAACGAGATTCACCCAAGTGACGTTTGCCTATTTTGCAAAATCCTTGGGTGTTTTTTATGGATGAATGGACAAAACCCATGAGCAGTAAGCTCCTCAAACCCATTGCGCAAACCCTCAAATTTACTGAGCCTCTGCCCTTGCAAAGCGGTGCACAGATTCGCGACTACCATTTGATGTATGAAACCTATGGCACGCTCAATGCGGACAAAAGCAATGCCGTGCTGATTTGCCATGCACTCAATGCCTCGCACCACGTTGCGGGTGAGAATGAAAAAGGCGATGCGGGCTGGTGGGACAATATGGTCGGCTCGGGCAAACCTGTGGACACGGATAAATTTTTCGTGGTCGGCGTGAACAATCTCGGTTCATGCTTTGGCTCAACGGGGCCGATGCACGTTAATCCAGATACGGGTAAGATTTATGGCGCAGATTTTCCCGTGGTTACGGTGGAGGATTGGGTCGATGCGCAAAAACGCTTGATGCACGCACTCGGCATTGAGCAATGGGCGGCGGTGATGGGCGGCTCGCTTGGGGGCATGCAGGCGATGGCGTGGAGCGTGCGCTATCCTGAATGCGTGCGCCATTGTGTGGCGATTGCCTCAACCACGCATTTGTCTGCGCAGAATATTGCCTTTAACGATGTGGCGCGACAGGCGATTTTATCCGACCCGAATTTCCATGGCGGTCATTTTTATGAACACGGCGTGGTGCCGACCAATGGTTTGCGCGTGGCGCGCATGATTGGGCATATTACTTATTTGTCTGACGACGACATGGCGGAGAAATTCGGGCGCGAGTTGCGCCCAATTGAGCCAGGGCAAGCACGCGAAGCATATCGTTTTGATTACGGCGTGGATTTTGAAATCGAATCCTACCTGCATTATCAAGGCGATAAATTTGCCACTTACTTTGATGCCAACACGTATTTGTTGATTACCAAAGCTTTGGATTATTTTGACTTGGCGCGCGCCAGTCGTGAGTCTCTGCGCGAGGCGGATGTGGATTTGAGTGCGGTGTTGCAACAATCACATGCTGAGTATTTGGTGATTTCGTTCACCACCGATTGGCGTTTTTCGCCAGAACACAGTCATGATTTGGTGCAGGCTTTGGTAAAAAACCAGCGTAAAGTCACTTATGCTGAGATTGATGCGCCGCACGGACACGATGCGTTTTTGCTCACAGACGAGCGTTACCACAATGTGGTGCGTGCATACTTTGCCAATATTTCAGTGGGAGGCGCACAATGAACCAATCAAACCCTACGAAGTCCGTGCAACCGCTGAATCCAGCGCAAATATTGGCAGGCTCGCACCGTCCTGATTTTGATGTGATTGCCCGTTGGATACCACAGGGCGCGCATGTATTGGATTTGGGGTGCGGCGATGGCACTTTGCTGCACAAACTCATCCGCGAACGTGCGGTTACAGGCTATGGTGTTGAGAAAAACGATGCCAATGTGGCGGCTTGCGTGGCCAAAGGCTTGCCTGTGCTGCAACAGGATTTGGAATCGGGCTTGGCGTGGTTCGAGAACGATAGTTTTGATGTGGCGGTCTTGTCACTCACGCTGCAAGCGGTGCATCAAACCGAGAATATCATGCGTGAAATCGTGCGCGTGGGTAAAAAGGCGATTGTCTCCGTACCGAATTTTGGCTTTTGGCAACATCGCCTTGCGGTCATCCGTGGACGTATGCCCGTATCAAAAACCCTGCCCTATGAGTGGTACAACACGCCGAATGTGCGTGTGCTCACACTCAAAGATTTTGAGATTTTGGCGCGCGATGTCGGTTGCCGTGTCACCCGTCGCGTGGTTTTGCACGATGAGCAGGTGGTGAACTTTATGCCGAATTTACGCGGTAGTTTAGCGGTATTTGAGATGCAATGATGAAGGCTGGGTCGGTGTGGGTGTGTCTGAGCCTTGTGTGCATCATGGGTGCGGCGCGAGCAAAGGACGATGGATTTTGTCACCATCAAACCCCTCAAAACAAAGCCCAATTGGCTGCACAAGTGGCGTGTTCTGAACATCGTTTATGGCGCGAACCGTTTATCAATGTCCAAGGGCGTTTGGTTAAAATCGGCCCGATGGAAGCTGAGCGCGACACACTCGCCGATGGCTCACCTGCGTGGCAACGGGTATTGCACTATTGGCAAAACAGTGTGGGCGTACAGGATTTATTTCGCCATTCATCCATTCCCAATCATCCCGACAGCACGGTGAACGACGCCCTCACCCGCGTGCAGTTGGTCGACACGCCGTGGTCGGGTGCATTCATCAGTTATGTGATGAAACAGGCGGGTTTTACGCAGGATGAATTTAATTTTGCTGATGGACATATTCGTTATATCAAGCCTGCATTCGCACAACCGCAGGCATACGGGTTCGTGCCGAAGAATCCACTGACCACTCGCATGCGCGTGGGTGATTTGCTGTGTTATGTGCGCGAGGCGCGCCGCGTGTTTGGTGTGCAGGGATTTGCCGATTGGATGGCAGAGCACAGCACGGATTCAGCCTCTTTGAAAATGCACTGTGATGTGGTGGTCGGGATTCAAGGGGCGAAGCAGCATCAGCGTGCCTATACCGTTGGCGGCAATGTGGTGCAGTCTGTCACCATGCGCGAATTGCAATTGACACGAAGTGGCACGTTGGCAAAAGCCTATTTCTTGCCCACACAAACGGGCTCATGGTTGATTGATGCTTTGAGTGAGGATGCGCCGATGTGTTCACTCAGTACCACACGATATTGCAATATGAATCAACAAGATTGGGTGACCTTGTTGCGTGCAAAGGAATAAATGTGCAAGGGGTTTTTTTGCAAGTTTATGATGCCGATGCTTGAACGTTGTCAATAAACTGTGCGAACGCCTGTGGAATCGGCGCGGTCAACGACAGGATTTCGCCCGAAATCGGATGGGTGATGCGCAACATATGCGCGTGTAAAAACATCCGTCCACCTGTGGTTTTGGCCAACTTTTTATTCAACTCAAAATCACCGTATTTTTCATCACCCACAATCGGGTGCTCAATGGATGCGCTGTGCACGCGAATTTGATGGGTGCGCCCTGTAAAAATTTTCACACGCACGGTCGTGTAGCCCGATAATTTTTGCTCGATATTAAATTGCGTGTGCGCGCTTTGTCCTTCCCCTTCGTGTGCCACAACCACGCGTCGCTCACCATTGGGTGCGACGTACTTGTGCAGCGGTGCTTTCACATGCGTCACGGTTTGCGTCAATTCGCCTTTGAGAATCGCATAGTAGCGTTTATCCATCTGACCGTTGCGAATTTGTTCGTGTAAATACACCAATGCGGCGCGTTTTTTCGCTAAAACCAATAAGCCAGAGGTTTCTTTGTCCAAACGATGCACGAGTTCTAAAAACTTCAATTTGGGATAAGCAGCACGCAATTGTTCAATCACGCCAAACGACACGCCAGAACCACCGTGCACCGCCAGTCCCGCAGGTTTATCAATCACCAACAAAGCATCGTCCTCGTAAATAATCGGTAGCGCGGTGGCGCGGTGTTTGGGTACGAGGCTTTCGGCAACCTCGCTCACCCGAACGGGTGGGATGCGTACCACATCCCCGATTTCTAATTTATAAGTCACATCCACCCGCCCTTTATTGACGCGTACCTCGCCTTTGCGTACCACGCGATAGACCCATGATTTGGGCACGCCTTTGCACATACGCAAAAGAAAATTGTCCACGCGTTGCCCCGCTTCGTTTTCGGTAATGGTGTGTAGGCGTACTGTGGGTGTTGTGGTATCGGGCAATTGGGTCATATTTTTGGGTTGATTGGGTGTTTCTCGTGAGGGATTGTTTAAAAGTCTTGCGTAAGTGGTTAAATTTGCTATAATTTGTCTGCTGTAATCGTATCATAGTTGCATCACAGGGCTTTTGACAAAAAGCATAACGCCGTTGGACGCTGCATGATGTGACATCACAAGGCGCAGCCTTTGTAATTATGAACGCTATTGTAACGGGTTTAACCGATTTTTCCTTGATGTTTGATGCACGTTTGCGAAATTAAATCATTCGCAAGACTTCCAGAGAACATGCATCAACATAAAAAACGGATGTCTAAAGCAAAAATTTGCGATGCGCTTGTCGGGTGTGTGGGGATTTTTGTGGACGCGACACACAACAATTGTGTGAACGGAATGAAAGAAGAATTTATTTTCGAGTGAGCGTTTGAGGTGGTGACTCAGTGGTCGATGGATGTTGGGTGTTTTGAATAACAACAAAATTCAAACCCAGTCTGCAATGCCACATCCCCTCAAATACCGTGCTCGAAAAAGTGACAGACAGGTAGTTGCCATAGACCATAAATGCGTGGCTTACATGTTTGAGTGACCGTATTGAATGGCGGGTAAGTGCCGTTCTCAGCATCATTGGTGCTTGAATTATCATGTGTTTTAAAATCGTTATGTATGCGCTTATAACGAACATTTTTTAATAAAAGCACCCATTCACTTGGGTTATGACCTAAGTTCCATCGTCTTGATGTGAATTCAATCACACAAGACATCTTTCAAACTCCGTACATGCGAACGAGTGGACGATTGCGTTCAAGGCATGGTAAGCCCCCCGCCCCGTGGGTGCATTATGGCGAGTCATCTCGCACGGAGTACAAAAAATGAAACGTATGTTATTTAACGCCACGCACGCAGAAGAGTTGCGCGTGGCCATTGTGGATGGGCAAAAACTCATCGACATCGATATCGAAGCCTCAGGGCGTGAACAACGCAAAGGCAATATTTATAAAGGTGTGGTCACCCGCGTGGAGCCTTCTTTGGAGGCGTGCTTTGTCAATTATGGCGAAGAGCGTCATGGCTTTTTACCCTTCAAAGAAATTGAACGCAGCTTATTCAAATCAGGTGTGGATCCTCGTTCGGCGCGCATTCAAGATGCGATTGTTGAGGGTCAAGAAATCATCGTTCAGGTCGAAAAAGAAGAACGCGGCAACAAAGGTGCGGCACTGACCACCTTTATTTCGTTGGCAGGTCGTTACCTTGTGTTGATGCCGAACAATCCACGTGGTGGTGGTGTGTCGCGTCGCATCGAAGGCGAGGATCGCCAAGAGTTGCGTGAAGCGATGAGTCAGCTCGACATCCCTACGGGCATGAGTTTGATTGCGCGCACAGCAGGGATTGGTCGTTCGGCCGAAGAGTTGCAGTGGGACATGAATTACTTGATGCAGTTGTGGCAAGCAATTGATGGCGCGGCGCAACCGGACACCGATGCGCAAGGCGTGCGCACCAACCCCGCGCCGTTTTTGATTTACCTTGAATCGTCTTTGGTAATTCGCGCGATTCGCGACTACTTCCAGCCCGACATTGGCGAAATTTTGATTGATACGCAAGAAATCTTCGAGCAAGCGCAGTCGTTCATGAGTGTGGTCATGCCGCACAATGCCCACCGTGTGAAGCGTTATGTCGATGACATTCCGCTGTACTCGCGTTTTCAAATTGAGCATCAAATCGAAACCGCCTATGCGCGCACCGTGCCATTGCCTTCGGGCGGCGCGATTGTGATTGACCACACCGAAGCCTTGGTGTCGGTGGATGTGAACAGCGCGCGCGCAACCCGTGGCTCGGATATTGAAGACACGGCGTACAAAACCAATCTTGAAGCAGCCGAAGAAGTCGCGCGTCAATTGCGCTTACGCGATTTGGGTGGCTTGGTGGTGATTGACTTCATTGACATGGAGTCGTCTAAAAATCAAAAAGACGTTGAAAATACCCTCAAAGAAGCCTTGCGTTATGACCGTGCTCGTGTGCAAATGGGCAAAATTTCGCGCTTTGGTTTGATGGAACTCTCGCGTCAGCGTTTGCGTCCCTCGTTGTCTGAAGGCTCGCACATCACCTGCCCGCGTTGTAACGGCACGGGTGTGATTCGTGACATCGAATCAACCGCATTGCATGTCTTGCGTATTGTGCAAGAAGAAGCGATGAAAGAGCATACCGCCGCATTGAATGTCCAAGTACCGATTGATGTGGCGACATTCTTGTTGAACGAAAAACGCGCGGAAATTCATCAATTGGAACACCGCACGAAAACCAACGTCATCCTGATTCCCAACAAATACTTGGAAACACCACACTACAAACTCGATCGCATGCGTCATGACGATGAACGTTTGGAGTTACTGAGTGCCAGTTACACCCAAGTTGAGAAACCAGACGAGGACGAAGGTTACGCTGCCAAACGCGATGAGCAAAAACCCGTGCGTCCTGAAGCCGCTGTCAAAGGCATCACGCCGAGTGCGCCAGCACCTGCTCCGCAGGTCGAACCTATTAAAGCGGTTGTTGTGGAGCCACCCAAAACAGGCCTGTGGTCTAAAATCAAATCGCTGTTTGGCATTCAACCCGAACCGATTCCCGAGCCAGAACCCGAAGTGAAAAAACGCAACGCGCGTGGTGGTTCGGGCAACCGCAATGGCGAACGCCGCAACAACGACCGTCGCCGCAATGGTGCCAATGGCAACCGTGGCGAACGCACTGAGCTTAAGACCGAACGCACAGAAAAACCAGTGCGCACGAATAAAGTCGAGGGTGAGGCCGCAGATAAAACCGCGCGTACAGAACGCCCTGCTCGCGGCGAGCGCAAACCTCGCACCGAGCGTCCAGCCAAAGAGCTCGGCGAAAACGAAATCAACGGTGCCAACAAACGCACCGACAGTGTCAACGAAGGTGCAGAGCAAACGAGTGAGCGTCCAAGTCGCCGCAGTCGCGGTTCGCGTGGTGGTCGAAACAATGAACGAGGTCAGAATCCCGAGAACGCCGTTGCTCAATCAGCGGACAACTCAATAACAACCAGTGAAGTGGCGGTTGCACCTGTGGTGGTTGAAATTGCGCCTGCATCAGCGAATGCTGCAACAGCCACCCATGTGACAGAATCATCGCGCATCGACGTTGTTGAGCACACCCAACACGCGGCAGAACTGGATGCAACCGCGGCAAAAGAGTCGAGAGAATCCAGAGAGCCACGGGAGCGTCGTAGTCGCACAGGCCGTGACCGCCGTGACCGTAGAGAGCGCAAAGAATCGCGTGAGCATACGCACAATGCTGAGCCGACCATGGTTGCAACGGCGAGCACGATTTCAGAACTGATGCGCGAAGATGGACATCCCAATGTGCCCGTTAACTATGACCCAACCCCCTTGGTCATCCAAGTGCCTGCGCCTGTGAGTAGCGTGCAGGTGGTTAGCCAAGTGCAGCAGGTACATCCTTCTGAGCACATCCCTGTTGTGGTTGAGATTGCGCCATCAGCACTTGCACCTGTGACAGTGGTGAAAGAGCCTGAAATCAAAGTTGAAGCAGCCGTGTCACCAGTATCTGAGCCGCCTGCGCAAAACGAAGCTCCACAAATCGAGCCCATCGTTGAGACCGTTGTGCAATCCGTATCAACAGCAGCACCGATTGTGCTTGAAACACCTGTTGTGAGTAGCCCTGTTACAACGGCACCCGTGGTTGAAGATACCCCTGAGGTTGATTTGAACGCGGTTTTGCGTGCTGCCGGTTTGGAATTGGTGCACACCGATGCGACTATGGTTGAACCTGTCGCTGCGGTTGCGCCTGCTCGCCAACATCCACCGCGGGAGCGCAAGCCCCGCAGTCAGATGGCGGATGAACCCTTGCAATTGATTGAAACGCAGCACTGATTGTAGGCTATCATCCCACAAAACCCCCACCGATTGAACTGGTGGGGGTTTTTCATGGTGACGACAAGACCACAAACAAAGCCATCCAAAGTACAAATAAAGCCCGCTTGGTAACACACTTGAAAAAACTATCGGTTACAATGGCTCTCCATTCACTTTTTTGAAGGAGATGATTATGGGAATTTTTGGAACCATTATGTCAAAACTCGGTTTTGGCGACAAACCAGCAGAAACACCTGCGGTAGATGCAGCAGCAGCGGCACCTGCTGATGTGACGTATGAAGCGCCCGTACAAGTGGCGATGAGCGAAGTTGATGTGGTTGGTAAATTACAGGCATTGTCAGCCAATAGCAGCGAATCGTTGAATTGGCAAACTTCGATTGTTGACTTGCTCAAACTACTGGGCATGGACAGCAGCTTGGCGCATCGCAAAGAATTGGCCGCAGAATTGAACTGCCCAGCCGATTTGATGAACGACTCAGCCAGCATGAATATGTGGTTGCACAAAACGGTGCTACAACAACTCGCGGCCAATGGCGGAAACATCCCAGCGAATTTGTTGGCGTAATGGACTGCTGACCGTAAGACTCAGAAAAAGCCCTCAGTAATGAGGGCTTTTTTTGTAGGCTATTTTAAAATTGACATTTGGTGATTTGAACCAAACCAAATTATTAACCGACCCATTTGATATATTTAACCAAGTGCTCTGTTTATGGCAAATCAGATTAAATGACCACCACATCTTGCAATTTTGCTAATAATAAAAGACCATAACCATTAAATAAAGCACTTCATCACCTAAAAGCAACACAAAAAAAATTTAAAAATCGTCAACAATTGTTAATTAGTGAAGATAAATATCAATTCAATCTAAGGATGGATGTGTTATTCCAAAAAAATTTCTATCCTTATAAAACTAAAAAGAAAAATTTTTGTTGTATAACCAGTTTTAAAAAATGCGGATTGCACAGGTTTTACATAACTATTTATATTTATCTAATGCTGTGATGAACTAAAAGCACCACGGCATAATTAAAGGAGTTGGTATGAATAAGGTCTATAAAAGTGTTTTCAATGTTCACACAGGCACATGGGTCGCGGTTCAAGAGACCGCAAAATCTCGAGGTAAAAAATCAGTCAAGTCAAGCATCATGTCAACGGTTGCTGATTCTAAAACCAATTTGGCTGTATCTGCTGTGGCACTGGCATCGGTGGGGGCGTTGACTTTCTTGCCGTCCACAATGGTGCACGCAACCGAGATTGGTTCGGGCTTTACCAATACCACTGGTACGGCCGCAAGCGCGGGCAATACTTTTGACGTGGCGATTGGCGCAGGCGCGACCACAACGAACAAATCATCAGGTGATGTAGCGATTGGTTGGGGCAGTTATGCCGAAACGGTTGTGAATGGTGGTAACTACTCGCAAACAGGTGTGGCGATTGGTTATAACACCTATGCTGCGGGTGGGGTGGCAATTGGTGATTCTGCTATTAATGGAAGGACGAACGGTAATATTTCAACCGCTGTTGGCGCGGGCACCATAGCCAGTGGTTTGGGCTCAATTGCGATTGGTACGCACGTGAACAACCGAACCACCGCGGACCAAATCAACGCCGTGGCGATTGGTAATGGCGCACTGGCAAAAGGTGTAGGTGCGGTGGCCTTGGGCGCGGGTACATCCATCCCTGCCAGCGGTGCACAGGCAAGCGCGCAGTATGCCACTGCATTGGGTAACAGCTCAACGGCGAGCCAAACAAATGCAACGGCTGTTGGTTATTCTGCGAACGCCGCAGGTGCTTCCAGTTTTGCTGCTGGGGATGATGCGCAAGCTACTGCCACAGATAACATTGCTATAGGACATGGTTCTCGCGCGAACAGTTCAGTAGATCCATACGCCATTGCTATTGGATCAGCGGCGACGAGTTATGCGTATGGCGTTGCGTTAGGTACGCAAGCAACTGCTGACCAATCGGGCTATGCAGCAGGCAAAGGTGGTGTTGCGATTGGTTACAGTGCAGACGCAATGAATGCCTCAACCAGTGCAATTGCTATTGGTAATAATGCCACGGCGGGGGGTAACTCAACCAATGGTTCAATTGCGATTGGTGAGTTAGCAAGTTCAACCAATGCCAACACCGTTGCGATTGGTACATCCACAGTGTCATCCAATACCAATTCGATAGCAATTGGTAGTGGTGCACAGGCCACAGGAGTAAATAGTATCAGCGTCGGTGTCGGCAACACAGTTTCAGGTGCCAACTCAGGCGCATTTGGTGATCCAACCACCATTACAGGTAGCGGCACATTCAGTGTGGGTAACAACAATGGCACGATTGCTGCGAACAACAGTGGGGTGTTTGGTAATGACAATGTCATCACAGGTGCGTTGAATGGTGTGCGCGTGGTGGGTAACACCAATACTGTGAGTGCCGATGGCGCGATGGTGATGGGCAACAACGCCAGCGTTACAGCAGTCAACGGCGTGGCATTGGGTAGCAATACCAGCGTGACCCAAGTCGGTGGTGTGGCATTGGGACAAGCTTCAGTGGCGAATGTTGCAGCGGGTGCGGTTGGCTATAATTCAAAAACCAATGCACCCTCGACGTTAACCAACAGCACATGGAAAGCCACCAATGCAGCCGTATCGGTCGGTAGTGGCACCACCATCACACGCCAAATCACCAGTGTTGCTGCGGGTACCAACGACACAGATGCGGTCAATGTCGCACAACTGAAAGCCGCTCAAACGCACTACTACAGCGTAAATGACAATGGTGTGATTGGTGGCAACTACACCAACAATGGCGCGACAGGATTAAATGCAATGGCGGCAGGCATCAATGCGGTGGCCACAGGAACCAGCAGTGTTGCGATGGGCTATGGGGCACAAGCACTGAGTACGGACTCTAAAATTCCTTTCCCATGATCTGAGGACGCCGCAAGTGGCCATTTTGGCCGCACTGGATTTACATCCGACTGAGTCACCAGCCTTGCGCGAAGAAGTGAGACATCATGTTCATCGTACTTTGGATTGGGCTAATGAGATGGTGGCGTTAACTCAAGCACAACATAATCATCTGGTGCTTACTGATGTTAATTTGGCTTTTGTAGCGCAAGAAACAATCGATGCTTTTTATCACATAGCGAGTGCAAAAAAAATCAGTTTGGTGATGAGTCCAGTTTCTCATGAGGAATATGAAGCATTATGGCTACGTGCCGATGTGGGTCTCATTCGGCGTGCAATCATGAATTTATTGTCCAATGCCGTGCGCTACAGCAATGAGTCGGGTTGCATCTTTATCACCACATCGGTTCAAGATTCGTGGGCTTGTTTGTCGGTTCGTGATCAGGGTGTGGGAATGACTGAGGAACAGTTGGCCTCTATTCAAGCGAATACGAATGCTGTCTCTGCGGCGCGAATTGTTCACAGCGATGCGGCAGGCAGTTTGGGTGTTGGTTTGAGCGTGGTACAAACAGTGATGCGTCGTCACAACGGCGTGTTGGAGGTTCAAAGTCAACTCAATCAAGGCAGTGTGTTTACTTTACGATTCCCCAAGCCGTCTGAACATTCAGCATTAAATCGTGCTTGACTTGGTGTTAATCAGATTTCTTATGATGTTGGGTGAATGTTTCGTGGTTTCAAATTCTCAAAAAAATAAAACACCACTCCAAACAGAGTGGTGTTTCAGGGGCGGCGACAATCGAACCATGATGTAATGTGCTTTAAACATTGGGCTGTAGCGTAGCGGTGCTTCAAGTTATACAATGAGTTATACAATTTTCAGGGTTTGCCCCCTGTTTTTGGGTCAAGTTTAATGCAGCGGTTCAGGCTTGCCAATGCCGTTAAATTATTTTCAAAGTGTATCATGTATCAATGGCGTGGTGGTCATGCCGTGGCGTGTAACGTCAAGCCCAAAGCCTTAATCACTTTAAGCACGGTTGAAAATTCAGGGTTGCCGTCGCTTGATAAGGCTTTATACAAGCCCTCACGCGATACGCCTGTTTCTTTGGCAAGTTGCGTCATGCCTTTGGCGCGGGCAATCACACCGAGCGCGTGCGTAATCATGGCGGGGTCGTTTTCGCTCAACATTTCATCCAAATAAACCGCCATTTCTTGGTTGGTTTTAAGGTGTTGTGCTGCGTCAAATGTGGTTAGTTTCATGGTAGTGCCCCTATGTCCTCGTCGGTTATTGCATTGTTGATGGCAATTGCTTTTTCAATATCGCGGCTTTGCGTGCGTTTATTACCGCCGCATAACAACAGTATCAGCGCACCATCACGCAACACATAATAAGCACGATAGCCCGCGCCTACGTTGATTTTCATTTCCCATACACCCTCACCCACAGGCTTCACGTCGCCAAAATGTCCAAAGTGTAATTTATCAAGCCGTGCCGTAATCCGCGCCGCTGCAACGCGGTCTTTGAGTGCGTCACGCCATTGGGTGAATGTTTTCGGTTTCTTTGATGATAAGCATGGACTTATTGTAAACCATAGATTACACAAAAGCAATTGCATTATTGTCAATTGTGACAATGCCATGTTGATAAATGACGGTTGCGCTGGGTTCACATGAAGTGGTTGCGTCACTTGTATCGTATAGACGTAAGAAAGCCCACATTTTGAAGCATGGGCTTTTGAGGTTCTTTGTTTAATAAAGGTTTTTAAAAAATAAATATATAGCGATGCACACTAGTAAAAATTCTAAAGACATATTTTTTTCCTTAAAAAATTATCACAGGTTCATCGTACACCTTGGTTCACACAAAAGCAAACGCATTATAGGCTAAATCAATTTCACAAACGGGGGCTTTGGTCTTTCAACCACGCTACAAAATCAGGTTCGTTGATAACGTACTCACCATGCGCATTTTTTGTAATGTGATTATTTCTTGATAATTTGCGGATTGCATTTTGTACGCTATACGTTTGCAATGTGTCCACCCCTATGCTATTAGAAAATTGCTGTAATGCTGTTTGTGAGTACGGCTCTTTACCACCTTTTAGTAAATACAGGATTACGGCACGTTCCAATCCGCTTATTGCGCCCCATGTTGCATCATGTGTCTGTGGGTTGCGTAATTGTTTTTTTACGGTGCTCAACGCCTTTTCAAAATCATGTACGGGGTCAATAATCAATTCTTTAATCAAGGTGCGTGCGTGCATAGGTACGCGCTCAATTTCATTGAACGCATTTTGCAATTCAACCCTATCAATGTGTTGCTTGGTTATTTGTTCGTACATGTTTGCTAAATGATCCACAAACCCATCATCTAAGGTAGGAAAGTCAACGGATGTACTAAAATGAAAAAACGGTGCACGCGCATTATCAAACATTGCAATTAAACCATTGCGAGATGAACCCGTGAAAATGGTCTTTATGGTGTCACGCCCTAAATCCAAACCTGTACGCAAAGATGCGACAAATCCATCGGCATTGGGTACGTTAGCGACTTCTTGAATTTCGTCCAATAGCAACAATACAGGTTTGTTTAATTTCGACAATTGCATCATTAGTTCACTGATACCATGCTCCTTCGCTTTATTGTCCACCTCCAACGTTGCACCCAATGCGCCTATTTTTTTAATACTTTGTATGACGCTTGCACCTCGTTTTTTTATACTATTGTCATAGATGAATTGCTTTAATGCAGTCGCAAAATAACTGATCACTGTATCGTTTGCGCCATCCAAAAAACTAAAATAAAAAACGTGATACCCCTGCGCTTTGGCTTGAGGCGTAATATCTTTGCGTAAAAACTCAGTTTTACCCATACGGCGTGGCGCAAACAATGTAATGGCGTGAACTACATTACTACTTAAGGTGTTCATTATTGCTTGCGCTAATTGTGTGCGTGGATAATGCCACTTGTCCATCTCGTCCATACATCCCCCTCGTTAGTCATAATTAGCAATTGATTTACTAATTAGTAATTTGTTTGCTAATAGTAACTAATGCCGTCTGTGCTTGTCAATACAATTAAAGCCTTTCAAGGGATTGTTTTGAAAATCGCGCTTTCAATGAAAAAACCGCCCGATTAAAGGCGGTTTGAGTTTCAGGGTTTTCCAGGTTGGGCGTGGGTGATTATTCGCCTATCTTTCGCGCGGTCATTATCACGCCGCAATTCTTTAATCTGTGCCATCAATGCGCCACGCCCTTTGTTTGCGTTTTGACTGCATCGGTACATTATTTTTCAATTGCAACTGACTGTCCGATTTATTCACGCCGCCAACTTTTTCAGCGTCGAATTTATTGGCAAGTCTATTTTCAAAATCAACCAAAAATAGGCGTATTTTTTTATAACGAAAATCACCATCATTGATTTTAAAGGGTTTCAGCCTATTGTCTATTTTGAATTAAGGCGTTTAATGCCTCAAGTGTGAGCAAGGTCGGTAAAGTAGAATGTGCTGGGGGCGATGTTTTATCGTTTGCCCCAGTACCCCCGTCACTCACTACTATATTGTGTGAGATGGTGGGTAACTATGTGCGGGCTGTGTTTTGATTGAGCATCAAGTGCTAACGCTTGCCAATTTCTATTTAATCTCACGCTGTCAAAACGTCAAAAATCCATCAACATAGACGGCTTAATTCCCATCGTCTCGGCCAACTTACAAATGTTCAACAAGCCCAAATTGCGCCACCCTCGCTCAATGCCGCTCATATAACTTCTACCGATACCTGAAGTAATAGCCAACTTCTCTTGACTCCAGCCCAACTCCCTGCGCACTTTAACAAGATTCTTGCCAAACAACTCAAGTGTATTTTCCATAGCGTTAGCCCAAAGGCTTAATGTTATGGCGCGTCACTATGTATTGCCACGCCACCAATAGCGGCTTTATATTTAATGGCGCGATATATATGACGGACGCACGCAAAAGGTGTATAGTATTTCGCAGGTTTGCCATTCAGCAGGCTATTTGATAAGGAGCAATTATGAAAAAGGTATTATTTGCGGCATTTATTCTATGCACACCAATCGCCAATGCGCAGACGTTCGGAAGCTATGAATGCACTCAGGATTGCTCTGGTCATATTGCAGGGTATAAATGGGCTGCATCGCATGGATTAACAGAGGATTACCAATGCACAGGACGCTCTCAATCGTTTATTGAGGGCTGTTTAGAGTATGTGCGGGAGCATTAATATGCGAGTTATTGACCCAAATCAGCCATTTAAATAATGTTGTTACAATCGTTAAGGGGGAAAAAAATGAAAAAAGCGGCGACTTATCTGCTCGTGTGCGCAGGTGTTTTACTCTCTGGTTATGTGAATGCTAAAAGTATTTTTGACAGTATGGTGGATGGTTATAATCAAGGGGTTAATAATCGAATAAATGCTGAAAGAGCATATGTAGACGCTTATATTAATGGTGTTAATGCGCGCAATGCGATTAACTCTGAAGCCCGACAGCAATGCAAGTATTTTCAACAAACTTTTCAATCCAATGTGCCAAATTGGAGCAGGTATCGAAATAACAATGAGTTTATTACATGGGCAAATAAATCCACTATACAAGCCAAAAATGGCCAAAATATTACAGTAGCGAGCGCGATTGACCAGATAATAAACACATGCAGCATTCGTGATGTGCCCGCCTTACGGTCATGGCTTGATGCTTTTGACTCAAATGATGTGAGCTCTTATAAAACAGGTCAATCAACATTTCTCCGATGAGTTAATTTTATTTTTAAACTACATTATGTTTAACCAATAATCAACCGGACAAAATTAATGAAAAAATTACTGCTTGCTGTACTGCTCGTCACATCAACCTCAGCTTTTTGCTTTGAAATACACGGTGCATATGCGAGACTTGTAAGTTGTACGTGGGGACAAATGGGGTATGACTATGGAAACATTGGCATTTACGATGTAAACGGGAAAATGTATCAAGTGTTTTTTGGTTCAAATTGGTGTGCGTATTAACCAAAAACAGTAATCCGCCGCATGTATTGTTGGTTATTGGTTATATTAATTCACGTAAATAAGGGATTTTAATATGAAGCACTACAAGATATATAAGCACCCATCTGAATCAATCGAGGCCATCAAACAAGGATGGTCGTGGCCTGCCTTCTTTTTCGGCTTTATTTGGGCTATGATAAAAAAGATGTGGGGCATTGGTGTGGGTGTGCTTATCGGCTGGTTTGCTCTGGGAGTCATCATAGGTATAAGCCTTGGTGACACCATTGCTGATCCACTTATTAATGTCGTTGGATTCATCGTCAGTATCATCTTTGGGATAAATGGCAATTTATGGCGCGAAAAAAATCTCACCACTCGCGGATTTGAGCAAGTAAATACTATAACTGCCGCCAATCCAGAGGGCGCAATTGCACTGCACCTGAAAGAGGCGAGTGCAACTCAGTAAAGTGCAACTGGTAAACGTCAATAAGAACGCGCGATGTATAAAAATATTTATTGCGCTCTATCGCGCTACATTTAACTGATTTGATTCACGTTGTTTTTAAATAAAAGGGCATTAAATATGAACGGATTTGCTATTATGCACTGGATAATCGTTGTCGCATCGGTGGTGTTCTGTCTTACGATTTTGTATTGGGCAATAAAATTGAGTGCTAAATTATTTTCAAGGAAAAACAAATAATTAGCGCCCCAAGGTGCAGCAAGCAGGGTGGGTCGATGACCTAATAGATTTCGGCGGCCTCATTTACCCACTTCATTGCTTAAAGCATTGAACATCATTTAAATGCCATCAGTTTCTTTTGCTTCTAATTTGTCCATAGATTGCATCATCCCATCATTATCAAATGTAAACACAAGTTTGGTTTTTGTAGCGCGTAGGTGCGATTAGCGCAGCGTAATCGCACGAATGCCCATGCAAGCGTCAATCCCTATTCAAACACATGCGGCGGATTAATTTTTATTATTCAAAGGAAGTCATCATGAAAAAAATAGTGTTTATAGTCGGTTTGTTTTATAGCGTACTTGCTATGGCTGAAGGCCAAGTGGACTGCGTGAGTTCAAGAGATGAGATGTCAGGTCAAGTAACATCGAAGTGTACTGTTAAAGAGACATCTGGTGATTTCACAACTGATTTTCTGAATAAATACGGCACAAGCGATACTGTTGATAATCTTGTCAATACCAAGCCTCAGTATGACCCATATAAAATGGCATCTGATACTATAAATCAAACTAATAAAGAAATCACAAATCTTGTAAAAATTCAATCAGACCTTGAAGAGCGCAAACAAGCGGCAATTGATGCTCAAAATAAAAAATTACAAGAAGCACAACTTATCAGCGACTTTAATAATTATAAAGATGGTCTCAGCAAAGTAATTACAAGCCTTGAAACGCAGGCTGGTCGTCAGTTAAATGACGATGAGCGTTTACGTGTGTACACCACATATCAAAAGCAACTAACCGATGGATTAACTGCTGTTGGTCGAAATGACTTGGCGGAGCAGGCTAAAGTCATATATGACCCTAAACTATTATTCAGTTTAGACAGGGGCAGCCAAGCAGTACCACAGCAAGTTAATGATGTTGGTGTCAGTAGCAATAATGAAGGCTGGACTGCGTACGTTATTCTCGTCTCAATTATTATTGGAGTTATTGGATTTACATTTTTCGCTCGCAATCGTTAAACAGGAAGTAGCAAGCAGGGTGGGTCGATGACCTAATAGATTTCGGCGGTCTCATTCGCCCACCTCATTGCTTAAATGATGTCGCTTTGGGCTGTACTCATGGGTTTACATTGCTTCATTAAACACCCCTATGTATGGCAATATATAAAGGTGTTCAATTTTTGAACTGTTAAACACTTCAATTTTTAAATCGGTCAGCCATTCGGTAAATCCGACAATCGCCCAAATTTACTGGGCTGTAGCGATATTTAGCCTCTCGCTTTACCTTTCTCTTTCTGTGCCCCAAGAATCTATAAACTTCAATTTCTGAATCGGTATTTTGCCCGTAGGCTTCAATTTTTGAATCGGTTCGGTTCGATTTTTGAATCGGCGATTTAATTTTTTGAATCGGTGCGGCTTTAGATTTCAGCATGGCTTGTGCCTCCTTGATTGATTTAATTCCGAGATAATCGCTGGTTGCCTTTATCGCTTTGATGCCTTTTTTTGGAAACTCAAAACAATCGATATCGGTGAATCGATACAAGCAACAATTGCGCTTACCCATACTCAAGCCACCTTGAAAGGTTTTGGAAATAAATCCCAGCGTTTGCAGTTCATTCAAAGCGCTTGCAAGGGTAGCGGCGGACTTGATGCCATGATGCTTTAATGTGCTCAACGTTGCGCTTATATCGCCATTATTCGTCGCGCCCAAGTCCATTCTCATTCTGAAAAACAAAACTTTAGAACTTGGTTTGAGCGCGACAAAAGCAGGTGAATTAAGCAGGCTGTGATATAGCCGCAAGTGCTTGCCGTTCGGGTCTTGCCATTGTTTATTTTTTGCCATTTACGCCGCCAATCTTGGTGAAATGCCTAACAAAGCAACAATTTTTGGCAAGTTGTCTTTGACCATTTGATAGGCTTGTTTATGGTCTAATCCCCGCTGTGCAGCATCATTCAATATGTTTTCAATGGTCGCATAAGCGACGGTAACTGCGCATTGCTGTGCCACGCTCAGGCGGTCACGCGCACCTGCATCTATCCCAAACACCTTATTGATTAACTTTTCATAATTCATGTGGTAGATGCTTTCGGGCGTGTTGCTCCCGCTCGCACGCGCTCTACAAGCAATCGATTGAATGCTGTCGTGCGCTGAGTGAAACATTGGCAAGTATTGGGTCTGTCGCTGTATCAGGGCTTCACGCGCTTTGCTAAACGCCATTACCAATGCGCTTTTTGCTTGCACTGCCTTTGCGGTGTTACGCGTCAAGGTCAATACAAAATAGCATTGATTTTCGCTTAGGTAGGCTATGCGCTCACGCTGTCCACTTGTCAAAGGTGCGTTTTCAAATCGCACCTTTCCAAATGATGTAACCTCGCTTTGATACTCGATAATCAATCGGTACATACTGCGATTGTCCACGCCCAAACTATGTGCAATGCTTTTATGCGATATGCACGGCTCTTGTTTGTCTATGGCAATTGATACGCCATCATTGGTGAGTAAATTTTTCATGATTAGCCCCAATTCGCCATGCGTTGATTTTCAAGTGACAAAACCAATTCTTTAATTTCGGTTTCACTTTTGCCCGCGATGCGTGCGCTCATAATCGCCGTTACCTCAGATTCAAGCCATCCACTGATTCGTTCGCCCAATTTGATGGGGCGCGGGAATAACCCCTTGCCGATTGCAGCGTAAATTGTGGAATTGGGAATGTTGGTTTGCGCTTTGATTTGCTTGATTCGCAAAATGCGCAAAGCGTCGTTTAGTTGTTGTGCCATTGTTGCACCCTCCGTTTAAGTTAGAAGTTTTGAGTTTTTACCGACTGGTTTGTACTCTTGATGCAATTGAGCCATTGATTTTAAACACAAAAAAGCACCGTGCTGTGCAGGGTGCTTACTGTGCCAAGTAGAGTGCGTACTCTGCTATGCAGGGTGTGTATTATTTAGTTCTTTTTTCCATTGCGTGCACCATCGAGTTATAACCGTTTGGCTTTCAAGCGTTGGTTTTTCATTGTTTGGGTCGTTGAATTTATCCATCATTGCAGTGGCAAAGGCCGCCGCGCTTCGGTACATGCTTTTTGGATTGCCGTGTGATTGCCACTCGACATAAAAGACTTTCACATCTGCTTTGGCGGCTTGTTTGGGGTCGTTTTTGTTCTTTGCTATCCCTCCGCTTTTTGCTTGTTTTCGCCTTGCTGTCTTTTTTTCATCATCATTCAAAAACAGATGTGTATCATTTAGCGTTTTAACTATTTTTTCAAACATTGCTGTCGTGTTATCTAAGTTTTTGGCTACTTCTATCCTTGCTTTGTACGAGTACACTGCCAATTGAGATGTGAGATTGACCAATGATGCTTTGTCGAGTTTATTCAATATTTTATTCAGTTTCTCGCAAGATTTGTCTTTATCGGCTTGCAATAATTGTTTTTTGGTTAAGCCAAGATTTTCTATCGCGGCTAAAAATTTATCTGTGTAATCTGAAGTAAACATATTTCGCACCGCCCCATGTTGTCCAATAGTTTACCCAATGCCACGCGGTTGGACTATCCGCTATTCACCCCGTCAGGTTAGGCATTGAGGTAATCGGTAGGCTTACGCCCACATTTTGATAACCGTCGCACTTGCCTTGAGTTCATCAAGGTAATCACTCCATGACTGCATCATCACTTTGCGGTCATCAAGGTATTTTGTGCGGTTGTACGCTGTGCCCAAACTATCGGGCACGCGGTGCGCCAATTGGTGCTCGATGATTTCGGGCTGTACCTTTAGCCGTTCTGCCAGTATGGTACGCGCCATTGAGCGTGCGCCGTGCCCTGTGTACTCGGTTTTTGTGTTCCATCCCAAACGGCGCAGGGCTTTGTTGATTGTGCCGTTGCTCATGGGCGCGTCTTTGTTGATGGCGAACACATATTCAAAATGCCCCGTTAAGGCGCGTAAATCGTTCAGTATGGCGATTGCTTGCGTGGACAGTGGGACTATGTGCGGGGTTTTGGTTTTGCTCACCACGAACCGCCATTCGCCATTCTCAAGGTCAAAATCTGCCCATCGTGCGGTGCGTAGTTCACTCGGTCGTACAAACCACATCACGGATAGTTTTAAAGCGCATTGCACGGGGTATGAACCTGTGAAGTCATCAAATGATTGCAATAGTCGGCGCACATCTTTTGGCTCGGTCAGGCTTGCCATGTGCCCACGGATGGGCTGGGGCAATGCGCCGCGCAGGTCGTAGGTGACATCACGCTCACACTTGCCCGTCTGTACGCCGTATCTAAACACCTGCCCGCAGTTGCTCATTGCCCTGTGTGCGGTTTCGAGTACGCCCCTATCCTTGATGCGGCGAATGACTGTTAAAACTTCGGGTGCGGTGATTTGTGCAATGTCTTTTTTGCCTATCCACGGGAAAACGTCTTTTTCCAATCGGCGAATGATGCGTTCTCCGTGGGATTTATTCCATGCGTCTTTATGCTCGTTGTACCACTCACGCGCCGCCATTTCAAAGCAATTGGGGTGATAGCCATCGGGCGTGGATTTTTCGGTTTTGCGTTTTACGGATGGGTTGATGCCGCTTTTAATCAATTCTTGCAAGCGTTCACGCTCTGTGCGGGCTTCTTTGAGTGTGACGTTGGGATAAAGCCCCAGCGACAACAAACAAGGCTTATCATTAAAGCGATACCGAAAACGCCACCGCTTTGAGCCGTTGGGTTCAACGTACAAAAACAAACCGCCGCCGTCTTTGAGCGTAACGGTCTTATCGCTTGGTTTAGCGTTTTTGATAATTGCATCGTTTAATGATTGTTTCATGCCCACGCCCCTGTGTTTATCAATGCCTCAAAAAATGTATAACAGTCTTTTGTATAAGCCACTTATACACGATGTTATACATTTTGTTTGTATATGTCAATGATTGTATCGGATGTTCTCGGACAAAGAAAAACCCCGTAACGTTGAATTTACGGGGTTTTTTGGAGTTTATCGGATGTTCTCGATTTTGATTTTGGTGGAGGCGGCGGGAATCGAACCCGCGTCCGCAAGTCCTTCACAGGGAGATCTACATGTTTAGCTTAACTGTTTAAATTTAATGCCGTTTGCACCAGTTAAGCACGCACGCGCAGCACGAGTCACCTTGGATTTAAACGCGAATTAAGTAACCCAATCCACGTCGGTTCTTTGTAAGTGACGTTGTCGATCCCAACCAAAGACAATTAGGGACAACGGCTAAGCCTTAAGCGGCTAAAGCGAAACGCTTGTTGTTTGCGTTTAAGTTTTTTCTGTTTGATTTACGAGGTGAACAGTCCTCGACATGCCCTCTTCTGCTCTGCAACCCACGTCGAAAGCCAGGTCGCCCCCGGTTTCGTTTTCGCACACGATGTGTTGTGTGCGAAGTGTTTGTTGTTCGTTCAGAGACGCAGTGTAGCATATTTGGCGAGTGGCTTGTGGCTTTGCGGTAAGATGTGGTTTTGATGGCATGATTTTGGGATGAGGCTGTGAAAAAACTGTTAATTGTTGGCTTGGGTGATGTGGCGCAACGCGCTTTACCTGAGTTGTTGGCGAGTTGGGAGGTGACTGCACTCACGCGCACGGCGCGCGGCATGAGTGCGCATGAGCGTTTACAGGTGGTGGCTTTTGATTTGGACGCGCCTGTGTTCTCGGAAGCGCAGTTGGCGGCATTGAGGCAAAATTATGATGCAGTGTTGTGGACTGCACCGCCCAATGCTGCAATCACGGACGAATACGCCACGCGGATGCGTCGTGTCATGGCGCAGTGGTTGGGCAGTGCCACGCCGTGGCAACCGAAGCGGTTGGTGTATATCAGTACGACGGGGGTGTATGGTGATTGCGCGGGCGCGTGGGTGGACGAGCGAACGACACTCAATCCCGAATCCTCACGTGCGCAGGCGCGCGTATGGGATGAGCGGGCATGGACGAGTTTGGGCGCGGCGATAGGTGCGCAGGTGTGTGTTTTACGTGCACCTGGGATTTATGCCTTGGAGCGACTGCCTGTGCAGTCGGTGTTGGTGCGTGCGCCAGTGATGTTGCCCCATGAAGACAGTTTCAGCAATCATATTCATGCCGATGATTTGGCAGGTGCGGCGGTGTATGCTGTGTCATGTGCGGATGATGCGTATGCGCAAAACCCTTGTATTATCAATGTCTGTGATGACGAGCCGATTTTGATGGGGCAGTGGTTTGCTGCGTTGGCAAATATTTTGAACTTACCCACGCCTGAGTACATTACACGAACGCAGATGCAATTGAGTGTTGGTGCCATGCGCTGGAGTTTTATGCGGGAATCTCGCAAGATTGGCAATGCGAAGTTGCGCGCATGGGGTTACGCGCTTAAGCATCCGTCTGCCATTCAATTTGTTGAGCAGCATCAAGCACTCATTAGGGCAAAAATTTTGAACATGCGCAGTGACGGTGAGGCGAGCGATGTTTGGAAATAAAATGCGGCGCAATCGCTGGCTCGGGATTCTGTTGGTGGTCTTGGGCATTCATTTGATTTTGGGCTATGTGTGGCTGACTCGCGTCCAGACCCATGTAAAAACGACCTCAGAATCAGACCTTGCTGTGGAGGTGCGCTCAAGTTCTGTGGCGCAAAAAGCCGAGGCTATGGGTTCGACCGAGCTTCAGCAGTACGCCGCAGCGAATGCCAA
Organism: Burkholderiales bacterium; assembly: GCA_021287185.1. GTDB lineage: Bacteria > Pseudomonadota > Gammaproteobacteria > Burkholderiales > Burkholderiaceae > CTSOIL-112. The sequence goes on along the minus strand of JAJTAZ010000005.1, from coordinate 22,792 downwards.
AGAAGCCGTGCGCACGGATGCCAATCATCCATCATCGGATGCCATCAGTGGTTCAAAAAGCACAACAAAAAACACGTCGCTAACCGAGTCGTCTACGGGTCATTCGACCACGCAAAATTCCCAATCAACAGTAGAAAACGGTATGGGCAAGCAGACAGAAAAAAATCAAGCATCCGCGATAGACTGTCGTGCCACACACAAATCAGCCCGCGCGCCCGCAGGCTTGGATGCCAAGGTGTGGGTTGAACGCACTGGCGATGGTCGAGTGGCGTTTCGCGGCTTGGTCAATCAACAAGGGGAAGCGAGTCGCTATTTGACTGAGGTCAAACAAGCGGTGCAGAACATTCGTTTTATCGCTCAGGATGAGCAGTGCGTTGGGGTCAAGGTAATGACCACCGTGCGCATTGTTCAATAATTTTATACAAAAAAGCCACTCGCGTGATGAGTGGCTTTTTTGCGACAGTGATTACAGCACATTATTTTTTCAAACTGTCACGAATTTCACGCAGCAGCAATACATCTTCGGTCGGACCGGCATCGGCTTCTTTTTCTTGGTACAACTTGTTGACCAATTTAATGATGACAAACACGCCCAAAGCCAACAGCATAAAATTCACCAAAACCGTGATGAAACTGCCATAGGCAAACACATTTGCACCCGCCTTGGTCAGTGCATCATACGTATGTGGAACGCCTTCTGGTGTGTGCCCCAAGACCACAAACATATTGGTGAAATCGACTTTGCCACCAAAAATCGCACCAATAATCGGCATGATTAAATCTTTGACTGCTGAGTCAATGATTTTGCCAAACGCTGCGCCGATGATGACACCGACAGCCAAACTCATTACGGGACCTTTGAGTATGAACTCTTTAAACTCTTTCCACATAAACAAACTCCTTACAGTAAATAGATTGTGCTAAGAAAAATGACACAACAAAAATCAGTTGAACACCATGTTACGGGTGACATTATAGGGGATTCAATCTTTATACATAGGATAAAGTCAGGGAAAAAATTCGAGTTTCGTCCAGTTTGAGTCAGTTTCCTTGTAAATGGGCTTTGAGCACGGCAAACTTTACGATACAATAGCAGGGTTATTTGTGTATGAAAAATGAACAAACAGTTTCTGTGGCTTCAGAATTGATACGCAACGCATTTTGTTTTATTTTTCTGTTTTTTACTTAATTTACATAATGGGGGTCGTTTATGAGCGATCAAAATCCAAAAGACCTGAACGAAGAACGTCGCAAGTTATTAATTGCAACGGGTGGTGTCAGTGCTTTAGGTGCGGCTGCTTTTGTTACACCGATGGTGGCAAGTTTCGCGCCATCTGTAAAAGCGAAAGCGGGTGGTGCTCCAGTTGAAGTGGATATTGCGACACTGAAGCCCGGTGAACAAATTGTCACAGAATGGCGTGGTAAGCCTGTGTGGATATTGCGTCGTACGGAAGAAATGACAGCTAAATTGTCAGCGCATAACAATGATTTGGCCGATCCGAAATCTGAAAAGCCGTATAGCATGCCTTTGCCTGACTATTGCAATAACGAGTTCCGTTGCCGTCCAGAACACAAAGATGTCATGGTGATGGTGGGCGTGTGCACACACTTGGGCTGTTCGCCAGAAGGCAAGTTCAAAGAAGGTGGCGGCGGCTCATTACCAGAAGCATGGCCAGGTGGCTATTTGTGCCCATGTCACGGCTCGACATTTGATTTGGCAGGTCGCGTATTTAAAAACAAACCAGCACCACAAAATTTAGACGTGCCTCCTTATATGTTCCTATCGGACACCAAAATCATCATCGGTAAAGACGAGAAAGGTGAGGCTTAATCATGGCAGATTTGCACAATACTGAAACAACTGGCTTGATTGGCTGGATTGATCAGCGTTTCCCTCTGACAAAAATGTTCAAAGAACACATGTCAGAGTACTACGCACCTAAAAACTTTAATTTTTGGTACATCTTCGGTGTTTTATCGATGGTTGTGCTCGCCATTCAGATTCTCACGGGCATTTTCTTGGTGATGAACTACAAACCCGATGCGTCATTGAATGCGGCAGGCGTGCCAGTTGCGTTTGCAAGTGTTGAGTACATCATGCGCGAAGTCGCTGGTGGTAAATATTTGCGTTTCATGCACTCAACGGGTGCTTCGGCGTTCTTCATCGTCGTGTATTTGCACATGTTCCGTGGCTTGCTTTATGGTTCATATCGCAAACCGCGCGAATTGGTGTGGATTTTTGGTTGTTTGATTTTCTTGGCCTTGATGGCAGAAGCTTTCATGGGTTATTTATTGCCTTGGGGTCAAATGTCATTCTGGGGTGCGCAAGTGATTGTGAATCTGTTTTCAACGATTCCACTCATCGGCCCTGATTTATCTGTATTCATTCGTGGTGATTTCGTGGTTGGCGATGCAACTTTAAATCGCTTTTTCTCATTTCACGTGATTGCGGTGCCTTTGGTATTGATTGGCTTGGTTGTCGCGCACATCATTGCCTTGCACGAAGTGGGTTCAAACAATCCTGATGGTATCGAAATCAAAGCACATAAAGACGCTTCAGGAAAACCTTTGGATGGCATTCCATTCCACCCATACTATTCGGTGCACGATTTCTTTGGTATTGCTGTGTTCTTATTCTTGTTCTTTGCAGTGGTGTTCTTCTGGCCTACAGGCGGTGGTTACTTCCTCGAAGACAACAACTATTTGCAAGCGAACTCGATGCAAACGCCTCCGCACATTGCGCCTGTTTGGTACTTCACGCCGTTCTACACGATGTTGCGTGCAGTGACCGATCCATTGCGCTACATATTTGTGTTTTTGGCATTGTTGGCGGGTGTGATGGCTTATTTGCGTGGCAATATGCCGCAAAAATCAAAAATCAAAGTATTGGCGGGTGCAGTGATTTTGGCTTTGTTATTACTGATTTGGAAATCTGCCTTCGTGGGCTTCTTGATTATGGGTGCGGCCATTGTGGTTCTGTTCTTCCTGCCTTGGTTGGATAAATCACCTGTAAAATCAATGCGCTATCGTCCAAGTTGGCACAAAGGGCTGTTGATTTGTTTTGTGATTAACTTCTTGATTTTGGGTTATTTAGGTGTGAAACCGCCAAGCCCAGTCGGTGGTTTCGTGGCGCAAGTGGGTACGTTGATTTACTTTGGCTTCTTCTTGTTGATGCCTTGGTGGACTTCTGTGGGCGAGTTTAAACAGCCTCCAGAGCGCGTGACTTTTAAACCCCATTGAGTCGATAGAGGATAAAAAAATGAGAGCAATTATCGTTAAGTTGGTTTATTTAGTGACCGCATGTATGGTCGCTGGGGTGTTGTACTTGATGTTTTTTGGTGCGGCACACTCAACGACACCACCACTAAAAAGTGCCAAAGTCAATTTGTCTGACAAAGCCTCCTTGCAACGTGGCGCGGCGGCTTTTCGTGACTACTGCTTCAATTGTCACGGTTTGTCTGCAGTTCGGTACAATCAATTGACTAAAATTGGTTTGTCCGAGGACAATATCAAGCAGTACATGTTGACCACAACTACCAAACCTGGTGACATGATGACTGTGGGTATGAATTCAGCGGATGCGAAAAAATGGTTCGGCGTTGCGCCTCCAGATTTGTCTTTAATGGCGAGTGCAAAAGGTGAAGACTATATCTTTTCATATCTGAATGGTTTTTATAAGGACGATACCCGTCCAACAGGTTGGAACAATCAGTACTTCCCTAATGTGGGTATGCCTCATGTTTTATGGGAAGAACAAGGTACGATGGTACCAATTATGGAAGATCGACCAGATCCAGCGGACCATACCAAAATGGTTCCGACCATTGTTGGCTTTAATAAAGCCACGGCAGGCAAGCGTGACGAAGCGGCCTATGAGCAGTTGACGCATGACATCACGAATTTCTTGTTCTGGGCGGCTGAACCCGATCGTCAATCACGCCATACCATTGGTTACTTTATTTTGGCGTTGCTGGCATTGTTGGCATTCTTGGCCAATAAACTCAGTAAAAATTACTGGAAAGACATCCATTAATTTGTAATATTTACCAAAAAGGCAAGCATGGCTTGCCTTTTTTGTTTGAACTTGTCACACTGACGCAGTTCTGAGGTATGTGTGCGTCAGTTGATAAAAAAAGGATAAGGTTATGATGGTTTTATATTCGGGCACGACTTGCCCATTTTCACAGCGTTGCCGTTTTGTATTGTTTGAAAAAGGCATGGATTTTGAAGTGCGCGATGTGGATTTGTTTCAAAAACCAGCGGACATCATGATGATGAATCCGTATGGTCAATTGCCGATTTTGGTGGATCGTGATTTGATTTTGTATGAATCCAACATCATCAATGAGTACATTGATGAGCGTTTTCCACATCCGCAACTCATGCCCGCTGACCCCGTGATGCGCGCGCGCGTGCGCTTGATGTTACTCACGTTTGAGCGCGAATTGTTTGTCCATGTGCAGACTCTGGAAACTGCCAGCCGCAGCAACGAGCATGAACACGCACGCAAACAAATTGCTGACCAATTGACGCAATTGGCTCCTGTGTTTGTCAACAGCAAATACATGCTGGGTGATGATTTCACCATGCCCGATATTGCGATTGCACCGCTGCTGTGGCGTTTAGAACATTACGGCATTACCCTGCCCAAGGCTGCGGCACCATTGTCCAAATATGCTGAACGCTTGTTCTCGCGTCCAAAATACATTGAAGCATTGACCCCTTCTGAAAAAGTCATGCGCCGTTGATAGGAAATTGGTATGAATCCCAATCTTTCGCAAACCCCATATTTGATTCGTGCGTTGTGGCAATGGTGTACGGATGCGGGGTTGTCGCCACAAATTTTGGTACACGTGGATGATACTGTGCGTGTACCACGGGCGTTTGTGGTGGATGGACGCATCGTGCTGGACATCAGTGCGGAGGCGACCAATCAACTTGAACTGGGTGACGAGTGGATTACGTTTCAAGCACGTTTCGGTACCAAGGTTGAAAACTTGAGCATACCTGTGGGCAATGTAATGGCCATTTATGCCGAAGAAACCAACCAAGGCATGGCGTTTGATGTCACGCCCATGCAAGGTGATACAGATGAAAAGGACGATGATGAACCAAGCGAACCCAAACAAGCTACATCAGAAAAGCCAAATTCACCCAGCACATTGAAAGTGGTCAAGTAGGGTTTGTGCTAAGGATGAGGTTGAAAAAATGCTTGCAATCGTGCAAGCATTTTTTATGATTCCAAAGATAATGTAAGCACCCACTCACTGGTTTTGCCCAAACGCATCTGCATCAATACGGGCTGCCAATTGCGTGTACCATCGTACCAAACCGACCATTGCTTGACCTCGCCCAAATCGCCCGAAGTTGAGGCTCGCACACATGAACGACATGAATAACTGCTTAGGCTGTCACTTGGATGGTCGCTTGAAATAGAGACCATCTGTTGGTGTACACCACCCACTCCGTAAATGGGTAACTGCAATTTTTGTGGCGGCTGGATGCGCTTGGCAATCAATGCGCCTTGAATGTAAATGATTAAACTGGCGCGATCTAAAAACAGTTGATTCGCCTCGGAATGCTCAGATGGGTTGGTGGCTTGCTCAAATTTCAATGCGCCCAAAGCAAAGCCTTTCGGCATGTCAGGCGTTTTCAAATACGCGCCACCACCGACGTACATGGGTTGTGGCCCGACCGCGCTGGCAATAAATACCGAATGAAAGCCAATATTGCCATTGTGCGTATTGGCTTGTTTGTTGCTCAAAATCACTTCATAGCGTTGCTCACCCAAAGAGTTGACCGACAATTGCGCAGTTTGTACATCTTGTGTCCACGCGTCATTCTGGATGCGCGCTTTATAAGACAGCCTTTGTAATGGAATGGGCACAGACCACAACGGCGCATTGATGTGAGTCATCGAATCAACAGTTGATAAGGTGTTGGGGTGGTTTATTGAGCCTGTGCTTTGTTCAGTCGAGGGTTTTACTGAGTCGGTTGCATGGGTGGGTGTGGATGCGGGCGTGGCCAATGGTTGCGCACCCTTTTGTGCGGTTTCTGAGGTGGGTTGTGCGGCTGGTGTTTGGGTTTGAGTCGAGGATGCAGATTGATGGGGTGGTCGTGTTGTTGCGGCTGGCGGTGTTGAGGTCAATGTGACCGCAGCAGTGTTGGAGGCATGATGTACGCGCCATGAATGCCAAACCGCCAACACCAAGAACAGTTGAACCACACCGCTGATGAGTATCAGTCGCCACAGCCGTTGGCGAGGTGACTGCGCGCTCAACCATTGCTTGAAACATGAGAATCTGCACTTGAGTTTCACAGAGCCGTACCCTCAATAAAATGTGTGCCCTTAATCCGAATTGCGACTGCGCAAGAGAATTTGGTATTTATCCACACCGATGTCCATTTGTAAAGGCAGGTATTTCTTATCCGCCACAAACCATACGCGGATGTATTTAATACTGCCACTGTTGATGGTGATGTTTACAGGGATGGCATCGAAACTGCTTTCATAAGTTGAGATGCGTTCGTAATTACCAATGGTGATGCGCGCACCATCAATCTCATCACGTTTGCCAATCGGTATGGTCAATGCACCTTGTCCTGCGGATAGAGAGCCTTGCTGAAAGCCTGCTTGCATGTACGCCATGACTGAGACGAAATCAAACAAAGGATCTTGTGTCAAACTGCGTGTGACACTGTTGCCATTGTTGGTGAACACCGCTTGCTTGTTGGCATAATCCACTGCGAACGAAGATTGTTTGTCGTTCATAGCGGTGACGCTGACTGTGTTGTCAAATCGTTCGGTCGCGAGGGTATTGCTGCGCACTTGACCTTCTGAGTGCGCTCGAATTTTGGCTGAGGCAAATGTCACCGATGCCGATGCACTGAGATCGGCCACGTATCGATCGCCTTTGCGATTGAATACCAAACTGGCCTTGCCTGCGGCGTGCGCAGCATTGTCAATCGCGGTGTTAAATACCGAAACCTGTTTTTGCGTGCCCTCAATATTCACTTCATAATTCACCAAAAAGCCGCCCGATGGCGCAACTGCGACAGGCGCGCCTGAAGGCAATGGTTTGTTTGCATTGGCTCCTCCTGACTTTCCGTCTTGATTGCCCGTGCCTTGCGCTTGTGTGCCTGCTTCAGACGAAGGCAATTGTTTGGATTGCTGTGCGGTGGAAGGTGCTGGATTAGCGGTATGGGTTACAGGTGGCGTGTTTGTATGGTTGCTGGGCGTTGGCGTTTGCGTGGTTTTCTCGACGGGTGGCGGTGGCAAGATGGTCGCGTCAATCGACTCTGGTGGTGGCACTTCAGGCGGGTTGATGTCAATCGCTGGGGCTGACCACAGCAGCGTGACGATGAGGCCGTGCACCAATACACTCAAACCTGTGCCCCACCATGAGCGGGGTTTATCGACTGTTTCGATGGCGTGTGCACGAACGGGCTGGCGCAGATGCAGAAATGTGAGCAAACGATTGAGCATGGGAATCACAATGGGCTTAAAACCTTAATCAAACCTTCAAGAACACATATCATACGCATGCGTTGACATGGCTTTGGGCTTTCAGAAAACAAACTCCATTATAGTGAGGTTGGGGCTTGAGTGCTGATTCTGCACGGTTTTATCATTTCATTTCATGGGTGGACAACGCCACCCTCTTTCGTTGTTCAAATGATTACTCGGGTTTTAAAACAGCCACCAAAGCTTTTTCTGATAAATATTTTTTGGCTGCCGCGTGGACTTCTTCGGCCGTCAATGCGCTGACGCGCTTGGGATAATCAATCAAGCGAATCAACGGCGTGTCTGTGAGGTGCGCTTGTTCAAAGCCCGCAGCCCAGAACTCGTTGGTACGAATATTTTTGGCGTAAGTGGCCATTTCGGCCTGTTTGAACTTGAGTAAGTCTTGTTCGCGTATGCCGTTGGTTATCAACTGTTTGATTTCGTCTTGTGTACTGGCAATCAACGCTTGGACGTTTTGCGGTGCACAACTGAATTCGGCAGTGAAATCGTACTGTGAATAAGGCAGTTTGGACATACTGGCATAGGCATAGGGGCTGTACACGCCACCCTCTTGTTCGCGCAGTCGTTCGACCAAACGAATGTTGAGGGCGTGTGCCAGTGCTTGCAAAGCAAGGTTGTCGGTTTCATTGTATGGCGTCTCACCACCGAACATCAGACGCACTTGTGCCAAAGCTTCTTTGCCTTTTGCCACCTCAATGTGGCGTGGGGTAAAGTCCAGACGTGCGCCTGTATCGACGGATTGATTGGTTTGGGTTGAATCGGCAGGCAAACTGCCCAAATAACGTTCGGCGAGTTGTTTGATTTTTTGAGTGTCGGCATTGCCCACGAAGATGAAATACATCCCATTGGCATTGGCGAACGCTTGACGATAGGTGCGGTAAGCCGTTTCAAAATCAGTATTTGCCCAATCTTTAGTGGTCGGAATGACACCGCCAAAACGAGGGTTGTGGCGGTTGAGTGCGGTCTGAATGCTTTGCTCGAACTGTGCATCGCGGTTATCAGAAAGGCTTTTGGCAGCCGCTGCGCTGCGCGCCAAATAGGTGTTGAACGTCTCAGGGTTATGATTGATGCCTGTGATGAGGCTGTACATCATTTGCATCGCAGATTCGCTGTCGTTTTTGTTGAATTTCCCAGTCACGCCCTGAGTGTTTTCATCAAAAAACAACTGCATGGAGACATCTTTGCCAGCAAGGACGTGGTTGATTTGGGTTTTTGACAGACCATTGACCCCACCTTCTACCAAGCCATCCATGCCCCAACGTACTTTCGCCCAGTCCGCATTGGACAAGCGCGAAAAGCCACCTTTGGATACGCCGCTGAATATGATGGGGCCGTCGTTGTTGGGTACTGGGCGGAAACCCACTTGCACACCATTGGACAGTGTCCACACGGTCAAATTCACTTCAGGATGAACCTCTGTGCGCACCACTTTGCCGCCTGTAGGTTCTGCTGTCAGTAGAGTATCGCGTTCCTGACTTTCAGTATAGGCTGATTGCGCGGTGGTTTGGTTCAAAATGGCCAACATGCGCGATGGTGTGGTCGGCGCGCTCGCACGATTGCTGTTAATCAGGGCGACGCGATTGTTCGGTTGAATGATGCGGCGTGCGATTTGGTTGATTTCGTCCAATCGAATGAGCGGCAGGTAATGTTTTTGTGCGGCGCGTTCCCACTCAACTTCAGGCAAAGGTTCGTTTTCAACAATGCCACGCACGTATTCGGTGGCTTTTTGAAAATTATTGGGATTGCTGTTCAAAAACGTCAAATGTTCGCGCACAGCGCGATCCAATTCGGACTGGGTAAAACCATGTTGGATGACGCGCAAAGCCTCGTTGTGTAGGGCTTCAAGGGTTTTTTCTTCTTGATTGGGCGCGGCAACCGCATACCATTGCAAGGCTTGTTTGCTGCGCACCAAACCCGATAGATAATCCCACTCAACTGCGGCTTGTAAAAACGGTGGGGTCTGGGTTGGCGTGTCCAACTGCGCCTGCAAACGTTGATTGAGCATACTGACCATCAAACTCATGCGCAAGGTTTCGATGTATGAGCCCACTGTATCGACAGCGACAAAATCTTGGCTGTCCTTATTGGCAATCATCACCGTGTTCTGTGGCAAAGTTTTGTCATAAAACACGCCGACCAAAGGCGTGGTGTTGTTCGGTAAGGTGTTGACAGGCGTGGGCGTGGATGGATTGGGGTTTTGATAGTTGGAAAAGTGTTGCTCAATGAGTTTTTTAGCATACGATGGATTGATATCGCCGACCACCACCACGGACATTAAATTCGGGCGATACCAACGTTGATAAAAATTACGCAATACGTGTGTGGGCGCGTGTTGTATGATTTCAATTTTGCCCATTGGCATGCGCTCCGCATACAGCGAATCTTTGGCGATTAGTTTGAGGTTATGTTCCTGTTGGCGTGCGGTGGCGGACAAATCGCTGGCGCGCCATTCTTCGGTAATCACCGAGCGTTCTTGGTCAATGTCTTCAGGCAGTAAGGTCGCGTGAAACGCCAGTTGCTCTAAAATCCCCATGCTTTTTTCAAAATTTTTGGGGTTATTCAGTGGAATCGGCAAAATGTACGTGGTTTCGTCAAAGCCCGTGTAGGCATTTAAATCGGTGCCAAATTGCACCCCCATGTTTTCTAATGCGTCAATGAGTTGGTGTTTGGGGTACAGGCGCGTGCCGTTGAATACCATGTGTTCCAAAAAGTGCGCAATGCCACGCTCGTGCGCCAACTCATTGACTGAGCCCGCCCGCACCACCAAGCGCAACTCGACGTTGTTGGTCGGCTGGGTGTGTTTCAATATATAGTATTGCAAACCGTTGGCGAGTGTTCCTTTGAGCAAAGCGGGATCTGTTGGAATGGTTTGAGCCATTTCGCTTGCGGGGAAAGGTTCTTTGGCAAAGACTTGGGTCGCGGGCAAGGACAGGCTGAACCACAGTGCCAACAAACAGATTTTGATAAAAGAAGGTTTCATGACGGCTTTCGCGAACAAATAAAAGAAGGGGTATCACCATCGGTTGTGACGCCATCATATCAGTTTTAATCCATCGACATGAATGGTTGGCGGTGTACGAAACACGCGACAAACCGACAAAAACCGATATAATGCCGCCTGAATTTAGCAAACAATTAAGGTTAAATCATGGCAAAAATCGCAATTTATCCCGGCACATTTGATCCGCTCACACGTGGGCACGAGGATTTAATTCGTCGTGGGGCGAAAATTTTTGATCAGCTCATTGTTGGCGTGGCGGATTCGCGCAACAAACGCCCTTTTTTTTCATTGGATGAGCGCGTGGCCTTGTCAACCGAGGTGCTCAGTCATTATCCAAACGTAACGGTTAAAGGTTTTTCGGGTTTGCTGAAAGATTTTGTTCGTGAAAACAACGGCAATGTGATTTTACGGGGTTTGCGCGCGGTGTCCGATTTTGAGTATGAATTTCAAATGGCGGGTATGAATCGTTATTTGTTGCCCGACGTGGAAACCATGTTTATGACCCCGTCTGATCAATATCAATTCATTTCGGGTACCATCGTGCGTGAAATCGCACATTTGGGTGGTGACATCAGTAAATTTGTGTTTCCAAGCGTCGAGCAAGCGGTCAAACGCAAATATGCAGAAAGCGATGAAAATAAAGTATAATATTTCATGCGTTTTACTCTTTACGGAAATTAAAGGAATATGTTATGGCTTTGAAAATTACTGAGGACTGCATCAATTGTGATGTGTGTGAACCTGAGTGCCCCAATGATGCGATTAGTATGGGGTCTGAAATTTATGTGATCAATCAAGATTGGTGTACCGAATGCGTGGGTCACTACGATGAACCGCAGTGTCAAGTGGTTTGTCCTGTGGATTGCATCCCGCATGATGAGGCAAAAAAAGAATCGCCTGAGCAGTTGCAAGCCAAATACGAAGCCCTCAAGCAAGCGGGTCACTATAAATAAGTGCTTGAACGAAATCGCGAGCCTTATCCCTTAGGCGATGAAATCATAGACTCACAGTTGTGGGTCTATTTTTTATTGCATAATGATGCATCTTGATTAGAACGACACATCTATGAATACTGACACACATCTGCTGACGGGTGGTTTTCCACAACCTTTGGGTTGGTCGGTGCATCAAGGTGTGGCCAATTTTGCGGTATGCGCTCCTGCCGCAACTGCGGTGTGGTTGTGCTTTTTTGATGCACTTAATCAACCCATCGCGCAATACCGTTTGTCTGAACAAAGTGATGGGGTGTGGCATGGCGCAGCGCCTGTCGCGCATTTGCCACCGATGGATTGGTATTACGGCTTGCGCGCCGATGGGCCTTATGATTTAAAAGACAGTCAGTTCTTCGACCCAAACAAACTGTTAATCGACCCTTACGCCAGAGAGTTGTCCGCGCCATTTGTCTATCACCCCAATTTGGCTGCGCCGCGTTCGGCGCAGATGGATACGGCGGATTTAATGCCCAAATGTGTGTTTCGGCGCGCATGGGTGAATGCCACCGAAAGCCCCATTCATACAGAGCCTCAGCGCCCTCCCCCTCGATTGATTTATGAAGTATCGGTCAAAGCTTTGACGCAGTTACACCCCGATGTACCTGAATCGGTGCGTGGGACGATTGCAGCCTTGCGTGCGCCTTGCGTGATTGCACATTTACAATCTTTGGGTGTGGATGCGGTAGAGTTGATGCCGATTGCCGCATGGATAGACGAACGACATTTACCACCATTGGGTTTGCGCAATGCGTGGGGTTACAACCCCGTGGCGATGATGGCACTCGAACCACGTTTGTGTCCGAATGGTGTCGCAGAGGTACAAGACACCGTGCGCGCTTTGCGTGACGCAGGGATTGCGGTGATATTGGATGTGGTGTTTAATCACACGGGGGAGAGCGATGCACAGGGGGCAACCTTGTCCCTGCGGGGTTTGGACCATCGCTATTATTTTCGGCACATTTGGGACGAGGCGCAAGCGCGCTGGGTGTTGGTCAATGACACGGGTTGTGGCAACACCATCGACTGTACCCGTGCAGGCGTGGTGCAGTTGATGCTGGACACGCTGCGCTACTTTGTGACACACATCGGTGTGGCGGGGTTTCGTTTTGACTTGGCTCCCGTTTTGGGTCGTGTTACGCAGGGGTTTGATGCGCGCGCGCCTTTGCTGGCAGCGATTGAGCAGGATGCCGTTTTATCCAAAGTGTGGCTCATTGTCGAGCCGTGGGACATCGGGCAAAACGGTTATCAATTGGGACAATTTTCTGACCGTTGGTTGGAGTGGAATGACCGTTACCGCGATACGGTGCGACGATTTTGGCGCGGCGACTCAGGCGTGCTGGCTGATTTTGCCACACGGATTGCGGGGTCTGCGGATGTGTTTACGCATTCTGCACAGACGCGCAGTGTGAACTTCATTGCTGCGCATGATGGCATGAGTGTACGCGATTTGGTGACCTACGCACACAAACACAACGCTGCAAATGGTGAAGACAATCGCGATGGTCACCATGAAAATTTCAGTTGGAATCATGGTGTCGAAGGTGTGGCGAATGCAGAGGTTGAAACATTGCGGCGGCAAGCTGTGGCGGCGATGTTGGCAACCTTGTTGTGCTCGCGCGGCACCCCCATGCTCACTGCGGGAGATGAGTTTGGCCGCACCCAAGGTGGCAACAACAATGCCTATGCACAAGACAACCCCATCACGTGGTTGGACTGGAACCATGCAGATACAGCCTTGAGTAGGTTTGTTGGGCAATTGGTACGTTTGCGCGCGAGCATAGGTGTTTTGAATGCATTGGATTGGCTTGGCGAACACGCAAGTTCAAATACGATTCAAGCCAGTTGGTGGCGTGGTGATGACGGACGGACGATGGCGTTGGAAGATTGGCACAATCCGCAGCGATGTCATATTGGGTTGCTGTTACACGATCTGACTGAAAAAACCAGCCATGCGCCGACGGGCAAAATACTGTTGTGGTTTAATGCGCATTCAGAAGATGTGCGCATCTGCCTGCCTGCACCACAAACGGCGATGCGGTGGATGCTGCGGGTTGACTCCAGTCAGATGCGGGTGTTTGAGCCCGATATAACCATGGTCGTGGACACTTCTGAACCACACATCATGCCTGCAAAAAGTGTGCGGCTGTGGATGGAATACGGCGATTATTTTTAAAAAATGACGAATATGATGAAACAATACAACGCTCAATCAGGCACTGCACGCTGGGGTTTTTGGATGACCTGCGTGTGGTTTTTGGTTTATTTATTCACGACGCAAGGCCTTTTGTCGGCGGCCGTTTTGCTGGGGTTTGCTTGGCAGGCGGGTTTGCCACTGGGTGTTGCGACGGTCAGACATTTGGCGGATGACACCCAACTGCTGATACAAATTTCGCTGGTGGTTAATTTATTGAGCGTGCCTTTGATTGCGCTGATGGTTTGGAGTAAAAAAGGCAGCTCGTGGCGTGACTACATGGCGTGGCGTTGGGTGTCGATTGGGCGTGTGGTGGTGTGGTGTTTGGTGTGCTTATTGGCAGTATATTTGACGGGCGTGGCGCACCACTTGTTGGGTTGGCCTCAGTCTGATTTCATGGAGAAAATGGCCTTTGCAGGCTCACCCCTGATGCTGGTGCTCACCGTGGCTGTGGTTGCGCCCATCGTTGAAGAAATGGTGTTTCGCGGATTTATGTATGGCGGTTTTGAGCGCAGTTTGGGCGCGTTTCCAGCGGTGTTGCTGACCAGTGCCGTGTTTACCATGATGCATTTTCAATACAACTACTATGAGTTGTTGAATATATTTGTGTTGGGATTGGTGTTGGCGTGGGCGCGCATGAAAACCCAATCGCTTTGGACCCCCATTGCCATGCACGCGGTCAACAATGGTTTGGCACTGATGGCGGTGTTGGCAACATCCCACGGATAGGCCAAGCAAACGCCGAACATCACCCTAAACCAACGCGGACGGAAAGGGTATCGGCGCGTTGGCTTAACGATGAAGCAGACCCAATAAGCCCAATGCAGGTACGAGTGTTATGTTGGGCTGTTTGCCGATGCGCTGTAAATGCTCGCTGAGTTCAGGCGCATCGCCGCCACACAACAGTATGTGGGTGTCTTCTCGTACAAAATAGGTTTGGACGAAGCCCTCAATCGCGCCAACGCTCGCAAGAGTGGCTCCTGTGTGCAGGGCATCACGGGTATTGTGCGGTGCGTGGTCGGTGGAAAACCTCCCTCCTGTTAGGGGCAGTTGCGCGGTGTATTGGTGTAAAGCGGCGCGCATTAAACGAGTGCTGGGCAGAATGATGCCGCCAATGTGTTGACCTTTTTTATCAATTGCATCAACCGTAATGGCGGTACCGGCACCAATCACCACCAGGTCGTCAGTTGGGTTGAGTGCGCGCGCACCGAGCAATTGCGCATAGCGATCGCTACCCATTTGGCTCGCATTGTAATTTAATTGCAACAAAGCGTGGGTTGACTGAGGGGTCATGCGCACGATGCGCACCCCACCCCACAACTGTTGTATCAATCCAATGATTTGCTCGTACAGCTCAATTTTCGCCACGTGACTGATGCGGATTTCGTCGGGCGTGGACATGGTTTGCCACTGCGTTGCCAATTGACTGGGCAGTTGGTTGTCATGCGGCAAAGCATGGGGATGGGTCGTTGGGAGTACAGGCGTGCTCGTGCTGTCCACATGCCATTTGATGCGTGTGTTGCCCACATCAATCAACAGGGTTTGGTGGTTTTTCATGGCGCGTTTGTCGTGGCGTTGTGGGTTTGGGATTCGGTGTGCGCCGAACGAATTTGACCACTGTAGATGGCGACTTGTCCGCGGCGGCTGCTCATTTGATACGTGCCGTTCGCATCAATGCCCAATCCCGTGCCATGATGCTTTTGCCCAAATGGGTCTATCCACACAATGGCTTGATGTTGCCAAATATCGTGCTGGTTCCACTGGGTTGCCAAATACTCATTTGAGAGTACGCGCTCACCATCAATGTGCAATAAAATTTCATCAACGATGTGCATGATGAGGGCTTCACGCTCACCCTGCTTGGGGTTGAGCCATTGTGTGTCTGCCTGCGATAAACTGGTCGGGATAAAAGCGGGCTTGGTTTTTTTATCTACAGTCAAGTCAGCGCGTGGGGCAATATTCACACCCACACCAATGACCACCCAGTTTATTTGGTCTTGCGTGCTGGGGTTGCTTTGTACCAAAATACCTGCCAATTTACCGTTGTTTAGAATCACATCATTGGGCCATTTTAGATGCACGCGGTAGCCGAAGTGGGCACATACTTGCGCCAAAGCCAGTCCAACGCGCACAGAAAGGGTTGGGATTTTGCTGCTGTGCAGGCGCACGCCAAGCGAAAAAATCAAGTCGCCCGCGCGGGTTTGCCACTCGCGCTCAAACTGTCCACGCCCTTGGGTTTGGGTTTCGGTCACCAGTAATGTGGTCGCGTGGCTGGGGCTTCGGTATAATTGTGAATTGGTTGACTCGCACGTGGTCATGTATTTAATCGCCAACGGATGATGTGTGCGACTGTTTTGGCTCCACCAGTTTTTAAGGCACTCTAAAGAGATGGGTGGATAATGAGCGGATGTGCTGTTGTGCATGGTCGATTGTGCGTAAAATGGTAATCGGATTATAACCAAGCTTTGGCGTTTGTGTGCCAAAGTGTCCAGAAAGAACACAGATAGGAAGACAACGATGTCAGAACAACAAGGTTATTACAAACACCACATTTTCTTTTGCACCAACCAGCGTGCGCCTGAGGATGAGCGTGGCGACTGCGCGCGTTTGGGTGGGATGGCTGCATTTGACTACACCAAGGGTCGTGCGCATGAACTGGGGCTTTTGGGCGCGGGCAAAGTACGCGTGAACAAGGCGGGTTGCTTGGATCGTTGCGCCAGTGGTCCTGTTTGTGTGGTGTATCCAGACAACGTTTGGTATGAATACGTGGACAACACCGATTTGGATGAAATCATCAGCGAGCACTTGCAAAATGGTCGCGTGGTCACGCGTTTGGTTTTGGAAAATACCGATGAATAAAACCCAAAGAAATTTCATCACGGGCGCGGCAGGTCGTATTGAAGTGACGGTTGATTTGCCCAAAGCCGAACTCTTGAGCACCCCAGCGATTGCTTTGATTGCCCACCCACACCCGTTGTTCGGTGGAACAATGGACAATAAAGTGACGCAAACCTTGGCACGTACTTTTGCGGAGTTGGGCTACATCAGTGTGCGCTCAAATTTTCGCGGTGTGGGACAAACCGAGGGCATCCATGATGAAGGGATTGGTGAAACCGATGATCTTTTAACGGTGTTGACTTGGGCGCAGAGCGAGTTTGCAGCGCACGGCGATGTGGTGTTGGCAGGGTTCTCGTTCGGCACGTTTGTCAACAGTATGCTTGCACCACGATTGAGCGCGCAAAACCAAGCCGTTGCACGTATGGTCATGGTCGGTACGGCGGCAGGCAAATGGGCGGTGCAAGCAGTGCCCCAAGACAGCATTGTGATTCATGGTGAATTGGATGAAACCATACCGTTGTACGATGTGTTGCGCTGGGCCGAGCCGCAAGATTTGCCCATCACCGTGGTGGCAGGTGCCGATCATTTTTTCCATCGGCGGTTACAAGTGATTAAAAGCATCATTATGAGGCAGTGGTAAATTCATAAAAGGATAAAAATATGTCAGTCAATGACGTTTCAGCAGTAAGCCCAAACCCAAATGCACCGATGCCCGTATCGATTTGGTTCGATATGCAGGCAGAAACGGCGAATGAGGCCGCTGTTCCTATTCCTGTGTGGGCGCGTGAATTGGCGCAGGCATACGTGGACAACGATGTATGTGTGTTGGCGCATCCTGATTCGGCGTACGCCAAAATGGGTTTGGTCTGTGATATCGCCAAGGAAAGTCCGTGGCCAGATGATTCGTGGTCTGCGCGCTTGACGGCTGCATTAAAACTGGCCAAGCAAAAAAATATGAAGCAATTGATACTGCTCTTACCCCACCGTTCTGCGCCCGTGTTGTGGGGACAATGGTCACTGATTCATTTGGAACGGTATGGCGGATATTTGGACAATCTAACGGGGTTGTTTCATGGCGTGCAAGCGCAATCGCAAGCACTGCACCGTCCAGATTCAAACCGATGGCTGATGATTGACCGAGTGATGACTTACGGCACAGGTTTGACCCAAAATGATTTTTTGACACAAATGCGTGCCTTTAATCCATTGGCTCTTTGGGTGCACGACGATGGCTTTTTAGACAAAAATCTGTTGCTACAACCCATCAATGCCTATCATACCAATGTACCAATTACACGAATTCCGCTTAAAAATGAAGATTTGCGCGCATGGGGTACAAATAAAGTGGTATATTTCGCAACTTTGAAAGAGGTCAATCGCACAAAAGTGATTGATTTATTTGAGAAATGGCGGCAACAGTACGGTCAACAAATGGTTCGCCTTTGGGCGGTGGTTCGGATTAAAGAGCCGAATTCACGACTGTTGGTTACGAGCATACACCACTTGTGGGCAGCCAGTTTCTCATCGCACGATGCCTCTGAAAGTCGTTTTTGGATAGTAGGTGAGCATTTAGACGCGACACAGTTGCAGACAGAGTTCGAGCAATGTGTTGCTTGAAAAGAGCGCAGACTCGTAGATAGTAGGAGTGTAAAAGATGGCAGTAAAGAAAAGCATAATGACTGAGGCGCAATTACTCAAAATGCCCGCAAAAGACTATATGAATGAAGCCCAATTGGCATTTTTTAAAGACAGATTATTAAAAATGCAGGCTGAAATTTTGAGCAATGCGGGTGAAACGACCGAACATTTGCGCGAGAATGAGGTGGTGCCTGATCCAGCCGATCGTGCAACCATTGAGGAGGAGCACGCACTTGAGTTGCGCACGCGCGACCGTGAGCGCAAACTACTCAAAAAAGTGGCGCAAGCGTTGGAACGTGTTGAATCGGGTGAGTACGGTTGGTGCGAAGAGACGGGTGAGCCGATTGGTGTGGGTCGTCTGCTTGCGCGTCCGACGGCGACTTTATCGCTTGAAGCGCAACAACGTCGCGAAAAAGTACAAAAGATGTATGGCGATTGATTTAAAAGGGGCTATCAGATATACTGGCCTCTCCATAAAGATGGAGTAATTCACACGAAAGGATAATCAATGATGAAAACCAAAGTCAAGCTATTGCTTTTAATCAGCGTCATGGCGGGGGCTGGGATGTCAACAGGATGCGGCAAAGTAGCAAGTAAAATCGGGCATGAAGTCGAGAAAAATGTGAACGAAACTGCTGGTGTAGCCAACTCTGTCTCTGGAGCGTCTACTTATAAATGGACATTGGCCGATGGTCCTGCCGCGTGCTTGGGGGCATATCAAAAAAAAATCGGGCAAGATTTTAATATTTTGGATTTTAGTACATATTACGTTAAGCCTGAGACTATTGATGCCTCGGATGCTCGCAATTACAAAGGCACCAAAGGCGGTGAAATGAAAACATGTGATCTTAAAATTCAAGATCCAGCCGATCCAAAAAAAGCAGTGGGATATCGTATGGATATGAAGACAGGGGAAATATCTGGTCCGATGCCTGTTGAAATCACTGTTTCTGGCAATGCAGAAGCGTTTAAACTCAGCGAAGTGGTGTATCCTGTCAAAGATATAGACTATGCCGCAATTCAGAAAAATATTGATTCAATTAAACCCAAGTTGGATGAGAAATACGGCGTTTATCAAGTGACAGGCATTCGCATGGACAGCGACTTACGAACAGGTAAACCTCATCTCTTGGTTCATATTGACGGTAAGCTCAAAGCAAATGATGTGGCCAAAAATGTGTTGTTGCACTTAACGCCAGATGGCAAGAAAATCACTATGAATAGCATGAATTGACGGTAATGGGCAGAGTTTTATCGGAGTGACAAGGATGTCGAGAGACATCCTTGTTTTTTTATGAATGCACCTCATATAATAAAACATGACTTAAAAGGAGCAATCATGGAGCAATATCACGGCACGACCATTATCTCAGTGCGCCGAGGCGATTTGGTGGCGATTGGTGGCGATGGTCAAGTCACCTTGGGCAATACCATCGTCAAAGGCACAGCACGCAAAGTGCGCAAACTGTATCACGGGAAAGTTCTGGCGGGTTTTGCGGGGGCAACCGCGGATGCGTTTACCTTGTTTGAGCGTTTTGAAGCCAAACTTGAGAAACACAATGGCCACCTCACCCGTGCGGCGATTGATTTGACCAAAGATTGGCGAACCGATCGTGTATTGCGCCGACTGGAAGCCATGTTGGCAGTCGCTGACCATACTGCCTCCCTCATCATTACGGGCAATGGTGATGTGTTGGAGCCAGAAGATGGTTTAATCGCCATTGGCTCAGGTGGTGCATTTGCACAGTCAGCAGCGACCGCCCTGCTGCACAACACCGATTTATCACCTGAGGAAATCGTGAAAAAATCCTTGGAAATCGCGGGTGATATTTGCATTTACACCAATCAGAACCACACCATTGAAACTTTATAAAGTACCGATTATGAATCATCCATCTGCATTCAATATGACCCCACAAGAAATTGTCTCTGAACTTGACAAGCACATTGTCGGACAAAAAGAGGCAAAAAAAGCCGTTGCCTTGGCGATGCGCAACCGTTGGCGCAGAAGCCAATTGCCCGAAGAGATGCGCGTTGAGGTCACGCCGAAAAACATCCTCATGATGGGGCCTACGGGCGTGGGCAAAACCGAAATCGCGCGTCGTTTGGCGCGACTGGCGGGCGCGCCGTTCATTAAAGTTGAAGCGACCAAATTCACTGAAGTTGGTTACGTGGGTAAGGATGTTGAATCCATCATCAAAGATTTGACCGAAGTTGCGGTCAAAAATGCGCGCTCAAACGCTGCCAAGAAAATGAAATCGCGTGCGCAAGACGCCGCTGAAGACAGAATTTTGGATTGTTTGTTACCGCCCGCGCGGGATTTAAACACAGGCGAGTATTCACGTGCCGATACCACAGAAGGCGTGGCGAGGCAAAAATTTCGTAAAAAACTGCGTGAAGGCGATTTGGACGACACCGAAATCGAAATTGATGTGAGTGCGAGCGGCGGCGCGCAATTTGACGTGATGAGCCCACCTGGCATGGAGGAAATGGCGGATCAAATTCGCGCGATGTTTGTCTCGGTTGGCAAAGGTCAAACCGCGAAAAAGAAAATGAAAGTCAAAGAAGCCATGCGTTTATTGGTCGATGAGGAAGCCGATAAAATGGTCAATGAAGAGGATGTGCGGCGCGAAGCATTGGAGGCGGTTGAGCAAACAGGCATCGTATTCATTGATGAGATTGATAAAATCTGCGGGCGCGAATCAGGCAACTCTGGTGAGGTGTCTCGTCAGGGCGTGCAACGCGACTTGTTGCCCTTGGTTGAAGGCACGACCGTTTCAACCAAATACGGTTTGGTCAAAACTGACCATATCTTGTTTGTCGCATCGGGCGCGTTCAGTCTGTCCAAACCGAGTGACTTGATTCCTGAGTTGCAGGGGCGTTTCCCAATCCGCGTTGAACTGGCATCGCTTTCGGTTGAAGATTTTAGTGCGATTTTGACCAGCACCGATGCGTGCTTGACCCGTCAATATGGCGCACTGATGGCGGTTGAAGATGTGACGCTTGATTTTACGACTGAAGGGGTGCAGCGACTGGCAGAAATGGCGTGTCAAGTGAATGAACGTTCCGAGAACATCGGTGCACGCCGTTTGCACACTGTTATGGAGAAATTGCTTGAAGAGATTTCGTACAAAGCGCATGAGTATGCTGGAAAAACCGTGGTCATTGATGCACCGTTTGTCGAGGCTCGCTTGGGCGATTTGATTGAGGATGAAAACTTGAGTCAATATATTTTGTAATCATTCTGATTGAACATTCGCTTAACCCGCCCGATGAAGTTTTCAGTCGGGCGCGGTTTTATCGGCCCCACGCTTGATAACCGATCATTATCAGCAACAATGCATTCATACACAGCATCATAAATACCGCCGCGCTACCGACATCTTTGGCGCGACCGAGCAAATCGTGTTTGTCCAAACTGATGTGGTCAACCACGTACTCGATGCCCGTGTTGAGCAGTTCAACCGCCAGCAACAACGCATTGGCAAACAGCAACATCAACCACAACCACGTCACAGGTTGTAGCCACAAGCACAATAACTGCGCGCCAAAGACCATCAGTACATTGTCGCGGAATGCGGCCTCGGTTTGCCACGCGCTTTTGAGCCCTTGGCGTGTAAAAGTAAATGCGTTCCAGATGCGTTGGGGTGAAAACATAGTTGAGCCATCAAAAAAGTTTTGGTACAAAAGATACGAGATGACGAAATTATAGGCGAAAATGGCGGGAAAATTGATGAATTCGTGACAAATGAGTTGACAAACACACCTCGAGCCGTAATAATTGCGGTCTGTTTTAGGAGAGGTTACCCAAGCGGCCAACGGGTCCGGACTGTAACTCCGGCGTCTTAGACTTCGCAGGTTCGAATCCTGCCCTCTCCACCAAAAAAACGTGGGTACTGTGTATCTCAAGTGACACCCAGATATACCGCTATGCGGGAGTAGTTTAGTGGTAGAACCTTAGCCTTCCAAGCTAATGATGCGAGTTCGATTCTCGTCTCCCGCTCCAGCAAAGGTTTTTCACGTTGCCCTTGTGGCTCAGTGGTAGAGCACTCCCTTGGTAAGGGAGAGATCGCGGGTCCGATTCCCGCCAAGGGCACCATAAAATCTTACTATCTACATTTATCCATCACTTCAATTGAAGGAGTCATAAAATGGCAAAAGGAAAATTCGAACGTACCAAACCGCACGTGAACGTAGGTACAATTGGTCACGTGGATCACGGTAAAACCACATTGACGGCGGCGATTACCACCGTATTGACCAAAAAATTCGGTGGTGAAGCCAAAGGTTACGCGGACATTGACGCGGCACCCGAAGAAAAAGCACGTGGTATTACCATCAACACAGCACACGTTGAGTACGAAACTGCAGGCCGCCACTACGCACACGTAGACTGTCCAGGTCACGCCGACTATGTGAAAAACATGATTACAGGTGCTGCACAAATGGACGGCGCAATCTTAGTGTGTTCAGCCGCAGACGGCCCAATGCCACAAACACGCGAACACATCTTGTTGGCGCGCCAAGTGGGTGTGCCTTACATCCTCGTGTACTTGAACAAATGCGACATGGTCGACGACGAAGAATTGTTGGAATTGGTTGAAATG
>JAJTAZ010000003.1 GCA_021287185.1 Burkholderiales bacterium | reverse complement strand
TGGCGTGGCGTGGCGTGGCGTGGCGTGGCGTGGCGTGGCGTGGCGTGGCGTGGCGTGGCGTGGCGTGGCGTGGCGTGGCGTGGCGTGGCGTGGCGTGGCGTGGCGTGGCGTGGCGTATTATACCAAACTATGCGTTAATTTCATCCGCTAACACCACCAACACACCTCAAAAATATTCAAAGATTCCCTCTGCTTCAATCGCCTTTAAAGCAGAAACGACACAAAAATCAGACTCATCACAATCTCGTACAGAATCATCGAGTCATCCAATCCAAACGATTTCAAAAAAACGCGTCGCCGACCACGGCGAGGTCTATACCCATCCGCGTGAAGTCAACGCCATGCTCGACTTGGTCAAGCATGAATGTGAAAACATCGAATCCACATTCTTAGAGCCAGCCTGTGGCACAGGTAACTTTCTCATCGAGATACTGCGTCGCAAATTAGACGTGGTGCAAAAACGATATAAAAAACAAGACGACTTTGAAATCTACGCGCTCATCGCCGTTGCTTCGCTGTACGGCATCGAGTTACTATCGGACAATGTCCGCGCCTGTCGCGCAAGGCTATTTGCCGAGTTTGATGCACAATACACCGCCAAGTTTCGCAAAAAAGCCAGCAACACCTATCGACAAGTCATAGCCCATTTATTGGAATTAAACATCGTACATGGTGATGCACTGACCATGCGCACTGCGGATGCCCCCTCGCATCCGATTGTATTCTCAAAGTTTAAACGTTTGGATACAGGTTATCGTTTGGTACGCACCGATTTTGAATTTGCCGAATTGGTTGAGCCTACTGACTTAAAAGACATTCAAAGCCCAGTACAACCCAAATCAACAGATGATTTATTCGCCAGCACAGACAAACCCAAAAAACCAACGCTCAAAGAAAACGGCGAACCGTACATCACACCACGCGAGTTATACCGCTATCCCCCCACGCATTACCTGAGGTTGTTTGAGTTAAACACAGTGGCTCATCAATTGGAGGTGTGCCATGACTGATGTTAGCAACGCACTTACCAACAACGTGGACACAGTAGAACCTATGCACATCGACCCCGTGCAGGGCTTGCCCGATGGCTACTTGAACCAAATCAACAACTACAACCCCGATGTGCTGACCTGTTTGGCAAACCTATCCAATGACGAAGTGTTTACCCCGCCAGCCTTGGTCAATCAAATGCTTGATATGTTGCCCGTAGAATTATGGGCAAACAAGGATGCGAAATTCCTCGACCCCGTGACCAAATCAGGTGTGTTTTTGCGTGAAATTGCCAAACGGTTGATTGCAGGATTGGCAAGCCAAATCCCCGACCTACAAACCCGTATCAATCATGTGATGACCCAGCAACTCTATGGCATCGGCATTACCGAACTCACCAGTTTGCTCGCACGGCGCAGTTTGTATTGCGCCAAAAATGCCGGTAGCCCATTGTCGATATGCACCGCATTTGATGCAGATGATGCACAGGGCAATATTCGCTTTGAACGGACACAGCACAGTTGGGGCAATGGTAAATGCTTTTTTTGTGGCGCATCTCAGACCGAGTATGACCGAGCTGATACCTTGGAAACCCATGCCTACCAGTTTATCCATACCAACGAACCCGAAAACCTATTTGGAGCAGAGATGAAATTTGATGTGATTATTGGCAATCCGCCTTATCAGTTGAGTGATGGGGGTGGCACTGGGTCAAGTGCTATGCCTATTTACCAAATGTTTGTTGAGCAGGCAAAAAAATTAAACCCTAAATACTTAGTTATGATTACGCCAAGTCGCTGGTTTTCTGGTGGGCGAGGTCTTGATGATTTTAGAGACAAGATGCTTAAAGACAACAGAATACGTGTAATGCACGATTTTTTGAAGGCTTCAGACTGTTTCCCAGGCGTTGAAATCAAAGGCGGCGTTAATTATTTTTTGTGGGATAGAGATAATGGCGGTGATTGTGAAATACATACTCACGAAAATGGAACTGTCAAATCATCAACTACAAGACCTTTATTAGAAAATGGAGGAGATGTTTTTATTAGGTATAACGAGGCAATTCCAATTTTAAGAAAAGTACAATTGCTTCACGAGGAAAAATTTTCAGAATTAGTAAGCGGAAATGACCCATTTGGCTTTGATGTAAGGGAAGAAAAGAGTTATCGGAGGGTTGTACCTAAATTTGATTTAATGCCTTTTGATAATTCTGTGCAATTTTATTATTACGGATGGGAGCGAAATGGGTTGGGTTATATCAGCGACAAATCAATTAGGAAAAATAAAAATTGGGTTGATAAGTTCAAACTATTCATAACCAAGGCTTACGGTGCTGGTGAAGAGTATCCGCATCAAATTATAAATAAGCCATTTTTTGGTGACTCGAATAGTTGCTCAACAGAAACTTATCTTGTTATTGGTCCGTTTGCGAATAAAGATTTGGCGTTGAGCGTCCAGTCTTATATGTCAACGAGATTTTTTAGATTTATGGTTTTATTAAAGAAAATCACTCAGGGCGCATATAAAGGCGTTTATGAGTACGTTCCAATTCAAGACTTCAACGAAGCTTGGACAGACGAAAAACTCTACGCCAAATACGGTTTAACCCCTGATGAAATCGCATTCATCGAATCCATGATACGCCCGATGGATTTGGGCGTTTAATGCGCCAATAAACACGAGTCATTGCGGGCTTGACCCGCAATCTTTTGGTATTGAAGTGATGAGACAAGTACATGTATGGATTTTGTCGTATTTACCATTGAGGTTGTTGAAAACAATGCAGTAGCCTTAGTTTGGAGATTGCGGGTCAAGCCCGCAATGACACAATCTAAAAAGCAATAGCAGTTTTTAATAGAGATTAAACAAGATATTTTACGATTGAGAGTATCCAAATGAGCCAAGAATTTTTCCCCGCCCCTAATTTGCCTCGGGTTTATGCGTACAGCGACACGAATTTCCCCCATTGCCTCAAAGTCGGCTTTACCAATCGCACCGTACTGGAACGAATGCGCGAGCATTATCCGACCAAATTGCCCCAACAGCCTTACACGGTTGAATTGGACGAAATTGCCATGCGAGCCGATGGTAGTTTTTTCACCGACCATGATGTGCATCGTTTGCTCAAAAACAAACAGGTCAAACACAAAAATGGTGAGTGGTTTGAATGTGATTTAGGCGCGGTGCGCTCTGCCTTGCTTGAAATCAAAACAGGGGTGGTCAATGAAGACAACCGCACTTTAAGTTTTGGCTTACGCCCAGAGCAACAGATGGCGGTGGATAAGGCGCGTGCGTATTTTGAAAGTGCGCACCGTGAGGATGCCAACAAAACCCCGCATTTTTTGTGGAATGCCAAGATGCGTTTTGGTAAAACCTTTGCCACCTATCAACTCGCCAAAAATATGGGTTGGAAAAAAATCTTGATTTTGACCTTTAAGCCTGCGGTGCAAAACGCTTGGGCAGAAGATTTGGCGAATCATATTGATTTTAAAGGTTGGCAGTTTATCGCTCGAAATAGTGATTTGAGTTTTGAGCAAGCGGATAAAAATAAGCCGATTGTGTGCTTTGGCTCGTTTCAGGACTATTTGGGTAAAAACACCGTAGGCGGCATTAAAGCCAAAAACGAGTGGGTACACACCACAAATTGGGATTGTGTGGTGTTTGATGAATATCATTATGGTGCGTGGCGCGATACGGCTAAGGAGTTGTTTGAAGCCGAGGATAAGCGAGAAGTTGAGTTCGCACAGGGCGAGGGCATGGCGTATTTTGACGAGGGCAATATGCCCATTACAACAAAGCATTACCTGTATTTGTCGGGTACGCCATTTCGTGCGATTAGTTCGGGTGAGTTTATTGAGGAGCAGATTTATAACTGGACGTATTCGGATGAGCAGCGTGCCAAAGGTAATTGGGCGAAAGAACATCCTACGCAAGCCAATCCGTACAGTGCTTTACCACGCATGGTGATGCTCACCTATCAACTACCTCCCGCGATTCGCGATGTGGCACTCAAAGGTGAATTCGATGAGTTTGATTTAAACGAGTTTTTCAAGGCTGAGGGCTGCGGTATTGCCGCAGTGTTTAAGTATCAAGAATACGTGCAAAAGTGGTTGGATTTAATCCGTGGTGCGTTTAGCGAAACCACAGTGGATGATTTGAAACTTGGGGCAAAGAAACCACCGATGCCGTTCTCGGATGTGCAGTTGTTGAACGCATTGTCACATACGTTTTGGTTTTTGCCCTCAGTGGCGGCGTGTCATGCGATGAATAATCTTTTGGCACAAAAGCAAAACCGTTTTTATCATGATTATGAAATCGTAGTGTCGGCAGGCTCGGACGCAGGGATAGGGATGGAAGCCTTGCCGCCTGTAAAAAACGCAATGGATAAGGACGGCTCAAAAGGCATTAGCACCAAGACCATTACGCTTTCATGCGGTAAACTGACCACGGGCGTGTCTGTCCCACCGTGGACGGGGATATTTATGCTGCGCAATGTAACCAGTCCTGAAACCTACTTTCAAGCCGCTTTTCGGGTGCAAACGCCGTGGGTCTTGCGTGGGCATGATGCCAACGACCCGAACAATGAATTGATTGTCAAAAATGAATGTTATGTGTTTGACTTCGCCCCTGACCGCGCATTGCGCCAAATCGCCGATTATAGTTGTAGGCTTAATGTGGATGAAACCAACCCCGAAGCCAAAGTGGCGGAGTTTGTGAAGTTTTTGCCTGTGCTCGCTTATGACGGTAGCAGTATGAAACAAATCGATGCGGCGGGTATTTTGGATATGGCAATGAGTGGCACAACCGCGACCTTGCTGGCACGGCGTTGGGAATCTGCATTGCTTGTGAATGTCGATAATGACACTTTGTTGAAACTGATGAACAGCAAAGATGCAATGGCTGCACTGATGCGAATTGAAGGGTTTAGAAGCCTCAATCAAGATATTGAAACCATTATCAATAAATCTGAATCAATCAAAAAAGCCAAGGCAGAGGCCAATGAGCATGACTTAACCACCCAAAAGAAGAAAGAACTCACGGATGATGAGAAAAAAATGAAGTCTTTGCGTAAGCAGGTTCAAAAGAAATTGATTAAATTCGCCACAAGGATTCCCGTATTTATGTATTTGACCGATTACCGTGAACATACTTTGAAAGATGTGATTACGCAGTTGGAGCCGTCATTGTTTGAGAAAGTCGCGGGACTCACGCAAAAGGATTTCGAGTTATTGGTGGGGTTAGGGGTATTTAACAGTGGGTTGATGAATGATGCGGTGTATAAATTTAAACGCTATGAGGATTCCAGTTTGGAATATACGGGGATTTCGCGCAAACCAAATACGGTTGGCGGTTGGGATACAGTGAAACAAGCATGAGAATAACAAGGTTTGGCGCGGTATTAGTTTTCCCAACGACTTGCCAAATCCAAATGAATGCCGTGTTGGTCCAGCACGCGGTTGATGGTTTGATTGACGATGTCATCAATGCAGGTGGGTTTGTGGTACATCGCAGGTACAGGCGGGAAAATCACACCGCCTGCTTGGGTGACGGCGAGCATATTGTTTAGATGAATGGTGGACAGCGGGGTTTCGCGCACCATTAGGGTGAGTTTGCGCCGTTCTTTGAGCATCACATCGGCCGCGCGGCTGATGAGGTTATCGGCAAAGCCGTGTGCAATACTTGCCAGTGTTTTCATCGAACATGGTGCGACAATCATGCCGTCACACAAAAACGAACCACTGGCAATGGATGCACCAATGTTGTTGCACGCGTGGTTGACATCGGCCAGTCCGCGGATGGCGTCTTTACTCATGTCCAACTCATGCGCGATGGTCAGCCAGCCCGCATCTGAGACAATCAGATGGGTCTCAATATTGGGCACAGTTTTGAGTACTTCAAGTAAGCGCACGCCATAGATGGCACCTGTTGCGCCTGTGATGGCAATGATGAGTTTTTGTTTCATGGTGTTGCCTTTTTGAGGTTGCTTCGGTACAGCAAAACCGCGCCACCGATGATTAAGACACAACCTGCGAATACATTCCATTGCAAGCGTTCGTGTAAAAACACGGCGCCCCACAAGATGCCGAACAGCGGAATAAAGAAGGTCACACTGCTTGCCATAATCGCGCCGAGTTCATCCAGCAAACGATAATACAGAAAAAACGCCCAACCAGAACACAGCACGCCCAGTGCCAGTCCGCTCCAGATTGCAGGTGTGCTGATGTGCGTGGGAATTCCTTGAATCAAACCGACGGGCAGCAAAACCAATGCACCGAATGCCTGTGACAGAGTGGCCAAAGCCTGTGGATTCAACCCAGAAGTGTATTTTTTGAGGTAAATTACCGTCATCCCGTAGCACGCGGTTGCCACCAAGCACGCGCCCACACCCATGAAAAACACATGCGTCATCGACACATCTGCGCTTGGGCGTGCGACAAAAATCACACCCATAACCCCAAGCAATAGTGCCAACATGCGCAAAGGTGTGATTTTTTCACCGAGCATGATGGCACCAAACAGCGTGGCCCAAAGAGGTACAGATGAGTTGAGTACTGCCGAATAACCCGCAGGGAGGATTTTACCTGCCACGCCATACATCGCAAAGGGAATCGCACAGTTCAAAATACCCGCAATCAAATAGTGTCGCCATTGGTGCATCTCCAATGGAACTTTGCGCACCAGAACAAAAGCCAACAATGTCAACGCCCCAATTGTTAGACGCGATTGAGCCGTCCACACACCACCGACTTCAGGTGCGAGTATGCGCATGAACAAAAACGATGCCCCCCAAATGGCCGCGAGTAGGGTGAAGCGAAATAAGGCAGAAAAATTCATTGCCCAATGGCTTGGCTGACAAGGGTTTGTAGCTCGCCCGATTCAAATAGTTCATTCATGATGTCCGAACCACCGATGAATTCGCCTTTAATGTACAGCTGTGGGATGGTGGGCCATTGCGAAAAGTCTTTGATGCCTTGTCGAATCGCATCGTCCTCCAAAACGTTGACCGTGGCGACTTGAGTGGCACCGCAGGCTTTGAGGAGTTGAATCGCTTTGCCTGAAAAACCGCATTGGGGGAACTGCGCCGTGCCTTTCATAAACAAGACAATCGGATAATCGTTGATGGTTTTTTGAATAAAATCATGGGTTGCTGTGCTCATGTGTGCCTCGTGGTGTGTTGAATTTCGAGCATTATACGTGAAAGCACTTTTTGTCGTACACCTGCCTCAGGTGAGGTTTGTAAAAAGGCCAGTATTGCGTGCTATCATGTGCCATGACATGATGCTTAACGAAAATTTGCAGCAATTGATGGGAATGCAAATCAAATAAAACGAGGTTGATATGTTGGGCACAAGGATGGATGCAACCACTTTGGCGCAAACCGAGTGGGATTTGGTGGTCGTCGGCGGTGGCATCACGGGTGCGGGGGTGCTGCTCGAGGCCATGCGGCGGCCGCAGACTCGAGGCAAAAAAATACTGTTGCTGGAGCAAAAAGACTTCGCTTGGGGAACTTCCAGTCGTTCATCAAAAATGGTGCACGGTGGCATTCGCTACATGGCGCAGGGTGATTTTCGTTTGGTGCGTGAGTCTTTGCATGAGCGGGAGCGTTTGCTCAGAGAAATTCCTGACTTGGTGCAGCGTCAAGCGTATCTGTTCATCGTGCGTGGCAGGCAGTTCCCCAATCGTTGGGCAATGGCGCCCATCATGTGGTTGTATGACGCGTTCGCAGGGATTCGCGACCATCAATGGTTATCCAAAGCACGATTGACACAATCCGTGCCTCAGTTGGATGTAACGCACCTCAAAGGCGCGATGTACTACACCGATGCATTGGTTGATGATGCACGCTTGGTGTTGCGGGTATTGCACGAAGCGGTGCTTGAAGGCGGTCAGGTGTGCAACTACATGCAGGTCAATCACCTATCGGCGCACCACACAGGTGGATTTGATTTGAGTGTGTCTGACGCGCTCAGCCAAACCGAAGTGACGATTCATGCAAAGAGTGTGGTCAATGCCACAGGTGCGTTGGCTGATGCCCTGTCGGGCACCGAGAAAAGGGTACGTCCTTTGCGTGGCAGTCATTTATTGATCGAACACCACCGCTTGCCGATTGAGCACAGTTTGACGATTTTACATCCGCGCGATAAACGCCCAGTGTTTGTTTATCCGTGGATGGGCATGACCTGCGTGGGTACAACCGATTTAGACCACACGGGCGATTTGCGCCAAGAGGTTGATTGCACCGAAGAAGAAGTGCATTATCTGCTTGAACTGATGCAACATGAATTTCCAGCCGCACACATCACCCAAGCAGACATTGTCTCGAGTTTTGCGGGTGTTCGGCCTATCATTGCCTCGGACAAGGGACGGAATCCTTCGCAAGAGCGACGCAGTCACTCGGTGTGGACGCATCAAGGCGTGGTCACGGTTAGCGGCGGCAAACTCACGACGTTTCGGTTGATTGCGCACGATGTATTGCGCGCGTTGGGGTGGATTGATGAACACCAGCAAAGGGCTCTGTGGGACACGCAGGAGCGGTTGTTTCGCCACAATGTGGTTTTTCCCAATGATTTGGGCAATCCGAAAAAAGCGATTGAGTTTAACCCAGCATTTTTGCAGACGCTTGCGTGGATAGTACAACACGAAATGGTGGTGCATTTGGATGATGTGTTGTTGCGCCGTACCCGATTTGGCAATACCCAGAGCAACGGCGGATGCGAGTATTTGCCACAAATTCGTACGGTCTGCCAAAAATACTTGGCTTGGGATGATGCACGTTGGCAATTTGAGCAAGACAGATACTTGAATATAATTCAAACCCACTACAGTCCGCCCAAAACGTACACATAAATGGGTGGCTGTACCAATAACACAGCAAGGAAAAACAATGAATGCAGTGGATTTAGAGTTGTTGCAAACGGAATACGACTACGTGGTGATTGGCAGTGGCTTTGGCGGTTCGGTCAGCGCACTGCGCTTGTCTGAAAAAGGCTATAAGGTGCTGGTGATTGAAAAAGGCAAATGGTTCACGCCAAATGATTTTCCCAAAACCAATTGGCAGATTCAGCGCTGGTTGTGGATTCCACTCATCAAAGCGCAGGGCATCATGCGCATGAGTTTTTTTAAACACATCAGCGTATTGTCGGGCGTTGGCGTGGGTGGTGGCTCTTTGGTGTACGCCTGCACCTTGTCGATTCCAAAGCCAGAATTTTTTAAAACAGGCAGTTGGGCACAACTCAATGATTGGGAAACCGTGTTAAAGCCGCACTATGAGACGGCATACACCATGCTCGGTGCGCAAATCAATCCCAAGTTGTGCGCGGGCGATGAAGTGTTGCGCACGGTGGCGCAAAAAATGGGTCGAGAAAACGAATTTCACCCGTCCAAGGTCGCTATCTTTTTTGCCCGTACAGAGCAAGGGCAAAAAGCAGGTGAGACCGTACCCGACCCGTATTTTTCGGGCGACGGTCCTGAGCGCGCGTCGTGTTTGCACTGTGGTGCGTGCATGACGGGTTGCCGACACAATGCGAAAAACTCATTGGATAAAAATTATTTATACTTGGCACAAAAGCGCGGTGCAAAAATTTTGGCAGAAACCTTTGTGCAAGACGTTCAACCGATGGGAGACGATGGGGCTCAGGGTTATGAAATCCACGTGCGTGATTCCACTCGCTGGACATGGTTGGGGCGCGGTCAAACACGGGTAATTAAAACCAAAGGCGTGGTCTTTGCAGGTGGTACTTTGGGGACGAGCAAATTGCTCCTGACCCTTAAAAAAACATCCATGCCCGCACTCTCAGCGCGTGTGGGGCGAGATGTTCGGAGCAACAACGAAAGCCTCATCATCGTGACCACAGCGGATAAGGATGTGGACTACAGTCAAGGAATCGCCATTGGTTCGGTGCTCAACACGGATGAACACAGCCACCTTGAGCCCGTGCGCTATGGCGCGGGTTCAGGCGCGTGGCGTTTGGCTTTGGCTCCGATGGCGTATGGGCCCAATGTGTTTGTGCGCTTGTACAAAATGCTGGCGCAATGGGTCAAGCATCCAGTGACTTATTTGAAAATTGCGCTGGTCAAAGACTGGGCCAAGCACAGTCAAGTGATGCTGTTTATGCAGCATTTGGATTCCAAATTACAATTTAAATTGAATCGTTGGGGCTTTTTGCAAACCGCTTTGGATGTCGGTGAGCGACCTCAAGCCCATATTCCACAGGCGGAACAGTTGGCATTGATGTATGCCAAAACCGTGAATGGTAAGGCTTACACTTTGTTCACTGAGCAATTGTTTAACCTATCTTCCACCGCTCATATTTTGGGTGGTGCGGTGATGGGCGAGGATGCCAGTATGGGCGTGATTGACGGCCAAGGTCGATTGTTTGGCTACAAAAATACCTATGTGTGCGATGGCTCGATGATTTCCGCCAATCCAGGGGTCAATCCATCGTTGTCGATTACGGCGATTTCTGAATACATCATGTCGCAGGTGGCGCACAAGTCGAACCTTGATTGAGCGCAAGCGAGTAGAATACACGCCTTTACATGACCCACAAACCACAGAACACACACCATGAGCCGACGCTTTGATTCATCCCCACCCGCAAACCCCGCACGAGTAGATCGTTCCGATTGGCAAACCATCAAGTCCCTTTGGCCGTATGTGTGGGCAAGTAAATACCGCGTATTGGCTGCATTTACCGCGTTGATTTTGGCAAAGTTGGTGAATTTGGGCATTCCGATGACCCTAAAAAAGGTGATTGACTCACTCACGCCCAATCCCAACCTGCAGATGGTGTTTGTTGTGCCTGTAGCTTTGTTGATAGCCTACGGCGCGTTGCGGATTTCGCAAACTTTGTTCAACGAATTGCGCGAAATTGTGTTTTTCCAAGTGGTCGAAAATGCCGCACGCACCGTGTCGCTCAAAGTGTTCAATCAACTCCATGACTTGTCATTGCGTTTTCATCTATCTCGTCAGACAGGCGGTTTGACGCGCGACATTGAGCGTGGCAATCGCGGCATTCGCACGTTGATTGGTTTTTCGTTTATGACCATTGTGCCGACCTTGATTGAAATGCTGATGGTGCTGGGCTTTTTGTGGGCGAAATACGACTGGGTGTTTGTGGCGATTACCGCAACGGCTTTGGTGTGCTACATCGGTTTTACGATTGCGATTACCGAGTGGCGCACGCAGTACCGTGTGCGCATGAATAAAATGGACTCAGAAGCCAATCAAAAAGCGATTGATTCGCTACTCAATTTTGAAACCGTTAAGTATTTTAACAACGAGGCCTTTGAGGCAAAACGTTACGACAAAGGTTTAAAACAATTCCGTGTGGCGGCAATTGAATCGCAAAATTCATTGTCACTGCTTAATCTTGGGCAGCAGATGATTATTTCCATCGCGCTGATTGCCATCCTTTGGTACGCCACGCACGATGTGGTGGCAGGGCGCGCAACGATTGGTGATTTGGTGTTGATTAACACCTTGATGCTGCAATTGTACGTGCCGCTGAACTTCCTTGGGGTGATGTACCGCGAAATCAAACAAGGTTTGATTGATGTTGATAAGATGTTTAATCTATTGGATGCGCCCCACGAGATACAAGACGCGCCGAATGCCCCAGAATTGCAGGTCACACGCGGGCAGGTTGAGTTTCGTCATGTGGGTTTTGCGTACAATGAGAACCGTCCAATTTTGCACGATGTGAGTTTCACGATTGCGCCGAACACCACCACGGCGGTGGTTGGTAAAAGCGGTGCGGGCAAATCGACTTTGTCGCGCTTGTTGTTTCGTTTTTACGATGTGCAAAGCGGCGAGGTGCTGATTGACGGGCAATCCATCAAACAAGTGACACAAACCAGCCTGCGGCGCAACATCGGCATTGTGCCGCAAGACACCGTGTTGTTTAATGACACGCTTGGCTACAATATTCGTTATGGTCGCCCCGATGCAAGTGACGAAGAGGTCTTGGCGGCGGCGCACGCGGCGCATTTGGGCGAATTTTTGGCGCGTTTGCCCGAAGGCTTGGACACTCAGGTTGGTGAGCGTGGTTTGAAAATCTCAGGTGGTGAAAAACAACGCGTGGCGATTGCACGAACTTTGTTGAAAAACACGCCGATATTGGTGTTTGACGAGGCGACTTCCGCGCTCGATACCCATGCCGAAAAAGCCATCCAATCGGCGTTTGACGAGGCGGCGCAAAACCGCACCACACTCATCATCGCGCACCGCTTGTCCACTATTGTCCATGCCGAACAAATTTTGGTGATGGACGATGGACGCATTATTGAGCGCGGTACGCATGCGGATTTATTGGCAAAAAATGGCGTGTACGCGCAGATGTGGACGCAGCAACAAAGTGAGCCAGAAACGATGTCTGTTTAAAATTTCAAAACGGCGTTAGTCAAGTATTCGCATTCAATCGTCGCCACACCGAATAATAAACCTGTTGCGTTGTGCCCTCGCGCAGGCATGTCCAACCTTGTTGGATGAGGGCATCTAAGTTCGCGCCTTTTTCCGCTTCGACATACAGCAGACTGTCTGCATGGCACAGTGGGGGCAGCAACGGTAGGGTTTTGTCCAAGCATCCTTGGGCAAACGGCGGATCTAAAAACACCAAGTCAAAAGTTTGTTTTGCCTGTGCGCACTGACTCAAATGATTCAGTGCATCACCTGCAATGGCGCGTGCCTGCGCCACGCTCGGGTCTTGCTTTTCCCAGTGCGTCAAAATTTGGCGAATTGCGTTGATGGCAGGGATATGCGCATCAATCAGTGTGACTGCGCGCGCGCCACGGCTGATGCACTCCAATCCAAATGCGCCCGTACCTGCGAATGCGTCGATGATTTTTTTCTCAGAAAATTGCCCACCCCACAGGTGATTGAGCCAGTTAAACACTGTCTCGCGCACGCGGTCGGACGACGGGCGCAAACCTGTGTGGGCTAAAACGGGTAATTGGCATCGTCGCCATTGACCCGCGATGATGCGGATGTGTCCTGCGGCGGGTTTTTGTTTGGGCATAATTGGTTGAAATCAAAGATTTGCGGCGGGTCAAATAGTCAATCTATCCGAGCAAATGAAACTGACGAAATTCAGGCGAATCGTTGTGCGCGTGCAAGGCTTTGCGTACAATGAGCGAATTATACCGTAGCCCAATGATTGAAAAACCATGTTTAACTTTTTTCGCCGTAAGAAACCCGCTGATCAACCCATTCCAGACGAGACAGGGACAGAATTAAATCAAGAAGCCGAGGTGACCAAACCGTTGATTGAGCCGAACGAGTCACACTCAGAGCCCAGTTCATCAGACCATGTCTCTGTCGCTGAGACAGAAACCCAAGCGCGTCCAAGTTCAGACAACACATCGAACGGCGGTTGGTTTGCCCGTCTGCGCAAAGGTTTGAGTAAAACAGGTACCAATTTGCGCCACGTGTTTGTCGGCGTGCGCGTCGATGAGGCCTTGTTTGAATCTCTGGAGGACGCACTTTTGATGGCAGATGTGGGGGTCAACGCCACTGAACGCGTGATGAATGCGCTGCGTGCACGGGTTAAAAAAGAAAAAATTGAAGATGCCCAAGGCGTACAAACCGCGCTCAAGCGCATTTTGATTGAATTGCTGCACCCCTTAGAAAAGACCCTTGATGTCGAAGCCCATCGTCCTTTGGTCTTAATGGTGACGGGGGTCAATGGCGCAGGCAAAACCACCAGCATCGGCAAACTGACCCACCATTTGCAAGCCATGGACAAAAAAATCATTCTCGCAGCGGGTGATACCTTTCGCGCCGCAGCGCGTGAGCAGCTTGCGGTGTGGGGTGAGCGCAACAACGTCACTGTGGTTGCACAGGAGTCGGGCGACCCTGCGGCGGTGGTGTTTGACGCGATTGCTTCGGCGCAGGCAAAGCATTTGGATGTGGTGATTGCCGATACCGCAGGGCGACTGCCCACGCAATTGAACCTGATGGATGAGTTGAAAAAGGTCAAGCGGGTTGCCGACAAGGCCATGAGTGGCGCGCCGCATGAGGTCATCCTCGTGCTGGATGGTAATATGGGGCAGAATGCTTTGGCTCAGGTCAAAGCGTTTGACGACGCGGTCGGTTTGACGGGGCTAATCATCACCAAGCTTGATGGCACAGCCAAGGGGGGCGTGCTTGCTGCCCTTGCGGTGGAACGCAAGATTCCTGTGTATTTCATCGGCGTTGGTGAGGGCGTACACGATTTGCAAACCTTTGATGCCAGCGAGTTTGTGGAAGCGTTGTTGGGCGAATGAATTAAGGATAATGATGAAAAAACATCTCTGGGCGTTGTTGTGCACGTTGTCGCTGAGCGTCCAAGCCCAAGAAGCCTCACACAAATTATTGAGTCAATGGTTTGACCCTGTGTTGCAGATGGGGACACAGCAAAGTTTGGATGAGTCCGAAGATAAAAACCCAGTCTATATGTCGTGTTTGAGTGCGATTTTTAACAAGCATGTCTTACCCGAGGTGGTTCCCAATGCGGTGCAAATGGTGCAGCAGGCGGGCTATGCCGACAGGGTCAAAGCACTGGAGCAATTTTTATCTCAGCCCGCAGAACAGCAAGCGTTCGCGCAAACCCAAGTGCCGCTCAAGCAGTTGATTGCAGGCAAACAATGGACTCGAGCTGCTGAATTTTGGGGGCAATATTTGGAGCAAATGATACGTCGAATGCCCACCAATGCCCAACAAGGCTTGCAGTATGTTATGAGTTCGTTGGACATCCCCAAGGTGTTGAATTCAAAAAATATCGACACACTGATGCGCTCTGAGCCAGCATGTGTGAATTACCTGAAAGCACAAAAGAGTCAGTAATGCAAAACGGACAAATTCTCGCCACGGTTGATTTGGGCTCAAACAGTTTTCGCCTACAAATGGCGCGTTTAGAAAGCGGACAACTGGTCACCATTGACTATTACAAAGAACCCGTGCGTTTGGGTGCGGGTTTGGATGAGCGTGGGTTTTTAACCCCCGAAGCGATTGCCCGTTCGGTGGCCTGTTTGGAGCGTTTTGCCGAGCGATTGCGCGGCGTTGCGCCACATGCAGTGCGTGCTGTGGCGACACAAAGTCTGCGCAGTGCGAGAAATCCCGAGGCATTTTTAGAACCCGCGCAAAAAGCCTTGGGCTATCCGATTGAAATCATCGCGGGACGTGAAGAAGCCCGCTTGATTTACCTTGGGGTGTCGCATGATTTGCCGACCGATGATGTGCCGCGCTTGGTAGTGGACATTGGGGGTGGCTCAACCGAATTGATTGTCGGTACGAATTACACCGCGCAACACATGAATTCTTTGCGCATTGGTTGTGTGTCGCACACCTTGAAATTTTTTCCCGATGGTCGACCCACCAAGCGCAGTTTTGAAAAAGCCGTGTTGGCGGCGTCAGCGGTGTTCGAAGAAGCCTACGCGCAGTTCGGCGCGCAGCACTGGCAGTATGCCGTTGGCTCGTCAGGCACGATAGAAACCATTGCGGAATTGTGCGTTGCACTCAATGCGGGCGTGGAGGTGACCACTTACCCCATCACGCGTGAGCGCATGAGTCAATTGGCAAAATTAATGCTCAATAGACCGCCGAGCAAATGGACGTTTGCCGAAATTAAGGAGCAGCGCGCTCAAGTTTTGGCGGGTGGTTTGGCGGTACTGATGGGCTTGTTTCATGCCTTGGATATTCAAGAAATGCGTCCGTGCTACAGCGCTCTGCGCCAAGGGGTGATGATTGATCTGCTCGGGCAAGACAGCGCGCACGATACGCGCGAGCAAACCATGCAGCGACTGATTAAACGCTACGGGGTGGATATGTCGCAAGCGATGCGTGTGCGCCAACTCGCGCTGGCGTTGTATGCGCAAATCGCGCCTGACGCGCCGAAATTGGCACAACAACGTCTGGCGTGGGCAGCGATGACGCATGAAGTCGGCATGGCAGTGTCGCACGATGCTTACCATCGCCACGGTGCGTATTTGATGGCCAACACCGACTTGGCGGGATTTTCACGCTTTGCCCAAAGTTATTTGGCCGATTTAGTTGGCGCGCAGGTCGGTGGTTTGCGCAAACATGCTGAAAAATTCAGCAATTTGCCCGACTTTACC
The DNA here is from genome assembly GCA_021287185.1 of Burkholderiales bacterium. GTDB lineage: Bacteria > Pseudomonadota > Gammaproteobacteria > Burkholderiales > Burkholderiaceae > CTSOIL-112. The sequence goes on along the minus strand of JAJTAZ010000003.1, from coordinate 89,875 downwards.
GCGCATGTGCTGTGTTTGCGTTTGGCGGTGATTTTGGCACACGCGCGGGTGGACATTGATTTACCACAAGCACCCCTCAAGCTCAAAGGGCAAAAAATCCAATGGTTGATTGAGGCCTCATGGCGTGAGGCGCATCCACTGTCGGACTACTTAATTGAGGAAGAGTGGCGTTCTTGGGACAAAATCGGTTTTACGTGCAGGGCTTCGCCATAAATATCGTGTGCGTCAATCATTAAATACACCTCACGCAAAAACAAAATCAGGGCGAACACCATTGAAACCACCGCGAGAATGAACAACACTGCAATCAGGCGCGAGACTTCAATCTCTAATAACGCACCAATGAATGCACCGACAATCACCAAGCAAATCAATAAGGCGGAACTCACCGCCGACAAAATCGCCCAATAAATCACGTGTAGGCGGTGAATTTGTAGTGCGCGCTCACTGTCCAATACGGCCACTCTTTTAGGATTGTCTGCTGATTCAAACATCATTTTTTCTAATGCACGTCGGCGGTCAATGGTTCGACCCAAACGAGCATTGAGCACATTAATCAACGTCGCGATGGCAGTCAATAAAAATACGGGCGCAACGGCGAGTTGAATTGCATGGGTGATGTTGGTGATGTGATTCGGTTCCATAAAATACCCCTTTTAAAACGATGTGCGATTGTACTGTGAAATGAGGTTCAAGATAGGTTGCGACGTGCAACACATCGGTGCAAGCGCGCAAGTATGCGACCACAAACTAATTCCATGATTCAGATTTATGATGAAACTGTAAACTGAATCAAACATGGCGCGTTATTGGTCGCATTCATGGATTTAGCACTCTCACCAAAAGAGTGCTAAAATGATATCCAGAGCAGTGCACCGATGTTTGAAAGTCAGATTATTGGTGCCAAAGTTGATGGGATACATCGACTTTTGACAGGAGGAAATATGTCAACTTATGCAGTAAGCCCTTATTCAACGAAGTACAACCAGTTTCTCACCGTGCCGACCTTAGGCGATTTGGATGCCTACGCGCGTGCGGTCAACGCCATTCCCATGCTCACCCCTGAGCAAGAATACGAGTTTGCCGTATCGTATCGGAAAGACCCCAACAATCTGCAAGCAGCACACGCTTTGGTCGTGTCGCACCTGCGCATGGTGGTGTCGATTGCACGCAATTATTCGGGTTATGGTTTGCCACAAGGCGATTTGATTCAAGAAGGTTCCATCGGTTTGATGAAAGCGGTCAAACGCTTTGATCCGACGCGTGGTGTGCGTTTGGTGTCTTTTGCCATTCATTGGATTAAAGCAGAAATTCATGAATACATCATCAAAAACTGGCGCATGGTGAGAATCGCCACGACCAAGGCGCAACGCAAATTGTTTTTCAACCTGCGCAGCATGAAAACAGGTGGCAACATGACGCAAAAAGAAGTGCGTGACGTTGCACGCGTGCTCAAAGTTAAACCCGAAGAAGTCATCGAAATGGATCAACGCTTGACTGGACACGACATTGCGATTGACGGCGGTATGAACGATGACGATGACGCAGTGGCGATGGCTCCGATTGCTTATTTGGCCGATGAAACCCAAGGGCCGACCCAAATTTTAGAGCGTGAACAAAATGATCGTCTGCAGTCTTCGGGTTTGGATGCGGCTTTGGATGTGCTCGATGCGCGTTCGCGTGACATCATCGAAGCACGCTGGTTGGCCGATGAGGACGAAAAAGGACCGACTTTGCATGATTTGGCGGATAAATATGGTGTGTCTGCTGAGCGCATCCGCCAAATTGAGACCGCTGCGATGAAAAAAATGCGCGCGCACTTGGCTCAAACTTTGTAAGCCGCGTTGTGAATGACGCGCCCACAGCAATCCGATTGCGTTGGCGGGCGTGGGTAAAACAACGGGTTCATAAGCGATTGATAACCGCCGAAGCATTTTGAGTGCCTCGGCGGTTTTTATTGGGTGGTTTGTATCCATCATCATTGGATGCTCCGCATAACTTTTGCCCAAGCCCCTCAGTCTCATATAAAATACCACACCCTCATTGATTTTATTTAGGATGAATTATGCCCGCTTTACTCTCTAATATTGACCCAGATGGTTTGCTTGAATACTCCGTGGTATTCACTGACCGCTCTTTGAACCACATGTCTGCGCAATTTCAAGGCGTGATGAAAGACATTTCCGCGACTCTGAAAAAAGTGTACAACGCACAAGCGGTGGCGCTCATCCCAGGTGGTGGCACGTATGCGATGGAAGCGGTGGCGCGACAATTGGCACAAAATGAGCGATGCTTGGTGATTCGCAATGGTTTTTTCTCATTTCGCTGGTCGCAAATTTTGGAAATGGGCAATATCACCTCCAACATCACAGTGATGAAAGCACGTCAAGCGGTGACAGGCACGCAAGAGCCTTTTGCTCCTGCACCTTTGGATGAAGTATTGGCAAAAATCGCTGAAATCAAACCTGCGGTGGTGTTTGCACCGCACGTGGAGACCGCATCTGGCATGATTTTGCCCGATGCGTACATCAAAGCGGTGGCCGATGCGGTGCACGCGGTGGGCGGACTGTTTGTGCTCGATTGCATTGCTTCGGGTGCGATTTGGGTGGATATGCAGGCAACGGGCGTGGATGTCTTGATTAGCGCGCCACAAAAGGGCTGGAGCGGCTCGCCTTGTTGTGGTCTGGTGATGATGAATGATGCGGCTGTGGCCAAAGTCAACGCAACGACTTCCAATAGTTTTGCGGTGGATTTGAAAAAATGGCTACAAATCATGCAAGCGTATGAGAATGGTGGTCATGCCTATCATGCGACCATGCCAACCGACTCGATTAAATATTTCCACGATATGATGAAATTGGCTGAAGCAACGGGTTTTGAAACTTTACGTGCCAACCAATGGGCATTGGGCGAAAAAGTGCGTGCCCTGCTCAAAGCGCGTGGGTTCAAAAGTGTGGCTGCCGAGGGCTTCGAAGCCCCAGGGGTGGTGGTGTGCTACACCACGGACGATATGATTCAAAACGGTAAAAAATTTGTTGAGCAAGGCGTGCAAATCGCCGCAGGCGTGCCTTTGCAATGCGATGAACCCGCGGATTACAAAACCTTCCGTTTGGGTCTGTTCGGCATTGATAAACTCAAAGACGTTGACGGCGCGGTGGCGCGATTGGAAAAGGCCTTGAATCAACTGGCTGTGTGACGGCCAATGACGGTCAAGCGTTCGCAAAAAGCCCTCAGAGCTTGTGTCATCTGAGGGTTTTTATTTTGGGTCAACAATTCGATGCGGGTTTTTGTGGTGTCAATTGTATAAAATTTAAGCAAATTGTCCCAGAACGGTGCGTGGCTTTGTTACAATATCGCCGTGAATAAAAAGGTCGAAAAAAGGTTAGGCAGTGCGAATTGGTGCGTATGAGTTGGTCAATAATGTGTTTGTCGCACCGATGGCGGGTGTGACCGATCGGCCGTTTCGTCAATTGTGCAAACGCATGGGCGCGGGCTACGCGGTGTCTGAAATGGCAGCGAGCAACCCACAACTGTGGCACACCGATAAAAGCACGCGCCGCATGAACCATGTGGGTGAAACTGCGCCGATTGCGGTGCAAATTGCGGGCTCTGACCCTGCTATGCTCGCACATGCGGCGGCGTTTAATGTCGATAAAGGCGCGCAAATCATCGACATCAATATGGGCTGCCCTGCGAAAAAAGTCTGTAGTGTCGCGGCGGGCTCGGCGTTGTTGCGTGATGAGGTGTTGGTGGCAAATATTTTGCGCGCGGTGGTCGGTGCGGTGGATGTGCCTGTGACCTTGAAATTTCGCACGGGTTGGAATCGTGAGCACAAAAATGCGTTGAATATCGCCAAAATCGCGCAAGATTGCGGGATTCAGATGCTGACCTTGCACGGTCGCACACGTGCCGATGGTTATGCAGGCGAAGCGGAGTACGAGACCATACGCGCAGTCAAGCAGTCGGTACGCATTCCAGTGGTGGCCAATGGCGATATTGACAGTCCGCAAAAAGCCAAGTTTGTATTGGAGGCAACGGGCGCGGATGCTTTGATGATTGGACGTGCCGCGCAGGGGCGACCGTGGATATTTCGCGAAATTGTGGCGTATTTGCACGATGGTCGTTTAATTGATCCACCGACCGTGGCAGAAGCCAAAACGGTTTTGTTGGAGCACTTACAACACCACTACGCGTTTTACGGTGAGTTTATGGGCGTGCGCACCGCGCGCAAACACATTGGCTGGTATGTGACACCGCTCAAAGGTGGTGAAGCGTTTCGCAAACATATGAATATTTTAAATTCGTGTGAAGAACAATTAACAGCAGTTAGTGATTTTTTTGATAATTTGGCAACAAATAATTATTACTTAGAGTACGTTTGAAAGACAACAATGAACACAATCAATAAAAACAACACAACAACAGAGCAAATTTGTGACACTCAAAATGAGATTATCGGGATTGATGCGTGCATCAAGCACCATTTCCATGTGTATTTTCAGGATTTGGGCGACAGCCAGCCGAGCAATCTGCATCAAATGATGCTGGCGGTGTGCGAAAAGCCACTGCTGGAATTGGTCATGGCAAAAACCCGCAACAATCAAAGTTTGGCGAGCGATTGGTTGGGCATCAACCGCGCCACCTTGCGTAAAAAATTACAGCAACATAATTTACTCTAAATACAGCCTACTTTAAATTAAAACCAGTTTATTTATTTTTTTGAAAGAGAACCATGATTAAAACCGCATTACTGTCCGTGTCGGACAAAACGGGTGTACTGGAATTGGCGCAAGCCCTGCATGCACAAAACGTCAAACTGCTCTCAACGGGCGGCACGGCGAAATTACTCGCGGATGCGGGCTTACCCGTGGTCGAAGTGGCGAGCCACACAGGCTTTCCCGAAATGCTTGATGGTCGTGTGAAAACCCTGCACCCGAAAATCCACGGTGGATTGCTGGCGCGCCGCGATTTGCCCGAGCACATGGCAGCACTCGCTGAGCACGGTATCGAAACCATTGACATGCTGGTGGTCAACCTCTATCCATTCGAGGCGACGGTTGCCAAAGCCGATTGTACTTTAGAGGACGCGATTGAAAACATCGACATTGGCGGTCCTGCGATGGTGCGTTCTGCGGCAAAAAATTGGAAAGACGTGGTGGTGCTCACCGATGCGGCGCAGTACGCACAAGTATTGAGCGAACTCAAAGCGAATGGCGATGTGTCTGACAGCACCAAATTCGCCTGTTCGGTCGCGGCGTTTAACCGCATTGCCCAGTACGATGCGGCCATCAGCAACTACCTATCCAGCATTGATGCAACCACTCGCGATGTGACGGCGCGTGCAGAATTTCCAGCACAGCACAATGCCAATATGGTCAAGGTGCAAGATCTGCGTTATGGTGAAAACTCGCATCAATCAGCGGCTTTGTACCGCGATTTGTACCCAGCCCCTGGTTCGCTCGTGACCTCGGTGCAATTGCAAGGTAAAGAATTGTCCTACAACAACATTGCTGACGCTGATGCGGCGTGGGAATGCGTTAAATCATTTGACGCGCCTGCTTGCGTGATTATCAAACACGCCAATCCATGCGGCGTGGCGGTTGGCGTGAATGCCTTGGAAGCCTACAGCAAAGCGTTCAAAACCGACTCGACTTCGGCTTTTGGTGGCATCATCGCGTTCAACGTGGTGTGCGATGCGGCGGCGGCTGAAGCGGTGTCCAAACAATTCGTAGAAGTATTGATTGCGCCTGAATACACGCCTGAAGCCTTGGCGATTTTTGAGGCGAAAAAGAATGTGCGCGTGCTGAAAATCGACATGAGCCAAGTGAAAAAATCAGGCACAGACTGGGAGCAAGGGCGCAACACGCAAGACGTGAAACGGGTCGGTTCTGGCTTGCTGATTCAAACCTCAGACAACCACTTCCTCAAACGTGAAGACCTCAAAATCGTCACCAAGCTCGCACCGACCGATGCGCAGATTGACGACATGTTGTTCGCATGGCAAGTCGCGCAATACGTCAAATCCAACGCAATTGTGTACTGCGCTGGTGGCATGACCCTCGGCGTGGGCGCGGGGCAAATGAGCCGTTTGGACTCAGCGAAAATCGCTTCGATTAAAGCGCAAGCGGCAGGCCTCTCACTCGCAGGTTCGGCGGTGGCATCGGATGCGTTCTTCCCATTCCGCGATGGCTTGGATGTGGTGATTGACTTTGGCGCGACCTGCGTGATTCAACCCGGTGGCTCGATGCGTGACGATGAAGTGATTGCCGCAGCGGATGAGCGCGGGATTGCCATGGTGTTTACGGGTGTGCGGCATTTTAGGCATTAAAACTCATTAATCTAAAAGCTTATTTCACATCTCCTGTTTTGGCCCAAAAGCAATTTAAATAAAATTTAAATTGCTTTTTTGCAAAAAAAATGCAAAAATTTCATAAATAGGAGGTTTAAATGTTACTTGAATTTCGCACTTCCAACTTTCGTTCATTTAAAGACGAACAAGTACTGAGTTTGGTTGCTAACTCCGATGATTCGCTCATCAAAAATACGACCCCTACAAACATTAAGGCTATTCCATCTGTTGTGAATGCGGCATTGGTTTATGGTGCAAATGCGAGCGGTAAGTCTAATTGGTTGCAAGCCTTTTCTGCAATGATTAATATGGTTCTGCATTCAAATGCGCTAGCTTATGGCGTTGGTATTCCGTTTTTTGCCCCGTTTTTTGATGAGGAGCATCAAAACATGCCTTGTGAATTTGAAGTGGATGTATTGATTGGTGGCAATCGTTATCAATATGGTTTTGCCATTACACAACAGTATGTGGATCGTGAGTGGTTACTGTTTTACCCTGCTGGAAAAGGTAAAGCGCAAGAGTGGTTTGATAGACAATACAATAATAAAGATACAAATGTTCTCAAACATTATGCCTTTGGCTCTCAGCTCAAAGGGCGAAAGGCCAGTATTGTGGATGGCGTACAGCCCAATCAGTTATTTTTAGCCAAGGCAGGGAACTTAGAGCAAATTCAACCGCTGTTAAATTGGTTCAATCATGATGTAAAAGGTCTCAATCCAACAAATGACACACAGACGATTCCATCTTTGCTGTCTAATCAAATAGAGCAGAGCGATTTACTGGAATTCATTCAGTTGGCAGACCCGAATATTTCAGACATTGAATTAAAGCCAGTTTTAGTTAAAAATGCTGGGCTTGAGTTTCATTTTGATGGCGCAAAATTCACATCTAAAGAAGTACCTGAAAAGGAAGAAGAGCAATATGTTCCTTGGTTTATTTACAAGCACGAAAACGGGGGGAAAAGCGCAAGGTTGCCATTTGATCATTTGTCAGCAGGAACGCAGCGCCTTTTTGGCATTTACGCGCATTTCATTGATGTGGTAAAACAAGGCAAGTTAATGGTAGTAGATGAGTTGGATGAACGTTTGCATCCCAACTTGGTGCGCTCGTTAATTCGTCTTTTTCAAAACAGCCAAACAGGGGCGCAGTTGATTTGTACGGTTCATGACACTAATTTGCTGGATACCAACCTCATTCGCCGCGATCAAGTATGGTTTGTACAAAAACGTGCTGACCATTCCAGTTATTTGTATCCACTGACCGACTACAGTCCACGAAAAACTGAACGTTTAGATATCGGTTATTTGACGGGACGGTATGGTGCGTTACCCTTTTTGGATGAGGATAATTGATGCGTGATCGTCATCCCAAAAAGAGGCAAGCCAGCAAGTTACAGCGTAAAAGGGCTAGCAAAACGGGCGATCGCTGCTTGATTGTGTGCGAGGGGCTAAAAACTGAACCAAACTATTTGAATGAGTTGAGAAAGTCTTTAAGACTGTCTAAAGAGCGTATCCAAATTCTGCATGCTGAACGCACGGATCCAATAGGAATTGTTGAGTATGCGTACACTATATTTGAAGATGGTGATTCACGCATTGGAATAGAAAAGCATTATTACGATAAAATTTTTGTGGCTTTTGATAGAGATCAGCATGAGTCATACGACCAAGCAATTACACAATCAAAAAAATACCATAAGACACTAAGTCAGCGCAAAACGGACAAAGGGAAAGCCTCATTTGAAGCAATCACCTCCAATCCTTCCTTCGAGTTGTGGCTGCTGTTGCATTTTCAGGAAGTGGATGCTCCAATAACACGACAAGATGCATTACAGAAATTAAGACAAATTAATGGCTGGAATGATTATGACAAAGGAAAAACAGATACTTATCTAAACTCCTGCGCTAATTTAGATGCCGCACAACGACGAGCAGACAGATTATTAGAGCAAACAAGCGATAATCCAAAAACAAATTTTGGATTATTGGTCCGAACTATCAAGGATGTTATGTAAACGCGGTAAGTCGTAACCCGTAGCCCGCCATGAGCGTTTTTTGCGAATCGCGGGTTTATGGATTTGTTGATGTTTTTCGGTGGTTTTTTTATCCCATTCCCCGCGATTCGCTGCGCTCATGGCGGGCTACACTTCACGTAAGTTGACCTGATTCGTCGCACAACACACATCCAAAATTTCGGTTATATTTTGGTTTCTAAAAATACAAAGAGGAGACCACCATGCCCAACACCATCCAACTCCACCGCGTTATTCGCGCACCTGCCGAGCGGATTTACCGCGCTTTTATCACCGCTGATGCGTGGTGCAAGTGGTTGCCGCCACATGGATTTACGGGTACGGTACACGAGTTAAATCCGCAAGTCGGCGGTCGCTATCGCATGTCGTTTACCAATTTCACCACGGGGAATAGCCATTCGTTTGGTGGCGAATATTTGGAGTTGGTCGAGAATGCGCGTTTGCGTTATACCGCTCGATTTGATGATCCAAGTCTGTCGGGCGCAATGCAAACCACGGTGGTTTTAACCCCTGTGTTTTGTGGTACTGAGATTCATATTACCCAAGAAGGTATTCCCGATGTGATTCCGACGGCGGCGTGTTATTTGGGTTGGCAGGAGTCGCTGGCCTTGCTTGCGCAACTGGTTGAGCCTGAGATACATGAGTAGTGCAAACTTCAAGATTCATGCCATGCCGCCCATTTTGGGCGGCATTTGTTTTATACTGTTTGCCTTATTTCAAGCGAATTTTTTATGAATACTTTGTTCCATTTTTTGCGTCGCACACCTTCGGCTGGGCTTCTGATTGTGCAGTTGTTGATTATTTTAACAGTGCCTTTGCTAACCCATAGTCTTGCAGCGCAGGCTGTATCGTGGTCTTTGTCTGCGCTGGCTTTGATTTTGGTGGCGGTGATTATAAGGCAAACCCCCGTGTTTAATGCGGTTGGTTTGGTACTGGTGGTTTTGGCTTTGGCTTTGAATGCTGTCGTGGTCTGGTTTGGTGCGAATGGCTTTGCGTTGGCAGCCAATTTGGTCGAGGGCGTGGCGTATTTGTATGCTGCGGTGGGTGTTGTGATGTATATTATGCAGGATCACTTTGTGACCCGTGATGAGTTGTATGCGGCTGCTGCTGGTTTCACTTTAATGGCTTGGGGCTTTGCGTTTTTTTACTCGGCTTTGCAGTTGGTGTTCCCACACAGTATTATTGCGGCGGTGAATAATGATGCGCCGCGTTCGTGGATTGAGTTGTTGTTTATGAGTTTCTCGGCACAGACCAATACGGGGCTGGGCGACGTGATTGCCGTACATCCACTCGGGCGAGCGGTGTCGGCGGTGCAGATGTTTTGCGGTGTGATGTATGTGGTGTTGATTGTGTCACGCTTGGTGGGTATGTCGCTGAGCCCTCGTGATTCTAAATCCAAATCAAAATAAACCATGAGTAAAGCCACATCAACCCCAATGATTCGCCTGCTCGGCATTGACCCTGGTTTGCGTTTGACGGGTTTTGGGGTGATTGACGTGCGCGGGCATGATATGGTGTATGTCGCCAGTGGGGTGATTAAGGTTGCGGGTGAGGTGTTGCCAGAGCGTTTGCATTCGTTGATAACGGGCATACATCAGGTGGTCGATGCGTATGCGCCGCATGAATCGGTGATTGAAAAGGTGTTTGTGAACATCAATCCGCAATCGACTTTATTGCTCGGGCAAGCCCGTGGCGCAGCGATTGGTGCGTTGGTTTTGAAAAATTTGCCTGTGCATGAGTACACGGCATTGCAACTTAAAAAAGCCGTGGTCGGACACGGCAAAGCGAAAAAAGAACAGGTGCAGGAAATGGTGGCACGTTTGTTGGGCCTGCCCGCCAAACCCCAAGCGGATGCAGCAGATGCGCTCGCCGCCGCGATTTGTCACGCGCAAAACCGCGCGCAATTGATGCTGATTGCACAAAATTCAAACCTCAGTGGTTTGAGTACCAAAGGTGTGCGGATTAAAAATGGGCGTTTGGTGTCTTTGTGAATCAGATATTTAACCCCGCGTCTCGTTATATTTTAGACACCAATATTTGGTTGGACTGGTTTGTGTTTGCGCATGATGCGGACGCGCCGATTGCTTTATTAAAACAACTGGTGGCATCAAATACCGCATCTGTATGGATGACGCAACCGATGTGGGATGAGTGGGTTGACGTGTTGGGACGTGTGCAGTTTAAAGTTGAGCCTGAGCGGCAAGCACGGATTCTTGCGCAGACTCGGGCGTTGGTGAATTGGGTGGATACACCATCGCTGCCTTTTGAACGCATCCGTTGTGCAGATAAGGATGATCAGGTGTTCATTGATGCGGCCTTGGCTCTTAAAGTGGATTGCTTGATTTCTAAAGACAAACATTTGTTGCGCTTGCGCGCACGTGCGAAAAAGCAAGGCGTGACCATTGTGACACCTGAACAGTGGGTACAGCAGTTTGATCATGCGATGCGTGCTGAAATGGTTGAGGTGGTGCATGCGTGATTTGATTAGAATGTTTCGCAGTATGGGTGTGCTGTTGCTGTTGCTACTGTTGTCGGCATGTGCCAATGTGTTGCCGCAGTACTTGAGAAACAACGCATATCCGCAACCCAAGCAAACCAGTTTGCCCAAGCACAAGGATGCGCCATTGGTGCAGTTATTTGAAAAGCAACTGGATGCACACAATCAATCATTACGCACCCAACCCACGGATACCACTCATCAACCAACGGATTCTGTTATGCCAAAAAAGCTTCCTAATTTACGTGGATTGGTCAATGAACGACTGGCTGCGCGCACGGATGACGCGGCGGATTCGGCAATCTATCCTTTGTCCAATGGTGTCGAGGCGTTTGCGGCGCGCAGTGCATTGATTAAGCATGCGAAATACAGTTTGGATTTGCAGTATTACACTTTGCATCAAGGTTTGAGTTCGCGTTTGCTTTTGCGAGAAATTGTGATTGCTGCCGATAGAGGGGTGCGCGTACGCATATTATTGGATGATCTTGAACACTTGGGGCGTGACAAAGAAATGTTGATGCTCAATGCCCACCCGAATATTGAGGTGCGTGTATTTAATCCCATCAAAAAATATCGCTCCAATATTGTGTCGCGTTGGATGATGTTCTTGTCTAATTTGAGCAGTTTGCGGCACAGAATGCACATCAAAATGTGGCTTGCAGATGGGGTGCTTGGCATTACGGGGGGGCGTAATTTAGGCGATCGATATTTCAACGCGAGCGATGCGGATAACTTCTCAGATATGGACGTCTTACTGGGTGGAGGCGTCGTTGATAAAATGCAAACAGGTTTTGACACTTATTGGAACTCAGATGAGGTGATGTCTGTGGATACATTTGATTCAAGCCGCATTGATTTGAGGCGTGAGCAAATATCGCAAATGATATTTCGCACCAATAAGCTGACCCAACTTGAGCGGGTCAACCGACACCCGTATTTGCAAGCACTCAAAGACACAGAGCAAGAAATGCTGCCGATTGCGCTGTCTAAAGTCACTTGGGGGCAAGTTGATTTCTTGATGGATCCACCGAATAAAATCAAAAGCAAACCTGACCCAGCATCCATTAGTTTGCCTGATGAGGGCGATATTCGTCCGAATACCCCCGTTTTTGATCATTTAATGCAACAATTGGCGCAAGCGAAAAAAGAAGTGCTGATTGTCAGTCCTTATTTTTTACCGGGTGATGAATTAACCCAATTTTTAATTCACTTACACAATATAGGCGTACGCATCACCATTTTGACCAACTCATTGCAGTCCAATGACGTGCCTGCGGTCAACGGGCATTATGATGACTACCGTGACAGGTTGCTGCAAGCGGGTATTGCCATGTATGAGCTGCGCGGCTATCCCGATGTGCCCGCTCAGCCGCAGTGGCGCCACCCGATTTTTTCGATTAAAGGCTCGCGCACGGCGCTACACTCCAAGGTGGTGGTGATTGACGGGCAAACCAGTTTTGTGGGTTCTATGAATTTGGATCATTGCTCAGTGACGGGCAATACAGAGGTGGGGGTTTTAATTCATCAAACGGAGTTTGCCGAGCAAATTCGCCAGTTGTTTCTTACTCAGTTGTCGCCTAAATACAGTTTTGAGATGCGCCAACAAGAGGGAAAAACCTACTGGTATTTGGGTGCGGAACCCAGTTTGGATGAGGCACACACCTCAGGGGACAGTTCGGGAACTATTTTCCGTAATGAGCCTGGTAGTGTGTGGCGTAAATTACAAAAATACATAGGTTCTTGGCTGCCAGAGCAGTACATGTGAATCTTGTGTGCTTGAGTTGTCTTTTTTGCGCTCATTGTGGTAGAGAATAAGGTGTAAACCCACGTGGTTATCCACAATCTTTTCAATTGGTAAACTCGCGAAACGCTTGCTTTTACTGTATCATGGCAAGTTACAATATCGACTGAGATAACAACGATTAACAGATATTTTGACGGGCATTGATTCTCGGGGAAAAAGCACAGATTTACGCGATTTGGCGTGATTCAGAGGGTCAAATGGATATTTTTTAGTGGCGGCGGGTTTGAGCGGTGCGTGAACGGGTTGCAGGTTTTTGTTTTTAAGGATTTTTTAATATGTTTAATTTTATTCGCAAATATTTTTCCAATGACTTGGCGATTGATTTGGGTACAGCCAACACCTTGATTTATGCGCATGGCAAAGGCATTGTTTTGGATCAGCCATCTGTGGTGGCCATCCAGCACGACAGCAAAACAGGCCGTCCGACAGTCAAGGCGGTGGGCACCGAAGCCAAACAAATGCTGGGTAAAGTACCTGGTAATATCGAAGCCATCCGCCCCATGAAAGATGGTGTGATTGCCAACTTTTCGATTACCGAAAAAATGTTGGAGTACTTTATCCGCCAAGTACACGAATCGAATTTATTCAAACCCAGTCCTCGAATCGTGATTTGTGTACCTTGTGGCTCCACTCAGGTCGAGCGTCGTGCCATCCGCGAGTCGGCTGAGAACGCAGGCGCATCGGAAGCGCATTTGATTGAGGAGCCCATGGCGGCTGCCTTGGGTGCAGGTTTGCCCGTGTTTGAAGCGCGCGGTTCGATGGTCGTGGATATTGGTGGCGGTACAACCGAAGTGGGCGTGATTTCGCTGGGTGGCATGGTGTATAAAAACAGCACGCGGGTTGGCGGTGATAAATTTGACGAAGCCATTGTGAATTACATTCGTCGCAACTATGGCATGCTGATTGGCGAGCCGACTGCAGAGTTAATCAAGCAAGAAATTGGTACCGCATTCCCAGGTGCACAAGTTTTGGAAATGGAAGTCAAAGGGCGTAATTTGGCAGAAGGCGTGCCGCGCAGTTTCACAGTTAATTCCAATGAGATTTTAGAGGCATTGTCCGAGCCGTTGAACGCGATTGTTTCAACTGTTAAAATTGCTTTGGAGCAAACCCCACCCGAATTGAGTGCTGACATTGCCGAGTCGGGCATTGTTTTGACAGGCGGTGGCGCATTGCTCAAAGATTTGGATCGTTTGTTGCAAGAAGAAACGGGTCTGCCTGTTTATGTGGCCGAAGACCCGCTGTTGTGTGTGGTACGTGGCTCAGGTCTGTCATTGGAACATTTGAATCGTTTTAGTTCATTGTTTGTCTACGAATAATGTGACGCTGAGGATTGATGCGTCATGGGTGACAATTATCAGTTGTTTCGTCGAACCACCCCAGATTGGGTACGTTTAGCCGTTGCCAGTGTCTGTGCGGTGGTGATGATGTCGGTCAATGGGCCGCCATTGGTGCATCAATTTTTGAGTTACGTTTTTGTGACCCCAGTTCAACGAACGGTGCATTGGGCGCGCACGTGGGTGGCAGACAAGGTGGTGCACAGTTACCACATCGAGACTTTGGCACATCAGAATCAAGATTTGGTGGCGCAGAATCAAGCGTATGCCATACGTTTACAAGCATTGTCTAAAGATGAGACCGAAAATCAGGCTTTGCGTGCACAACTGGGTTTGAAAAATACCACCGCCTATCCCATTGTTTCGGCGCAGGTGTTGTATCAGGTCTTAGATCCCTATGTGCGTAAATTGGTATTGGATGCAGGCAGCAACAATGGTGTGCAACTGGGTCAACCTGTGGTTGCCGCCGATGGACTGGTGGGGCAAATCACCGACGTGCAGGCCAATAACTCTGAAGTGACTTTAATCACCGATACCAAGGTCAATGTTCCTGTGAGGGTTCAGCGCAATCCCTCGGTGCGTGGGTTTATCAGCGGCGATAAAAATGAAGGTTTCTTGGAATTGCGCATTTTTAATCAAGAAAACACAGATTTATTGAAAGACGACTTGTTGGTGACTTCGGGATTGGATGGTCTGTATCCAGCAAATATTCCTGTGGCCAAGGTCACGGACATTGCCCCTGCGAATGCCGAAGGACGTTCGGCCATCACAATTGTGCCGATGATGCACTTAATGGCACTGCGCTATGTCGGTGTTTTACAGATTGCCAACATAGAACAAATGAAGGCGCGCAGTGATGCGCAAGCCGAAGCGGCACGCGACAATCCCGTGCCATCGACTTTGGGTGCTCGTACTCGCGAGCAATACACAAAAAATTAAGGTGTTGTCATCACGATTGAATACACGCTCTGAGATTATGGCAAGGAAATATCGCAATGCGCTTTGAACAATGGTTGGCTTTGGTACGCACCCGCGTGGTTTTACTCACGCTGGCTGTGGCATGGGCATTGTCGTTTCTAACCGTGCGTCAGACCATCTGGCTCGATTGGATGGCTTTGGTGTTGCTGTTTTGGACAGTTTATCAGCCCAAACGAATCTCGCTTTTATTGGCATTTGTGTTGGGCGTTTTGGTCGATGTGCAGCAAGCGTCGCACATGGGCGAGCACGCGCTGATGTACGTTTGGTTGGTGTATGGTATGCGCTTACTTGCCCCGCGTTTGCAGTTTGCTTCGGTCTTTGTGCACGCCCTGTACGCGACCGCCATGGTATTGGCAATGCAATTGCTGCGCGCTTTGGTGTATCTAATTTTGTTGGATATTCCGACCAAATTGTCTCTTTTGCCATGGCTGTTGTTGGCCATTCCATCGTGGTTGTTGTTGGCAGTCTTGCTCACTCGTGGCTCGCAGTCGCGTAAGATGGGCGAGTGGATGGTGAGTTGATTGATGGTGCGCGTTTGATGAAACAGTCTTCTCGTGTGGGCTTTGCTCAAGGGCAAATGTTCAAGCATCGAATCTTGGTGGCACAATCGTTTGTGCTGTTCTGTTTTGCGATATTAATTGCACGGTTTACTTATTTACAGGTGTTTCAACACGATGCCTTGAGTTTGCAAGCACAGATGAATCGCACGGCGCAGGTACCCATTGAACCTGCGCGTGGTTTGATTTTAGATAAAAATAATTTTGTATTGGCGCGTGACAACCCTGGTTTTGCTTTAGAAATTATCCCGAATGAGCAAGAAAACCTTGATGCCACCATTGAAAAAATCAAGCAAATCATTCCTGTCTCTGAAACTGACATCAAGCGGTTTAATAAAATGCGCTTGGAGGGCGATAAATTCGACAGTTTCCCGATTCGGAGCAAATTAACCGAAGAAGAAGTTGCCAAGTTTTCTGTTCAACAGTTTAATTTCAAAGGGGTATCGGTTGCCAAGCGCAGTTTTCGCGAGTATCCAGAGGGTGACTTGGGGGTACACGTGGTGGGCTACGTTGGCCGTGTCAATCAGCGTGATAAAGAGCGCATCAAGAAAAATGGCCAAGAAGACATTTATCAAGGCACAACGCATATTGGTAAATTGGGTATCGAACAAAGTTACGAATCGCTGTTGCATGGAACCAACGGCTATGAAAATTTAGAAGTGATGGCCTCTGGCAGACAGTTGGGGGTGTTGGACGAAAAACCAGCCATTCCAGGCTTTAATTTGCAATTGACCATAGATGCCTATATTCAATCACAGGTTGAAAAAGCACTCAATGGTCGTCGTGGAGCCTTGGTGGCGATTGAGCCATCAACGGGGCAAGTGTTGGCATTCGTGAGTGCACCAACCTACGATGCCAATCAGTTTGTCGATGGCATTTCTGAGACGGCGTGGAAAGAGTTGAACGAGTCAAAAAATCGCCCATTGTTCAACCGTGCTTTGCAAGGCGCATATCCGCCTGGTTCAACGTTTAAGCCGTTTATGGCTTTGGCGGCATTGCATTCAGGGGCGCGCTCGCGCGATGAGGTTATTCAAGACGGTGGGATTTATCTTTTTGGCAATCACCGATACCGTGACAGTACAGGCGGTCGTGGGCATGGCGCAGTGAATATGTTCACTTCGATTGCGGTCTCTTCGGATGTTTACTATTATAGTTTGGCGCATGTTATGGGCGTGGATTTGATGCATCAAGAAATTTCGCGCTTTGGTTTTGGGCAAAAAACGGGCATTGATTTGCTGGGTGAAACCGAAGGCATCTTGCCATCGAGTGAGTGGTATAAGAAAAAAACAGGTAAAGATTGGTCGGAGGGGCAGACCATCAGTTTGGGGATTGGTCAGGGTGAAAATACTTTCTCAATTTTGCAATTGGCAAATGCTGTGGCCACCATCGCCAACCGAGGGGTACGTATGAAACCGTATTTGCTCAAAGCCAAAATTGACCCCATGACGGGACAGCGTACCGAAACCCAACCTGAAATGATTGCCGATTTGCAAATTCCGTCGGCGGATATTGATTTGGTGACCAAGGCAATGGTTCAAGTGAACATCTCAGGCACGGGTCGGGGGATTTTTAACGGTTTGCCAGGACAGGTGGCGGGGAAAACAGGTACCGCGCAGGTGTTTACGGTGTCTCAAACTTCGACTTACAAACAAAGCGCCCGCGGCGAATTTATGAAAGACCACTCGCTCTACATTGCGTTTTTCCCTGCCGATAAACCACAAATTGCGATTGCAGCGATTGTTGAAAATGCAGGTTTTGGTGCGACCGCGGCTGCGCCATTGGTGCGTCGTGCCCTTGATGCATTCGTTGCCTCCCAAAATGGTCAAAGGCTCACGCCCAGAAGCATGACTTCAGCGGGCAATACCAGTATGCCAGCGGGAGGTCAGCCGTGATACGCCCCCACAAAATTGGTCAAAAAATAAAAAAAATTCTTGCGCCCTTAGATCCCGTGATGGTTGCAATATTGTTGCTCATTACTGTAATTAGCGTGGTGACGATGTACAGCGCATCAACGGATAAACCGATGCGATTTAGCCGACATATTGAGAATTTGGTGATGTGTTGGGCGGTGATTGTGGCATTGGCATATACCCCGCCCAAAATATTTGCGCGTTTGGCGGTGCCTATTTATGTCATCGGTGTGATTTTGCTGTTCGCGGTCGCGCTGTTTGGTGAAGTTCGCTTGGGTGCGCGTCGTTGGATTTTTGGCTTTCAGCCGTCGGAATTACTCAAATTGGGCGTTCCACTGATGATTGCTTTTTATTTTCAAAATTCAGGCAATGCGCAGGGAAAACAGTTGTGGCGCGTCTTTGGAATTGCTGTGCTGCTGTTTGCAGTGCCATTTTTATTGATTGCCAGACAGCCTGATTTGGGAACGGGGCTGTTGGTTGCAGCGGCAGGGGCCTATGTCATTTTCTTCGCAGGATTGAGCTGGCGCATCATCATTGGTTTGGTGGGAACGGCTGTTATTGGGGTGGTTGCCTTGTATGAAATGCTCAGGAATGATGTACAAATTATTGAAAAAGTGTTGCATGGCTATCAACTCAAGCGCATCAAGGTGTTGTTTGGCTTGCTTGATGACACCAAGGGTGCGGGTTATCACATCGCCAATGCCAAGGTGGCAATTGGCTCAGGCGGTTGGTTGGGTAAGGGCTGGATGGATGGAACGCAGTCGCAACTTCAATTTATCCCAGAGAAATCCACGGACTTCTTATTGGCGGTTTATTCTGAGGAATTTGGCCTGATTGGCGTGATTTTGCTACTTGTGTTATACTTGCTATTGATATCGCGTGGACTGTCCATAGCACATGTGGCACAAACGCGATTCGATCGTCTGCTGGCGGGCTCTTTGTCGATGATTATATTCACGTATGTGTTTGTAAACATGGGCATGGTGGCTGGAATTTTGCCAGTGGTAGGTGTGCCACTGCCGTTTATGAGTTACGGCGGCACTGCGCTCGTTACCTTGGGTGTGGCCTGTGGCATGTTAATGAGCATTCGTCATCAT
The DNA here is from genome assembly GCA_021287185.1 of Burkholderiales bacterium. Lineage (GTDB taxonomy): Bacteria > Pseudomonadota > Gammaproteobacteria > Burkholderiales > Burkholderiaceae > CTSOIL-112. The sequence continues at coordinate 71,317 of JAJTAZ010000003.1, read as the reverse complement.
CGAATCAGATAGACGATGTTCAGTGGGTAAGACCGCTCCGATACTAATAACTAATTTTGGTCAAACGCCCGTCTATATGGAGTAAGACGGTATGATTCGTTTTATTAAAAGTCAGCGCAAGTTAATTCTTGCAACTGGTTTGGGTTTGGCAGTATTGAGCTCACCAGTGATGGCAAAAGAGGCAAATAACGCAAAAGTAGTACGCACCACCGTTAAAGTCAGTAAAACCTCGGTTTCGGGGCAAGTGAAAAAAGTCAGTTATTCACCTGTCAGCGCGAAATCAACGTTTTCGAGTTCTGGGGTGGCCTCGTATTACGGTCCAGGGTTCCACGGCCGACGCACCGCAAATGGCGAACGATTTGATATGCACGCCATGACCGCTGCCCATCGTACCTTGCCGTTTGGAACCTTAGTAAAGGTCACAAACCTATCCAATGGTAAATCAACCGTTGTGCGTGTGAATGACCGAGGACCTTATGTGGGCAATCGTGTGATTGATTTATCCGTTGCCGCTGCCAAAGAAATTGGTTCAACTGGTTCTGGAACCGCTCGAGTGAATTTGGAAGTTCTCAATTGAAGAGACTTCACTTGATAAAAAGCCACTGAATTTTCAGTGGTTTTTTTTAAGATTTTTCAAATCCAGTGCGTAAGCATACACCTCGTTTTTTGGTGCAGCGGTCAATTCAACGGTCAGTGTTACAGCCTGTTTGAGCGGCACATGGGGCAATAATTTTTCTAAAGTGGCCCGCCAAGCAGGCAAAACGGTTGAGGCTTGTTCTGTGGGCGCGTGAACAATCAACACATACTCACCGCGCGGGGCATCGCTCATGTGCATCCAATCTTGCGCATTGTTCAACGCAAAGGTTTGAAATTCTTCAAATAATTTGGTGACCTCGCGCGCCACTGTCACATTGCGCTCGGCAAATACTTCTGAGAATGCTTGTAGGGTGTCGTGTAAACGATGCGGTGCTTCGTAGAACACCAAATGCGCGGGGCAGTTTTTCCACCGCTCTAACACTTGCGCCCGTGCGCCCGTTTTGTTGGGTAAAAAACCAACGAAGGCAAACGCACCATCCACACCCGTTGCCGATAAAGCAGTCACCACTGCACTGGCTCCTGCAATTGGAATCACACGCAGTCCTGCTTCACGCACGGCAGCGACCACACGCGCGCCTGGGTCGGAAATTGCGGGGGTGCCCGCATCGGTGATGAGCGCGATGCGCTCGCCCCTTTGCAGGCGTGTGATTAACTGTTGTGCCGCTTCATTTTCGTTGTGCTCATGTGTGGCAATCAGTGGTTTTTGAATGCCATATTGATTAAGTAAAGTTTTGCTGTGACGGGTATCTTCACAAGCAATCGCATCCACACGTGAGAGCGTGGTCAGTGCACGCACGCTGATGTCGGTGAGGTTGCCGATGGGGGTGGCAACCATATACAATGTGTGCGTGGGAAATTGCTGTTGCAGGGATGAATCCCACAAAGCGTTTAATACGGATGTTGGCATAATGACTTGCTTAAAAATGGAGTCACACTCTACCATGAAATTCAGATGAAACCCAGCCTCAAACAGTTTTTAAAACTCATTCAATCTCAAGATACAGACGATGCGCATCGTCAAGAGACGCGGCGTTACAATGCCCACTCACCCACTCAAAAACTCGGTGAGCAGGGCGAGGTCATTGCACGGCAGTATTTGGAGCAACACGGTTTGCGCCACCTTGACAGCAATATCGCTTCAAATTTGGGCGAAATTGATTTGCTGATGATGGATGGAGAGACTTTGGTGTTTGTCGAGGTCAAAATGCGTAAAACCGCGAATTTTGGTGGTGCGATTGCCGCCATCACGCCGACAAAATTAAAACGCTTGCGCCAAGCGATTGCACTGTATTTACAACAAAACCCGCGACACGCCCAGCGCGATTGTCGCATTGATGCGGTTTTAATTCAGGGTGCGGCGGCTCAGCGCGAGGTTCAATGGCTGCAAAATATCGGCGTGGACTGAGTCCCTCACCCGAAATCACAACCCATCGGGTCAAGTCTCCATTTCCGTTATAATAACGCCAAGCAAACATACGAATGGAGCACAAAATGAAGGTTCATACCCGCGCACTCTTGGTATTGACACTGGTTGCCATGTTGCAAGCCTGTGGTGGTCATACCGCTCAAAGTACCGACAAAGCCAGTCCATATGCACAACTGAAAACCCTCACCTTAGACACCCAAAAACCCGTGGATATGGGCGCGATGCAACAGGCGGGTAAAGTGGTGGTGGTCAATTTTTGGGCAACCACCTGTGTGACCTGTAAAAAAGAAATGCCCAAGATGATTGAAATGTTTAATCAATACCACCCCAAGGGCGTGGAGTACGTGGCAGTTGCCATGCAGTATGACGAGCCAGAGATTGTCAAAAATTATGCCAGCGCGAATAAATTGCCGTTCCAGTTGGTGTGGGACAAAGACGGTGCATTCGCCAATACTTTTGGTGACATCATTGGCACGCCGACCACCTACATCATCAATAAAAAGGGACAAACCAAAAAATACATTGGCGAGCCTGATTGGCCACAATTTTATGCGGATTTAGACCGCGCTTTGGCGAGTTGATGGGTTCAGCAACAGAACATCACAAACACAGCATTGCCGAGGACGTCCAAGCGATTGCCAGCGCAACGCTGATTATTGCCTTGGGCGTAATGGTATTTAAAACCGCTGGTTTGGTCACAGGTGGGACAACGGGTCTGGCGTTGTTGTTACACTATATAACGGGTTGGCGTTTCGGTATGTTGCTGTTTGTCGTCAACTTGCCATTTTATTGGTTGGCATGGCAAAAAATCGGCGTGGACTTCACGGTTAAAACCTTTATATCGGTGGGTCTGCTGTCGGTTTGGTCAGAACTGTTGCCCAATTGGTTGGTGTTTGCCAAAATCAATTCGTGGTTCGCGGCGGTACTGGCAGGGCTGTTGGTTGGCATCGGTTTGCTCATGCTGTTTCGTCATCAGGCCAGTCTGGGCGGCGTGGGTATCTTGGCGGTGTATTTGCAAAAAAGTCGTGGTTGGCGTGCAGGCTATGTGCAGTTGTGTGTCGATGCGGTGATTGTCTTGGGTGCGTTTTTCGTTGCAACGCCGACTCAGGTCGGTATTTCCATCATCGGTGCGGTGGTTTTAAATATCTTACTGGCAATCAACCACAAACCGGGTCGGTATATTGCCACGTGACTTGCAGAGACAATGTCCTTAAACATCCATTTCGCCCGACAGCAGTTGGGCGATGCTTTTTTCGCTGCGGTTGACGATGCGGTGGCGGTGAAAGTAATACAACAAACTCAAGGTGACCAATACCATCGCAATCAACAAAAACCAAAAACCACGCGGATTGTGCAAACCGGGAATCGCATCAAAATTCATGCCATACACCCCTGTAAGTAAAGTCAAAGGCGCGAAAATTGCGGTCAGAATCGCGAGAAACCGCATGGTTTCATTGGTTTGATTGGCAGATGCTGAAAAATGTAAATCCACTGCTGCTTTGAGTGCCGACTCCAAACGTGAGGCGTGTTTTTGCACACGGTTGGCATGTTCAATTAAATCGTTTAAACGCACCAACATCAAATCGCGTCGCTGAGGTTGGGTGTGTGATGCATCTGTGTCGAATTGATTGTCAATGAAGGCATCACGAAATTCCTGTAAAGCATCAATTTGTTCTTCACACAGATTTTCTAATTTTTGTAGGGCAACACTTTCGCGCAATAATTGTGCCCATTCGCTAAAGCGTTTTTTCTCTTGCAATAAGGCGGTTTGCCAGTGTTCAATCTGATCGGTCAATGGCGCGCGCACCTCTAAATACTTATCAATCATCGCGTTGAGTAACTTCAAACACAAATCCATTGACGAGCTTGGCATGCCTTTGTTTTTTGCTGTTGTGTCGGGATGCGGTTGCGCGAGTGTGAGGTTTTTGAGTTTTTGCAACTGTACGTCAAACACGGGGCTGTCGGTCTCGCGCACGGTGATTACGATGTGCTCGGTGAGAATGAAAGCCACAGGTGTGGTGTGCAGTTGAGTGGGGCTGAGGTGCGTGTCGTTGATTTTCCCACGCTCGTCCTCCTGCGCGGAGGTCATTAATTTTCGAAAAATTAAAATCTGGTAATCATCGGTTAAATCAAATGCGGATGGATGCTGGGTATTGAGCACATCTGCCAAATGAAATTCGTCAATCAATGTGCCCGTTAAACTGAGAACCTGCTGTTGCCATTGTTCAGGTGCATGTATCACTTCATCGCGCACAAAATCCAACCACAGAAATCCGTCCGAGATGTTTTTGGGAATGTCGTTATGGATACTGACGACATGATTGGGCGAGGTGCGAAAGAAAAAAGCGTTCATGGTGTTGTTTTACAGATTAACTGGCGCGCTGAATCAGTTCTATTTTATAACCATCGGGGTCAGTAACAAAGGCAATCACGGTTGTACCCCCTTTGACGGGCGCAGCTTCACGAGTGACACAGCCACCAAATTGGTTCATGCTGCGAACGCGGTCACACATTTGTCCGACATCGGGCACGCCGATGGCAATGTGTCCATAACCCGTACCGATTTTGTATTCACTGACACCGTAGTTATACGTCAACTCAATCGTTGCTTGTTCAGGTTCATCGGCATAGCCAATAAATGCCAAGGTGTATTGATATTCAGGATTGTCGCGTGTGCGCAAAAGGCTCATGCCTAACACTTGGGTGTAAAAATCAATCGAGCGTTGCAAATCGCCAACACGTATCATGGTGTGCAGTAAACGCATTCATCGTCCTTTAAAAAATGAACTGGGCCAAGCCGTTGACCCAGTCGTTTGTCATAACGAATTACTCGGTCATTGCCTTAATGCGCGCTGCCATCGGTATAGCACAAAAAGGTTTTATTCAAGGAATGTGGTTGAATCAGGTTTTCAAAACTGAACAATTCGTCCCACTTCTCTTGGCTAATCAGTTGCTGCTCGATTACTGCGATTTGGTGGATGGATTTGTTTTGCTCAAAACCTTCACGCGCAATGCTGGCGCATTTTTTGTAACCCAAAATCGGATTGAGCAAGGTCACAATTCCCAAACTTGCCAACACCATATCGCGCGTGCGATCGGCGTTCGCGGTGATGCCCACCACGCATTTATCACGCAGTGCGACCATCGCATTTTCCATTGCTTTAATCGAACTGAATAAGGCAAAACCCAACACAGGCTCCATCACGTTTAATTGCAATTGTCCCGCCGATGCCGCCAATGTCACAGTCACGTCATTGCCAATCACGTAGAACGCTGCTTGATTGACCACTTCGGGAATCACTGGATTGACTTTACCGGGCATGATGGATGAACCGGGTTGCAATTGCGGCAAGTTGATTTCATTGAGCCCTGTGCGCGGACCCGAAGCCAATAAACGCAAGTCATTACAGATTTTAGAGAGTTTGACCGCAGTGCGTTTGATGGTCGCCGACAACTGCACATACGCGCCACAATCAGAAGTTGCTTCGACCAAGTCAGGCGATAAACGCAGATCAATACCCGTCAATGCCGATAAATGTTTGACCACCAACTCAGGGTAACCCGCAGGCGCATTGACCGACGTACCGATTGCGGTGGCACCCATATTCACTTCAGTGAGCAGGCGGGTGGCTGCGTCCACACGGTCGATTTCTTCGGCCAAATTGGTGCCAAAACCACGGAACTCGTCGCCCATGCTCATGGGTACCGCATCCTGTAAATGCGTGCGTCCCATTTTCAGCACGCCCGAGAGTTCATCACCTTTGGCGTTGAACGCATCCTTAAGTGCAGTCAAAGCATCGCGGTAGCTGTGCATGCGGTTAATCAATGCCACGCGAAAGGCGGTTGGATACGCATCGTTGGTGGATTGTGAGCAATTCACATGGTCGTTCGGGTTGATGATGTGGTATTCGCCCTTGGCATGCCCCATGATTTCCAAAGCGACATTGGCAATCACCTCGTTGACATTCATATTGGTCGAAGTACCCGCACCGCCTTGAATCATATCGGTCGGGAATTGGTCGAGGTAACGCCCCGCAATCAATCGATCGCAGGCTTCAATAATTGCGGGGTAAATATCCGCAGGCAACACACCCAACTCACGGTTGGCCATCGCGGCGGCTTTTTTGACATAACCAAAAGCGGAAATTAAGTATGGTTCGTTGGAAATTGCAATACCAGTGATGTGAAAGTTTTCAATCCCGCGCAGGGTTTGTACGCCGTAGTATTGCGAGTCATCCAACTCACGCGGCCCTAAAAAATCGGTTTCGATGCGTGTGGTCAAGGTTTTATTGGGTGTATTCATGGGTTTGCTCCTATGTGTGATGTGTCGTTTTTATGAGTATATTGGGCGAATGGATGTATTTCTCGCCTCGTTGTGGTTTATTTTTTTAAAAGGGTGGCCGCCTCCAATGCAAAGTAAGTCAAAATTCCATCTGCCCCTGCACGTTTGAATGACATCAAGGCCTCAAGCATACAGGTGTCCAAATCCAACCAGCCATTTTGTGCCGCCGCGCACAACATCGCGTATTCGCCACTGACTTGATAAGCAAAGGTTGGTGCTTTAAAAGTGTCTTTGACTGCGCGAATCACATCCAAGTAGGGTAAACCTGGTTTAACCATCACCATGTCCGCACCCTCGGCCAAGTCCAAACCGACCTCATGCAAGGCTTCGTTCACATTGGCTGGATCCATTTGGTAGGTTTTTTTATCGGCTTTGCCTAAATTGGCTGCCGAGCCGACCGCATCGCGAAATGGCCCATAAAAATGCGAGGCGTATTTGGCGGCATACGACATGATTTTGGTGTGGATAAATTCATGGGCTTCCAAAGCGCGGCGAATCTCACCAATGCGCCCATCCATCATATCAGATGGTGCAATCACATCTGCGCCTGCTTGCGCATTGCACAAAGATTGCTGCACCAGTACTTCGGTGGTCTCATCATTCAAAACATAGCCCGTCTCATCAATCAATCCATCTTGCCCGTGCGAGGTATAGGGGTCAAGTGCGCCATCGGTGATGATGCCCAACTGTGGGAATTCTTGCTTGAGGGCGCGCACCACACGCGGCACCAAGCCATCGGGATTGAACGCTTCGCGCCCATCCAAGGTTTTTTTATGTGCTTCCACCACGGGAAACAAAGCCAAAGCGGGAATATCCAAAGTGACTGCCTGTTCCGCCACACGCAACAACTCATCCAAAGACAAACGAAATTGGTTGGGCATACTGGGAATCGGCGTGCGCAGGTTTTCGCCTTCGGTGACAAACACAGGATAAATCAAGTCATGTGCGGTCAGTGTGTGCTCACGCATCAGGTTGCGCGAAAAGGCATCACGGCGCATGCGGCGCATACGGGTTTGGGGGAATGCTTGGTTAAATGAACTCATGGTATTTAAAGTGTTGGCAAAAGATAGGATGCAAAAATATGGTGCTATTGTACCGCGCTATTGCATGGATTGTAATAGTTGAGCTGTGATGGATAAACTTGCTGCGAACCCAGCGGTTTGGTATGATTTTGCGCTGTTAAAATCATCTGGTTTCACTGTATATGAGTCATTCAAACCCTTGTATTCGTTGTGGTGCTTGTTGTGCGTATTTTCGCGTGTCATTTTATTGGGGCGAGACCAGCGTGCATCCTGATGGCTCAGTGCCGATTGATTTGACCGAGCCCGTGAACCCGTATTACGTTGCGATGCGTGGCACCAATCAAGCGAAAAAACGCTGTGTGGCGTTGGCGGGCGAGGTGGGGCAGGAAGTCAGTTGCACGATTTATGCAGCGCGCTCAAGCAGTTGCCATGAATGCCAAGCAGGTGACGAGCGATGCAACCGCGCGCGGCGTGCTTGGGGGATGGCTGAAATTGATGCTCAGGGCGTTATTCAAAAGGTGCGTCAGAAAGCGTGCGACACCAACGATGTTGCCAATCCGCAGGGCACGTTTCGAGCCATTGATTGAGCGCGTCGCGCTCGGCAACGCTTTGCGGCGAGACGAACACGGTCGCGCCTGAGCCGCTCATGCGCACGTAGGCTTGTGGCGCGATGTTTTGCAAGGCATCGCGCACTTGTTTGATTTCAGGGGCAATCGCAAATGCCGCCGCTTGCATGTCGTTGCTCAATAGTGTGTGTGCATTCAAATTGCGCAGTTGTACACTCAATTCGGACATGATCATATTCAAAGGCGCGTGGTCGCGCACCAATTGTGGGTGTTGGTACACTGCACGGGTGTCGGCGTGTACATTGGGTTTGACCAATAACAATTCACGCGCAGGCAATTCAATGGGTGTGAGTTTTTCGCCAATACCTTGTGCAAATGCGCTGGGCTGTGGGCTGACAAAAAAGGGCACGTCTGCACCAAGTTGCAGACCGATGGCTTGTAGTGTGTCGTTATCGAAATCAAGTTGCCACAATTGATTTAAAGCAATCAACACCGTTGCGGCATTACTACTGCCACCGCCCAATCCTGCACCTGTCGGGATATTTTTGTGGATATGAATGTCTGCGCCCAAATCATCGACGCTTTTGCTTTGTGTGTGGGCATGGACTTTGAGTGCGCTGGCAGCGCGGTGGATTAAATTGTGTTCTGCCGCTACACCTGATAAATCGCCTGTAAGCTGAATTTGCCCCGTAGTATTTGGACTGATGTGCAATTCATCGCACCAATCAATTTTTTGAAACACGGTTTCCAGTAAGTGGTAGCCATCGGCGCGCTTGCCAACAATGTGTAAAAACCAGTTGATTTTTGCAGGTGACAGGTAGGTTTGAGTGGGCTGCATGATGATTTGAGATTAGGGTTGCGCTGGTTTGGGCTTGGGCAATAAATCATCTAAATTGACGTCATGGTTGGCTGGCTCAGGGTTTGCCGTGATATTGTCCGAGCGGTTTTCAATCGAGATGTAAAGGCTCAAGGCTTTGGGCGCGGTGCGTGAGATTTCCAGTCGGCGCGCCAAATTGGGATTGGTAAACGTATCTGTAATCACCACGTGCCAGCCATTTTCATCGCGTACTTTGGTCAAAGGTTGATTCGGTGTGCCTATCCAATCGCGCAGGTTGGCAATCGGTAAATCCATGCCGAACAAACGGTAAAACAACTCATCGGCGGTGTCTTCGATTACCACGCTGCCATCCGAGCCTTTGTAGGTCGCTTGGGTTGGGGTGATGTGTATTAAGGCAATGGTATTGCCAAACGGCGTGGACAAGGTGATGTCGGTTGAACTGGGGTATTCATCCCAACGCAGTTTGCCTGAGGAGTTTTTGTCCGAGTCTGTCTCTTGAAATTGAATGGCCATGCGCGCATCCATGTTAAAAGTGGATGACTCGGTACGCTCAATCGGTTTGAGCGTGGTACATGCGGCGAGGCTGTACAGGGCAAACAGTGTCAGCAAACTGCGTCGTAGGGGGGGTCTCATAAGTGTTCTGTCGAATGGTGGCGGGTTTTAAGGTGCTGTCGATTCGGTTAAATTCACACCCAAACGTTTTAGGGTTTCGTTTAACAGGGCTTGAATTTCTTCGTTCGGCTGGCTGGCAGGTAGAGACTTGAGCGTGGTAAATATTTGACGCGCTGCGTTGACATCACCCTTGACCCACAAAATCTCGGCCAAGTGCAGAGCGATGTCGGGGGCATTGGACAATTGATGCGCTTGCTGAGCCAGTTTCAGTGCCTTGTCCAAATCATTCTGACGATAGGCAACCCATGCGGCTGAATCAATGATGTGGGGGGCTTTAGGGGATTTTTGCAATGCGCGGGTAATCAGTTGATTGGCCTCGTCCAAACGCAGGTTGTGGTCGGCCAAAAAATAACCCAAATTATTCATCGCTTCAGGGTCATTGGGCGATAGTCGATACAACTGCTCAAAGGCGTATAAGGTCTCGTCATCTAACTTCAATTTGCTGGCAATATCCGCCAGCAAGGTCAACCCAAGTTCATGGTTGGGATGGGTATTTAAAAAAGTTTTGGTGGCTTGATAGGCTTCGCGCAATTGGCCAGCCTCAGATTTATCCAGAATTTTTTTGATGTACGCTTGCTCAACCAAGTCTTGGCCTAAGGTGGCGTTCGGCGCAATCGATTTGAGCAAGTCAGCAGCCAGCAGCGCAGCATTCAAATCGTTGGCAAGCGCGGCCACCCAATACGCGCGTTCAGCGTAGCGGGGATCTTTGGTTTTCTTTGCCAAATGTGTATAGCCATCGTAGGCGACTTTTAAGTTGCCTCGGCTGAGTGCCAAATCACTCAAAATCTGAAATGTGGTGATTTCGGACGTGAGTGTTTGTTTGGGCAACACATAGGTCGTGCTGTTATCGCCATTCGATTGAAGCGGCTCAACCGCACTCTGCGCTTGGGCATGAGCAAAGTTTGAAGACACCCCGCTCGCCAAGCACAACGCAATGGCTGTTACAATACGGCGAGGGGTTAATAAGGTTGAAACGGTTGCTTTCATAAATCCTAAACGTCCTGTGTTTGAAGGTTGTTTGCTGAAACAGCATTGTAACCAAATTATCCGATAAACCGAACAAATCCGAGCCAATCCAAACAAGATGCCTGAATTACCTGAAGTCGAAGTCACGCGCATGGGCATTGCCCCCCACATTGAGGGACGCACCATTGTGCGTATGGTGGTGCGCCAACCACAACTGCGTTGGCGCATTGAACCTGCGCTTATTAAACAATTAAAAAACGCACAAATCATGCAGACCGCGCGACGAGGCAAATATTTGGCTTTATTGTGTGCGTGTGAAAATGGCTCACACGGGGCTTTACTCATACATTTGGGCATGTCGGGGAGTTTGCGGATTGTCGAGAATACCGCCGCGCCACAAAAACACGATCATGTCGATTGGGTGTTTGCCACGCACACCCTGCGCTACCACGATCCACGGCGGTTTGGCGCAGTGCTCTGGCATGACTTGGCCGATGGCGATTGGCAGACGCACCCGCGTTTATGTGGTTTGGGCATGGAGCCGTTCGATGTGCGATTCGATGCGACCTATATTTATCAGACCACGCGTAGCATCAAGCAATCGATTAAAGTCTCGTTGCTCTCAGGTAAATGGGTGGTTGGCGTGGGCAATATTTATGCCAGTGAAGTGCTGTTTTTGTGTGGGATTCATCCTGAAAAACCCACGTGTGCACTGACCCGCGCAGAATGTCGAAAATTGGCGCAACACATTCCCCAATTATTACAATCCGCCATTGAGCGCGGCGGTAGCACGCTCAAGGACTTTGTCAATAGCGATGGCAACACAGGGTATTTTCAAATGAATTTCAATGTGTACGATCGCTCTGGTGCGCCGTGCGTGCGTTGCAAAACACCGATTACGCGCATGGTACAAGCCCAACGTGCCACTTACTTTTGTCCCAAATGTCAAAAATAAATTCGCCCACTTCCTTGGCAGAAAAACTCGTGCGTTGGCAATTGATGCACGGGCGACATGAGTTGCCGTGGCAAAATACTCACGATGCCTATCGAATTTGGCTCTCAGAAATTATGCTGCAACAAACTCAAGTGGTGACGGTGGTGGATTACTACGCGCGATTTTTGGCGCGGTTCCCAAGCGTGACCGATTTGGCCAATGCACATTTGGATGAGGTGCTGGCGTTGTGGGCGGGTTTGGGCTATTACAGCCGCGCACGCAATCTGCACGCTTGCGCGCAAACGGTGGTGGCTGACTTTGGTGGGGAATTTCCGCGCACGCCTGAGTTATTACAAACCCTGAAAGGCATTGGCGCATCCACGGCAGCGGCGATTGCCGTATTTGCCTATGGGTATCCCGCACCGATACTCGACGGTAATGTGAAACGGATTCTCAGTCGTGTGTATGGCATAGACGATGTGCCCAGTGCGCAGACCGACAAAATATTATGGCAAAAAGCCCACGAAACGCTGATAAAACCAGAAGATGCACTGAAATTGGGTCTGCCCTTTGAAACCGCTTTGCGCGCTTACACTCAAGGTGTGATGGATTTGGGGGCGGGACTGTGTCGAAAAAATCAACCGGATTGTGCTGTGTGTCCGTGGCAAGACGACTGTGTGGCGGTTAAAACGCATCGTGTGCACGAAATACCCGCAGCCAAAGTTCGCACCGCGATTAAAACACTGACATTTGATTGGTATATTTATCGCTATCAAAACCAAGTCTGGGTTGAGCAACAACCTGAGCGAGGGATTTGGGCGCAGTTGTGGGCATTTCCACAAAATGAGCGCATTCAAAATCCGCGCTCAATAGAACAATTGGCCGTCATCAAGCATCGCCTCACACACCGCACATTGGAAATTTCACCTCACCTCATCACATTGGATGCGCCGCCGAAGATATCACAACAGGGGCAGTGGCTTGATTGTTCAGACACCGACCATTTGAGTTTGGCTTTGCCCAAGCCTGCGACAGAATTGTTGCGCATTTTGCACAATGAGCATCAAACAGGATTGTTTTCATCAAAAAATTGATAAACCAAGCCAAACTTTTGGCTCAAATATTCGCCCAATGCCTGTATGCCAAAGCGTTCGGTGGCGTGGTGGCCACAGGCAAGGTAGTTGACACCCAGTTCCCGTGCTTCGTGGTAGGTGCGTTCTGAAACCTCTCCCGAAATATACGTGTTTGCACCAAGTTGTGCGGCGATGTGGATGTAGTCTTGTGCACCGCCCGTGCACCACGCCACGCGTCCCAAAGGCTCAGATTCATTGCCAATGAGCAAAGGCGCACGCCCCAAGGCACCGGTGATTTGGGTACAAAACACCCCGATGCTTGGGTTGCTGGTGTGCTCGCCAAACCACACCAGCGGCTCTGTGGGTGATTGCCCGTGCACACGCAAACCCAATTTCAATGCCAGTTGTGCATTGTTACCCAGTGTTGGGTGTGCGTCCAAGGGCAAATGATAGGCGAGTAAATTCATGTCCGTGCGCACCAATTCACGCACGCGGTGGTATTTCATCCCGACAATGCTCGCATCCTCGCCGCGCCAGAAATAGCCGTGGTGTACAAGCAACGCATCGGCCCCCCAAGCGATGGCTTGCTCAATCACGGCTGCACTCGCTGTGACAGCACCAGCGATTTTGGTTATACTGTTACGTCCTTGTATTTGCAAGCCATTTGGGCAATAGTCTTTGAATTGGGCACAATTGAGTAGGGTTTCAATTTCAGTTAATAGTAGGGTACGTTCCATGTTTAAAAAAGTTTGGTTAGGGTTGGCGCAAATCATCACGGTATTCGTGTTGATGGGGTTTGTCATCGCGACACTCAAGCCACAATGGATACCCAGTGGTTTGACTCGATTGACCCGAGGACCTGCTGGTTTGGTGACCTCAGCCGCAGATCCGCAAGCCAATTTGACTTTTAAACAGGCTCCTGCAAATTTGGCAGGTTTGTCGTTCAATGAAGCAGTTAATAAAGCGATGCCTTCGGTCGTGCGTATTTATACCACAACCAATACCCCCGTGGGCGTTTCTGCGGGTATGGACAAAGGCAGTGGCTCAGGCGTGATTATTGATGAGCAAGGTTATATTGTCACCAATCAGCATGTGATTGAAGGTGCGACGCAAATTCAAGTGGTGCTCAGCGACGATCGAGATGCCAGCGCGAAACTGGTGGGTGTGGATCCCGACAATGACATCGCGGTGCTGAAAATAGATTTGAAAGATTTGGTTCCCATCACCATGGGGCGCGAGGAGGAGTTGCGCGTGGGTGACGTGGTCTTGGCGATTGGTAATCCATTCGATGTGGGGCAAAGCGTGTCTATGGGGATTGTTTCTGCTCTGCATCGCACACAAATGGGGGCGAATACCTTTGAAAATTTTATTCAAACCGATGCGGCGATTAACCCTGGTAATTCGGGCGGTGCACTGATTAACTCAAACGGTCACTTGGTTGGCATCAATGAATTTATTGTCAATGGTGGCAATAATGGCAGTGGCGGCAATGCAGGGGTGGGATTTGCGGTGCCAGTGTCTACCTTGCAGCAAGTGGCCCAGGAACTCATTAAGACTGGTAAAGTTTCGCGTGGCTTTATTGGTGTATCCAGCCAAAACATCACACCGCAAATGGCCAAAGCCTTTAACTTAACCAGTGCGGATGGTGTGATTGTTGCCAGTGTGGCTGCCAATGGGCCTGCCGCTCAAGCAGGTGTGCAAGTGGGCGATATCTTGGTGATGATTAATGACACGAGCATTAAGGATGTGACGTCTATGATTAATGAGGTCGCCAAACTCAAACCAGGAACATCGGCCAAAATTTCATTGCAACGCAACGGTCAAATGATTCAACTGCCCATTGTGATTGGTGAGCGCCCAACCGTCAGCCCAATGCGCAATTGAGTTTGACACTTCCCAAATAATACACGCAATCATGCGCGTATTATTTTTTGGATAACCATTCACCATTCGGTTTCAATTGGTTTTTTCTGCGGGTTTGGATGACTGGGTGTTGAGTAAGGCGTTGATGTATTGCACATCTTCATCATTTAAGCCCCCCACGGCTGATTTCAAATTGACATTTCCTAAAATCGTATTGTATTGGGCTTGGGCGAGGTTGTATTGTGCTTGCGCATAGGTATTTTGCGCATTCAACACATCCACGTTGATACGCATTCCCAACTGATAACCCAATAAATTTGAATCGGCTGATTTTTTCGCCGCGGATTGGGCGGATTCCAAGGCAGAAATGGTTGCCAAACCGCTGACGGCTTGGTTGTATGCGGCGCGAGTGCCTTGCGCCACACTGATTTGCGTGGCGCGCAAGGATTGCGCACTGATGGTTTTTTTGGCCTCGGCTTCGCGCACTTGTCCACCAATCAGCCCACCGTCAAAAATCGGCATGGATACTTCCAGCCCAATGGTATTGGTGGCGGTTTGTTCATCGTTGAGGTCATGATAATTGCTTCTGTTCCACTTACGGCTGGCGACGATGCTGATTTGCGGCAGACGCTGTTGTGCCATGCGGGTGGTTTCTAAGTCAGCAACCTGATAGCCGAGTTGTGCCATTTTCACGTTGTAATTCGATTCGTTGGCACGTGCAACCCACTTGTCTGCGGTATCGGGTACAGGCATTTTGAGTTTTAATGGTGCGCTGATGCCCGCAAGTGGCTCAGCGATCGGATGTCCAACTACAGATTCTAAAGTGCTTTTGGCGTTGTCCACATTGGTTTGCGCATTGATAAGCGTTGCTTGCGCGTTGTGCCACATGGTTTGCGCTTCTTGCGTGTCAATTACCGTGGTGTTGCCGACCTCAAAATTCTTTTGCGCCATTTGGTATTGGCGTTCGGCGGCAGTCAGTACATTTTTTGCAACCTGTACGTTGTGCTCAGCAAGCCACGCGCTGAAATAGGCTTGTACGACGCGGGTGATGAGGTCTTGTTTGGCTTGCGCCAGTTTTAAGTCGCCGATTTGTGCGTTCACCGACACTTGTTTGTAACCCGTTAATTTGTCCAATGCAAAAATCGGTTGATTCAGCGACACGGTGAGGTTGGCTGGCTTGGTGTGCGTATCGGGGAGTTGGTTGTACCAAAACTGTTTGCGTGTTTTATAGATACCCCCTGTGACCATAATGGTGGGTAGAATGACTGCGCGTGCCTGACTTTTTTGTGCGTCATAGACCTCTTTTTCTGCCATGCTGGACAAATAGGTGGGGTCGTTTTGTTGTGCGTCTTGGTAGGCCTGCCACAAATCATAGGCAAATGCTGAAGGGTTGGCTGAGAGCAAACACAGCGCAACCCACCACGCGCGCGCAACGGTGGGACGAGTCAGACGACGGCGATTGGGGTGCAGCAAATTCATAGTGCCATTCATTTAAAAGGTGAACGATGTGGCAGTGGACGCACTCTCGTTCGCTTGGGTCAAAGGTGCCAGTACGGTTTCGAACAATACTTTTTGTGACCATGCGGCTTCATCTGTGCGGGTAACCATGGTAGCGCGCATGGATGGAGAATCTGCATGTCCAATCACAGCAAACATTTGACCACCGACTTCAATTTTATGCAGTAGGGCGGGGGTTAATTGGGTGATGCTGCCCGCTAAAACCAGTACGTCAAATTTGGTGGTGCTGGCTTTTAAACCGTCGGTTAATTCATAATTGATGTTGCGCACATTGGCGTGGTTTAAATTGTCTTGAGCGAATTGCATGATGCGTTCGTCCAGTTCAAATGCGGTCACTGTGCGGCTGAAGTAGGCAATCAGGGTTGCCAAATACCCATCACCCAAGCCGACCAGACCCACGTTTTCTGTGTCCTTTAAATCCAATTCTTGCAAAATGCGTGCGAGTAAACGCGGCGGCATGAGTTTGGTGTGGGTGTTCTCGCCATTGATAATCAAAGGCAACTCAACATCCATGTAGGCGTAGGGTTTCAAATCGCTCGGTAGAAAATCTGCGCGAGGAAAGTCATGTAAAGACTTTAAAATTTCAGGGTTGTGTACATCCCATGGGCGAATTTGTTGTTCAACCATGTTGAATAATGCATTTTGTTTCATCGGTTTTCCCCCTTATTTGTTCAAAGTGTTTCAGTATCGTTGTGTTCATTTGCGTTTTCGACTTCGTGTGGAACGTGTCGATGCCACCACTGACGCAGACGCTCAGACCAGTCATCTAAATAGGTGTACACCACGGGCACCACCACCAAAGTTAATAACGTTGAGGTAATGACCCCGCCAATCACCGCTTGTCCCATCGGTGCGCGCCGCGCTGAGCCTTCGCCCAAAGCGAGTGCCAAAGGCAACATGCCGAAAATCATGGCCAAAGTGGTCATTAAAATGGGGCGTAAACGAATATGAGCAGCATCAATGATGGCTTGCGTGCGGTCTATGCCACGCGCGCGTTCTTGATTGACAAAGTCCACCAGCAAAATTGCGTTCTTGGTGACCAAACCCATAAGTAGAACAAAGCCCACAATCGAGAAAATATTCAAGGTTGAGTTGAACATCAATAAAGCCAAGAACACCCCAACCAAGGATAAAGGCAACGAGCTCATAATCGCAATCGGCTGCACAAAACTATTGAATTGTGATGCCAAAACCATGTAAATAAAAATAACCGCTAAAATCAACGCGCTCGCTGCGTAGCCCGCTGATTCTTTGGAGTCTTGCGCATCGCCAGCCACTGAATAGCCATAACCGGGTTCCCATTTAATGTCGCGCAAAACATTCTCAATTTCACTGGCGACCTCGCCTGTGCTGCGCCCCAATGGATTACCATCGATGCGAATTTGACGGCGCAGGTTTTCGCGCACGATTTCGGCCATGGTCGTGCCTTGTTGTAGTTGTGCCACGTCGCCAATGCGCACTAAGTTGGGCTCACCCGTTTGTGCATTGATGCCCGTGGCAATTTTCATATTGGCCACGTTTTCAGGGCTGTTGCGTTGTTCGGGTGGTAAACGCAACAAAATATCATAGTCCTCGTTATTCGGCGCTCGCCATGTACCCGCTTTCGTGCCCGTGACCACACCCGAGAGCACAGCTGAGACCGCACTGGTGTTCACGCCCAAATCTGCCGAACGTTGTTGATTCATCACAATGTCCACAGTGGGCTTTTTGTCGGCAACTGAGGACTCAACATCCATCAAGCCTGAAATCCCTTTGAGCTTGCCCATGATTTCCGTGCTGTAGGCTTCCAATTTGTTCAGGTCAGGGCCATAGACGTTATAAACCAAACGCTTGTTGGTGCCTGACGGACCGCCTTCTTGCCCTGTGACTTTAGAAACGGTGATGCCCGCGATGCTCGAAAGTGTTTGACGAACAGGACTGAGTAGTTCTGTGCCTGTGCGTTTGCGCTCAGACAGAGGTTTGAGTTGCACATACATTTCCACAGCGTTTGCACTCGAATTCCCACCACCCACACGTGCAAAGGTGTACAGAATTTCATTGGAGAACTTCTGTTTCAGGGTGTCTTGGGCTTGGCGTGCTTTGAGTGTGGTTTGCTCTAAACTCGTGCCCACTGGGGTTTTGAATTTGATATTGATTTCGGATGAATCGGCCTGAGGGACAAACTCGGAACCAATGACAGGCACAATGAACAGACTGGCGACAAACGTCACGACAGCAATCACCAAAGTCATGACGCGGTGGCGTAAGGCTTTTTTGAGCAAGTTTTGGTAGGTGTCGGAAAATGCTTCCACCTGATGTTCAAACCAAATCAGCAGTTTGCTACCAAAGCGTTTTTCCAAAGGCTTGACGGTGTCGGGGTCGTGCCAACGTGAAGACAACATCGGATCCAAGGTGAAGGATACGAACATTGACACCAAAACAGCAACCACCACGGTCAAACCAAATTCATGGAAAAATGAGCCGATGGTGCCTTCCATATAAGCGATTGGTAAAAACACCGCGACAATACTTAAGGTGGTTGCCAAAACCGCCAAGCCGATTTCTTGTGTACCATCCATGGATGCTTGGTAGTGGTCTTTACCCATGCGCATGTGGCGTACGATGTTCTCGCGCACCACAATGGCGTCATCAATCACCAAACCAATCGAGAGTGATAAGGCCATCAATGTGATGGTGTTGATGGTGAACCCCATCACATACATAAAACCAAATGTGGCGATAATTGATACGGGCAGGCTGAACGCGGTAATGACTGTGCTGCGCCATGAGTGCAGGAATAAAAACACAATCAACACCGCCAAAACCGCACCCTCGTAAATGGTTGAGGTCACGTCATCCACATCGGCTTGAATGCTCAAACTTTGATCCACACGCGCAGTAATTTGGATATCTGATGGCAGGGTGCGGGTTAATTCGGCGATTTTTGCTTTAACATTATTGGCCACATCAAGGGTGTTTGCACCGCTGGCCTTCAGAACATTTATCGACAGTGTGATTTCGCCATCGGTCAACGATACACTGGTTGGTTGTGCGCTGCCGTCTTCGATGCGCGCCACTTGCTCCAAATACACAGGCGCACCGCCACGGTTGGCCACCACGAGGCGGCGAAAATCGGCGACACTTTGTAAGCGTCCATTGACCTGAACCACCAGCTCTTTTTGTGCATTCTCAATAATACCTGCGGGCAATTCACGATTGGCTGCTTGAATGGCATCACTGATTTCGTTCACGCCCACACCCAAAGCATCCATTTGCGCGGTGTCAAGCAGGACGTTGATTTGTGGTTGTACCTCGCCCAAAATATCCACTTGACCCACACCTGTCGCGGTTTGCAAGCGTGGTTTGATGGTGTTTTCGGCAATATCGCTCAATTCTTTGAGGCTGCGATTTTGCCCGCCTTTAACCACCAAAGTTAAAATCGGCGCGCTGTTCGGGTCGTTTTGGCGCACAATTGGGTCATCCACCTCATCGGGAAGTTTTCGCCGAACAAGGTCTAATTTGGCACGGATGTCTTGTAAAGCGGTGTCCATATTCGTGCCCGTTTCAAACTGCGCGACGATGACCGAAATGTTTTGATACGAGCGTGAAGTCATGGTTTTAATACCACTGACGGTGTTCAAACTCTCTTCAATTGGACGCGAGACTTCGTTTTCAACAGAGGTTGGCGCAGCACCGGGGTAGGTGGTTTGCACCACAATCACGGGCAGTTCCACATCGGGAAATTTATCCACGGCCATTTTTTTAAAGCCAATGACCCCCAAGACAATCAGACCGAGCATGACCATCACGGCAAAAACGGGGTTTTTGATACTGACTTTAGTAAACCACATGGAGAACCTTTTAAATACGTCGTATGAGCAGAGAAATTATTTTTTAGCGAACCATGCTTTGATTTTGGTGATTAAACCTTGCTTGGCCGCTGTATTGTCTTTGGATGGTTCCGTTGCTTGTGCCGCGCCTGTGTCGTTGAGCAATTCGACTTTTAAATCAGGTTTAATCACACCCAAATCCAAGCGCACCACCCGCTCACCTGCAGATAAACCCGAGGTAATTTCGGTCAAGGCATCAATTTGTTCACCAGCGCGCTCACCCAATGTCACCGCACGTTTTTCTAAGACATCGTTGTTGACGACGTACACGTAGGACAAGCCATCTGCGGTGCGCACAGCGGTTGCAGGTACACTCAAGACATTGGGACGGCTGCTCAGCAAAATATTGCCTTCGGCAAACATACCTGAGCGCAATTGTCCGTTGTTAAATACCCGCACGTACACCATATAACTGCGTGAACCCGCTTGCGCGGCAGGATTAACGCGTTCGATGGTGCCAGAGAACTCATTGGCAACCCCTGCTGTGTGCAATTGTACGGATTGCCCCACTTGCACCTGACCAATTTGCTCGGCAGGAATCGGGGAACTCAACTCAAAGGTATTGTCATTGACAATCGAAAATAAGGGCGAGCCGATACCGACTGTATCGCCGACATTGATTTTGCGTGCAGCCACTACACCTGCAATCGGCGCGCTGATGCGCGCATCGTTCAAACTGCGTTGTGCAATCACCAAGGATTGTTGCGCTTGAACAAGTGCTGATTGTGCACTTTGGCGGTTGACCGCAATGCGCTGCAACGCCATTTTGGCGATAAAACCAGCGTCTAGCAATTCCTTATTGTTTTTATAATCTTGTTGTGCCAATGCCAGATTTTGTTGTGCCGAACTCACCGCTGCGCGCGCCTGATCAACCTGTGCTTGATAAGTGATGGTTGAGAGTTCTGCCAGCGCATCGCCTTTATTGACCGTTTGCCCTTCGCGTACCCAAACCTGTGCAACCTCACCACTGGCGCGCGCGCTGACCAAGGTTTGCTGATAGGGATTCAGTGAGCCTGATAAGGGCAAAACCTTATTAAAACTGGTGGGTTGCACCTCAACCAGTTCGGAGGTTTTAATTTGTACAGCATTAACGGGTGGTGCTTTGGCACGTGAGGCTTTGGTCAGTGCTTGAAACACCCGAAAGCCAATAAAGAGTACCAAAACCAACAACAGTACTGCCACCCACTGTTTGCGTCGAGACAGTGAGAAAAAATTAAATGGGGTTGCCATAACGAGCCAATATTAAATTTTGATGAATATGAACGGCTGGATTTTAAAGCAAATTAAGGTAGAAAACGTGCATGTACTCCAGCTTTTACAAAACTTTACATGGGTGAACTTAAGCGTGGCTGACCAAACGAAAATCGCTCATGCGAAAACCCGCAGCAAACAGCACGGCAAAGTAAGCCACTGCGCTGACACAAATCACTGCCACCAGCCATAAAGCGCGTTGGAGCATGGCGGTAAAACCATGGTTCATCGACAACCAATTGACCTGATGGCTACTGAAATAGGCGACCACCGCCATGACAAACACCGCCAGTGAGATTTTAGCAATGAAGCTGAGCCAATCGCTAATGTTGCCGAGCATGCCGCGGCGACTTAGTAAAAACACCAAAATCAAAGCATTTAAACAAGCCCCCAAACCAATCGACAAGGACAAACCTGCGTGTTGTAAATAAGGTACAAACAACACATTCATCAATTGCGTGGCAATCAACACACCAATACCAATGAGTACAGGGGTGAGAATATCCTGTTTGGCGTAATAGGCACTGGCTAAAATTTTCACTGAAATTAAACCCAGCAAGCCAAAAGAATACATGGTCAAAGCCTGCGCGGTTTTTTGTACATCCACTGCATTAAAACGACCATGTTGAAACAAGGTGCTGGTCAATGGTACAGCCAAAACCCCTAAGCCGACTGCGGCAGGCAAAGCCAACAATAAGGTCAAACGCAATCCCCAGTGCAATAATTTTTTGTATTCTTGTATATCGCCAGAGGCGTGGGCGCGCGTTAGGCTGGGCAATAAAATCGTGCCCAGTGCCACGCCAAGCATCCCCGTGGGAAACTCCATCAAGCGATCGGCATACGAAATCCATGAAACTGCGCCATTGCCCAAACTGGCAGCCCAGTTGGTGTTGATGATGAGACTGATTTGCGCCACCGAAACGGCCAAAGTCGCGGGCAACATCAATTTTAAAATTTTACGCACCTGTGGATCGCGCAACGCAGTCATCAAATGAAATGAAATGCGTGGCAACATACCGATTTTCATCAAAGCGGGAATTTGCCAACCCAACTGCAACAAACCGCCCACAATCACACCGATGGTCAAAGCGTAAATCGGCGGATTAAAATGCGGAGCCAAGAAAATGGCTGCGCAAATCACCGCAATATTCAGCAGCACAGGGGTAAATGCAGGCGTGGAAAAGTTTTTCCAAGTATTCAAAATGCCAGAGGATAGGGCGATTAATGACATAAAAATAATGTACGGAAACATAATTTGCGTCATGGTGCGCGAATATTCATAACGCTCAGTGCCTGCTTGCATGGCATGAGCCATCACCCACATCACGCCTGAGGCACCAACGATGCCCAAAATCGTAATGAGTGTCACCACCCAAAACAGCAACGTGGCGGTTCGGTCGATCAATACCTTGGTTTTGGCTTCACCATCGGTCGCTTTGCTTTGTCCTAAAACGGGGATGAATGCTTGCGAGAATGCGCCTTCGGCAAACAAACGACGCAATAGGTTGGGAATGCGAAACGCAACGAAAAACGCGTCTGTGGTGGCTCCCGCGCCGAAAATTGAAGCGACCAACATCTCGCGCATCAAACCAGTTATTCGGGACAGCAGCGTAAAGCCACTGACGGATGCCAGTGTTCTGAGTAAATTCATGAGGGTGTGTCGGTGTTAGAAAAAATTGTAATTGGGTTAAACGCACGTGACCGCTGATGTGTGAACGAGACTAATTGCATCTTTCCGTTAAAACACATTGCCAGAATGCGCAAAAAGTGTTATATTTTACAGCTATTTTCTTAATACGCTCGAGTTTTTTATGTTGCTGATTGTGTGTGTCTCACGCAATTGAGTACATATAAAAGATGTTGTTCGGGTCGCGTTGAGCAGGCATTTTGCGCAAAATGCCTGCTTTCTCAGGACGCATTAAGATCGGTAACTCGTTTACCTGCAATAGAAAATCGATTTTCAATTTGAATATTTTAAAGGATTAAAGCATGGCAAATTCAGCACAGGCGCGCAAACGCGCTCGTCAAGCCGTTAAACAGAACGCGCACAACTCATCTTTGCGCTCTGAATACCGCACGGCGGTTAAAAACGTGCGTAAAGCAGTGGATGCAGGCGATAAAGCAGCCGCTCAAGCCGCTTTCGCGAAAGCTCAGTCAGTGATTGATTCAATTGCAGACAAAAAAATCGTTCACAAAAACAAAGCGGCACGTCATAAAAGCCGTTTGTCAGCCAGTGTGAAAGCAATGGTTGCCTAATGTTTGAGTGATGTGCTTGTACAAAAAGCGAAACCGACGGGTTTCGCTTTTTTGTTTTAAGTTCAATAGTACCTTTACAAAACTTTACGTGCACGCAATATTTCAGATACACGCAGTCGATAAAGTGTCAACATCAAGTCATTGCTTGAATATTGAATAAAGGAGCACACATGAACACCAACACCCAACCGAGCACAGACACTGTCACCGACAATGTCACCCAAACCGCGGCCAATACTGCGGACGAATCCGTTAAAACCTGCCAGCGAGGTCGTCATTGCCACGGACGCGGTCGTCGGTGCTGGCTAATGCCTTTGATGCTGATTGGCGCATTATTGGTTGGCGGTTTGATTGGTCGTGCATGTACACATGAGCGCATGCGTGATGATGCGCGTGGTCGCATGGGCATGCAGCATTCCTATGAGATGCAAGGTGATTTTGCGGGATCTCCAATGGATGGTATGCGCGGCGGTGGATTTTCGCCTCAAATGATTGAACGCATCGCTGATAAAGTCAATGCGACCGATGAGCAAAAGAAAAAACTCAACGAAATTGCCAGTAGATTGAACCAAGACCAAACCACTCGCCGCACAGCGATGCAGTCCATGCGTCAAAAAACGATTGAATTGTTGAGCGCAAACCCAATTGATACGGCGGCCGTGGAGCAAGTGCGCGCCAGTCAAATTCAATTCATGGATGAGCAAAGTAAACAGATGAGCCAAGCCATGATAGAGGCGGCTCAGGTACTCACACCCGAGCAACGCGCCCAATTGGCGAATAGGATGCCGATGCGTCCTTGGTAATGTTTTTTTGGGGATGAACGGGCTTTGGGCAACCATAAAGCCCGTTCGTGACTGTAAATCATTGGGGATGTGATTGCCAATCCGAATGAATTGCGTCTCCAGTTTGGCATACAATGTCTCATCATTGACACGTAAAAAAACACGATGCAACATTTATTATTGATTGAAGATGACGAGCGTTTGGGCGCATTGGTGGTTGAATACCTCGCGGATGCGGGCTTTCAAATCACTCATGCACTGACAGGTACAGAAGGTTTGGCGCGCGTGCATGATTCGAGTAGCCCCATTGACGCCATTATTTTAGACTTGATGTTGCCCGATATGGATGGACTGGCGGTGTGTCAAAAAATCCGCGCAACCGACAACACCCCCATACTCATGCTGACTGCGCGCGGCGATGCGATGGACAGAATTGTTGGATTGGAAATGGGCGCGGATGATTATTTGCCCAAGCCATTTGAACCTCGTGAATTGCTCGCACGCTTGCGGGCGATTTTGCGCCGAGGCGTTTCTGCGCATAACACTGCGCCTTCAGATGCGTTGAACTTTGGTCGGCTGAGCATTCATCCTGGTGCGCGCGAGGTGCATTTGGATGGTCAACTGTGCGAGATGACCAGTTATCAATATGATTTGCTGATGGTGTTGGCCGAGCGTGCGGGGCGTGTGCTCACGCGCGAATTTTTGATTGAACAATTAAAAAATCAATCGTTGGAAGCGTTTGATCGCTCAATTGATGTGCACATTTCGCGTCTGCGTGCGGTGATTGAGGATGATGCAAAACATCCCAAGCGCATTTTGACCGTGCGCGGGGCGGGTTATGTGTTTGCCAAGCAGCAAGATTGAACCAATTGATTCAATTTGGTCAAGGTTAGCGTGATGAAACAAAGACTGTACTTTAAAATTTACCTCGCAGTGCTTGCCAGCATCGTCATTTTCGCACTGGCGACTGCCCTGTTGTGGCGCACGCTGGATGACCGCGAGGAGCGTTCAGGTGGGCGATTTGATACGATTGGGCAACTCATCCAAAATGCTTTGCCCCCAGCCGATGCCTCCATCGCCGAGCAACAGCGCGTATTAACGCAACTCACGCACAATACTCCCTTGAGTGTTTCTTTGCTCAATGCACAAGGGCAAACAGTGGCACGTGTTGGTGAACAACGCGATTTTGGACCAAAATTTGAAGTGCCCTTGTCTGGTGGACGTACTGCCCTGATTCAGCCACCTCCACGTGGCAAACATGGTAATCAGCCATCGATGGCGTGGGCATTTATCACGGGATTATTGATTCTATTGGGTGCGGTGGCATTGACCGCATTGCCACTGACACGCCGCTTGACCCGACGATTGGAATTACTCAACGCAGGTGTGGAGCAATGGGGACAAGGTGATTTATCCGCGCGCGTGCCTGTACAAGGCAATGACGAAGTTGCTAAATTGGCTGGCAGTTTCAATCGTGCGGCAGCAAAAATTGAAGAACTTGTGCGAACCAATAAAATGATGCTTGCCAATGCTTCACACGAGTTGCGCACACCATTGACGCGCATCCGCATGAGTGTGGAAATGCTCAAAACCGATCAGCACGACGTGCGTCAAGCAAAACGCAAAACCGAAATTGAGCAAGACATCAGCGAGCTGGATGAAATGATAGAAGGGATTTTGCTCTCCAGTCGGCTGGATGCTTATGACCAAGACACCACGCAGATGCCGATGGAGACGGTCGATTTACTTGCTTTGGTGGCGGAAGAGTGCGCGCATTATCAAGACGTTGTCGTCAGTGGGCAATCTACGACGATACAAGGTAATCCAAAGTTATTGCGCCGATTGGTGCGCAATGCGGTGGAAAATGCGTTCAAATATGGTTTGCCACCCGTTGAGGTGCGTGTTGCAACGACAGGTGTTCAGGCGGGCGCACGAGCAGAAATTCATTTTACTGACCACGGGCAGGGGGTTAAATTGGACAATCCGAATGATTTGTTTGAACCATTTGTGCGTGCCCATCGTTCACAAAACGGTGCGGGTTTGGGTTTGTCTTTGGTAAAAAAAATCGCTGAACGTCATGGTGGTGGTGCAAGAATTGTATCGCCCAAAAATACAGCCATGCACTTGGTGGTGTGGTTGTAGTGATTGTGGGTTTTGCATGACTCAAAAACAAGGGCTCAATATGGATATTGAGCCCTTATCTATTCGTTTGGCATTCAACGCAAGTTATGATTTCATTTGCTGCGCAACGGCCTTAACAGGTGCTTGGATTTCCAAGAAATGCGATTGACCCGCCTTGTTTTTAATCTCTAACTTCAGCGTGACGGTTTGCCCTTCTTTTAAAGGGGCTTTCAAACCCATAAACATGATGTGCAAACTACCAGGTTTGAGTTCCACTTTGGTGTTCGCAGGCAGTGCGATACTCGGCACTGGCGCCATGACCATTTTTTCCCCATCCATTTTCATGGTGTGTAACTCCACTTGATCGGATACGGACGAACTCGCACCTACCAGTGTGGCATCTTGGTCTGTGGTTAAGTTGACAAATGCACCGCCCATATTTTGACCTTCAACAGTTGCACGTGCCCAAGCACCTTGTACCTCAACCTTCATATCGCCCGCCATACGAATTTCGCTGGGCATATCGGCCATTGGGCTTGCGGCAACTGGCGGTGTGTGCTCAGCCATGTCTTTGTGTGGCATATCGTGTTTTTTATCGCAGGCGCTTAAAGCAACAACAGCAACAATACTCAATGCTGCAACGCGCGCAGTGGTCAATTTTTTCATAGCGTTTCCTTGTTTGAGATAGATGAATCATCGGTCTAAAACCGATGACAAAATTACCAAGCGATATTGTAAGATTTCCCACCCACCACCACAACAGGAAACCGTGTTTTTAGAGAATACAGACCGATTGCACCGATACATTCGGATACAAAATTTTCGCGCCTCTTAACAACATCTCATGACAAAAATAGTACAATCCAACGAGCAGTACCCGACAAACCCAAATAAAGGAGTGCGCAAATGGCTGGAAAATTCGAGTTAAAAACGGCTAAAGATGGTCAATTCATGTTCAATCTCAAGGCGGGGAATGGCCAAGTGATTTTGACCAGTGAGTTGTATAAAACCAAAGCAGCTGCGGAAAATGGCATTGAATCGGTGCGAAAGAATGCACCAGACGATGGACGTTATGAGCGAACAGAAAACAAAAATGGCGAGCCCTATTTCAAACTCAAAGCAGCCAACGGTCAAGAAATTGGCCGCAGCGAGTATTACAGCAGTGTGGCGGCCATGGAAAATGGCATCGCATCTGTCAAAACCAATGCGCCCGATGCGCCCGTTGTTGAAGCCTAAGCACGCAATAATTTTATGGTTGTAACAAGTGGTTTTAAAAACGGGACGGATAATCTCCGTTCCGTTTTTTATTTTGCCATTTACATCGTTGTCCCAACATTAAAATAGCGGGAATCAGGATGTGAGAAATAAAACCCACTGATTGACGAGGCAGGCCACATCGCAAGGCTTTCGGTCAAACGCATGCCAATTGCATTCGCATTGAGCACACGGAACACATCGGTTTTGATTTCGTGCGCAGGGCAGGCAGGGTAACCTGGGGCGGGACGGATGCCTTGATATTGTTCCTTAATCAGTTCGTGTGCGCTCAACTGCTCATCGGGTGCGTAGCCCCAATCGACTTTACGGATTTTTTCGTGCAGGTATTCGGCAAAAGCCTCAACCAATCGGTCTGCCAACGCTTTAAACATGATGCTGTTGTAGTCATCGTGCGCGGCTTCAAATTGCGCAATGCGCTGTTCCATATCCAAACCCGCAGTGACCGCAAACATTCCAACGTAGTCGGCTTTACCTGATTCACTTGGTGCGACAAAATCCGCCAACGACAGATTCGGACGGCGTACACCATCGATAATGGGTTTTTCATTGCGTTGACGACCCGAATTCCAGCGCAGCAATTCCTGAGTTTTTGATTCATCTGTATATACTACGATTTCATCATCATTGACGGCGTTTGCTGGATACAAGCCATATACGCCTTTGGCGGTGAGCCATTTTTCAGCAACGATTTTTTTGAGCATTTTTTGCGCATCGTCAAACACCGCTTTGGCGTGTGTGCCCACGACGGCGTCGTCAAAAATTTTTGGATACGTGCCGATGAGATCCCACGTTTGAAAAAACGGTGTCCAGTCGATGTAGGGCACGAGCGTGGCGATGTCCATGTCCTCAATCACTTGGCGACCCAGCAAAGTGGGTTTGGGCGGCGTGTAGTCTGCCCAATCAATCTGTAATTTATTGGCGCGTGCTTGCTCTGCACTGATGAGGGTTTGTCCTTTTTTGTTGGCGTGTTGCGTGCGCACGCGCTCGTATTCGGCATTGTGCTCAACCAAAAATGCTTCGCGGTTGCTTAAAATTTGTTGCAACACCGTCACCGAGCGCGACGCATCGGGAACCCAAACCACAGGCCCGCTGTAGTGCGGCGCGATTTTCACGGCAGTGTGCACGCGAGAGGTAGTCGCGCCGCCAATCATCAATGGAATTTGGCGCGAACGGAAATATTCATCGCGCTCCATTTCTTGGGCGACATAGGTCATTTCTTCTAAAGATGGCGTGATTAAGCCCGACAGACCAATCACATCGGCTTGTAATTCTTTGGCCTTTGCCAGAATTTGTGCACACGGTACCATCACACCCATGTTTTCAACTTCAAAATTATTGCATTGCAAAACCACAGTGACGATGTTTTTACCAATGTCATGCACATCGCCTTTGACCGTTGCCATCACCACGCGCGCTTGTGAGCGCGAGGCCTGCGCGTCGCCACGCGCAATCGCATCGGCTTTTTCCTGCTCGATAAATGGAATCAGATGTGCCACGGCTTGCTTCATCACGCGGGCGGATTTGACCACCTGTGGTAAAAACATCTTACCCTCGCCAAACAAATCACCGACCACGCCCATGCCGTTCATCAGCGGGCCTTCAATAACCTCGATGGGACGTGCGGCGGTGAGGCGGCATTCTTCAGTGTCTTCCTCAATAAACTGCGTGATGCCGTGCACCAAGGAATGCGTCAAACGCTCTTGTACAGGCAAATCACGCCATGCAAGGTTGATCTCGGTTTTTTTGCCATCACCTTTGAATTGCTCGGCAATCTCGAGTAATCGTTCAGTCGCATCGGGGCGGCGGTTGAGCACCACATCCTCAACGCGCTCTTTGAGCAAAGGGTCTAAATCGTTATAAACACCGAGTTGCCCCGCGTTGACAATCCCCATGTCCATGCCCGCGGCAATCGCGTGGTAAAGAAACACCGTGTGTATCGCTTCGCGCACAGGCTCGTTGCCACGGAACGAGAACGACACATTCGACACGCCACCGCTGACCAAGGCAAACGGTAGATTTTCCTTTATCCAGCGCGTGGCATTGATGAAGTCCACCGCGTAATTATTGTGCTCCTCAATTCCTGTGGCGACCGCAAAAATATTCGGGTCAAAAATAATGTCCTCGCGTGGAAAACCGACTTGTTGGGTGAGAATGTCATACGAGCGTTTACAAATTTGGGTTTTACGCTCAAACGTATCGGCTTGTCCGTCCTCGTCAAACGCCATCACAATCGCCGCCGCGCCATAGCGCATGATTTTTTGCGCGTGGGCGATGAACGCCGCTTCACCCTCCTTGAGTGAAATCGAGTTCACCACGGGTTTGCCCTGCACACATTGCAAGCCTGCTTCGATGACCTCCCATTTAGACGAATCGAGCATAATCGGCACGCGTGAAATATCGGGCTCAGAGGCAATCAAATTCAAAAAACGCACCATCGCGGCTTTTGAGTCGAGCATCGCCTCGTCCATATTGATGTCGATAATCTGCGCGCCGTTTTCAACTTGTTGACGTGCGACTGAAAGTGCTTCATCAAATTGATTGTTCAGAATCATGCGGGCAAAGGCTTTGGAGCCCGTCACATTGGTGCGCTCGCCGACATTGACGAATAAAGATTGGTCGTCGATAACGAAGGGTTCGAGGCCTGAGAGGCGGAGGTTGCGGTGGTTGGTGGTCATGTTCGGAAATTTTGATTGATTATCTATATATGAATGGCTGCGGTTATTTGAGCATCCCCACAAAATTCGCCCGCAACTTACTCAGTTTGTACGGTATGACCATTTGGCAATAGGTATTCTCGGGGTTGTGCTCGAAATACTCTTGATGGTAGTCCTCGGCGCGGGTGTATTGCTCGGCGATAAATGACACGATTTCAGTCACAACAGTTTGCTCAATCACCTGCGCCACCCATGATTTCATTTCACGAGCAATCTGTACTTGTGTGTCGTTGTGGGTGAAAATCGCACTGCGGTATTGCGTACCCACATCATTACCTTGGCGGTTGAGTGTGGTTGGGTCGTGCAGCACAAAGAATATTTTGAGCAAGTCTTCATACGCCAAAATAGTTGGGTCAAATAGGATGTGTACGACTTCTGCCAAACCCGTTTCGCCTGTACACACCGCCTCGTAGGTTGCGGGTGTGTGCTCACTGCCTGCGTAGCCTGACTCGACATCCACCACGCCTTTGATTTCAAAAAAAGCGGTTTCTAAACACCAAAAGCAGCCACCCGCAAGTGTGGCGAGCGCAAGCCCTTCGGGCGGAATTTTTGGAATGGGTGTGGAACGTGACATGGCGCGACCCTGTAACTCTAAGTAAAACCAGCATTTTACGTGAATTTGCATCGCCACGTGGCGTTTGTGTGCCCTTGAGCCGCGTCATGCTGGCTTGGGGCAATGGTTTGCAAAACAAGTTGATTTGTTTTGCTTATGTTTGCCAATTGGTTTGAAAGCCACCCTCAGCGTGCAAAACAGACGATTCATCCCCCATAAATTGGACAAAGACACTGATAAGGTTTATATTAATGTAATTCAAAAAATTCTGAATTTCGCATCAATCACAGGTTTTTATACCTGTTCTTGCCAAAAAATCTCGGTCAAGCAGTGCGTCATTCCAACACAGCTTTATTAAAAATCTAAGGAGTTGTCATGAGTTTCACTTTAAACCCCCCAGCGTATGTTCAAAATCAAAAGCTTATTGACTGGGTTGCCAGCATTGCTGATTTGACTCAGCCCGATGCGATTCACTGGTGCGATGGTTCGGTCGAAGAATACGATGCCCTGTGCGAAGAGTTGGTTCAAGCGGGCACGTTCAAACGTTTGAACCCTGCCAAACGTGCCAATTCTTACCTCGCGTGCTCAGATCCTTCAGACGTGGCGCGTGTGGAAGACAAAACGTTTATTTGTTCTGAGAAAAAAGAAGATGCAGGCCCGACCAATAACTGGATGGCACCCGATGAAATGCGTGCAACTTTAAAACCTTTGTTCTCAGGTTGTATGCGCGGTCGCACGATGTATGTGATTCCATTTTCTATGGGACCTTTGGGTTCTGATATTGCGCACATTGGCGTGGAATTATCTGACAGCGCGTATGTGGCGGTGAATATGAAGCACATGACGCGCATGGGTAAAGCCGTTTATGACGTGATAGGTAAAGATGGCGAATTCGTGCCATGTGTGCACACTGTGGGCGCGCCTTTGGCCGCGGGTGAAAAAGACAAAACCACTTGGCCATGTAACCCTGATGTGAAATACATCGTTCACTACCCTGAAACCCGTGAAATTTGGTCGTATGGTTCAGGTTACGGTGGTAACGCTTTGTTGGGTAAAAAATGTTTTGCATTGCGCATCGCTTCTAACATGGGACGTGACCAAGGTTGGTTGGCTGAACACATGTTGATTCTCGGTGTGACTGATCCGAATGGCGTGAAAAAACACGTTGCGGCGGCATTCCCATCGGCGTGTGGTAAAACCAACTTCTCAATGTTGATTCCACCTAAAGTCGGCTTCGAAGGTTGGAAAGTCACCACCGTGGGTGACGACATTGCGTGGATTAAACCTGGTAAAGATGGTCGTTTGTACGCGATTAACCCAGAGTTTGGTTACTTCGGTGTGGCTCCGGGTACCAACAACAAATCCAACAAAAACTGTATGGATTCATTGAACAAAGACGTGATTTTCACCAACGTGGCATTGACCGACGATGGCGATGTGTGGTGGGAAGGTATGGACGGTGAGCCACCTGCGCACGCGATTGACTGGCAAGGCAATGACTGGACGCCTGAGTTGGGCAAACAAGGCAAAAAAGCCGCGCATCCAAACTCACGTTTCACTGTGCCAGCGACCAATAACCCAGCGATTGACCCTGAGTACGACAATCCAGCGGGCGTTGCGATTGACGCGTTCTTGTTTGGCGGTCGCCGTTCAACCACGATTCCACTCGTGACCGAAGCGCGAAATTGGACGCAAGGTGTGTACATGGCAGCGACCATGGGCTCTGAAACCACTGCGGCAGCGTTCGGTGCGCAAGGCGTGGTGCGTCGTGACCCGTTCGCGATGTTGCCATTTACAGGTTACAACATGAGCGATTATTTTGCGCACTGGTTGAACATGGGCGAAAAATTACAAGCTCAAGGCGCGAAATTGCCGAAAATGTACTATGTGAACTGGTTCCGCAAAGACGCAGATGGCAAATTTGTATGGCCAGGTTTTGGCGACAATATGCGTGTGTTGCAATGGATTTTGAGCCGTGCCGATGGTGCAACCGACAACGGTACAGAGCATTTCTTTGGCATCAGCCCGCGCTATGAAGACTTGAACTGGAAAGGCTTGGACTTCACGCCAGCGCAATACGCAACAGTGACTTCAATGGACAAAGCCGAGTGGCAAACCGAAATGGGTTTACACGCAGAATTGTTTGAAAAACTCAAAGACCGTATGCCTGCCGCATTGGAAGCCTATCGTCACGAGTTGGAAGCGAAAATCAACGCGCTGTAATGTACCAATCAACAGCAATGACGCACAAAAGCGGAGGATGATGTCCTCCGCTTTTTATTTGGATACTGGTTCGGGATTTAAATGCGTTGTATCCTAAAACAACAATGCGTCACACAGACTCGTGTGCAGGGACTTCGCGGGGTTTGAATGCCGCGACAGTTTTGGCGATGGCGGCGATGTGTTCGGGCGTTGTGCCGCAGCAACCACCAACCAAATTGACCAAACCATCTTTGGCAAATGCACCGACCAAACTTGAGGTCACTTCGGGCGTTTCGTCAAATCCTGTGTCGCTCATGGGGTTGGGTAAGCCTGCGTTGGGGTAGCACGACACAGCGCAATCACAAATTTTCGCCAATTCCGCGATATATGGACGCATCAACGATGCACCCAGTGCGCAGTTTAGGCCAAAGGTCAAAGGCTTGGCGTGGCGCAGGCTGTACCAAAATGCCTCAACCGTTTGCCCCGATAAAATCCGTCCAGAAGCATCG
Source organism: Burkholderiales bacterium (assembly GCA_021287185.1). Lineage (GTDB taxonomy): Bacteria > Pseudomonadota > Gammaproteobacteria > Burkholderiales > Burkholderiaceae > CTSOIL-112. Next base: position 37,968 of record JAJTAZ010000003.1, on the reverse strand, counting down.
GTGACGGTACCTGAAATCAATACGGGCAAACGCTCGCCCGTGTCCTCAAACAATTGCTCAATTGCAAATAGGCAGGCTTTGGCATTGAGCGTGTCAAAAATCGTTTCGACCAAAAACACATCCGCGCCACCTTCGAGCAAACCCTTGGCTTGCTCGTAATAGGCCACGCGCAATTGCTCGTAATTGATGTTGCGCGCCGCTGGATCGTTGACATCGGGCGAAATACTCGCGGTTTTCGGTTGTGGACCAAACGCGCCTGCGACGAAGCGCGGTTTGTCGGGCGTGGAAAATTTCTCGCAGGCTTTTTTCGCCAACTGTGCTGAAACCAAATTCATCTCGTATGCCAGTTCAGGCAAACCATAATCATCCTGCGCAATCAAAGTTGCGCCAAAGGTGTTGGTCTCGATGATGTCTGCACCTGCTGCCAAATACTGTTCGTGAATTTCGCTAATCACATCGGGGCGCGTGAGCGAAAGCAATTCGTTATTGCCCTTGACATCGGTGCTGTGTTCGGCAAAACGTGCACCGCGATAGTCTGCCTCGGAGAGTTTGTACTGTTGAATCATTGTCCCCATTGCACCATCGAGAATGACAATGCGTTGTGTGAGGATTTCGGGCAGGTTTTGTGCGCGGGTATAGGGGCGAGGTGTGAATGCGGTGTTCATAAAGTTCCAATAAATAACGGGACTGCGCAGGTGTACGCATGTCCCGTTATTGTATCAAACTTGTCAATAGCCTTTTACGCCATTGTCACGGCTTGCTCGAAAGTCAAGCGCGGACCGCGTGGATAACTGCTTTCAGGGACGCCATAGCCGATGTTGACGATGAAGTTGGATTTAAAACGGCCGTCTGGGAAAAACGCTGCATCCACTGCCGCATTGTCAAAACCACTCATCGGGCCACAGTCCAAACCCAAAGCGCGTGCGGCGATTATCAGGTACGCTCCTTGCAAACTGCCATTGCGAAACGCCGCAGTTGCAGTCAGTGCTGGATCCGCATCAAACATACCTTTGACATCCATCGCAGGGAATTGCTCTGGCAAGTGTTCTTGAAAATTCGTGTCATACGCCACAATCACGGTCAGCGGGGCTTGCAGGGTTTTGGCTTGATTGCCTTGCATCATCAAAGGCACGAGTTTTTCTTTACCTGCTTGAGACGTGACGAATACAAAACGTGCGGGTTGTGCGTTGAACGCGGTGGGCGGCATTTTTGCCGCATCGTATAGAGCGTGTAACTGCTCGTCGGTGAGTTTTTGTTCGGTGAACGCATTGACAGTGCGTGCTTCAAAGAACAATTGATTAAATACGTCGGAACTAAGTGCTGATTTCATGAGGACTCCTTTAAAAATGAGGAAATGGAAAACACGCTGACATTCTATTTGCATTGTTTGCGACAATAAACAAGCAATAAAACAAATAACTTTTTCATTGTTAACAATAATTCAAATCCATCATGACAACAATTGCGCTCGAGACCACTGCGCTTGCTCGGCCAGTATTGGGTTGGGGTGATTGATAAATCCACTGAGCGCGGTGAGTACTTCGGGTGTAGCTGCACCATTACCTAAGGCGAGCAATAGATTGCGTTGCCACTGCGCATGACCGATGCGGTAAATTGCCGAGCCAGCCATTTGCTGATGAAACATTGCCTCATCCCATGCGAGCAAGGTCAATAACGATGCATCATTTAAACCGTTGCGCACGACAAAATCGGGCAACTCACTGGCTTGCGCAAATTTATTCCATGGACAGGCCAATTGGCAGTCATCGCAACCGTAGATGCGATTGCCAATCGCGACGCGAAACTCGTGTGGGATTTCGCCAGAATACTCGATGGTGAGGTAGGAAATGCAACGGCGTGCATCGACTTGATACGGCGCGACAATCGCGCGGGTTGGGCACACATCCATACACGCACTGCAACTGCCGCAATGGTTGACTTCGGGTGCGCTCACGGGCAAATCCACGCTGACATACAACTCACCGAGGAAAAACATCGAGCCGAGCGAACGGTTGAGCAGTAGGGTGTGTTTGCCGCGCCAGCCCAAGCTCGATTGCGCGGCAATCTCAACTTCAGGCACAGGTGCGGAATCGGAAAACACCCGAAACGATACAGGTTTAGGTGCGAGGTGTTCGGTTAGTCGCTCGGCCAATGTTTGCAATCGGCTGCGCACCACTTTGTGGTAGTCGCGCCCGTGGGCGTAGCGCGAGACATAGGCTTGGTCTGAAGTTTCGAGGGTTTGCCACGAAATGTTTTGCCAATCCGCATCAGAATCAGGATGCAAGGGCGCGGGTAAATACGGCATGGCCACGCTGATGATGGACACGGTTTCAGGCACGAGTTGCGCGGGTGCAAAGCGTTTGTCGGCGTTGCGCGCCATGTAGTCCATTTCGCCGTGAAAGCCCGCTTGTATCCAGTCGTGATAGAAGTTTTGCGCTTTGGATAAATCGGGCTGACTGACAGACACCGCCGCAAATCCCAGTTCACGAGCGGTGCAATTTAGCCAAGCAGTCAAATCCGCAGCCATATAAACCTCGTTTGCCAAAAGGTTTTAAACTCAATCAATGGTCACGCGCAACATGCGATCGGGCTTGGCCACAGCACCATTGTTGTCATCCGCACCGCGTTTGATTTTATCAACCTTGTCCATGCCCGATACCACTTTACCGACCACGGTGTATTGACCATTTAAAAAATAGCTGGGCGCAAACACGATGAAAAACTGTGAGTTGGCAGAATTGGGATCGCTTGAGCGCGCCATGCCGACCACGCCACGGTCAAACGGAATATTCGAGAATTCGGCGGGTAAATCAGGCGCACTTGAACCGCCCGTGCCCACGCGCATTGCGTCAAACCCTTTGTGCATATTGCCAAACTGCACATCACCTGTTTGCGCCATAAAGCCATCAATCACGCGGTGAAACGCCACATCGTTGTATTTGCCTGAGGTTGCCAATGCTTTGATACGTGCCACATTTTGCGGGGCTACCTCAGGCGAGAGTTTAATCACCACGGGACCGTCTTTTAATTGAATGGTTAAATAATCAGAGGCAAAGGCGACCGCGCTGGTCAGAGCAAGCGTGAGTGATACAATCAAACGAGAGAATTTCATAAGTGTCCTGTGTGGGGTTAATCGTTGTGCCAGTCGTGTCAGTCACGCATTTGAGGTGATTATAAAGCAACCACATGATTCGTTACGATGACAGTTTGCTTTTGAGTTGATACAACACATCCAAGGCTTGACGCGGTGTGAGTTCGTCCACATTAAGTTCAGACAATTCACTGACCACAGGATGCGGTAAAAACTCAGGTTCGTTATTCAATGGCGCATCGAAAAATACATCCTCAGCGGTTTCGGCGACACTGAATAAATCAGGTTGCGGTGCATTGGCATGGGCGTGTTGGGTTTCCAATTCGTGCAGATATTTACGCGCAGCCGCAACCACTGATTTCGGTACACCTGCCAGTTGGGCGACTTGCAAACCATAACTTTTGCTCGCCGCGCCTGCCTGCACTTGGTGTAAAAACACAATCGAATCACGCTCCTCAATCGCCGACAGGTGCACGTTTTTCACTTGCGGGATGTGTTGCGCCAAATCGGTGAGTTCGAAGTAATGCGTGGCAAACAGAGTCAAACTTTGTTGTTGGCGGATGAGCGACTGCGCAATCGCCAGAGCCAAAGCCAAACCGTCAAAGGTCGAAGTGCCACGTCCGATTTCATCCATCAGTACCAAACTATTCGGTGTGGCGTGTTGCAAAATTTGTGCCGCTTCGGTCATCTCGACCATAAAGGTTGAGCGTCCACCCGCCAAATCATCCGACGCACCAATGCGCGTGAAAATGCGGTCAATCGGCCCGATGGTTGCTGACTGTGCAGGGACAAAACTGCCGACATACGCGAGCAATGTGATGAGGGCGACTTGACGCATAAAGGTCGATTTACCGCCCATATTTGGCCCCGTGATGACCCACAATCGCTCATCGTGCGACAGATGACAATCATTGGCAATGAATGGCGTGACCTGCTGTTCCACCACGGGGTGGCGACCTTGCTGAATGTGGATGCAAGGCGTTGCCACCAACTGCGGTGCCGACCAATTCAAACTGCGGGCGCGTTCAGCGAAATTGCACAGCACATCAATCTGCGCCAGTGCGCTGGCAACGCGCTGAATATCCTGTACAAACATCTGTAAGTCGTTTAACAAACATTCAAATAAATATTTCTCACGCGCCAATGCACGCTCTTTCGCGGACAGGGCTTTGTCCTCAAAGGCTTTGAGTTCGGGCGTGATGAATCGCTCCGCGCCCTTGAGGGTTTGGCGACGTTGATAGTCAGCTGGCAACTCATTGAGCGTTGCTTGTTGCGCGTGGGTCAATTCGATGTAGTAGCCGTGTACGCGGTTGTACTCGACTTTCAGTCCCGCCACGCCAGTACGCTCGCGTTCGCGCGACTCGAGTGCGAGTAAAAACGCACCGCTATTGGTCTGAATCGCACGCAACTCATCCAGTTCGGCATCAAAACCCGTGGCAAACACCCCGCCTTCGCGCACAAAGGTCGCGGGTTCTTCGCACAGCGCACGATGGAGCAATTCGCTCAGTGCTTCAGGCACGCTCAACGCCTGTGTGAGGATGTGCAATAGACTGTTGTCCAGCGGCGTTAAAATTTGGGCAATCGCGGGCAATTGCGCCAAACTGTCGCGCAATGCGGCGAGTTCTTTCGGGCGCACAGTCGATAGGGCAATGCGTGCGCCGATGCGTTCGATGTCGCTCAACGCGGATAAATACGGGCGTGTTGCTGAAAAATTACGGGAGTCGAGCAGTACACGCACCGCCGATTGACGCGCCATCACCGTGGCGGCATCGCGCAGCGGATGGTGCAACCAACGTTTGAGCAATCGCGCACCCATACTGGAGGCACAATGGTCGAGCAGGCCAAACAAGGTGGTGTTTGAACTGTCAGACTGTCCACGCAAATTTTCGGTGATTTCGAGGTTGCGGCGCGTTGCCGCATCGAGGGTCAAATACTGCTCACCGCGCACCACGTTCAAGCTATGGACATGGCGCAATGCTTGTCCCTGCGTGTGTTGGGCGTAGTGCAACAAACCACCGAGCGCGTTCAACCCCACAGTCAAATGCTCGGCATCCAAATTCGCCAAATGCGGTGCGGACAGTTGCTTGAGCAAGGCGTTTTGCCCATACTGCGCATCGCAGTATTTGTGCGGAATCGGTGAAAACACAATCGGTGCGTGGCTGTCGAATGTTCGCGCTTGCGCTTGCAACTCGGGCAAAACCTTGTCCGAGGCAATGATTTCGGCAGGACGGATTTGCTCTATCCATGTGGCCAAGTCGCGGCGCGGAATTTCGGTAGTGGATAATTCGCCATTGCCCATATTCAACCACGCCAAACCCAATAAAGCGTGTGTTCCTGTGGATTTGGTCGATGGGTGCACGCTCAATAAATACGCATCGGATTTGTCCTTGAGCAGCGCGGCATCGGTCACCGTACCGGGGGTGAGTATGCGCACCACCTTGCGCTCAACAGGGCCTTTGGAAGTCGCTGGGTCGCCAATTTGTTCACAAATCGCGACCGACTCGCCGAGTTGTAATAACTTTGCCAAATACTGCTCGGCGGCGTGATAGGGCACACCCGCCATTTGAATCGGTTCGCCTTGATTCGAGCCGCGCGTGGTCAGCGTGATGCCGAGCAGTTGCGCCGCTTTGATTGCATCGTCCAAAAACAACTCATAAAAATCCCCCATGCGGTAGAACAACAACGTGTTTGGATGCTCGGCTTTGATGCTCAAATACTGAGCCATCATGGGTGTGGGTTTGGATTCTTTGGGCTCTTTGAATGAAGCGTTCATGGCGAGATTGATTAAACCGCAGTTGTGTTATCAGGATTGATTTCACGTAACAACGCAGGCAAGAGTTTTGGCGTGGCCGCGAGCACATCGCCAGCCATAAAGTCGCCTTCGCCCGTAAAGTCAGTCAGCAGGCCGCCCGCTTCTTTGACCAATAATGCGCCTGCTGCCATGTCCCAATTTTTCAGCCCTGCGCCGACAAATCCATCAATGTAGCCAGCGGCAACATAGGCCAAGTCCAAAGCCGCTGAGCCAGTGTTGCGCAGACCCGATGTGCCAAAGCGCAGCGCGGTTTGCAGACGCACGAGCTCAGGACGCGATTTGAGTGTGTGAACAGGCATGGCGTGTGAGAGTAAGGATTCACTTAATCGGGTGCGTGTCGAGACACGGATGCGGCGATTGTTGAGAAACGCGCCTGAGCCGCGCGACGCGGTGAATAAATCGTTGGTGGCTGGGTTGTAAATCACGGCGTGCTCGATTTTGCCCTCTTGCTCCATTGCAATGCTGATGGCGTAGTGGGGCAAACCATGAATGAAGTTGGTCGTGCCATCAATCGGATCCACAATCCAGCGGCAGTTGGATTTCACATGACCCGATACGCCAGATTCTTCACCTTCAAATGCGTGTTTGGGATAGGCGGTGAGCAACTGCTCACGAATGATGTTTTCTGCCTCTTGGTCGATTTCGGTGACGTACTCATGTGCGCTTTTTTGGCCGACTTTGATTTGATCGAGGTTGAGTGCGGCGCGATTGATGAGGGTGCCAGCAGCGCGAGCAGCGTCAATGGCGGTTTTGAGCATGGGTTGCATGATGTATCCAGTCTGAGTTGTAAAATGAGCAAATGCGTAAGCAAGCCACCAGCGTTTGGCCGTGGCAACCGTGCCATTTTACTGTACTATTCATGGTTTCTCAAAGGTTTAACAAAGACTTAAGCACAATTGTATGAATTCTCAAACCACTTTAGCGCAATTATCGCAAATCCGCATCGTGTTGGTGCGTACTTCACATCCTGGCAATGTTGGTCAAGTCGCACGGGCGATGGCGAATATGGGGCTGAGCGAGTTGTATATTACTTCGCCGCGCTTTGCCGACATGACTCGTCAACCTGATGCGATTAGTTTGGCTTCGGGTGCGACCGATGTTCTGGAAGCTGCGCAGATTGTGCCTGACTTGGCCAGTGCCTTGGTTGGAGTGAATTGTGCGTATGCGTTTTCAGCGCGTCCTCGCGATTTGTCGCCGCCGATGCGCACCTCAGATGAGGCAGCGGCCGAGGTGATGGCGCAGTTTGCAACCGCGTTGGCGCACAATTTACCGATGCCGAAAATCGCCTTTGTGTTTGGCGCCGAGCGCAGTGGACTGGTCAACGATGAAGTGATGATGTGTCAACGCCTGTGTCAGATTGAAGCCAATCCTGAGTACAACTCGCTCAATCTCGCGCAAGCGGTGCAGGTGATGACGTATAGCCTGCGTCAAGCGGCATTGCATGGTGGTGGGTATTGTGGTGAAAGTGAGCGTTTACAGGCTAATTTGTTAACAACACCGAAAATCAACCTCGAAATTCCCATGCAACAACAAACCGCCGATGTGCAAAAAGTCGAAGGCATGCTCATGCATTGGGAACAAATGCTGATTGAATTGGGTTTGATTAACCCAGAAATTCCGAGCGAAACGATGGCGCGGGTGCGTGCATTATTTGCACGAACTCAATTGACGCACAATGAAGTGAATTTTTTGCGCGGCATTGCGCGGGCGGTGATTGAAGGCAAAGGTCACGAGGGCGACAAATAGGTGATTTTGGGTTATGATTGCGCAAGCTGTCATTCCTATATCAATATCTGTTCGCCGTCAAACGATATTCCGTCATTGCGAGCGATGATTCATCAGCGAAGCAATCCACCCCAGCATTAAATAATCCGAAACTGCTGGATTGCTTCACCGATAAGGCTGGTTCGCAATGACGCCATGACGATGTGGTAAATTGAAATAGTGACGAAATTAGACGAATTGCCAACAAAACAATCAAACCCAGACGAGCACACCATGTTAAGCCAAATCAAAGAAGACATCGCCACCATCCGTACCAAAGACCCTGCTGCACGTTCAACATGGGAAGTGATTACCTGCTATCCAGGGTTTCATGCATTGACCATCCACCGTTTGGCGCACGCATTGTGGCTCAATCAATTTTACTGGTTGGCACGTTTTGTCTCGCACGTGTCGCGCTGGCTCACGGGGATTGAAATTCACCCAGGTGCAAAAATGGGACGGCGCGTGTTTATTGACCACGGCATGGGCATCGTGATTGGTGAGACCGCCGAAGTTGGCGATGATTGCACGATTTACCAAGGCGTGACACTGGGCGGCACTTCGCTCGAGCGCGGTGCGAAACGCCACCCAACACTCGAGGCGGGCGTGATTGTTGGTGGTGGCGCGAAAGTATTGGGCAGCTTCACCGTTGGCGCAGGCGCAAAAATCGGCTCCAACGCGGTGGTGATTAAGCCTGTACCTGCGGGTGCGACGGCGGTGGGCAACCCTGCGCACATTGTCGGCAGTAAACCGAAAGAAGCCGATAAACCTGCCGCACCTGTATTCAGCGGCTACGGCGTGAACACCAACGAAGAAGATCCGATGATGCAAACGCTCAAAGCATTGAACGAACGGATTGCGCAGTTGGAGACGCAATTACAAGGTGAAAAAAATGATGAGAATTAAATCATTTAGAGGGAAATTCAAAACCAACACACTGTTAGTATCCGGATTGCTGATTACTGCATATTTGACAATTAAATTTGGAGAAACCAAATCCATGAGAATATTAATTGGCGGAATGATGGGCGTGGTTTATATTTTGTGGGCACAGTCGTACTTTGGTGAACGTAAGAAGTAAGTTGAAATGTAACCGAGGTTTAGTCAATGATATGGCTCGACCAATTCGTGTACCCAAACCATAAAAACCCCACTATGCCAAATCGCAACCAAAAATTTACACAACTTGCACAACAATTGGGTTACGACTTCGATGGACAAATCCTCATCGGTGGGCATTATGTCTCACTCATTGAGCATCAAGGTGTGATTGAAATTAGCGGACAAATTCCGCGCGTGGGCAACACGGTCATGGTGACGGGGCGTGTGGGCGAGGTGGTTTCGTTGCTTGAAGCACAAATCGCCGCGAAAATTTGTGTGATGCGCGCGTTGGCTTTACTGCGCAACCATTTGGGCGATTTGGCGCGAATTGATAAAATTTTAAAACTCAATGTATTTGTACAATCTGCCCACGATTTTACCCAACACAGTGAAGTTGCCGATGGCGCATCGGATGTGCTGTATGAGATTTTCGGCGAGGCGGGTGTGCACACACGAACTTCGGTCGGCGTGTACCAATTGCCCAAAAATGCCAGTGTGGAGTTGGATTTGCGGGTGGCGGTCGTGTCGTAGTTTGGCCATTCGCACGCCTTAGTCCGTGTTTTTACCATCCACACTACTGCATAGCAAACAATAAAATTGCCAACAACTGTGGCGAGATGATGCGCGTGAACATCACCAATGGATAAACGGTCGAGTATGCCAGTGCAGGTGCGCCGCTGTCTTCTTTGATGGATGTGGCGAATGCCAGCGCAGGTGGGTCGGTCATTGAACCTGCCAATAGTCCGCTGATGGTCAAATAGTTCAATTTACCATACAGTCGAGCCACGATGCCGACAATCAGTAATGGCACAAGGGTAATGGCCGCGCCCATCGCCACCCATTGCAATCCGTTGCCTTGAATCAGGGTATCCACAAAGTTCGCGCCCGCTTTGATGCCCACAACCGCCAAAAACAGCACGATGCCCAGTTCGCGCAAGGCCAAATTCGCACTCGGTGGCATGAACCAATAGAGTTTGCCGATTGTGCCGACACGTGCCAATATAATCGCAACGATTAAGGGCCCACCCGCCAAGCCCAATTTGAGTGGCACTGGAAAACCTGGCACGGGAATGGGCACTGAGCCCAATAACACGCCCAGCAATATCCCGATGAATACAGGCAACATTTGTACTTGTTGAAGTTTTTTCTGAGCGTTGCCGACCGTGGTGATGACCGCCTCAATCGCATCCACTTGCCCGACCAAATTGAGCACGTCACCGAATTGCAAAATGGTGTCACCCGTTGGCACGAGTTCAACCCCCGCACGGTTGAGCCGAGAGACCACGACATCGCGTTGACGAATGTCACGTACTTTTTTGCCCAGTGCTTGCTCGTGTGTGACCACCACACGCACTGAGCGCATGTCGGTACCCTTGGTCGATAAAGACTCTTGTACCCATTCGCCCAAAATCAATTGCACGCGGTGAATGTCGTGCGTATCACCGACCAAGTGCAGAATATCGCCGAGTTTGACGGGCATTTCTGAATTGGGAATGGTCAATTCATTGGCGCGTTTGATGCGCGAACAAATCACATCCCTGCCTTCAAACCCTGGGATGTCGCGAATTTTCAAGCCATCCATATTGGGGTTGGTGATGCGCACGTTCAATGTGTCTAAACCGTCTTTGTCATTGCCTGAGGCTTTCTCATATGCGACGTGTTCTTTGTCCACATTGATTTTGAAAAAATACCGAATCAGCCAAAAACTCAGCAATATGCCGCAAATGCCGAAAGGATAAGCCATCGCATACGACATCCCCATGGTTTCGGTGATGTTGCTCATACCCAACTCGGTTAAAATTTGCTGCCCTGCACCCAATGAGGGGGTATTGGTCACTGCACCCGAGTAAATCCCCAAAACCACGGGCAAGGGTACGTGAAACGCAAAGTGCAAAGCCACCACCATCAACGCACCCAAGACAACAATCATCAGCGCGAATAAATTGAGTTTTAAACCCGATTGTTTGAGAGAAGAGAAAAAACCAGGGCCGACCTGAATACCGATGGTGTACACAAACAAAATCAAACCAAACTCTTGGATGAACTGCATGGTGAGTGCGTCCAGATGCACGCCGTATTGATGAATAAAATGCCCGACCGAAATGCCACCGAATAAAACCCCGCCGATGCCCAAGCCGATGTTTTTGATTTTCAGTTGACCCAACCACAAACCGACAATGGCCACCAAAGCCAACACGCTGATTGTCATTGCAATTTCACTCATGGTTTCCCCAAGAATAGTTTGGACAGACGCAGGCCGTTGATACAGGGCTTACGGTGCATGACAAGGGCTAACTCGGCATTTCCTTCATTTAGAAATGCGGGTGAAGTGGTTTTACACGCACCCCAAGCATTATCCACCGTTTGTCACGATCATCATGGGTCATTATACGCCTGAGCCTTGCGGTGAACTTCGACTTCGTCAGGATTTTCACCCACTTGGCATAAACTGTGCGAGGGTGGTAACGCTGAGGTGATTTGAGCGAGTGCGTTTAAGCAATGATGTGTTGTTCTTTGAGGTATTCAATCAGACGCCGTACCCGCGCTGGCGGTGTTTTTTCGGGTGTGAGTGCATGTATCGGCACAGCCTCAAACACACAGTCAGGCAACACTTCAACCAATTGTCTTTGTGCCACGAGTGAATGCACCGACACATCGGGCAGCAATGCCACGCCTGTACCCGCACTGCAAAACGCGATGAGGGTATTCATCTCATTGGCTTGGACGTTGCCCGTTTGGTTTTTAATCGGTATTTTATAAGCGACACCCGCCCGCTCAAAACTCAAAGTGCGTATGGATTTAAGCGTGAGTAGGTTGCAGTCGCTCAATTGTGCGGGCTCAATAATGGCAGGCATGGCGGCTAAATACTCGGGTGTGGCAAATAGTTTTAGACGGACATCAAATAAATGCCGCGCATATAAACCCGAGTCAGCCAGTTGACCCGCCCGAATCGCCAAGTCAATGTGCTCACTGACCAAATTCATAACATCGGTGTTTAGGTGAAAATGCAGTGATACATCGGGGTTCAAGCGCAAAAATCGTGCAAATACAGCGGTTAAATGTTGATTGACCAAATCTGATGGTGCGGTGATGCGAATGACACCAGACAGCTCTTGCACACCGTGTGACAGTTGATTGATGGCATCTTGTACGTTTGAGAGTGCAGGTGCGACTTGGGCATAAAATGCCTCGCCCTCGGGTGACAGACGCACATTGCGCGTGTTTCTGACAAACAAGGTGACGCGCAGTTCACGTTCTAATTGGGCAATTTTGCGCGACACCGTGGCAACAGGGATATTGAGTGTGTTAGCGGCGGCGGTGAATCCGCCTGATTCGGCAACGCTTAGAAACAATTGTAAGACATCCAAGGAGGTCAATTGAGCGGGGGATTGAGTGTGTTTCATTGTTGTTAGAAATGAGAAAGTGATTCGATATTTTAGCGGTTTATTGATTTTTTTGTTGGGTGTAACATGCGTCCATCACATTATTTTTTAAGGAGAACACCATGCTCACATTACGTAAAGCCAACGAACGTGGCCATGCCGACCACGGCTGGCTCAAGGCACTACACAGTTTTTCATTCGCGCACTACTATGATCCCGCGCATATGGGTTTTTCTGCTTTGCGTGTGATTAATGAAGACCGCGTTGCACCGAATATGGGTTTTGGTATGCACGGTCATCAAAATATGGAAATCATCACCTATGTGCTCGAGGGTGAGTTGTCACACAAAGACAGCATGGGCAACGCCTCGGTGATTCGTGCGGGTGAAGTGCAAAAAATGAGTGCAGGACGCGGCGTGCGTCATTCTGAGTTCAACCCCGATGCAACGCGTGGCACGCATCTGTTGCAGATTTGGATTGAGCCCAATGTCGCCAACATTGAGCCTGAATACGAACAAAATCAAATTGTCGATTTACCGTTGGTGGACGGCTGGCGTGCGATTGCAGCACCCGATGGGGTGTGGCGCGGTTTGGTCGGCGCGGTGCGTTTGTATCAAGATGCGGTGTTATTGCTTGCACATCATACCGATGGTTTGACTGAACGCGTTTATGCCTTGGATAAAGGACGCTCGGCGTATGTGCACATCGCGACAGGCTCAGCGGTGGTCAATGGCATTGAATTGAATGCAGGTGATGCGGTCAAAATCACCAATGAATCGCAAGTGACGGTGCAATTGCAAGCAGACGCGCAAGTTTTGGTATTTGATTTGCCGTGATTTTTTGTGTCGTGGCGAGCAGTTTTAACGGTAAAGCAGTCCAGCAATTTTATTAATTAGATTGACGTGGTCTGGATTGCTTCGTCGGTAAACCACCACTCGCAATGACACACTCACAAACCATTCTCCGCCACGCGCAAGCGGACGAATATTCACACAGCGCACATATATTTTTAGGAGAACTTTATGACTTCAGTAGTTGTTGCATATCACAGTGGCTATGGCCACACCAAACGTTTGGTTGATGGTGCAGTGGCAGGCGCGAGCAGCGTGGCGGGTGTCACCGCGTCTGCGGTTGATGTATCGACGATTGACGATGCGGGCTGGGAAACCCTCAACCAAGCGGGTGGCATTATTTTCGCCACGCCGACTTATATGGGTGGTATTTCCGCGCCGTTTAAAGCCTTTGCCGATGCGAGCGCAAAAGTCTGGCTCACGCAAGGCTGGAAAGATAAAGTGGCAGGTGGTATGACGGTGTCCAACTCACCTTCAGGTGAAAAACAAGTGACCTTGCAATACTTGGCAACACTCGCCAGTCAGCACAGTATGGTTTGGGCAAGCATCGGTATGATGCCTGGTAAATACAATGAAGCACACCCTGAACTCAACCGCCTCGGCAGCGCGGTGGGCGTGATGAGTGAAGCCGAAAACGCGCCACCTGAAGAAACCCCGCCTGCGGGTGACATCGAAACGGCACGTCTGTATGGTGCACGTATCGCTGAGTTGGCCAAGAAAATTCACGGTTGAAATGAAAGAATGATTTAATTGGTTGGCTTTGTTTTGCCTGCATATTCTATCCAGAATTGCGGCGTATTCTCTAATCAGTCTCAAAAGCAAAGCGTTTCAAGTTTATTCCTCTTTATTTAAACCGTTTACTGCTGTGGGGAGTTCGCTCCCCTTTTTCGCCCACGCCGTTTTGGCGTGGGTTTTTTTGTGCCGATTGAGCACAAGAATGGGGTTAGCGCCTTGGTGCATGATACAATCGCACATCGCTTGAGTTGTATTCCCTATACCAATGTCAAATTACATCCCACACCAGCCCCATCCTTGGGTGAGACGCCTGTATGCGCTGTGCTTATATGTGCTGTTACCCATTGTGCCGTTGTATTTATTGTGGCGCGGGCGCAAACAACCCGAATACCGACAGCATTGGGCAGAGCGATTTGCCTGCTATCGACAATCGCGGATTGCGCCACAAAAACGACGGATTTGGTTGCATGCGGTTTCACTGGGAGAAACCCGCGCAACCGCACCGCTGGTACACGCATTTTTTGCACAAAACACCGATGCGCACATTGTATTGACCCACACCACACCCACGGGGCGCGCTTCGGGTCAAGAATTATTTGCGTCGTATTTACAAGACGGACGTATGACGCAAGTTTATGCGCCGTATGATTTAAACCCGCTGCTCAATCGATTTTTTAAAACATTTGCGCCAACCGATGTGTGGATTATGGAAACCGAAGTGTGGCCAAATTTGATGGCGCAATGTGTCCAGCGCAACATCCCAGCCAGTCTCATCAATGGTCGTATGTCCGAAAAAACCCTCAAACAAACCCTCAAATGGAAAGCACTCATGGGTGGCGCATATGCAGGGTTTACCCATGTGTGCGCACAGAGTGAAACAGATGCGCAACGCTACCAAGCAATTGGTGTGGTCGATGCGCAACTGACCGTGACAGGTAATTTGAAATTTGATATGCACGTTCCCACAGAACAAGTTGCCGAAGGTGAACGCATCAAGCGTTTATTGACAGACACCCGTGTTGTCATGCTTGCCTCCAGCCGTGAGGGGGAGGAGCAATTGTGGCTTGAAGCGATTGAGGAATTTGAGCGAACACACGCACAGATAGAAAAACCGCAGCCACGAACCCAATGGTGGATTGTGCCGCGCCACCCACAGCGATTTGATGAAGTCATGACGCTGCTGAAAAACACGGGGAAAAACGTGGTGCGCAAAAGCGAATTGGACATGCAGCCCATCACACAACAAATCAACGCGCTCGCCCAAGCAGACATGGTGCTCGGCGACACCATGGGCGAAATGTTTACCTACTATGCAATCGCCGATGTTGTACTCATGGGCGGGACATGGTTGCCGTATGGCGGGCAAAACTTCCTTGAGCCAATGGCGTTGGGTAAACCTGTGTGGGTGGGTACGAGTATTTATAACTTTGAAAAAATCGGTGCCGATGCGCTGGGTAGTGGTGTGCTGTGGCAGGTACAAAGCTCATTTATAGCATTAGAAAATGCTCAGCAATCCCAATTACACGTAGCTCATATACCAGTTCGGATACGGACCTTCATACACCAACAATGTGGAGCGGTTGAAAAACTTGGTATATTGCTCTTTAATGAATAAAATTTAGGAGGATTTTATATCATTATCAATATTTCTATAGGCGGTCAAAAGTGGGGTCTCAAATGTGTTAGAGTTACAAAAGCCTGAGTTCTATTCTAATAGTTTTAAACGCTTATTTGAATGTGCTGCGTAAAACGTGAGTAAGAAGTCGCAGATTATACTTTTTTCGCCAACTTATAACTTATACAAGAGGGATTTATGCACCCATCAGCATTAAACAATGGAAAATTATTTTTTGATACATATACACCTCATTTTTTAGGTGGTGATGAGTCTGTACGAGTGGTTGAGATTGGAAGTCAAGATGTAAATGGCTCTATTAGGCAGTTTTGTCCTCAAGAGTTTGAATATATTGGTGTTGACTTTGTTGATGGTAAGGGAGTGGACTTGGTTATTACATCGCCGTATGAACTTCCTTTTGAGGACAACTCGGTTGATATAGTGGTCTCAAGTTCATGTTTTGAACATTCGGAAATGTTTTGGATTGTTTATCTTGAAATCATGCGAATTTTAAAGCCACATGGACTTTTTTATTTAAATGTTCCGAGTAATGGTATGTTTCATCGCTATCCTGTTGATTGTTGGCGATTTTATCCAGATAGTGGACAAGCTTTAGTCACGTGGGCTCGACACAATAATTTTAATTCTGGACTGCTGGAATCGTATGTAAGTAATCAAATCGGTGGTGAAATTGAAAATTGGTGGAATGATTTTGTCGCTGTTTGTATTAAAAATGAACATTACATAACAAAATATCCTAAAAGAATGTTATACACGGATATTAAGTACACAAATGGTTTTTTGAATGGCTTACCATTAGGCGAAATTTTGAATTTGGAAGAACACAGCGAAGATCAGCGTGTTCGTATGGAAAATTTAAAATGGTTGGATGCTGATACTGAGGCACTCCTAGTGTTTAAGAATGAAATTGCAATTCTTAAGCATAAAATTTCAGAGGCTGAGCGAAAAATGACAGAGTCTGAATTGAAAGTTTCGGAACAAAACAATCAACTGATAATTAAAGAGAAACAACTACATGAACAGTCACAACAAATAAATATCCAGTCGCAACAAATAAACGCACAATCACAACAACTACATGAGCAGTCAAATCAAATAGGTGCACAAACACACCAGCACCGTAAATATAAAAAATTGTGGGCGATTCGTTTGGTTAAACCATTAATCAAAACCGAGCAAGCCATCAGTTCTGCCAATAAATTGCGCAGAGGCTTTAGACATTTAGTGATTGAAAAAGGCAGTATTGGAAAGGCGTACCAGTCCCTAAGACGGATTAATAAAGAGAGTGGGCTTAAAATGGTCAAAGCCACTCTTAAGGATTTATCATCAATTAAGAAAACACACCATCAATCTAATATTCGCTTTGGGTCTCCTGAGTGTGTGGAAGAATCAATAAGCACGTTAAGCGCATCTCAAGTAAAAGGTGCTGTTTTTTTAAAACAAAAAATAGATATGTCGCAAATGGCGCATAACCTTGCGATTCATTTCCATGTGTTTTATAAAGAGGTGTTTTTTGATGATTTTCAAATAATAAAGCCAGTTTGTATGAGCGGAGTTTTCTTGTGTATTACAGTCTGCGATTCTGATGATAAACGAGAAATATTAGAGTACTTGAGTGCAAATAATATTTCAAATTTTGATATTCGTTTGGTTGAGAATAAAGGTCGTGACATTGCCCCACTGTTTGTAGCTTGTGCAGATTTGTTTACTCGGTATAAGTATCTTTGCCATGTCCATACTAAACGGAGCCTACATATTGATTTTGGTGATGCGTGGCGACGTTACTTATTGGAGGCAACACTAGGAAGTGTTGATTTAGTTGAAAAAGTTGTTGGTGAGTTTGAGGCGAATAACTATGGGTTGCTTTACCCTGTTAATTTCAGTCGAATTAGACATTTGGTCTCAAACGATCATAATAAGAACCAGATTGATGCGTTTTTAAAAAAAATAAACAGCGATTGGCAGTATATCAATATAGACTATCCTGCTGGTTCTATGTGTTGGATAAAAACAGAAGTTATCGAAAAACTTTTACCGTTTTTGCCGTCACTGACAGACTATGACGATGAGCATGGTCAGATAGATGGGACGGTTGCACATGTCATGGAGAGGTGTTTATCCCTTTTTCCTAAGTTGTCTGGCTACGAAGTGAGTAGTTATTGGGGAAAAGATTATTGGGGGTGGATGGAGTTAAGTGCTTTGTTTTCAATGGATTCAAAAAGATGGCAGAGGAATATCAATATTTCAAAAAATCCAATCATGCCGCTCCAAAATTTTTATGGGAGTTTTAATAGAAGTTCAATGAATATTCATTGGGTTATTCCAGATTTTGTTCGTGGTGCGGGCGGTCATCAAACAATATTTCGCATAATTAAATTCTTAGAACAGTTTGGTCATCGACAAACTGTTTGGTTGCAAAATGCAGATGCCACTATTAGTGTGGCTAAGCGTAAAGCAGAAATTCAAGAATGGTATGCGGATATACGGAATACTTATATTGAACATTTACCTGTCGACGTTAGTTACATTTCTGGAGATGTAGTGATTGCGACTGACTCGTTTACTGCTTATCCAGTCGCAGCAATGAGCCGATTCAAGGAACGGTTTTATTTTATTCAAGACAATGAAGCGCAATTTTATCCGATGGGCACGAATTATTTGCTCGCGGATAATACTTATGAGTTTGGTTTTTCCGCTTTATGTGCTGGGAATTGGCTACGTCAAATGGCAGAAAACAAGGGGATGTGGGCGCGCTCTTGGAATCTTTGTGCAGATCAAACAGTTTATCAACCACAAGTTAATATAAAACAAAAACATGATGTCGTTAAAATTGCTTTTTATTCTCGAATGCATACAGAAAGACGAGTCGTTGATTTGGGATTGGCGGCGCTACAAGAGCTGCACGAGAGGGGGGTTGGGTTTGAAGCCTTTTTATTCGGTCAAGAAAAGGATGTGGCCAATAATTTCAATTTCAGATATAAACATTTAGGGGTTTTGTCTCCGAAAGAATTGGCTGATTTGTATAATCGAGTTGATATTGGACTCGTTTTCTCGGCTACCAATTACTCATTAATTCCACTTGAGATGATGGCATGTGGACTTCCTGTGGTTGAATTAGATGTAGAGTCAACGCGGGCCGTATTCCCTGAGACTGCTTTATGTTTTGCTAAGCCTGATGTTATGAGTGTGGCAGATGCTATAGAAAAACTAGTGCGTGACCAAAATTACCGAAATGACTTAGCACAAGAGGCTAAAAAATTGGCCCTGAGCACAAATTGGGAAGATTCGGCAAGACAAATTGAAAGTGCATTAATTGAGCGTTTATCTGAAAAGGGATTTGAGTCATATCAATTTGAGAGTTTAAACTCAAGAGATACTCAGGTGAATTATAAGGCATCGGTTGTTATACCTACCTATAACCCAGGAGAAAATAGTTTACGTAGGCTGATTGAATCAGTCTTGGAGCAGGATACGCCTTGGCCTTTTGAAATTGTTGTTATTGATAGCGAATCCAGTGATGGCTCAGTTGACTTTCTTAAGAAATCAAGCATTGAGAATGTTAGGTTAATAGAAATTAGAAAGACTGAGTTTCAACACGGTAGGACACGGAAGTATGTGGCTGAACAATGCGAATGTGAATATGTGGTGTATACGACGCAAGATGCTTTGCCTGAGAACAGATATTGGCTACGCAATCTGATAGCACCTTTTGATTTCGACGAAAAAGTTGCAGGTGTTTTTGGTCGTCACGTTGCTCGTTCTGAACACGATGAGTTTATTCAACGAGATATTTCTAATCACTTCAATCACATGAGTAAGCAATTAAAACTCAGACGTTGGGATATGGGTGAAAATACACCAAGCCCGAGTACAATTGAAGGTAAATTACTGCGTTGTTTCTTCTCAGATAACAATTCGGCTGTTAGAAAAAAAGTTTTAAAATATATTCCGTACCCCGAAGTAGAGTGGGGTGAGGATCAACTCTGGGCTAGTGAGGTAATTTCATCTGGATTGACTGTGGCATATGCTGAGGATGCAGTTGTCATTCACTCACACGAGTATGATGCTACAAAAACTCTAGATACCAGTGTTCAAGAAGAAAAAATGTTTTACGAGTATTTTGGTTACCGTTTTGCTAACTCTTTGATTGAGGCAGAAACAGAGTTGATAAATCAAATTAAATCTGATGAGAATTGGGGGAAATTTAAAAAAATGGATACTACAGTCATAGAAAAAAGAAAAGCACTTTTGACGGACCAAATGCACGGTAGGTGTGGGCGATTTTTTTTGAGATGATAAAAATTGATATGTGATAACGTTGTTTCTACAATTGAAATTTAAATTGTTACTTTTAGGACACTTGCTTGATGTTATCACTAGGGAAACTCATATGTTGAACCAGTTATTTCTTGGGGTTTTCAAGGAACAAGACACCAAAAATTTTATGCGTTTAATGACTTATATTAAACGCTATAAAGTTCGTATTTTGATTGCGCTACTGGCTACAGCGGGCGTGGCTTTCACTGAGAGCTATTTGGCGGCATTTATCTCGCCGCTAATTAATCAGGGGTTTTCTGCTACTCAGTTAAGCCCTCCCAAAATGGATGGAGTCAGTTTCGTCGATAAGGTTTCACACTTACGTGCATTGGTAACTTATTGGATTTGGGGTTCTGCTTCAAAGGTGTGGATGGTACCGTTGTTCCTAGTCGGTTTGGTGATGTTTCGAGGGTTCTGTCGTTACTTCAGCAGTTATCTGTTGTCGTGGGTGGGTGCGGTTGTCTTGAAAGAGTTGCGTGCAGTCATGTTTCAAAAGATGCTTTTGCTCCCATCTAAATATCAGCTGACCCACCCGAGTGCCTTTACCAGTAATCGCTTTCTACTGGACGCGAATAATGCAATCAGCAATGCCATCAATGTATTCATCACTTTGACCCGTGATTCGTTGACCGTATTGGGTTTGACGATTGTGCTGATTTATTTAAACTGGCAGTTGTCTTTGGTTGTTCTGTTGATGTTTCCTGTACTCAATTGGCTGTCTCGTTACTATCGAAATAAATTGCGCTCGTTGCAACAAGACTCGATGGAAAAGATGAAGGGATTGGCGCATGTGATCAATGAGACCTATGATGGTCACAAAGTGGTTAAACTGTACGGTGGCGAAACCCATGCTGAGGAGCGATTTGAGTCTGAAAATGGTGCGATTCTTCGATTTCAAAAAAAGTTGGCTCAAGCATCCTCCGCCAAGTCGCCTTTTAGTGAGTTGGTGGCCTCTTTTGCGTTGGCGATTGTGGTGTTTGTCGCGCTGTGGCAAAGTCAAAATGGCGTGACTACAGTTGGTCAATTTATGGCATTTATCGTGGCGATGATGCAGATGCTCGCGCCGCTGAAAAATTTATCCAATTTGAGTATTCCGATGCAGTTTATGTTTATCTCTGCAGATTCGGTGTATGAATTTTTAGATGCGCCACCCGAGGTGAATTCGGGGACAGTAAAATTAGATCGTGCGCGTGGCAATATTGCGTTTAAACATTTGGATTTAACTTACGAAGGCATGTCACGCAAAGCACTGAATAATTTTACGTTAGAGGTGCGGGCAGGTGAGAAACTCGCCTTGGTTGGACGTTCGGGCAGTGGTAAGTCCTCACTGATTAATTTATTGCCACGTTTTGTTGAGCCGACTGCAGGCGAGATTTATCTGGATGGTCATCGAATCTCAGACATTGATTTATACAATTTGCGCAGTCAAATTGCTTTGGTTTCGCAGGATGTGTTTTTATTTAATGACACGCTGTATAACAACGTTGCATATGGCCGTGAAAATGCCACGCCTGAGCAAGTCGAGGCGGCACTCAAAGCGGCGAACTTGTGGGAGTTTGTTCAAGAAAACCCGCAAGGCTGGGATATGTTGGTGGGTAATAATGGCAACCAACTCTCAGGTGGACAGCGTCAGCGTTTGTCGATTGCGCGCGCCATTCTTAAAGATGCCCCTATTTTAATATTGGACGAGGCGACCAGTGCGCTGGACAATGAGTCAGAGCGCGCAGTGCAAAAAGCCTTGGACAACCTCATGCAGGGGCGAACCAGCATTATGATTGCCCATCGACTGAGTACTGTGCAGCAGGCCGATCGCATCGTGGTGATGAACGATGGCGAAATCGCCGAGCAAGGTACGCACGATGAGTTATTGGCGCGGGGTGGTTTGTATGCGCATTTGAGTATGTTGCCTTCATTGGTTTAAATTAACAATAACGATTAAGGTTACAATGAAAATCGCCATCGTTAAACTCTCTGCTATGGGTGATATTGTTCATGCCATGGTTGCTTTGCAACTGATTAAGGCGCGCCGTCCCGATGTGGTGATTGACTGGGTTGTCGAACAGGGCTTGATGGGGATTTTGGCGGATAACCCCGATATCAATCGCATTCTGACGGTGAATTTAAAAGCACTCAAGCACAATAAACGCCAAGTGTTCGCACAAATTCGTCAACTCAAAACTTATGCGGCTCAAAATTATGATTACGTGATTGATGCACAGGGCCTGCTCAAATCAGCGATTGTGGCGAAACTTTTGGGGCGACATACGATTGGATTTTCGAAAAACTCCATTCGTGAAAAATTCGCCGCAAATCTGTATAGCCAAACGGTTGATATTGATTATGCTGAAAATGTGATTTGGCGTAACGTCAAAGTATTGTGTGAGCCCTTGGGGATTCGGGTTGCGAAAGGTGACTTGGTCAACAAAGTTCCTTTTTTACATTACCAACCCCTATCGCTTCAAAATACGCCGATGGCGCAGGGGCAAAAAAACGTCATTTTGGTTTTGGGTGCTTCGCGTCCGAATAAAGTTTATCCCGCTGAACGGTTTGTTGAATTAGCGATTGCTTTGAATCGAGATATAGGTGCGCATTGCATACTTGTTTGGGGCAATGAACAAGAGTTGGCGGCGGCACAATACGTTGCACAGCACGCACCTCAGACCACCATCAGTCCTAAATTAAGTTTAAACGATTTGAAAGCATTGTTGGCACAGGCAGATTTGGTCATCGGTGGTGATACGGGGCCGACGCATTGTGCGTGGGCTTTGAATGTGCCGTCCATTACGATATTTGGTAACACGCCAGAGCACCGAAATACTTGGATCAGTGACATCAATCGTGTGGTCAAGTCCTCGTCAAAAGTAGATCCTTTGCGTTTGGATGCCAGTGATTTTTCGATACGAAAAATACCCGTGCAGGCAATCTTGGAGCAGGCCAAAGATTTATTGGCTTTAAAATCAATCAACAAAGATTTAAATCCAACCTTTGTTAGCGAGTGCCAATAGCACATCTTCGGCATGGATCTCTTTCATACAACGATGATGCTTGAGTGGGCACTCACGTTGCATGCAGGGCGCGCATTCTGTGGGTTTGCGTAGAATAAACTCATTTGGGTTGTGCCATTGGTGGGTTTCGATGTGGTTGGTCGGACCAAAAATCGCCACAGTTTTGATTTTGAAAGCCGCTGCAACGTGCATGGGGCCGCTGTCATTGGTGAGCAGTATGTCTAATTGAGCGATTTGTTCAATCAACTGCTCAATACTCATGGTGCCTGCGCGATTGATGACATTCACAACGTTCTGTTCGATGAGTAATTGTTCAATGTCATGAGCGATGTCTTTCTCTTTCGGGCCACCCAAAATAACAATATCAAAATTCTGAGACAGTACTATCGCCACTTGTGCAAACTCATTGGGATACCAGCGTTTGGCGCTACCATAGGTGCTGCCAGGGTTGAGCCCCAGTAGCGGTTTGCGGTGGGTTGACGGTGATAGGGGTTTGGTAAACAGGGTTAAATCTGCAGGTTCTAAATTTTGACCCAGCGCACAGTTGACAAAGTTGTTGTAGCGTATGACTTGATGAATACCATTCTCACAGTTATCTCGAGTGCGGCCATAAAGCGCTTTTTTATGAGCAGATAAGCAAAATAATAACCACTTAGAGGCAAAACTGCTTCTAAATGACAATGCCAAATCAAATTTCCCCAAAGCACGAGCTGTCTTGTATAAATGGAGTAAGCGATTGCTTGATTGCTTACTCGTATCAACGATAATTCGCTCAATTTTCGGATGGTGTTTGAACAACTCAGTTGCGACAAATGAGCCAAACACCGTCAACTGGACATCGGGATAAATTTTCAATAGGTTTTCAATAGCAGGCGTGGCCATCACGCCATCGCCCAACCATGTCGGTAACTCGATAAATATTTTACTCATTTGTTTGGGTTAATCAGACGAAAATGTTTTTTACTCAAATCCAGATGAAAGATACGTTCCAATTTGGCTTTGATGCGGTGGCGTTTTTCTTTGCGCGTTAGGCGATGCTCAGGATTGGCTTGGAAAATACCTGTGGCTTCAGGCAGCCAATCGTGCATGACTTTAGGATGAGTTTGGGTAAACTCGCGGAGGATGCTGGCATCAATTTGAGTGTAGTCAAATTGTTCCGGTTTTTTATCCCAATACTGATTGACATTGCTACTTTTGACATTCATTTGTGCCTCGCTGCGTACCCAACCATAGTGATACATGCGCGCGCCGATGAGCGCGGCTTTGGGATAACGTCCTACTTTGTTTTTTTCTAACACCAACCAAAACAACCCATCGGGTGCGTAACTGCGCACATTGGTCTTGATGATGCGAGGCGCTCTTTTGTACCAACCTGGCGAATGCAAATAGGTATTTTTATTACCGTAAAAATGCAGATAATCAAATACCAAGGCTTCGACATTGGGGTTATTTAGATGGGTTTCACAGGCGGCTTTGATGGTTTCTAAGTCATTCTCATGCACGACTTCATCGGCTTCAATATAAAACGCCCAATCACCCGTACAGTTAAACTGAGCAACCATTTTTTGTTGACCATAGACATAGCCTTTTTCGCGCATGAGATCGCACCATTGAGTTTTGATGACCCGTAATTTTGGCTCATTTAATGCCAACAATTGTGCCTCAGTGTCATCAACGCTTGGCCCTAAGGCAACCACAAATTCATCCACTATAGGCAATACAGATTGAATCGATTGAATAAATGGGTAGCCCAATAAAGAGCCATTCTTGAGAAAAGTAAATGCTGATATTTTCATAATCTTGTTTTAATTTGTGTCGTGTGTATCAAAAGCATTTAAATCCATTCAAACGAACCATTTTTGCGCAAGCCATGGATAGACTGACCGTATTGTGCCACCTCAGCCTTGCTCCAAGTCTTGTTTTGACGATTGCGCTCCAGTTTGGCGAGTTTGCGTTCCAGCCAACTTTGGTCGAGTAAACGGTAATTGTATCGATAGCCTAAACCTTGTTTTTGTGACAACCCGCGTTCTTGTTTCATCGCCGTTTGAGTAATGGAGCCGTAATGATGCAACCACGAAGCCCCTGTCATACCCATTGGAATCTTGGCCTTGCTAAGTTCGTGAAAAAATAAAGTATCTTCATAGCCCAATAGTTTCGGTACGGGTTGGAAATAGCCCACATCCAGCCACACAGATTTATGCACAGCCAAACATACTGCGTGACGCGCTCCGATTCGATGAGCTTGGTTCATACGCTTGGATGCGTCCAACGAAAACTGTTCAAAATCATAATCCAATGCACCTTCTATCAGGGCAGGTGAAATCACTTTAAGCCCTAAGGTCTCGGCAGTATGTAATAAATTTTCTATCCAATGTGCGGACACCAAAACATCGTTGTTCATCACAATCGTCCAATCGGCTTGTAGCGCAAGCGCACCCTGATTCCACGCCACACCACATCCTAAGTTGGCTTGGTTAAAAATGCGCCCCCCCAACGGAAGGGTTTGTAAATACTCTCGCGTCTCATCAGTCGAGCCATTGTCCACCACCACCAATCGATTCAGTGGTGTACCATGCCTAATCATACTGTCAATACAGAGTTTGGTGTATTGAACCGAGTTGTAACAGGCGAAAGTTAGGGCGTAATTGGGGCTGGGCATTTAATCACTTTCTTTGTTGGACGATTTGCACATCTTACCTGAAAAGCTGGTGTATTTGAACGATTCATCATTGAATCAAAATATTGTAATTATTTTGGATAAGGGTATATGTTATGCGATAATCAAAAAACTTAATGTAATGGTCGGTGGACCAAACATTTCCATATTAAATTGCAATGAAAAAAGTTCTCATC
The DNA here is from genome assembly GCA_021287185.1 of Burkholderiales bacterium. Taxonomy (GTDB): domain Bacteria; phylum Pseudomonadota; class Gammaproteobacteria; order Burkholderiales; family Burkholderiaceae; genus CTSOIL-112. Next base: position 12,420 of record JAJTAZ010000003.1, on the reverse strand, counting down.
ATAGGTAATTCAGAGCCCGCGGCCAATCACGCATGTTTATTAGAGGAGGCGGAAGTCGTCGTCCGATTCAATAATAAACAGTATAAAATTACGCCTGACCATATAAAAACCACTTGTTTGTCGATAGTTAATACGGGAGCAGTGGGGCACGCATTGTTACAAGACATCCGATCCAATGCATTTTACTCAAAGGCGCACACGATCTTATTTGCTCGCAGTCAGAGAACCCATCAAAACCACCTGTTACACAATCCGCTAAGGGATCAATATCCAAAAGAAGAGGCAATGGATGTTTCTCAGTGGTATGAAGAAGAAATTGTGCGAGATGGTAAAGAAGTGGTGCGTTTGTCTGATGAATTGAATCAATCATGTTTTAGATTGATTCAGTCTCGAACACATCGGCCTTTTATTTGTCCAAGTTCAGGGTTTTTGGTGGTTTGGTCTTTTTTAAATGATGCTCGTTACAAAGGATATGAGAAGCACGTGGTTGGATTTTCATTCAAAGGTTGGTGGGGGCATCCTTGGGAAGCGGAAAAAGAAATTATGTCTGAACTGCATCGAAACAATCAATTGATATTGCACCATTGTACGTTAATGGACAAAGCAGTTTACAAAGCGCGTAGGTTAGGTCAAAAAATATTTCGTTAAAGTCGTAGTAACTAAGCAGAATGGACAATTGAATCATTGCTTGTATCATTCAAGTTGTACATAAAAAATTAAATTGTTTTGCGATAGAACGGTTTGAGTTGATAACTTCGTTGTTGGTTTTTTGTACTGAAGTAACATCGTTTATTATGAAAGCGGTCTAATAATTTGTCGGGGTTTGGGAATGCATGGTATTGATGTGATTATTGCCACTTATGGGTGCGAATCTTGGAAAGAGAAAGCCTTGATTGCACAAAAATCAGTGCTTCAACAAACGTCTCCTGCCTCTTTGATTCATCTGATTCATGGCGAAACGTTGGCTCAGGCAAGAAATGCAGGGGCACATCAATCAACGGCAGATTGGTTATTGTTTTTAGATGCGGATGATGCTTTGGATTCGAATTTTCTTCGCGCGATGCGTGAAATGATTGACCAAACCACGCATCCTTCTCCTTTGTTGTACCCATCCGTGTTGACCATAGAAGACGGTGTCAAATCGTTATCCGTAAAAACCAGTACGCAGAATCCCATTTTAGAGGGCAACTTTATGGTAATTGGTACATTGGTAAAACGAGCAGATTTTTTGCGGGCAGGTGGTTTTCGAGAGTTGCCAATGTATGAGGACTGGGATTTATGGATTAGGTGTATTGCCAATGGAAGTACTCCTAAACCAGTCCACAATGCGGTATATCATGTGTTTGTTAATAAGAATAGTCGCAATCACCAGCCTAAAGCAACGGCTGATAACGTTAGGGACTCATTTCTACGAGAATATTGGAGCAAAGTTTATAATCAGCCTCCTCCAAGATTTCCCCGTTTTAGTTTGTACATTAAGAAGCGTGCACGGAAGTTGAAACGATTATTTCAACCTTAAATAACTTTGTGATAATGGTTATTTAAGTAGCGTTGCCGCAATGTTGAACTTTTGCCCTCGAGAGTATTTTTTTGCGTAACGCAATCTTTTGTTTGAAGGACAAATTGCAAATAAATTTTCACGGTGTTTGACGAGTATTTTCCTCAATGAATAATTGATAAATATATTGTTGTAATTACGATAATGGTTGATTAATGGGTTGAGAATTGATAACAGTGTTTGATCATTGATTTTTTCGGCAAATGCCCTGTACGCAAGAAAATCATTCAAAATGCGCTGAATCTCATTTGTTTTTTGGCGGCTTTTCTCAATTTTGCGCATGGGCGTTTGTAGTAAATAACTCAAGCCCTTTTTCTTTTCTTTCTGAGTGTTAGTGACCTGACTTTCATGGCGTCGGTAATAAACCAATGCTTCTTCTGTATAGGCTATGGTACCGAGTGAGGAAGCGATAAAAGCAATCCAAATATCGTGAAAAGAGACGTTGGGTATGGGTAAAATGTATTGTAGCAACTCTCTTTTAAACATCAGAGTGTTTCCTGATACACAGTTTTTAAACAAAAATGCTTGATTACAATGCCCTGAGACTAAATGGTCATTGGGTCGAGTGAGTTCCCGATTAAGTGATTGTCCATCTGGGGCAATCAATATCGCATCTGAATATATGAGTAAATGATTTTGGATTTCATTGGCGAATTTCTCGAGTTTGTAAGGTTTCCAAATATCGTCTTGATCAGCCAACGCAATGTAATCGCCTGTGGCCAATGAAATGGCTTTGGAAAAGTTTTGAACAAAACCGAGGTTTTTTGAGTTCTGAAAAACTTGAATTCGTGAGTCTTTGGATTGATAATAGTTCTCAAGAACTTCAAATGTATTATCTGTCGAGCAATCGTCAACCACAATGATTTCGATATTTGAATAACTCTGTGCAAGAATCGAATCCAATTGCTCAGCAAGATACTTTGCCCCATTGTATGTGCACATTACAACCGATATTTTTTTGATTTCTTGATTCATTATGTGGTTTTTTGTTCTTGTATAATAAAGCGTTTGATAGAACTGTAAATGGGTGTGTAGCAAGTAACAAATAGGTGCTGGTATAGTTGACAGTGGTTAATTAAACTGCGTAAAAATACCATTACATTTATTCAAAAAGTCATTTTTTAGCGGCTAATTTTGCATATTTAGCAAAAACCCCAAAAGCGCTGCAAACGCTAATTAACATGCCAACATTGCCATGCAAGAAGCCCTTTTGTAAAACATAGTTCTTCAAAAAAGCAAATATTGACTTGTAAGTCGCTTTAAACATATTGGCGGTTTTTTTTTGATAATTTTGTTCTGCCCATAAGGTTGAGTATTTTTGCAATTTATCAATCAATTCTTCTACTGAGTCATACGAGTAGTGTAGTAAGTTGCCTTGAATGAGTTTCAGCGTCAATCCTTGCATTTGTAGGGATTCGTGTACCTGTGCGTTATCAAATTGGGTACGCGTTTTATTGTATAAACGCTTCACAGTGTCTTTGTCCCAGCCGCAGCATCGTACGGGTTTGCCTTTAAAATGGTTTAGACGATTAAATCCATAAATGTACTGGTCATCTAAAGAGGTTTTTCTAATGGCTTGGTACAGTTCGGGCGTCAACACTTCATCGCTGTCTATACTCAATACCCATTCGTGGCTCGTATGACTTTGCGCTAAATTTTTCAGTGGACCGAATCCAATAAACTCCGACTTGAATATTTTGACATTGGCAAAGCGTGCTGCAATCTCTAACGTATTGTCGGTTGAACCATTGTCGAGTATCACAACCTCATCAAAATCGGCGACACTGGACAAGCAAGCCTCGATATATCGACTGCTATTTTTTGTCAAAATAGTGACAGAAATAGGCATTGACAGGTGAGTTGGGGTAGGGTTCATTGAGTGAAAACTCCCATACGTGTGTCATTGAATTGTTTCATCTCCTGTGCGATGGTGCGAGGGGGTATATGATCCAAACATTGGCTTTTCCCGTGATGGTTGTCGCAGCCCGCTTTGCCACAGGGTACACAAGGCATGTCTGCTTGAAACACATGTATTTTTTGTGTGGGTTCGTTTTTCCATGGCGACCATACCGATGTAAGTGTGGGGCCAAAAATGGCGAATACAGGTTTGTTGAGGCTGGCTGCGATGTGCATCACCAAGGTGTCCATACCGATATAGCCTTGTGATAGACTGATCAAAGCAATGAGTTCTGATAAATTGGTTTGTCCAATCCAATTATGGCATTGGGGGTGATGTGGTAATTCGGTCTTGATTCGCTGGTCAATCGGGGTATTGCCGCCTGTGGCAATCAAGGTTAATCCCTGTTCTGTCAATTTTTGAATTAGTTTATTGCGCAGTTGTTGTGGGTAAATTTTGTAATCGTATTGAGCACCTGCGTGCATCACCCAAAATTGTGTAATGCCCTGCGTATCCAACTTTGCGCGCATTTGTTCAAGAGCAAGCGGGTTAACCTCTGGAATGACTTTGATGGGGGTTGAGGGCAAATCCAAAAATTGTAAGGGTTTGCAGTTGTTTTCAACGGTGTGTCGTTGCGTATCAATAAAGTAGTGGTGCTTGAGTAAGCGTTTTTTCCACCACGATTTATTATTTTGTTGCTCAACCGCTGAAATAGAATTTTTTGAAGCCATAATTGCATATTGCACACTGCGGTCGCTGGCAGTTAGATTGATTGACAAGTCGTATTTACGCCAAATTTTTTGGATGATGTCGCGTTCTTGAGACAATCGTTCGCGTAAGCCTGATTTTTTTCGAGTGTAACTAAATACAATGAATTGATGAATATTGGGTAGTGTTTTTGCAATGCCCAAAGTATCATCGTTCACCAGCATATCGATGCTTGCATCTGGGTGCTGCTCTTGCAGCGCTCGGATAAGCGGTAATGTTAAAAAAACATCGCCGTTGGACCGCTGCATAATGATTAGGATTTTCATGGGGCGCATTGTCGGGATTTAAACCCAAGATGCATCAACAATTTGGCATAGGATATGGCCAAATAAAATGTGCATTTCTTGAATACGTGGCGTGTTGTTGGATGGTGCAATCAGATTAATATCGCACAGTGCATTCATTTTGCCGCCCGTATTTCCAGTTAAACCAATTGTGGTGCAGCCAATTGCTTTGGCCTGCTCAAGGGCCAGTAAGACGTTGGTGCTGTTGCCACTTGTGCTGATACCGATGAGTAGGTCGCCTGAATTGGCCAAGGCCTCGACTTGACGAGAAAACACTTTTTCGTAACCAAAATCATTGGCAATAGCCGTGAGTGCCGATGTATCTGTGGTCAATGCAATCGCAGGTAATCCGCGGCGTTCAGTTTTGTAGCGTCCAGTTAATTCGGCCGCAATGTGTTGAGCGTCCGCCGCACTGCCCCCGTTGCCACATAAAAGGATTTTATGACCTTCTTTGAGTGTTTGCACCATCAGCTCGGCGGCGCGTGCCAATGGTTCTTGTGATGAAGCAAAGACTTGTTCAATGGTCGCTCGGTGTGATGTTAGTTCGGCGTGAATGATTTCAACGATGTGTGTATTCATGATTTGGCAATCTTTTCTATGGTCCCCGTGGTGCTTTTTCCCGCGACAAAATCAACGATTTTGACTTCTTTGGCAATATCTTGTCCCACAACTTCTTTGCCGCGATAGTCACCACCTTTGACTAACACATTGGGTTGTATCAGTTTGATGAGTTCATAAGGGGTATCCTCATGGAAGATAACCGTGTAATCCACCGATTTGAGCGATGCCAAAATGTACGCGCGATCGTCTTCTGAGTTGATTGGGCGGCTGGGACCTTTCAGTCGAGAAACGCTGGCATCACTATTGACGCCCACGATCAGCACGTCACCAAATTCGCGTGCTTGTTCCAAATAACGTGCATGACCCGTGTGTAGTAAATCAAAACACCCATTGGTAAACACAATTTTCTGTCCGCGCCGTTTTAAATCGCGTGCAATTACAGCAATCTCGTCCCAAGTCTTAATGCACAGCGAGCCGCTGACTTGTTTGAGTGATTGTTCGTAGGCGATAATTTCATCCAAGGTTGCGGTCGCGCTACCCAATTTACCCACAACCACGCCTGCTGCTAAATTTGAGAACACTATTGCTTGCTCAATGGAATAGTTTGCACCCAATGCAAATGCCAAAGCGGCAATGACTGTGTCACCCGCACCCGTGACATCAAATACATCCCGTGCAACAGTGGGATAAATTTGCAAATCTTGATCCAAGCAGGCGATGCCTTCTTCGCTCAAGGTAATCAATGAGACATCCAGCGCACATGTGTCTTTGAGATATTGAATGGCTTGATTCAAACTGTCTTTATCGACAATATCGATTTTAGATGCTTCGGAAGCCTCTTTTTTGTTGGGCGTGAGTAAATATGCGCCTGTATATTTGCTGTAATCATTGCCTTTGGGATCGACCAAGACGCGTTTGTTTTTTGAGCGTGCGATGCGAATGATTTCCCGAGTGACAAAATCCGTTAGCACACCTTTACCATAATCGGACAGCACAATAATATCAACGAAATCAATATGCGCACTGAACTTAGCCAGCAGTTCTGTTTGTGCTGGAGCGGATATTTCAGCGGTGCTTTCCTTGTCAAAACGCAGAACCTGTTGGTGAGCAGCGATGACCCGTGATTTTTTTGAGGTGGTGCGCCCCGCTTGTTGGATTAGTTGGATGCTACCAATACCCGCTTGTTCCAGCATATGAGTGAGTTCTTGGGCTTGTTCATCTTGCCCAACAACACTCATGATGTCCACAACCGCACCCAATTGTTTGAGGTTGTTAACCACATTACCTGCGCCGCCCAGCACGCTGTTCTCTTTGTTAACGGCCACCACTTGAACGGGCGCTTCAGGAGAAATACGATTGCAATTGCCCCATAGATAATGGTCAATCATTAAGTCGCCAATCACCAAAATACGAGGGTGTTTGCTTTTTAACTCAATCATTTATACAACCTTTTGTCTGAAACTGCTTTTGATTTCGGGCAAATAGTCTGCAATTCCTGCCTCTAAAGTCCATTGGGGGGTATAGCCCAATTCTGATTGAGAAAGACTTAAATCAGCTTGTGTGTGCATCTGGTAACCCGTGTATGGATTCGGTATGTACTCGGTTTTAAAGTTTGTTCCCAATTGCTGTTGCAAAATGTCGGCAATTTCTTGAAAACTGCGTGGCACACCTGTGCCGACGTTATAAACGCCATTGGATTTAGCTGTGCATGCCAAAATATTGGCTTGTACCACATCTTTAATATACACAAAGTCACGTAAAATTTGGTTGCTGCCCTCAAATAATTTTGGGGCATGACCCGATAAAATCTGATGGCCAAACTGTAGTACAGTGGAGGCGGTTTTTTCTTTGAAGAACTCACCTGCGCCATAAACGTTAAAGTAGCGAAGTCCCACAACGCGCATGTCGGGGTGTTCGTTCACATAGCGGTGTGCAACACGGTCCATGGCCAATTTGCTGAATCCATAAGGATTTTCGGGAGACTCAATGCCAATTGTTTGCGGTGATGATGATGAGCCATAAGTTGCAGCAGAACTCGCATAAATCAGTTTGGCGTGATGGGTCTGAGCCAAGGATAAAATATCATAGAAACTATTGAGATTGGTTTGCATGACCACTGTTTGGTCATAGACGCGCGTATCAGAAATGGCTGCTTGATGAAATATATAATCAAATTGGTATGAATTCAGGCGGTTCAAATCTACAGGGTTGTTTAAGTCGCCACAAATAATATCGCCCCTGAATTTTGTTAGATTGGCGTAATGTCCAAAACTTTTGAGGCTACCGTGCGTCCAACGCTCGCCCGTACGGAAGATATCAAACACCACAATTCTGGCGGCAGGGTAATTATCCTGTAAATGCAGGGCCAAGTTTGAGCCAATGAAACCTGCACCACCAGTGATGAGTATGGTTTTTTGATTAAAATCGGGTGTGTTTTTATCCATGATGTGGCATCCAAGAAGTACCAAAAACGGTTCGACCAAGGTTGTGGTCGCGATAACTTTTGGCTGCTTAAGCAAACCAATTTATGTGCTGGTGCGGATTATATCATTGTTCAATTGCTGAAAAATGTGAGCGAAATTAATATTGTTTGTATTTCGTTGTTTTGAGGGTTATGGTTCCTCATTTGGCACGTATTCGTTTACAATTCTTACGATAATATTTTTACAGAAAACGAGTGCTCGTATGAATTCCAAAGCTTTGTTTATTGATCGGGATGGCATCATCAATCAAGATTTTGGTTATGTTTCATCGGTTGAGGATTTCAAATTTACCGATGGCATTTTTGATCTGTTGACTTGTTTCGCTCGAGCAGGCTACATACTGGTTGTGGTGACCAATCAATCGGGTATTGGGCGTGGGTATTACAGTCAGTCGGATTTTGAATTTTTGACCAAATGGATGATTGAGCGTTTTGCTGAGCACAAAATTGAAATTAAAGACGTGTTTTTTTGCCCGCATGCGCCCGAAGAGCAATGTCGCTGTAGAAAGCCCAATGTGGGGATGGTAGAGTCGGCGGTGAGCGCGCACAATATTAATGTGAACAAATCTTGGATGATTGGTGATAAGCTTTCAGACGTACAATTGGCACGCAATAGTGGGATATCTAAGGCGATTTTTATCGGTGTGCAAGGTAGTGAAATCGCAGATTTGAGCTTCGATAGTGTGCGGGTGTGCGCTGATTATTTTTGCGCGAGCGGGGTTTTGTAGTCATTTTTTCGCCATGTCGGTTTAATTTGTTGTAAATCTGAGAAAAATCAAACAGTTGCCGTGTCACCAATACTTGGAATGGTTTGATTTTTTTAACAAAGCCGCGTATGATGCTAAGTTCGTTGAAATACACGAGGCGTTTTGCCATGTGCTTTATTTCGACGATTCTCGTGTTTAGTCAGTAACTGATGTGCCCAATGATGTTGTGTGTGGTGTCGGTGAAAAGTGCGACTTTGTGCTGGTTGGGTTGAGTGCAAAATTGCCGTGACTAAGCGAAGTTATGTTTATTATTGGATTAAAACAATGCCAACTATCAATCAGTTAGTACGTAAGCCACGTACTCAAATACGTGAAGTGAGCAAATCTCCTGCATTGGACAATTGCCCACAAAAACGTGGTGTGTGTACTCGTGTGTACACCACAACCCCTAAAAAACCTAACTCTGCGATGCGTAAGGTTGCCAAAGTTCGTTTGACCAACGGCTTTGAAGTGATTTCGTACATCGGTGGTGAAGGCCATAACTTGCAAGAGCATAGCGTTGTATTGATTCGCGGTGGTCGTGTGAAAGACTTGCCAGGTGTGCGTTACCACATCGTGCGCGGTTCTTTGGACTTGCAAGGTGTTAAAGATCGTAAACAATCTCGTTCTAAATACGGTGCAAAACGTCCTAAAGCCGCTTAAGTGGCGAAGTGATGTTTTTTTGCGTTCAATGATGAGCGTGGTTGTGTGGGTTTGAGTTTAGACGAGAGTCTAAAATTTTGATTAAAGCTACGGCGTGCCCGTGATGTTTGGGTTGCCGAGTAAGTGATAACTCGAATCTTAAGTGTGGGTTATCAGGTCGTTGTGACCAACTGAAGAAAGGAAGATGAGATGCCTCGTCGTCGTGAAGTTCCAAAACGTGATATTTTGCCAGATCCAAAATTTGGATCAGTTGAATTGGCTAAATTCATGAATGTAATTATGTTATCGGGTAAAAAATCTGTTGCTGAGGGCATTGCTTATGGCGCCTTGGAACAAATTGCTGCCAAATCGGGCAAAGACCCAATGGAAGTGTTTTTGACTGCGTTGGCCAATGCAAAACCATTGGTTGAGGTGAAAAGCCGCCGTGTGGGTGGTGCCAACTATCAAGTGCCTGTAGAAGTTCGTCCATCGCGCCGCGCTGCGTTGTCTATGCGCTGGTTGCGTGAAGCGGCTAAAAAGCGTGGTGAAAAAACCATGGCTTTGCGCTTGGCAGGTGAGTTGATGGATGCGGCTGAAGGCCGTGGTGGTGCAATGAAAAAACGTGATGAAGTGCACCGTATGGCTGAAGCGAATAAAGCGTTCTCGCATTTCCGCTTCTAATCAATACGTTGTGTTTGGGTTTGTGGCGCATTTGCGCTGCGCCTGAATATCGCGAAACACGTGATGTACACACTGTTGCGATTGTTAAGAAATGGCAACAGTTTTAACTAATAAAAGAGAAAAGCGACCCTAAGTTGCTTTTTTCAAAAAGGATTATTATGGCTCGTAAGACCCCTATTGAGCGCTATCGTAATATTGGTATTTCTGCCCACATTGACGCGGGTAAGACCACAACGACTGAGCGCGTATTGTTTTACACGGGCGTGAATCACAAAATTGGTGAGGTTCACGACGGTGCGGCGACTATGGACTGGATGGAGCAAGAGCAAGAGCGTGGTATTACCATTACCTCTGCAGCGACCACAACCTTTTGGAAAGGTATGGCAGGTACGTACCCTGAGCACCGTATCAACATCATTGACACCCCAGGTCACGTTGACTTTACCATTGAGGTAGAGCGTTCAATGCGTGTGTTGGATGGTGCGTGCATGGTGTATTGTGCTGTGGGTGGTGTTCAACCTCAGTCTGAAACAGTGTGGCGTCAGGCCAATAAATATCAAGTGCCTCGCTTGGCATTTGTCAATAAAATGGACCGTACAGGCGCAAACTTCTTCAAAGTCGTTGAAGGCATGAAAACTCGTTTACGTGCAAATCCAGTACCCATTCAGATTCCAATCGGCGCGGAAGAAAACTTCCAAGGTGTGGTGGATTTGGTGAAAATGAAAGCGATTTTCTGGGATGAGGCTTCTCAAGGTACCAAGTTCGAATACCGTGACATTCCTGCTGAATTGGTTGAGACCGCGCAAACATGGCGTGAGCAAATGGTTGAGTCAGCTGCGGAAGCGACCGAAGAATTGATGAACAAATACCTTGAAGAAGGCGATTTGACCGAAGACGAAATCAAGCAAGGTTTGCGTTTACGTACCTTGGCGTGTGAAATTCAACCGATGATGTGCGGTACAGCGTTTAAAAATAAAGGTGTACAAGCCATGTTGGACGCGGTATTGGATTACATGCCATCACCTGTTGACGTGAAAGCCATTGAAGGTGAAGATGATCGCGGCAATCCTGTGACGCGTAAAGCCGATGACAAAGAAAAATTCTCTGCTTTGGCATTCAAGTTGATGACCGATCCATTCGTAGGTCAGTTGACGTTTGTGCGCGTTTATTCGGGCGTGTTAAAAGCAGGCGAAACTGTTTTGAACTCGGTTAAGGATAAAAAAGAACGCGTGGGTCGTATCGTGCAAATGCATGCGAATTCTCGTGAGCCAGTGGAAGAAGTATTGGCAGGCGATATTGCCGCATGTATCGGTTTGAAAGATGTGACCACGGGTGAGACTTTGTGCGATCCTTCTGCGCCGATTATTTTGGAGCGTATGGTGTTCCCTGAGCCTGTGATTTCTCAAGCAGTTGAGCCAAAAACTAAGGCCGACCAAGAAAAAATGGGTTTGGCATTGAACCGTTTGGCGCAAGAAGATCCATCATTCCGCGTATCAACCGACGAAGAATCGGGTCAAACAATTATCGGCGGTATGGGTGAGTTGCACTTGGAAATTATCGTGGATCGTATGAAGCGCGAATTCAACGTGGAAGCCAACGTGGGTAAACCACAGGTAGCGTATCGTGAAACGATTCGTGAAACTGTTGAAAACGCTGAAGCGAAATTCGTCAAGCAATCGGGTGGTCGCGGTCAATATGGTCACTGCGTATTGAAACTCGAACCACAAGAGCCCGGCGCGGGTTTCTCATTCGTGGATGAAATCAAAGGTGGTGTGATTCCTCGTGAATTCATCCCTGCGGTGGCCAAAGGTGTGGAAGAAACGTTGAAATCAGGTGTGATTGCTGGCTACCCAGTGGTTGACGTGAAAGTAACGGTTCACTTTGGTTCATACCACGACGTTGACTCGAACGAAAATGCTTTCCGCATGGCGGGTTCTATGGCGTTCAAAGAAGGTATGCGCAAAGCGAAACCTGTATTGCTCGAACCGATGATGGCGGTAGAAGTTGAAACCCCAGAAGAATACACAGGTACTGTGATGGGCGATTTGTCCTCACGTCGTGGTATTGTTCAAGGCATGGACGACATGGTCGGTGGTGGTAAAGCGATTAAAGCCGAAGTGCCATTGTCAGAAATGTTTGGTTATTCAACTGATTTACGTTCTGCGACCCAAGGTCGTGCAACGTACTCAATGGAGTTCAAGCACTATGCTGAAGCACCACGCAACATCGTTGAAGCGGTGATGAGCGCGCGCGCTAAATAAAGTTGTTGGTTGGGGTAAGTTTGACGAGCCCCAACCTTGAAATTGAAATAAATCATTTAACACAGTATTTTCAAAGGAAGAATCATGGCAAAAGGAAAATTCGAACGTACCAAACCGCACGTGAACGTAGGTACAATTGGTCACGTGGATCACGGTAAAACCACTTTAACGGCGGCGATTACCACCGTATTGACCAAAAAATTCGGCGGTGAAGCCAAAGGCTACGCGGACATTGACGCGGCACCAGAAGAAAAAGCACGTGGTATTACCATCAATACGGCACACGTTGAGTACGAAACTGCAGGTCGTCACTACGCACACGTAGACTGCCCAGGTCACGCTGACTATGTGAAAAACATGATTACAGGTGCTGCACAAATGGACGGCGCGATTTTGGTCTGTTCAGCCGCAGACGGCCCAATGCCACAAACACGCGAACACATCTTGTTGGCGCGCCAAGTGGGTGTGCCTTACATCCTCGTGTACTTGAACAAATGCGACATGGTCGACGACGAAGAATTGTTGGAATTGGTTGAAATG
>JAJTAZ010000012.1 GCA_021287185.1 Burkholderiales bacterium | reverse complement strand
CGCAAATCATTTTCATAAAACAAGCGCAAATCATTCACGCCATAGCGCAACATCGCCAGGCGTTCCAAACCTGAGCCAAACGCAAAACCCATGTATTGCTCAGGGTCGAGTCCAAAGTTACGAATTACGGTCGGGTGTACTTGCCCCGCGCCTGAAATTTCTAACCACTTGCCTGCATTTGGACCACTGCCAAACGCCATGTCGATTTCCACCGATGGCTCGGTGAATGGGAAGTAGGATGGGCGAAAACGGGTTTGCAAGTCTTCGGTCTCAAAGAATTTTTGTAAAAACGCGGTATAGACGGCTTTCAAATCCGCGAAGCTAACCGATTCAGCAATCCACAAGCCTTCAACCTGATGAAACATCGGCGAATGCGTCGCATCCGAGTCCACTCGGTAGGTGCGCCCAGGGGCAATCACTTTGATGGGTGAACCTTTTTTCAAAGTGCCAGCATTCATTTTCGCCACTTGCGCACGCGCATAGCGCACTTGCATCGGTGAGGTGTGGGTGCGCAAAACCAGTGGATTGCCACGCTCGTCTTTGTCCGCAACGTAAAACGTATCCTGCATCGAACGGGCAGGATGGTTCATCGGGGAATTGAGTGAGGTGAAGTTGTACCAGTCGTTTTCAATCTCAGGACCATCCGCCACATCAAAGCCCATTGAGCGGAAAATCGCTTCCACGCGACGCGTGACACGGGTCACAGGATGCACGCCACCGCGATTTAAGCCACGCCCTGGTAAGGTCACATCGAGTTTCTCAGTCGATAGACGCGCATTGAGTTCGGCATCGGCAAGGGCTTGGCGCGCTTCATTGAGCAATTGCTCAACTTGCACACGCACGGCATTGACTTGTGCGCCACGGACTTTTTTCTCTTCGATGGGCAGTTTGCCAAGGGCTTTGAGTTCAGCGGTGAGCACACCGTCTTTACCCAAAAATTTGGCTTTTTCGTTCTCTAAATCAGCGGGGCGAGTGGCACTGGCGAATGCGGCACGAGCTTGGTCTATGATGTGTGCGAGGTCTGCGAGATTGGACATGATGATGCGTCTTCGTTGTAAAATTCAAAGAGCGTAATTCTAACCGATGGCAGACCAAACGTCCATGCTTTGTTGTGTTTTTAGCTTGAAAATCATTGGGTTAGCATAATTTTTGCACACCAAATAGATATAAAAAAAGCAAGTCCGAAGACTTGCTTTTCTCTGGCAACACGTAACATGTTACCCAACGGATGACCTGTGGCTTACGCCAATGCGGCTTTAGCTTGCGCCACGATAGCAGCAAAAGCTGGCTTGTCAAACACCGCCAAATCCGCCAATACTTTGCGATCCATTTCAATCGAAGCTTTTTTCAAGCCGTGAATGAATTGGCTGTAAGTCATGTCATTGTTGCGCGCTGCCGCATTGATACGTGCAATCCACAATGCGCGGAATACGCGTTTCTTGGTGCGACGATCACGGTAGGCGTATTGACCCGCCTTCATCACCGCTTGCTTGGCAACGCGATAGACATTATTGCGACGACCACGGAAACCTTTTGACAGTTTCAGTACTTTTTTATGACGGGCCCGTGCTGTGACCCCACGTTTTACTCTAGGCATAGTTTACTCCTTTAGTTGGTTAGGGTTTAAGCGTAAGGCATCATTGCGCGAACTGATTTGATGTCAGATTTCGCAACAGCGGTAATTCCGCGCAATTGGCGTTTGGTTTTAGTGGTTTTTTTGGTCAAGATGTGACGTTTAAACGCAGAACCGCGTTTCACAGTACCACCTGGACGAACCACGAAGCGCTTTTTCGCGCCACTTTTGGTCTTCATTTTAGGCATAACAACTCCGTTTATTGTATGAATTCAGGTGGTTTTACTCACGCAAAACACTTGGGAACCCAATTCACTTCTAATGGCAAACACCATACAGGGCATAGCCTGCTGCATTGTGTTTGACTATTTGGGGCGAGCCCCAAATTCTGTGTCATTGCGAATTTAATCCGCAGCCTCCTCAAGGAGATGCTGTGACCCACAGCGGGCACAGCATGACGAAAAACATTTACTTTTTACGTGCTGGCGCAATCATCATGACCATTTGGCGGCCTTCGAGTTTGGGCATGGATTCGACTTGAATCAGTTCACCCATCTCATCACGCACACGTTCCAACTGCCGCATACCAATTTCTTGGTGTGCCATTTCACGACCACGAAAACGCAAGGTAATCTTCACCTTGTCACCATCGGCAATGAAGCGTTTGATGTTGCGCATTTTCACTTGGTAGTCATTTTCATCGGTACCTGGACGGAACTTAATTTCTTTGACCTGAATGACTTTTTGTTTTGCGCGGGCTTCTGCGGCTTTTTTCTGCTCTTGGAACTTGAATTTGCCGTAATCCATCAAACGACACACGGGTGGTGTGGCATTCGGTGAAATCTCCACCAAGTCTGTATCGGCTTCCTCGGCCAATTTCAAGGCTTCTCGCCCCGACATCACACCGATAATTTCACCGTCCATACCAATTAAACGCACTTCCCGTGCATTGATTTCACCGTTGATGCGATGCTGCATCTTAGCTTGCGTAGCGATAGTTGACTCCAATCATGTACATTGCTGATAAAAGCAAAAAAGCCCCAAGCACTTTGTATCAAGCGCATTTGGAGTTTTTGCTTCGCTTATTTTTTACAGTTTACGTCCGCCAGAATGTGCTCAACAAACGCGGAAACGCTCATCACACCCAAATCTTGATTGCCACGCGCGCGTACCGCGACTGAGTTGGCATCGCGCTCTTTGTCACCTACAACCAGTATGTAGGGAACCTTCTGCAAACTGTGCTCGCGAATTTTATACGTAATCTTCTCATTACGCAAATCTAATTGCACCCTAAGTCCTTGTTTTTCCAATTCTTGTGCCACTTGCGCGACATATTCGGCTTGCGTTTGTGAGATATTGGCAATCACCACCTGCACTGGAGCCAGCCAAGTGGGCAACGCACCCGCGTGGTTTTCGAGCAAAATTCCCATAAATCGCTCCATCGAACCGAGAATCGCACGGTGCAACATCACTGGACGCTGGCGCGAATCATCTGCTGCAACGTATTCGGCTTCAAGGCGCTCAGGCAAGACAAAGTCCAACTGCAAAGTGCCACATTGCCATGAACGACCAATCGCGTCTTTGATGTGGTATTCAACTTTCGGGCCATAGAACGCGCCTTCACCGGGTAATTCCTCCCAAGTGATGCCGCAGGCAGTCAAGGCTTGGCGCAAACCGTTTTCCGCTTTATCCCAAACCGCGTCTGAACCCGCGCGCTTTTCAGGGCGCAAACTGAGTTTAATTGAGACATCGGTAAAACCGAAGTCCTTGTAGATGCTCATGGTCAGTTCATTGAATGCCTGCGCTTCAGCCACGACTTGGTCTTCGGTACAAAAGATGTGTGCATCGTCCTGCACAAAGCCACGCACGCGCATCAAACCATGCAAAGAGCCCGAAGGCTCATTGCGGTGGCACGAGCCAAACTCCGCAAAGCGAATGGGTAATTCGCGGTACGAGCGCAAAGCATGGTTAAACACCTGCACATGACCTGGGCAGTTCATCGGTTTGACCGCGTACTCATACTTTTCAGACTCGGTGACAAACATATTGTCACGGTAGTTCTGCCAGTGTCCTGATTTTTCCCAAAACGTTTTGCTCATCACTTGTGGTGTGCGAATTTCATCGTAGCCCGCAACTTTCAAGCGACGGCGAATGTATTGTTCAATTTCTTGCCAAATCGTCCATCCTTTTGGATGCCAAAACACCATGCCCGGTGCTTCGTCTTGTAAGTGAAATAAATCCAGCGAACGTCCCAAACGGCGATGGTCGCGTTTTTCGGCTTCTTCGAGCATGTGCAGATACGCCACTTGGTCTTCTTTTTTCGCCCACGCCGTGCCGTAAATGCGTTGTAGCATTTCATTGTTTGAGTCGCCACGCCAGTACGCACCCGCCACTTTCATCAGCTTGAAAACTTTGAGTTTGCCTGTCGAAGGCACGTGCGGCCCACGACACAAATCAATAAAATCACCTTCGCGATACAGACTGATTTTTTGCTCGGCAGGAATCGCCGCAATGAGTTCGGCTTTGTAGGCTTCGCCTTGCTCGGTGAAGAATTTCACCGCATCATCGCGTGACCATTCTTCACGCGTCACCACCTCGTCTTTTTTTGCCAACTCATTCATTTTATTTTCGATGGCAATTAAATCATCGGGAGTAAACGGACGTTTGTAGGCAAAGTCATAGTAAAAACCATTTTCAATCACAGGACCGATGGTCACTTGCGCCTCTGGATACAACGATTTAACCGCATATGCGAGCAAATGCGCGGTCGAGTGACGAATGATGTCCACACCTTCAGCATCCTTATCGGTCACGATGGCCAAATGTGCATCATTGGAAATGAGGTATGAAGTATCCACCAATTCACCATTGACCTTACCTGCCAATGCGGCTTTTGCCAAACCCGCGCCAATGCTGCTTGCGACTTGCGCGACCGTGACCGCACTGTCAAATGCGCGTTGCGAGCCGTCGGGAAGAGTGATTGTGACCATAGTAACCTCGATGTTGTATGTGATGGTTAAGCGTATTTATTAAAAATGTGTCTGAGCATAAAAAAAGCCCACCGATGTGAGCTTTTGGGTTGCTTTCGCTTGCATTAACTGCGAAACACCATGACCGCTCACCACGCGACAATGACCGCGACGACCGTCGTGGTGGTTGTGTGTGTGTCGGTGAATAATGTCATGGCAATGTCAATTTTGGTAGGCGAAATTGGATTCGAACCAACGACCTCCACGATGTCAACGTGGCGCTCTAACCAACTGAGCTATCCGCCTGTAAGTGTTACAAAAATAAGACGCGTATTATAGCACGCGGATTTGTCTTTGACAATTCAAAGGATGCGCAAAGTACATTAACGGCGTTTTAACACAAAAACCAACCACAACAACGCCACACCTGCCAAACCAATCAATGACCACATGGGTATTTGCAAGCCCAATATTAAAGGCAACTTGGCAGTACAGCTGCCACTGGCAGAAAACCATTCAGGAAACCAACGCGCGGTCGGCAATGCGTTCATCCATTGCTCCACTTCATCTTTGACACACTCCGATGCAGGGTGCGCAATAATCCACAAGTGGTAAACCGCGATGCCCGCACCCAACAACCCAGTCAACACCGCCAAGCCATCGGCCCAATTGGGCAACCGTCCTTTAAGCAAACCCCATAACGCAAACAAACCCATCAACCAAAATCCATATCGTTGGGCAACACACAATGGACACGGAGCTAAATCCAAGACCGACTGTAAATAATGCGCCACCGCCAACGGCAATGCGCACAGCACAAGCAACAACAGATACGTGCCACGGTAGCACGCGGGTTTGGTGGTAAACATTCGTTTTTGTTTCATATCGTAGGCTGATTAAATTAAATTTCGTTTATTACTGTACAAGATATTCGCAATGAAAGCCACAAAAAACCAGTAAAATAACGGCAATGATTTTATTAGAGGATTTTTTATGAATGTATTGGTCATCGGCAGTGGCGGGCGCGAGCACGCGTTGGCGTGGAAATTGTCGAACTCTCCCAAAGTCAGCGCGGTATTTGTCGCACCTGGCAACGCAGGCACAGCGCATCTGCCCAAAACCCGCAACATTACCCAAGTGGACAATGCCGCTTTGGTGCAATTTGCTAAAAGCAATCAAATCGCCTTGACCGTGGTGGGTCCCGAAGCACCTTTGGCAAAAGGCGTGGTGGATGCCTTTCGCGCAGAGGGTTTGGCAATTTTCGGTCCAACCAAAGCCGCTGCGCAATTGGAAAGCTCGAAAGCCTTTGCCAAAGACTTTATGGCACGCCACGGTATCCCAACTGCGTTTTATGGCACATTCACCGATGCACCATCGGCACACAATTATGTCAAACAACACGGCGCACCAATTGTCATCAAAGCCGACGGCTTAGCAGCAGGCAAAGGTGTGGTCGTTGCCATGACTGAAACCGAAGCACACCAAGCGATTGACGACATGTTGGAAGGTAACCGCTTGGGCGATGCGGGCGCACGCGTGGTCATCGAAGAGTTTCTCGCAGGTGAAGAAGCCAGTTTCATTGTATTGTGCGATGGCGAACACGCATTGCCTTTGGCCACGTCACAAGACCACAAACGCTTGTTGGACGGCGATGCTGGCCCCAACACGGGCGGTATGGGCGCATACTCACCCGCCCCAGTCGTCACCGATGCAGTGTACGAACGCGCCATGCGTGAAGTGATTCATCCCACATTGGATGGCATGAAAGCCGATGGCATTGTATTCACTGGTTTTTTATACGCGGGTTTGATGATTTCGCCCGATGGCGCGATTAAAGTTTTGGAATTCAACTGCCGCATGGGCGATCCTGAAACTCAGCCGATTATGCGTCGTTTGGAATCCGACTTATACGATGTATTGCTCGCTGGGGCTTTGGGACAACTGAATCAAGTTCAATTGAATTGGTCTAAAGACGTGGCACTCGGTGTGGTACTTGCGGCCGCCAAGTATCCCGATACACCACGTACGGGCGATGTGATGCGTATTGCCGCTGACACCGATGAATGCGTGACGTTTCACGCAGGTACGACTTTGGATAAAGAAGGCAACACCGTCACCGCAGGTGGGCGTGTTTTGTGTGTCACCGCCACCGCACCGACCCTGCGCGCAGCCCAAAACGCTGTGTATGCACACATCAAAAACATCCAGTTTGATGGGATGCAATACCGCAACGACATCGGCTATCGCGCTGTGGATTTGATTTAAAAACATGGACAACGCGCGCACCATTTTGTTGTTCGGCGGTAGTTTTAATCCGCCGCATTTGGCGCATTTTGAATTGGTGCACGCTGCCTTGTCCGCTTTACAACTCAACCATTGTGAAATCATTCCCAGTGGCAATCCATGGCAAAAACCCCATGTCGCGCCTGTGCGGCACCGTTTGACAATGCTTGAGTTGGCGGTACACGACGATGCCCAACGCTGGCAAAATCTGCACCCCACAACGCCCTATCCGATTGACATCAACCCAATTGAAACATTGACCCATCAAGCGTCCTACACCATAGACACCTTAAACCAACTGCATTCACTCCAACCACACACCACATTTATTTGGCTAATTGGCTCGGATCAATTGGCCAATTTTCACACTTGGCGTGACTGGAGAGGCATCTTAAAACACACACACATCGCCGTGGCACAACGGGCAGGGCACGAAGTATCCCCAGAACAACTGAACGATGATGTGCTGCGTACCTACTATCAAAAGCACCACTGCAATGCACAGTCGAATCAATGGCGTAGCCAAACACATGGGCTATTCATCGAATTTGCAGCACCACTTATGGATGTTTCATCTACTGAAATTCGCACGCAGCTACAACAGCATCGTTGCTCGCTCAAATTGGATAAATTCCTCACCAAAAACGTGCAAGCTTACATATTTGAGCACAATTTATACCAATAAATTGATTTTAATTGATTTTTAATGCTGCACTGCAATACGTGCGATTTGCCACAAAATTGTCAGTTATATAAGCAAATACACCATTTTTATTCCAAAATACGCTATTTTACAGTACCACGCCTTGTGAAAATTCCATACCTTTTCAGTGCACCACAAAAAAGCATTGCAACGCAACAACGAAACATGAAATAAATTCTTGTCAACAGCATCAACCCTTGATATAGTCTGCGAACTCTCAAGTTTCTTCAATGTACAGAGGGGTTCGTCAGTCGGTTTTTTCGCATCCAATGGGTGCTCACTTCGCGCTAATCGACTGGACGAATACAACTGAATTGGTAAAGAAGTTTGGTAGGAGACAACAACACAACGAGCGTACTCGTTGATAATAAAAAAGAAGGCGGCCTGATGATTCAGGTCGCCTTTATCATTTTAGCGGCGGGCTTGTCCGTTTACATCGCGCCCAAAAGTGTTCCCGCACACACCACCAAGCCCAGCCAATGATTGTGTAAAAACGCTTTAAAGCACGCGCCGCGCTCACGCCCGCGAATCAGTGTATAGTGATAAACCGCAATCAACACCGCAGCAGCCAAGCCCACAAAATAGCCTGCACGCCAATCTGCTTGCACACCCAAAATCGCCATCATCACAATAAACACGGCGTAGCACAACATCACCGCCGCCACATCAAAACGACCGAAAGTAATTGCTGAAGTCTTGATGCCAATTTTTAAATCATCGTTTTTATCCACCATCGCGTACTCCGTATCGTAGGCAATGGTCCAAAACACATTGGCGAGCAACAACCACCACGCCACCGCAGGCACTTGGTTTTGCACTGCGGCGAACGCCATGGGAATCCCAAAGCCAAACGCGATGCCCAAATACGCTTGCGGAATCGCAAAAAACCGTTTGAAAAATGGGTAAGAAGCCGCAAGCACCAAGGCAATCAACGACAACTGACGCGCCAAGGGATTGAGAAACAGCAGCAACAACGCGGCACACAAGGTCAAGGCGAGTGCCAACAGCAAGGCTTCTTTGCCACTCACCTGCCCGCTGGTCAACGGGCGGTTCGCCGTGCGCTCAACATGTAAATCAAAATTTCGGTCGGCGTAATCATTCACCACGCAACCAGCCGAGCGCATCAGCACCGTGCCCAAGACAAACACTAAAACCATACCGATTGAAGGCATACCCACACCCGCACCCGCCCAAACCAAGCCCCACAAGGTTGGCCAAAGCAACAATAAAATCCCGATTGGTTTATCCAAGCGCGCCAAACGCCAATACAATTGCAAACGATTCATTTTACCCACCCAAAGAAGGATTCGCCCCTACAACAAAACGCATGACTTCATCCAAATGTCCGCCGAAATCGGTGATGTTGTGGTCTGCGCCCACCACCATAATCTGCCGTGCGCCTGCAAGGTGTCGGATGGCCTGTTGCGCATCCAGCACTTCATCAGCCGTACCAACCAATAACAAACACTTATCCAACTGAGTGAACTGCGCCGTGTAATAAGGCTTGAGTTCATCAACATAATGGCGATGGTCTGTATCCAATTCATCAATATCGTAGCGCGCATGATTGTCATCACGCTCCAAATCCACCCACGGTGTGATGGCGGGGTTGATGAGCGCGCAGCGCAAACCAAATTTTTCTGCCAAATACAGGGCGTAAAATCCACCTAGAGAGGAACCGCAAATGGCTGTAATCGCATGCTTTGCAATGAGTTGCTCACACAGCGTGATGGCTTCGAGTGGTGAAAGCGGTAACTGCGGCACGATGGGCGCGGGCAGTTGATGTGCCGTACAGTAATCAATCACCGCAAGGGCTTTGTCTGAATTGGGCGAGGAGCGAAAGCCGTGGAGGTACAGTAAAGTCATGTCTCAATCTTACTGGAGCGCGTCCAACAATTTTTGATGCACACCGCCAAAACCGCCATTGCTCATCACGAGGATATGGTCGCCCACTTGCGCGCGCGCTTTGACCGCTTGTACCAATTCATCCAAATCGCTGAACGCCTGTGCTTTGTCTCCCAAAGGCGACAAGGCCTCAGCTAAATCCCAGCCGAGCGCGCTTGAGCCTTCAGTCGCGCCATAACCGAACACCCAATCGGCGGCTTGCAATGAATCAGGCAAAGCCGCTTTCATCACCCCCAGTTTCATGGTATTGGAGCGCGGTTCAAGCACCGCCAAAATTCGCCCTGCACCAGCCTGCGCATCCAGTCTTTTACGCAAACCCGCGAGTGTCGTGGTGATGGCGGTCGGATGATGGGCAAAATCATCGTACACCGTGATGCCATTGACCACGCCTTTGATTTCCATACGGCGTTTGGGCATGAGGTAGCGTGAGAGCGCGTCAATCGAGGTTTTCGGCTCAACACCCACATGGCGCGCAGCGGCGATTGCCGCCAAGGTATTCAAGCGATTGTGCGCGCCCGTCACATCCCAGCGCACGCGTCCTTGCAGTTTACCCTCAAACAAGACATCAAAACTGTCGTCATCACCCACATTGGCGATTTGCCAATCGGCTGTGCCGTTATTTGAGCCGCTGTTTAAACCAAAGCGCGCAATCGGTGTCCACGCGCCTTTATTCAATGTTTCATCAAGCGCGGCCTCATGCGCATTGGAAACAATCAAACCATTGTGCGGCACGGTACGCACGAGGTGGTGAAATTGGGTTTGAATGGCGGCGAGGTCAGCGAAAATATCCGCGTGGTCAAATTCCAGATTGTTCAAAATCACCGTGCGTGGACGGTAGTGTACAAACTTGCTGCGTTTGTCAAAAAACGCAGTATCGTATTCATCGGCCTCAATCACGAAAAACGGATCATCGGTCAAACGCGCCGAAATCCCAAAATTATTCGGCACACCACCAATCAAAAAGCTCGGATTCAAACCCGCATCTTCAAGCAACCACGCCAGCATCGAACTGGTGGTGGTTTTGCCGTGCGTGCCCGCCACCGCGAGCACCCATTTACTGTGTAAAACGTTCTCTGCCAACCATTGGGGCCCCGAAATATACGGCGCGCCCGCATCCAAAATCGCTTCCATCAAGGGATTGCCGCGCGAGACCACATTGCCAATTACAAACACATCGGGTTTTAAATCCAATTGACCCGCATCAAAACCGCTAATCAATTCAATTCCTTGGGCTTCCAATTGCGTGCTCATTGGCGGATAGACATTGGCATCACAGCCCGTGACGCGATAACCCGCTTGTTTGGCAATGGCGGCAATCCCACCCATGAAGGTGCCGCAGATGCCGAGGATGTGGATGTGTTTTTGCATGACGATTCACTAATGAAAACGATAAAGGCGTATTGTAGCCGATAGCGAAGCCGCATATAAACAAGGCTTCTTAATTTATCAACACAGATTGATTGAACGCGTCCATAAAAAAAGCAGACCAACTGGTCTGCCTTCTTGATGTACAAAAAATACACGGGAACGTTTAGAGTGCCAAACGTGCGCGCGCTGCTCGATATTCTGTTTCCAGTTGATTGACCAAGTCAGCCGTTGGCAACACCTCATCAATCACGGCCACGCCTTGACCCACGCCCCAAATGTCTTTCCAAGCCTTCGCTGCCGTATTGCCACCGCTGCCAAAGTTCATTTTTGATTTGTCGGCTTCGGGCAAATGATCAGGGTCTAAGCCTGCGTTGACGATGGATTGACGCAAGTAATTACCATGCACGCCCGTGAACAAATTGGTGTAAATCACATCCGATGCACTCGCCTCGGTGATGCCTTGTTTGTAAGCATCCGAAGCATTGGCCTCGGCGGTAGCGATAAACCGCGTGCCCATATACGCCAAGTCTGCACCCATGGCTTGTGCCGCGAGCACCGCACTGCCGTTGGCAATGCTGCCTGAGAGCACAATCAAACCGTCGTAAAATTCACGAATTTCGCCAACCAAAGCAAAAGGACTGAGCGTGCCCGCATGCCCACCCGCGCCCGCAGCGACCAAAATCAAGCCATCCACGCCCGCCTCCAGAGCTTTTTTCGCGTGACGTGCATTGATGACATCGTGCAATACGATGCCACCGTAAGCGTGTGCCCCATCAACCAGCTCTTTGGGCGGGGCTTGTAAACTGGTGATGAAAATTGGCACTTGATGCTTGAGGCACACCGCAATGTCCTCTGCCAAACGTGCATTGGATGGATGCACAATTTGATTGACGGCAAATGGCGCGGGGTTGCCACCCGCGGCTTTGTCCGCCGCCAAATCGGCTTGTAAATCCGTCAGCCACGCATCCAGTGCACCTTCGCCACGTGCATTCAATGCAGGAAATGAACCGACAATACCCGCCTTACATTGGGCTTTGACCAATTCGGGATTCGATACGATGAACATCGGTGAGCCGATGATGGGCAGACGCAGCTGCGATAATGCGGCGGGAATACTCATGGAATCTCCTTTGTAATAATGTTTGATGATGTGGTGACAGCCTATTTTTAGAACGGTCGTTCGAAAATTATACCCGAATCATTTATTTTGAAAACCATTATTTTCAACTCTGCCAAAAACCTAGTGTCACAGCCTATCACTGCGGCGTTTTAGCGTCAATCACAACGGCGTGTGCGTATTTCATCAATCTGTCATCATCGTTTAATCGGTTCGTCACATTTGCCCATTACCATACAACGAAATAGAAAAGACGAAAGAGGTGG
>JAJTAZ010000002.1 GCA_021287185.1 Burkholderiales bacterium | reverse complement strand
ATGGATAAAACCTTAACCTATGCGCAAACCAAGCAAATGTCCGAGCACATCGGTGCGTGGTTACAGCAACTGGGTTTACAAAAATCTGATCGTGTGGCGGTCATGATGCCCAACTGTTTGCAATACATCGTGGTGGTGGCGGCGATTTTGCGTGCTGGTTTTTGCGTGGTGAATATTAACCCTTTGTACACACCGGACGAATTGGGTCATCAACTCAAAGATTCGGGCGCGAAAGCCATTTTTCTATTGGACAATTTCGCCACCACGTTGGAAAAAGCCCTGCCTCATACGCCTGAGCTCAAACATATTGTGGTCAGCAAACTGGGTGACTTGATGGGCGTGAAAGGGCATCTGGTGAATTTTGCCCTGAAATACGTGAAAAAAATGATTCCTGAGTGGACCATTGATTCAGCGGTTTCATTCAAACGCGTCATGGCAGACGGTGCGCGTTTACAAATGACCCCTGTTGCGCTGACGCACGATGATTTGGCTTTTTTACAATACACGGGCGGGACAACGGGTGTGGCAAAAGGCGCGATGCTCACACACGGCAATTTGATTGCCAATGTGATGCAAGTGACCGCGTGGTGCGCGCCTGCTTTTGAGGGAATGGATGCCAGCGAGCAACCCGTGTTTTTGCAAGCTTTGCCGCTGTACCACATCTTTGGTTTTACCGCGGGCGCGATGTATGCCATGCACATTGGTGGGCAATTGCTATTGATTGCCAATGCACGCGATATTCATGCCATGATTCAAGATTTAGAAAAGCATCCCGTACATGTGTTCCCAGCAGTTAATACCTTGTTCAACGCCCTGATTCACCACCCTGAATTCAATAAAATCGACACCTCGAAACTGCGTGTCGCTTTGGGTGGTGGTATGTCGGTACAACGAGCGGTGGCTGAGGAATTTTATGCGCGCACAGGCAAGCCGATTATCGAGGCGTATGGTTTGTCAGAAACCAGTCCTGGCGCACTGTTTAATCCTGTGATGGCAACCGAATACACGGGTTACACGGGTTTACCGCTACCGTCAACCGATATTGCAATTCTGGACGATGATGGCCGTGAAGTGCCTTTGGGCGAAACGGGTGAAATTTGCATCCGAGGGCCACAAGTGATGGCGGGTTATTGGCAACGTCCCGATGAAACTGCGCTGGTGATGACTGCCGATGGCTATTTCCGCTCAGGTGATATTGGTGTGATGAATGAGCAAGGGTTTGTCAAACTGGTGGATCGCAAAAAAGACATGATTTTGGTGTCGGGTTTCAATGTTTATCCAAATGAGGTTGAGGAGGCCGCGGTGTCTCATCCCAAAGTGTTGGAGGCGGCGGCCATCAGCATGCCGTATGAACATTCAGGTGAAGCGGTGAAACTATTCATTGTTAAAAAAGATGAGAGTTTAACGGTGGAAGAGTTACAAAATTATTTGAAAGACCATTTAACAGGGTATAAGCGTCCAAAAGCGATTGAGTTTCGCACCGAGTTGCCCAAATCAAACGTGGGTAAAATTTTGCGCAAAGAACTCAAGGGTCAATAAACGACGGATTATTGTACTTTGGAGCCGCTCAGAGATGAGCGGCTTTTTCATGTTTGACCATGTTATAATCCACCTCCATGCCCACCAGACAATCGCTGGCATCGGCAACGATGCGGGAGGAAAGTCCGGACTCCACAGAGCACGATAGCGGCTAACAGCCGTCCGCTGAAATCCGCAAGGTATAAGGCGAGGAATAGGGCCACAGAGACGAGCGTATTGAGTTACGGTGAAACGCGGTAACCTCTATCGGGAGCAACATCAAATAGGCACACATTGAAGCGGCTCGCTGAGTGTGCGGGTAGATGGCTAAAGTGGCGTGGTAACGCGCCACGTAGAGGAATGATTGTCGGTGTTTGTCGCAAGGTAAATACTTACAGAATCCGGCTTATCGGTGGGCATGGACTTATTTTAGCTATGATTTAAATTTCACCATTCAAAGCTTGCGCCGCGCGACGCACATCTTCGGCACGACCGAGGAAGTAAATTTCATCGCCTTCATGCAGCACTGGGTCAAGCGATAAATCCAATTCATTCAAACCACGAATGACGCGTTTGACGCGCACGCGCCACGCAGACAAGGGCAGCGTGCTGAGTGTCTGATCCGTCCATAAACTTTCATCGGATAAACGCGTTGCGTGTTCGTGGGGTGTGGATGAGGACGTATCTTCGGGCTGACCCTTTTTAGCAACCGCTTCGGGCGTGGCCGAACTCACGCCAAATGGGTCGGACTCTTCATCAAAATGTTGCCGTAATAAATCATAACGCCCACGTCGTTGTTCAGCGATAAACGCCAATACATCCTGCGGTGTCGCGCCCGCGCTTAACAGTGTTTGTGTGGCTAAAATCAAACTGCCCTCTAAAATCTCAGGCACCACTGCCACCGCTCCCGCGCTTTGTAATTGTTCTAAATATGAGTCATCCAAGGTGCGCACAATCACTGGCAGATTGGGATTGATTTCATGCACATGGTGCAATACGTGTAATGCTGCGCGTGGTTCGATATAGGTAATGACCAAGGCGCGTGCGCGTTGCACCCCAGCGGCAAGCAGGCTTTCTTTGCGTGTGATGTCGCCATAGACCACATCGTGTCCCTTGAGAATGCCACGTTGTACATTTTCTGGGTCTGCATCAATGCCCATATATGGCACTTGCTGTTCCTTAAGCAACCGTGCCAATGCTTTACCGCTGCGTCCAAAGCCCGCAATAATCACGTGGTCATGGGCTTCCATGCTGTGAGAAACCACGTGTGTCAGTTGCAACGATTGCAGCAACCACTCAGAGCGGGTGACGCGAAAGACAATTTTATCGGCATATTTCAGGATAAATGGTGTGAGGAACATCGACAAAATAATCGCTGCAAGCACCCACTGCGCGTCAATCGGATTGAGCAGTGAATTGCCCAAAGACAGATTCAGCAACACCAAACCAAACTCGCCTGCTGGCGCGAGTGCCAAAGCGGTGCGTATGGCATTGCCCGTGGACTGGCCAAAAGCACGCACCAAAGCAAAGACAATCGCAAATTTGATTGATAACAGGAGCAGCAGAACACACAGAACCGCAAACCATTCACGCAGCACCAACATCACGTCCAACTGCATGCCCATCGCGACAAAAAACAAACCGAGCAAAATGTCTTTGAATGGCTTGATGTCTTCCTCGACCTGTATCTGATATTCGGTCTCAGAAATGAGCATCCCTGCGATGAACGCACCCAAAGCCAAAGATAAGCCTGCCTTTTCAGTCAACCAAGCAAAACCCAAGGTCATCAAAAACAAATTGAGCATGAACAATTCGCTGGAACGTCGACGCACCACGATGGTGAGCCATGCATGCATGGGTTTTTGTCCCAAACCCAAAAGCACGACCAAGACTAAGATGGTTTTCAGAATGCCCCAAGACAGTTGCACAAACAACGTACCCTCGGATTGACCTGTTTGCGCCAAAGCAGGAATTAAAATCAACAGCGGCACGACCGCTAAGTCTTGAAACAACAGCACACCGAAAATATTGCGCCCGTGCATGGAGTCTAACTCCAAACGCTCGGTCAATAATTTCATCAAAATGGCGGTCGAACTCATCGCCAAAACGCCACCCAAAGCAAACCAACCCGCGCCACTCATGCTCAATTCTGCGGGTAAAAAGCGGTTGAGCATCCAGCCCAATAGTCCGAACAGCAACATCGTTCCCCCCACTTGTGCACCGCCCAAGCCCAGCACTGTTCGGCGCAGAGCTTTCAATTTAGGTAGGGAGAATTCCAAACCGATGGTAAACATTAAGAACACGATGCCCAATTCGGCAAAATGGGCGACCGATGTCGGGTCGGGTAGTAATTTTAGAGTGTACGGGCCAATCAGTACCCCAACCGTTAGATAACCCAAGATGGGTGGCAGTTGTAGATAACGAAACACCACCACGGCAAAAACAACGATGGAGAGTATGAGAACGATAAAGGATAATCCGTGCATGGGGTTCAATTGTTCAAGGGGCTGACGTTGTGAGACAACGCTAAAAACGTTATACTGCGGAATAATTTCCTCTTTGATAATAACAAAATTTCCCACCCAACGTCATGAAAAAAATGCACCCCGATGAGATTCTAAATGCTGCACGCGATGTGTTGCACATTGAGTCCAGCGCGCTTACGGATTTATCGGCACATTTGGATGTGTCTTTTATTAAAGCCATCGAATTGATTATGGCGTGCACAGGACGGGTGGTGGTCTCGGGTATGGGCAAGTCGGGGCACATCGGACGCAAAATTGCCGCTACTTTGGCCTCCACGGGAACCCCCGCTTTTTTCGTTCACCCAGGAGAAGCCAGTCATGGTGACTTGGGCATGATTACGCCCGATGATGTGATGTTGGCCTTGTCCAACTCGGGTAAGTCCGATGAGTTGCTGGCGATTTTGCCGTTGGTGAAACGTTCGGGCGCGAAATTGATTACGGTCACAGGCGACATGGATTCGCCGATGGCGAAATTGGCCGATGCACATATTTTGGTGGCGGTCAAGCGCGAAGCATGTCCCTTGAATTTGGCACCCACTGCGAGTACCACAGCCGCATTGGCATTGGGTGATGCGTTGGCAGTGGTTTTGCTCAAAATTCGTGGGTTTAATGAGGAAGATTTCGCACGCTCGCACCCAGGTGGTGCGCTCGGTAAAAAACTCTTGACCTATGTCAGCGATGTGATGCGTATCGGCGAGCGTGTTCCTGTTGTGCAGTCTGGTACGAGTTTGACCGACAGCCTGTTGGAAATCAGCAAAAAACAATTGGGTATGGTGGCGGTTGTCGATTCTGGACAAACAGTCTTGGGTGTATTGACCGATGGTGATGTGCGTCGTTTGTTTGAAAGAGGTGTGGATGTGCGCACCTTAACCGTGGATGAGGTGATGTCGCTCAACCCGCGCACCATCACCCAAGACGTATTGGCGGTTTCCGCCGTTGAGTTGATGCAACGTCATCACATCAGCCAAGTGTTGGTGGTGGATGACGCACGCAGACTGATTGGTGCGTTGAATATCCACGATTTGTTTGCCGCCAAGGTGGTGTGAGGACGCGTGTATGAATCATGATTCGAACTTTAAACTGAGCAATGATGCGCTGTATCAACCCATGGCAGTGATGCCCAACGATGCGGTCATTGTGCGCGCACAAAAAGTCAAACTGTTGATTCTCGATGTTGATGGTGTGTTGACCACGGGTTATTTGGATTACGATGCCAAGGGCGAGGTCATTAAGTCGTTTTATGTGCAAGATGGTTTGGGTTTGCAATTGTTGCGTGAACAAGGCATTCAACTGGCAATTATCAGTGGACGTGATTCGCCCGTGACTGCAGCGCGCGCCAAAGATTTAAAAATCCACCATGTATTGCAAGGGGCGCAGGACAAAGGTGCGGCGCTGGCGAGTTTGCTGCAAACTGCGAACGTGACCTTGAATGAATGCGCCTACATTGGCGATGATGTGATTGATTTGCCGATATTGCGAGCAGTGGGTTTGGCGGTCAGCGTGCCCAATGGTCACCGCTTGGCACGCTCTGCAGCACATTGGGTGACGGCGCAGTCGGGTGGTGCGGGCGCGGTGCGCGAGCTTGCGGAGTTAATTTTGTTTGCACAAGACAAATTACTGACCGCCTATGCGCCGTATTTGGGTGTGGATATACCACCTAAACTGGAGATCGTCTAAATGGCCTTTTCTCGTTGGCAATACTGGCGACGTTTTAATTTGCCCAATGTGGTGTATCTGCTGATACTCATCGCGATTGCGGGTGCGAGTTTTTGGTGGGTACGCAAAGACTCGGCTCCGAAACCTGTTGCGCAAAATCAGCAACCTGAACGCATGGATGGTTACGCAGATCGTGCCGAATTGACCCAAACCAGTGACAATGGCAAGCTGCTTTATCAAGCAACCATGAATCACATTGAGCATTTTGGCAACCAAAACCTCAGTGGGCAGGAAGTCGTCCTCATTTCAACCGCCGATGGTCAACCCAAAGTGGTGGTTAGGGCACAAAAGGCTGTTTGGAACAGTGCAGAAAAAATTGTTGATTTATCAGGCAATGTGTTTCTGCAACGTGAACCAGATGGCAAGAATCAAGACATGACACTTGCGACCGAAACCATGCGTGTGAATATGAATCAAGGTCTGGCCAGCAGTGACGAAGCGTTTGTGATGACCAGTGGTGCCAGCAAGGTCACAGGGAAACGTTTTCGTTATGATTACCAATTGCGCGATTTAGACATGGGTGGTGGTCAGATGGATACTCATCAAGGCACTCGTATCAAAGCAGAAATTGTCAATGCAGTGCATAAATAACCACCCAGTAACCTTACAGCGTTTTTAGAAAACACATGAAAAAAATTCAATTATTCCTATCTTGTTTGACCTTTGGCGTGCTTGCGTTGGGTGCAACGGTGGTCGGTGGCGCGGATG
The DNA here is from genome assembly GCA_021287185.1 of Burkholderiales bacterium. GTDB lineage: Bacteria > Pseudomonadota > Gammaproteobacteria > Burkholderiales > Burkholderiaceae > CTSOIL-112. The sequence continues at coordinate 101,251 of JAJTAZ010000002.1, read as the reverse complement.
GCGTACTGACGGATAGAAGCCAACCGTTTACCATCGAAGCAGACACTGCACAGTACAGTGATGTGACGCAAAGCGCGCGTTTTACAGGGCGTGTGGTTTTGCAGCAAGGAACGATGCACATTCTATCAGATACAGTTGATACCTTGGTTGACCCCGAGGGCTATCAGTATGCAACCGCCAAAGGCGGGGAAAACGGCTTGGTGCATTTTCAGCAGAAACGCGATGGCACCAACGAAATCATGAAAGCGCAAGCCGAACAACTGCTCTACGACGGCAAAAACAACGTGATTGTGTTGGCAAAGCGCGCACGAGCGCAACGCATCAATGCCCAAGGAAAAATCATCGACCAAATTGATGCCGATGAGTTGACCTACAACCAACTCACTGAGGTATTTGAATCCAACCCGAAAAATACGGGGCGCACCCATGTGTTCATTGCGCCACGTGACAAACAACAGGGGGGCAAATGAGCGCATTACCCCGTTCTGAACTTTCGATACAGCACTTGCAAAAACGCTATGGCAAACGCACCGTGGTCAAAGATGTGTCGTTCAATGTTCACAGTGGCGAAGTGGTTGGATTGCTTGGCCCCAACGGTGCAGGGAAAACCACCAGTTTTTACATGGTCATGGGTTTGATTGGTGCTGATCAAGGCTCGGTGTCTTTGGATGGTGAAAACCTCATTCACCAGCCCATGCATGTGCGCGCGCGCAAAGGCATGTCGTATTTACCACAGGAAGCCTCGATTTTTCGCAAACTCACGGTGGAGGAGAACATTCGTGCGGTGTTGGAGTTGCAACGCGACACGCATGGCAAGCGACTCGGTTTGGCTGAAATCAATCACCAACTCAACCAATTGGTGGGCGATTTGCAAATCGGGCATATTTTGCACAGTCCTGCGCCTGCTTTGTCAGGTGGTGAGCGGCGGCGTGTGGAAATCGCGCGCACCTTGGCGACCAATCCGCGTTTTGTGCTGTTGGATGAACCGTTCGCAGGGGTTGATCCGATTGCGGTGATTGATATTCAACGCATCATCAAATTTTTGGTCGAGCGCAATATTGGCGTGTTGATTACCGACCACAACGTGCGTGAAACTTTGGGCATTTGTGACCGTGCGTACATCATCAGCGATGGCATTGTATTGGCCGAGGGCGATGCGTCTGCGATTGTCAGCAATGAAGCCGTGCGCCGCGTGTATCTGGGCGAACATTTTTCAATGTAACCAAATAGTTAGGTTTGTATGGCAAACATATTATTGACAGGTGGTACTGGCTATATCGGGGCGCACACTGCGGTGGTGCTGATTGAATCGGGACATACACCGATATTGCTCGACAATTTTTCCAACTCTACGCCCAAGGTGGCCGAGCGCATTCAGGTGATTACTGGGGTCAAACCCATGGTGATTGAACAAGATGTGCTGGACACGGCTGCGTTGGTTGATGTGCTAAACACTCACGACATTCAGGCCGTCATTCATTTTGCCGCGCATAAAGCGGTTGGCGAGTCGGTGGAAAAACCGCTGAGTTACTACCAAAACAACGTGATGGGGACACTCTCGGTGTTGGCGGCAATGGCGCAGGCTGGCGTGCACCATATTGTGCTCAGTTCATCGGCGACCGTGTATGGTGAGAATGGCGTGCCCCCGATGTCCGAGGATGCACCGCTATCGGCGACCAATCCCTATGGTCAAACCAAGGTAATGATGGAGCAAATCATTCGCGATGTGGCGGTCGCGGACAAAACCTTGCGTTACGCCATGTTGCGTTATTTCAACCCAGTGGGTGCGCACCCATCAGGGCAAATTGGCGAGCATCCGCGCGGCATTCCGAATAACCTCATGCCTTATGTACAGCAAGTTGCGATTGGTTTGCGCGAAAAATTATCGGTGTTCGGCAACGATTACCCGACCGCAGATGGTACGGGCGAGCGCGACTATATTCACGTCATGGATTTGGCGCGTGGGCATGTGCTCGCAGTCAATCATTTGTTGGCGGGCAATGACTCATTCACCGTGAACCTTGGTACGGGCAAACCCGTGACCGTATTGCAAATGGTACAGGCATTTGAGCAAGCCTCAGGTAAACCCATTGCTTACACCATTGCACCGCGTCGCGCGGGTGATGTGGCGAGTGTGTATGCCAACCCACAATTGGCGCGTCAATTGCTCGGGTTTGAAACCGAATACACCATCAGCGACATGTGTCGTGATGCTTGGGTGTGGCAAAGTCGCAACCCCAATGGCTACGACGAGGCGTAAACGCCGCGAAAAACAAGTAAATTCGCGCAAACAAGAGCCACTCTATTGAGTTATGTGCAGGCACTCTGTATCCTAACGGGTTGGTTGTATTGATTTCAAAAGGACATTCAAAAATGGCATTAGTGGTACACAAATACGGTGGCACGTCCATGGGCTCGGTTGAGCGCATTCAAAACGTCGCACGGCGCGTGGCAAAATGGGTCAACGCAGGGCATCAAGTGGTGGTGGTGCCTTCAGCCATGTCTGGGGAGACCAATCGTTTGCTGGGTTTGGCCAAGGAAATTAACGCCAATTGTGCCGACATGAGCCCACGAGAAATGGATATGATTGCCTCGACAGGTGAGCAAGTATCGGTCGGTTTGCTGGCAATTGCCCTGCAAGCGATTGGCACACCAGCGGTCAGTTACACGGGTTGGCAAGTGCCCGTGCGCACCAATTCAGCATTTATGAAAGCGCGTATTGAGTCCATCGACGGTGTAAAAGTCAAAAAGGATTTGGATGCAGGGCGTGTGGTCATCATCACGGGCTTTCAAGGCGTTGACCCCAATAACAACATCACCACACTGGGGCGCGGTGGTTCAGATACCTCGGCGGTGGCCGTGGCCGCAGCGATTAAGGCCGATGAATGTTTGATTTACACAGACGTGGATGGCGTGTACACCACGGATCCACGCGTGGTCGGAAATGCGCGCCGCATGGACAAAATCACTTTTGAAGAAATGCTTGAAATGGCGAGTTTGGGCTCGAAAGTATTGCAAATTCGCTCGGTTGAGTTCGCGGGTAAATACCAAGTTAAAACCCGCGTGTTGTCGAGTTTGACAGACCCAGATATGGACATCAACATAGAAGCCAACTCTGGCACCCTGATTACATTTGAGGAAGACGAAAACATGGAAAAAGCAGTCATCTCTGGCATCGCATTTAGTCGCGACGAAGCCAAAATCACCTTGAACCAAGTGCCCGATATGCCTGGGGTGGCGTTCAACATCTTGGGTCCGATCGCTGCTGCGAATATTGACGTGGATATGATTATCCAAAACCAAAGCAAAAACGGTACGACCGATTTTTCATTCACGGTCAACCGCGCTGAATACAATAAAACCATGGAGTTGATTAATAGCACGGTTGCGCCTGCAGTTGGTGCGGCATCGGTTGATGGCAATGATAAAGTGGCAAAAGTCTCAGCAGTGGGTATTGGTATGCGCTCACACGTGGGCGTGGCAAGCAAAATGTTTGACACGCTCTCGCACGCGGGCATCAATATCCAAATGATTTCAACCTCTGAAATTAAAATCTCTGTGATTATCGAAGACAAATTCATGGAGTTGGCGGTGCGCGAATTGCATCAAGCCTTTGATTTAGAGAATGAGGTCAGTACCGACGCTGTATAAATGGTGCTGAACAAAGCCCATCGAAAATCCACTTCGTTTAATTGAGGTGGATTTTTTTGTGGTGTGACGACAGAAAAAGCAATGATTCAGATGAATTTGTTTTGGGTTATAGTACAATCCAAGCCTTCCCATCTTTGAATACCCACTCGCTGTGGGCAGAAGGTTTTTCATGTGAAAGATGAGATTTTTGGGCAGCAATAAAATCGATTGTTCAATCGGCGCAATAAGCCATAAGGAGAATAGGATGATTAAAAAAATGTTTGTACTCTTGTTGATGGCTGTGTACGCACAGATTTCGTACGCAGGTGACTGGACAGTTGATTCATCTTCGAAATGCAAGGCTTGGAATCCGTATCCACAGCCCAATGAGAGTATTAAATGGTCAGGCAATTGCCTCAATGGTTACGCGCATGGTCAAGGTACCATGCAGTGGTATATCAATGGTGAACTTGGTGATGTGTATGTGGGCAATTATGCTCAAGGTTTGATGAGCGGTGAGGGTAAGTTCACTTGGGCCAATGGCAGCCAGTATATTGGAGAATATTATCTGGGTAAGCGCAATGGCTTTGGCGTGATGAGTTTGGCACAAGGCGATGGCAATGTTTTGTCGTACACCACGCAGAATTTGGGCACTTGGGTTGGCGATACGTACAAAGTGGTCGGTCTGTGGCGTGACAATAATTTTAGTTGGATTTGCCCCAGCAAAACCGAATGTATGAACCAACAACCTACTCCGCAGCCGCAAAATGCACCTGTCGCACCTGCAAGTGCGCCTACGAATTGACCATTGTTTCAGTGGTTCGTACTCAACGGTATTGATGAAAAACGAAACACCCCAAGCGGTTATCACTGTTCGGGGTGTTTGTCATTTGAAGTCTTCGGTGTACATCAACACAGTTGCATTAAGCATCAACTTTAGTGCTGAGCGGAAGTGTGCGTGTGGCTTGAGAACACTTGATGTGCGCCCAGCCATGTCAACGCCATGATGGTGGTTCCGACAAACAAACCTGTGATGCCCCAATGCGTGTTAAGCCATGCGCCCAACATGGCCCCTACAAATAATCCCAGTGCTTGTATGGTGTTGTACACCCCCGATGCAGCACCTTTGGTGGCTGGATGTGTGAATTTAGACAGCAACGATGGCTGGATGGCTTCGAGCACATTAAAACCCGTGAAAAACACCAGCAGCGCACCTGCAATCACCCACACGCCACCCATCTGAGTGGCCAATAAAATTTGTGCCAACACAATCAGCGCGACTGCCAGACGCATGGTTGCAAACATTTTGCCGTATTTTTCCGCGCGAATAATCAGTGGTACCATTGCTGCCATGCTGATGAGAATCACAATTAAATACAATAACGTACTTTGTTGGTGGGTCAATTGCAGTGCAAGCAAACGTGAGGGAATCACCACCCACATCGCCATTTGCACGGCATGTAGGATAAACACGCCAAAGTTGAGCAACCACAATTTTCGGTCTGCGAGTACCAGTTGCATGGCTTTTTTTGAACTGATGGGTGCGTGGTGTGAGTCCAAGGGTGTAAGTGGAATTGACCATATTAATAATAGAGCGAGCAATGCCAGCACACCAATCAGCACGAAGATGCCGTGCATCCCCACCCAGTCAAATAAAATTGGCCCGACAATCAAGGACACGGCGAACGTCAAAGCAATCGACATGCCAATCATTGCCATCGCTCGGGTGCGCACCTCGGTGCGTGTGGTGTCGGCGACCATCGCCACCACAACGCTGGAAATGGCACCCATGCCTTGTAACGCGCGCGCCATCGCCAGACCATAAATGCTGTCGGCACGGGCCGCCCAAAAACTGCCCATCGCGAAAATAATGAGGCCTACGGTGATGATGGGTTTGCGTCCCCATTTATCGGATGCCAATCCGTAGGGAATGTAGAGAAATGCTTGGGTCAAACCATACGCGCCCATTGCCAAACCGACTGCCAAGCCAGTTTGTGCGGGCGTGGGTGCGTTGGTAAAACCAAACCCCAAAGGCAAACCGAGTGCGTAGGGTGCGAGCACGGGCAACACCACAAATAAACCAAACATTCTCAGGGCAAATACCAAGGCAAGACGGATGCTGATGCTGCGCTCAGTTGGGTTCAATTGGTTTTGGGTAGCGACAGATTGGGTCATGGTGTGAATGAGGGTATGAGGGTTTGCAAGTGCCAATGCGTACATGGCAATTGTCTGTAAAAAGCGTTATAGTAGCAGATTGGATGGTCGATTGTCGTGGTGGGTGATGTAACGTTTTGTAGCAAATCCATGCCTCCATGCAAACAGCAAAGCACATATATGAATGAAATCAAAATCCGTGGCGCACGCACGCACAACCTCAAAAACATCAATTTGGATTTACCGCGGCAAAAACTTGTCGTCATCACGGGCTTGTCCGGCTCAGGAAAATCCAGTTTGGCTTTTGACACACTGTACGCTGAGGGACAGCGCCGTTATGTTGAAAGCCTATCGGCGTACGCGCGGCAATTTTTGCAGTTGATGGAAAAACCCGATGTCGATTTGATTGAGGGTTTATCACCAGCGATTTCGATTGAGCAAAAGGCGACCAGCCACAATCCGCGCTCCACTGTGGGTACGGTGACGGAAATTCACGATTATTTGCGTTTATTATTTGCGCGGGTCGGCACGCCGTATTGCCCTCATCACCATCAGCCGCTCGCCTCACAAACCGTTTCGCAAATGGTCGATGCGGTGTTGGCGTTACCCGAAGATACCAAATTGATGATACTCGCGCCTGTGGTTACCAATCGCAAAGGCACGCATGAAGATTTATTTGCACACATGCAGGCGCAAGGGTTTGTGCGTTTTCGCGTGCGCTCAGGTGGCGGTGCGGCCAATACATCTGCGCCGCAGATTTACGACGTGGATAATTTGCCCGCTTTGAAAAAAAATGACAAACACACGATTGAAGTCGTGGTGGATCGCATCAAAGTCAATGCAGATTTAAAACAACGTTTGGCAGAAAGTTTCGAGACCGCTTTGCGTTTGGCCGATGGCCGCGCACTCACGGTGGATATGGATACCAATATTGAGCAATTGTTCAGTGCGAAATTCGCCTGTCCTGAAGTGGGTTGTGATTACGCCATTGCTGAGTTGGAGCCGCGTTTGTTTTCATTCAATAACCCAATGGGCGCGTGTCCCGAATGCGATGGTTTGGGCAATGTGACCTTTTTTGACCCCAAACGTGTGGTCGCACATCCGAGTTTGTCATTGGCTTCGGGTGCGATTAAAGGTTGGGATAAACGCAATGCCTATTCGTTCAGCATGATGCAAGGTTTGTCGCTCAAATACAATTTTGACATCGACATGCCGTTTGAGGAACTGCCTGAGGAGGCGCAACATAAAATCCTCTACGGCTCAGGTCGGCAAACCATTCCATTTACGTATTTGTCAGACAAAGGGCGCGCGGTGGTGCGTGAGCACACCTTTGAGGGCGTGATTCCCAATCTTGAGCGACGCTATAAAGAAACCGATTCGATGACCATCCGTGAGGAGCTCTCGAAGTTACAAAACGTGCAACCCTGCCCCGCTTGCGCAGGCACGCGTTTGCGCGAATCCGCACGTCATGTGCGCGTGGGCGATGGTGAGACCGCACGCACTTTGCATGAAATCGCGCGTTTGGCGTTGCGCGACACTTTGGCGTATTTCAAAAGCATATCACTCAAAGGTGCAAAAGCCGAAATTGCTGATCGCATCATCAAAGAAATCACCTTGCGTTTGCAGTTTTTAAACAATGTTGGATTGGATTATTTGTCCTTGGAGCGCAGTGCCGATACACTTTCAGGCGGCGAAGCGCAGCGGATTCGCTTGGCATCGCAAATCGGTTCGGGCTTGACGGGCGTGATGTATGTGCTTGATGAGCCGTCGATTGGCTTGCATCAGCGCGACAACGACCGTTTGATTGAAACGCTGAAACATCTGCGCGATTTGGACAATACGGTGATTGTGGTCGAGCACGATGAAGACATGATACGCACCGCCGATTATGTGGTGGATATGGGGCCGGGCGCGGGTGAGCACGGTGGACAAATTGTTGCCCGCGGTACACCTGCGGAAATTGAAGCGCATCCTGATTCAGCGACAGGACATTTTCTCTCAGGCAAACGCCGCATCGAGGTACCGAAAAAACGCCGTCCAAAAACCGAGCAAGAGTTGATTATTAAAGGCGCGACAGGCAACAACCTTAAAAGTGTGGACCTGCATCTGCCTGTGGGTTTGATGACCTGTGTCACGGGCGTATCGGGTTCGGGCAAATCCACACTGATTAATGAAACCCTCTACCTTGCGGCCGCGCGTACAATCAATCGTGCCTCCGAAGAACCTGCGCCGCATGATGACATCATCGGTTTGGCGCATTTCGATAAAGTGGTCAATGTCGATCAAGCACCGATTGGACGCACGCCGCGTTCCAATCCTGCGACCTACACGGGTTTGTTCACGCCTGTACGTGAATTGTTCGCCGAAGTGCCGACTTCGAAAGAGCGTGGTTATCAACCAGGGCGGTTTTCATTCAATGTCAAAGGTGGGCGTTGCGAAGCCTGCCAAGGCGACGGTGTGCTCAAAGTAGAAATGCACTTTTTACCCGATGTGTATGTGCCGTGTGATGTGTGTCATGGCAAACGCTACAACCGTGAAACCCTTGAGGTGCAGTACAAAGGCAAAAATATTCACGAAGTGTTGGAAATGACGGTGGAGCAAGCGCATGCATTTTTCGATGCCGTGCCGAATATTGCGCGTAAACTGAAAACCTTGTTGGATGTGGGTTTGGGTTATATCACCCTTGGGCAATCGGCAACGACTTTATCTGGCGGTGAAGCCCAACGGGTCAAACTTGCGTTGGAATTATCCAAACGCGATACGGGGCGCACCTTGTATATTTTGGACGAGCCGACCACAGGTTTGCACTTTGCTGATATAGAATTGCTCTTGTCGGTGATGAACAAACTGTCTGATCATGGTAATACTGTGGTGATTATCGAACACAATTTGGATGTGATTAAAACCGCTGATTGGATTATCGACATGGGCCCAGAGGGTGGAGCGGGCGGTGGACAAATCATCGCGCAGGGCACGCCTGAACAAGTGGCAAAAAACAAAGCAAGTGTGACGGGTGCGTATTTGGCCCCATTGTTAACCAAACACAGTTGAGCGACCAATCATGTGGGTTTCGTATATTTTACAAGGTCTGACACGCATCTTGGTGGGTGCATATCCACGCTGGATTGGGTGTAAACCCAATGCCAATCAACGCATCTATATTGCCAATCACACCAGTCACATTGATACCATGGCGATTTGGACGGCTTTACCCCCCGAGTTGCAAAAAACCACCCATCCTGTGGCGGCGTGGGATTACTGGGCTAACAATAAGTTTAAAAAATACATCACCACGCAAGGTTTGAACGCGGTGTACATCAAGCGCAGCAAAGCAGAAGGCAGCGATGAAGATCCACTACAACCGCTGTATGACACCTTGGCCAAGGGCGATTCATTGATTATTTTTCCTGAAGGTACGCGCAATAAAGACGTGATACCACAACCGTTTAAATCGGGGATTTATCATTTGGCCAAACGTTTTCCAACCGTTGAGTTTGTTCCTGTGTATTTGGAGAATCTGTCGCGCATCATGCCTAAGGGTGAGTTTTGGCCTGTGCCTTTGGCGTGTACGGCACGTTTTGGAACGCCTTTCTTTTTGCAAGAAGGCGAAGACAAAGAGGCTTTTTTAGAGCGGGCACGCCAAGGGGTCATCGACGCGTGTGCACAAAAAAGCGCGAGCAATTGACCAAGGATGAGCCACAATGAATTGGAGTGAATACGAACGTTTCATTTTAACCCTGCTGAGTTTGGTGTTTTTGGTGGGTTTGGGGCACATCATCACGTATGTGTCGTTGATTTATGCGGACAAACATCAAAACAAAACCCGCCGTGTGTTCTTGATGCGCACCCAACGCTATTTGGGTAGTTTTTGGTGGATGTTTTTGATTGCCGTTTTGACGGGATTGTTTGGGCTCATCGGTGGGTTGCTGGCCAGCACTGTGCTCTCGTTCATTGCTTTGCGTGAGTTTGTGACCTTGACCCCCGTGAAAATCGGTGATCACCGTGCGCTATCGATTGCCTTTTTTGTTTTAATTCCATTGCAATATATTTTAATTGGTTTTTCTGAGTTTGGTCTGTTTACAGTACTCATCCCTGTGTATGCGTTTTTGCTGTTGCCTGTGATTACAGTGATTCGACAAGACACCGATCGATTTCTCACGCGCAATGCCTCTTTGCAATGGGGGCTGATGGTCGCAGTGTATTGTATCAGCCACATGGTGGCGATATTGAATATTGAATCCGTGCATGGATTTAGCAATGGACGCAGAGCCTTGTTTTTACTGTTCTTTTTGGTCTTGGTGCGTGCTTCTGCTTTGAGTCAGCACGTGGCGGATTACTATTTCCGCAATGCCTCTCGCCGCATAGCACCCGATATCAATAGCCGTTACACATGGAATGGTTTAATCGCCAGTGCAACTTTTGCGGCGATTTTAGGTGCGTCGTTGGCGTGGTTCACCCCATTGCGTCCTTGGCAGGCATTCATCGCAGGGGGCTTGATTGCAATCAGTTCAATACTCGGCCGTTTGGTGATGCGTGGCATTGCGATGAGTATGGGTATTCGCGATTGGGGTGATGTGACAGGGCGCGAACAAGGGGTGTTGGATCGCTTGGATGGCGTGATTTATGCCGCGCCCGTATTTTTCCATTTTGTCCAGTTTGTGATTATCAGTTTTTAATGGGCATCGTCCGCCATACCCCACCAACTGGATATAAAACTCGCGAATGCAATTAAAAATCCGCCTATCCAAGCCCGCGTACTCATCATTTCGTGGGCAATTAAAGCCGATGAAACTGCGCCAACGACCAACTCAAATGGAAAAATCACCACTGCTTGATGCGAGGTCAAATACTTGAGACCAAATTGATACATGCGGTAACTGAGCATCAGTAATGCGCCCATCAACACAATCAGTGCCACCGCAGGTAGCCACATATCAGAGCGCGGCAGGTGCGAGCCTGATTCAAACTGTAGCCAAACGCCACCGACCACAATTGCACCAAAGCCATAGACAAATGCCTGTACATCTGAGCGCATGGTGCTCACGTGGCGAACCTGTACATTGAGCAATGCCGAGGCAAAACCCGCGCCTAAGCCCGACCATTCGGCGGCATTGGCAGGCAGCGGCAAACCTTTTGCGGGGTCATACAGCATCACCATCGCGCCGAGCAGTCCGAGCGCAATCCCAAGCCAACCCGCCCAATTGGTGCGCTCGCCGAAAATCAACGTCGCCATCAAACCTGTCCACACAGGCATCAGGTAAAACAGCAACATCACGCGCATCACCTCGCCATGCACCATCCCCCAAGTAAAACCAAGGTTTGAGAATGCCGCGCTGACTGCCATTAAAATCAAAGCGGGTTTGGAAATACTCGCTAATTCAGCGCGCAAATGACTACGCGCCAACACCCATGCAAACACAGTCGCGGCAATGCTAATCGCAATCCCGACGCTCATGCCACTCATGCCCCAATCGTACAGATAACGAAACGCCAACCACGACATTCCCCAAAACAGGGCGACGTAGATGAGCGCAATGCGCGCCACGGTGGTTCGTGGTAAGTGGTTTGACAGACTGTTGTTCATAAAATTATCTGGAAGCAGGCAATGGCTGGCATTGTACCGCATTGTGTCGGGAACGCACGAATCGAGGCTATGTGTGTTTACTCGTTTGCCCACACCAAACTGGCGCGTATGGCGCGTTGCCATTGAGCGGCTTCGCGTGTCAAATCCTCGACGGAGCGAGTGCGGTGAAACGATTGATCCACCTGCCACAATTGCGCAATTTCATCGCGGTCGCGCCAATAACCAACCGCCAAACCCGCCAAATAGGTCGCGCCGAGCGCAGTGGTCTCAATGATTTTCGGACGCACCACCTCCACACCCAACACATCGGCTTGGATGTGCATGAGCAAATTATTCGCCGTAGCCCCGCCATCCACGCGTAGAGTGGCAATGTCCATGCGCGCATCGGCACTCATGGCGCGCAGCACATCGGCAGTTTGATACGCCACTGCATCGAGTGCGACGCGAGCTAAGTGCGCTTTGCTTGAGCCGCGTGACAAGCCAAATATGGCTCCGCGCGCATTCGGATTCCAATGCGGCGCACCCAATCCCGCAAACGCAGGAACAAAGGTCACACCGCCGCTGTCGGCAACGCTGGCTGCCAAAGGCTCGATTTCATGCGAATGGTCAATGATGTGCAACTCATCACGCAACCACTGCACCACCGCGCCACCGATAAAAATACTGCCTTCCAATGCGTAGGTGATTTCATCACCAATTTGCCATGCAATCGTGGTCAGTAGGTTGTGGGTTGAAGGCGCGGCGAACCCCCCTGTGTTCATCAGCATAAAGCAACCCGTGCCGTAGGTGTTTTTCACCATGCCTGCTTGCCAACAGGTCTGCCCAAACAGTGCCGCTTGTTGGTCGCCCGCAATGCCCGCAATCGCAATCGGCGCGTCAAAAACTTCGGATGTATGGCCATACACCTCTGAGGACGCACGCACTTCGGGCAATACCGATGCGGGAATGTCGAACAACGTCAGCAACTCCTCATCCCATTGGCGTGTGCGGATGTTGAACAACATCGTGCGCGAAGCATTGCTCACATCGGTGATGTGCAATGCACCACCTTCGTTTTTCGCCGTGAGATTCCAAATGAGCCACGTGTCTATGGTGCCAAACGCCAAGCGATTTTGCGCCGCCAATTCGCGCGCGCCTGCAACGTTGTCAAGCAACCATTTGAGTTTGGTCGCAGAAAAATACGGGTCTAAACGCAAGCCTGTCTTTTGATTGATGAGCGCATCATAACCTTGCTCTGAGAGTGATTCACACAGTGCAGCCGTTCGGCGGTCTTGCCAAACAATTGCGTTGTACAGAGCCTTGCCCGTGTGTTTATCCCACAGCACTGTGGTTTCGCGTTGATTGGTGATGCCGATGGCGGCAATGTCCTGTGCGGATAGATTGAGCGTTTGCAAGACTTCCAAGGCGACTGCCGACTGCGTCTGCCAAATTTCATGCGCATCGTGCTCGACCCAGCCCGACTGCGGGTAAATTTGCGCAAACTCTCGTTGAGCCATGCCAACAATCTGCCCCACGTGGTCAAACACAATCGCACGCGAACTGGTCGTGCCTTGGTCAAGCGATAGCATGTAGCGATTCATAACACATCCTTATCTGCCCATATGGAGAATTCAGGGCTGTCTTGCGTTTTTGCCATTATAATGTCGCATTCAATATTTAATGATTTTTTATAGGAAAAAACATGAACGCATTACAAACCCTGATTGACAACGCTTGGGAACAACGCACCGAGTTTAGCCCAAAATCCGCGCCTGCCGAAGTGCGCGAAGCAGTGGCGCACGTATTGGCGCAACTCGATGCAGGCACGTTGCGCGTGGCAGAGAAAATCGATGGGCAGTGGCAGGTCAATCAATGGGTGAAAAAAGCAGTCTTGTTGTCCTTCCGTTTGGAGGACAACGCGGTCATGCCCGCAGGCGGTTTCACCCAGTTTTATGACAAAGTACCGAGCAAGTTTGCAAACTACAGCGAAGCGGATTTTGCCGCAGGTGGCTTTCGTGTTGTACCGCCTGCCGTGGTGCGTCGCGGTGCGTATATTGCAAAAAACGTCGTGCTCATGCCTTCGTATGTCAACATTGGCGCGTATGTCGATGAGGGTACGATGGTGGACACATGGGCAACGGTCGGCTCATGCGCGCAAATTGGTAAAAACGTGCATTTATCGGGTGGTGTCGGCATTGGTGGTGTGCTCGAACCGATGCAAGCCAACCCGACCATCATTGGTGATAATTGCTTTATCGGTGCGCGCTCAGAAGTGGTTGAGGGTGTGATTGTCGAGGACAACTGCGTGATTAGTATGGGCGTGTATATTGGCCAATCGACCAAAATTTATGACCGCGCCACGGGTGAAGTCACTTACGGTCGCATTCCCGAAGGCTCGGTGGTGGTGTCGGGTAATCTGCCCAGTGCGGATGGCAAATACAGTTTGTACTGTGCAGTGATTGTGAAAAAAGTCGATGCACAAACGCGCAGTAAAACCAGTATCAATGAGTTGTTGCGTGGGGAATAAGGGTTTTACATAATGAAGAGCACCCTGATAAAAAATTTGACGACTGTTCTTTTTCTGGTGGTGCTTTTGCAAGGCTGTACAAATACTTCCTCGCTCACAGAACATTCTGTATTACCCTCTTTGGATAACGCATTGAGAAGAGGTGAGATAGCAGTGATTCCTAATAACAAACAAATTTTAGGGACATGGGATTGTCACACCATTATGAAAATTGAAAGACCAGATATTTCAATCACAATTGAGTCTGATTCAATTAACCAAATTGACCATCGTTGGAAATCAACTGAGTCAGGTAGTTATACTGTCAAAAATCACCTTTCAAATCAGATGGGTTATATAAAGTTTGAGAGACATCAAGAACTTTCATACTCTGTTTTTGATATTAATGATAGATTTGATATCGTAACCAGTTATGTGTCACTTGATGGAAGGGTTGTTGAAGCCAGTTCAAATCAAATTGGACAAGAATTAAAAACGCAGTATTTGGATGAGTTAAAAGACAATCAAACCATCATTTTTAATAAGGGGATTCAAACATTAATTATTTTCCATGTTGAAGCACTAAATGAAAATGAATTGATTTACAAGGATAGCGGGGTCGCAACCAAAGAGTTGACAAAAATCTCTGTTACCCAATGTAAAAAAATAAACAAAAAGCCAATGAAGAATATGTAGCAAAATCGACTTGCCAGCGCGCGACTTTAAATCAACCCTCTTAAATACACGACATGATTGAACTGTACGGCATCCCCAATTGCAACTCGGTCAAAAAAACCCGTGCTTGGCTCGAAGCGCGTGGCATCGCTTATCAATTTCATGATTTTAAAAAATCAGGCATCGATGCGGTGACCTTGAAAAAATGGTTAAAAACCATGCCATTGGACGTGCTCATCAATAAAAAAGGCACGACTTGGCGCGGATTGAGTGGCGCAGAAAAAGTCATGGCGGACGCGCCTGAGACTGCAATAGAGTTGATGATGAGCAAAACCAGTGTAATTAAGCGACCTGTGGTGGTGTATGGCGTACAGATTTTCGTGGGGCATGATGAGACGCGCTTACAGTCAATAATACTTTGATTTTTAAAGAATAAATAATGAACCCAACTTTTGATCTCACTTGCGAACTGCTCAAACTGCGCTCAGATACCCCCGATGACGCGGGCTGTCAAGCCCTGCTCAAATCGCGCCTTGAGCCTTTGGGCTTTGAGTGCACCGACATCATCAGCGGGCCTGATGATTTTCGCGTGACCAATTTGTGGGCGATTCGTAAAGGGAGTAAGGGTGCATCGTCCAGCGCAAAAACCTTTGTCTTTGCAGGTCATACCGATGTCGTGCCAACTGGGCCGATTGAACAGTGGTCGTCCGACCCGTTCACCCCAACGGTGCGCGATGGTGTGTTGTATGCGCGTGGCGCGGCGGACATGAAAACCTCGATTGCCGCCTTTGTCACCAGCATTGAGCAATTCCTCGCGGCGCATCCGAACCCACAGCATAACATTGCCCTGTTGATTACCAGTGACGAAGAAGGCCCTGCCAACGACGGCACAGTGAAAGTAGTCGAGTGGCTCAAACAACGCGGTCAAAAGTTGGATTGGTGCATTGTGGGCGAGCCAACGGGTTTAGAAGCCTTTGGTGACATGATGAAAAATGGTCGGCGTGGCACGATGAGCGGCAAGCTCACCATCATTGGCAAACAAGGGCACATTGCCTATCCGACCCGTGCGAAAAACCCAATTCATCTGTTTGCTCCTGCTTTGACTGAATTGACGCAAACTGAATGGGATGCGGGCAACGACTACTTTCCACCGACATCGTGGCAAGTGTCGAACATCCACAGCGGCACGGGCGCGAGCAACATCATCCCTGGTGAATGCGTGGTGGATTTTAACTTTCGCTTCTCGACCGCCAGCACAGCAGAGGGTTTGCAACAACGCGTGCATGCCATTTTAGACCGTCATGGTTTGGACTATCGTTTGGATTGGGTCATCGGTGGACATCCTTTCCTTACCCCAGAGGGGGAATTGTCCAACGCGATTGATGCTGCGGTGCGAACACACACGGGCTTGACCCCTAAGTTATCCACCAGCGGCGGCACTTCGGATGGACGCTTTATCGCCACGATTTGTCCGCAAGTGATTGAGTTCGGGCCTTTGGGACGCACCATTCATCAGATTGATGAATGCATTGAAGTCGCAACGATTGAGCCTTTGGCGGCGATTTATGCCGATGTGTTGAAAGCCTTGGTTGCGTGAATTTAAAGTGTTTTCACGGTTTTCCAAAATTCAGTCACATCCGCGCATTCAAAATCATGACCACCCAAAAACCGCCAAGCATGCAGCAGCGTATCCACAGGATTAAGCGTGTCTAACTCAGGTGCTTGCTCGCTTTTTGAGAGTTTCTCGCCTGCGGCGTTGCGCAACAGTGGTACATGGTTGTACTGCGGTGTGGGATAATCGAGGGCTTTTTGCAAGGCAATTTGTCGCGCGGTGCTCGCGCGGATGTCCTCACCGCGCACCACGTGGGTGATGCCTTGATGGGCATCATCAACCACCACGGCCAGTGCGTATGCCCATTCATCACTTAAATGTGCACCGCGTTTGACCACAAAATCATCGACAGTTTGCGTGTGGCTGTGCCCCGCTTCATCCATCCAAGTAACCACCTGATGGTCTGCTCGAAAACGCCATGTGCGTATGGTTGTGCCCTCATCAATACCCAGCGCGCAGTGGTGTGCGCTGGGATTTTGTGCCATTTGGCTGCGTGTGCAGGTGCAAGGATAGACTTGGTGCTGCGCACGCAGGCGTTCAAACTCAGCGCGATACGCCGAAAAACGTTCGGTTTGCCACAGCACAGGTTCATCGAATTGAAAACCCAAAGTTCGCAAAGTCCTCAATTGATGCTCGCCCATCGCCTGTGTGCAACGTGAAGTATCGACATCTTCCACGCGCACCCGCCACACACCGCCATGCCAATGCGCGTGCAGATATGATGCCAATGCGGTGATGAGCGAGCCTTGATGCAGTTTGCCCGAAGGCGAGGGTGCGAAACGCCCAACATACGTTGGGTTTTGGTTGAGCTTGAATGTTTGCGCGTGTACCCAAGTGTGCGCCAGCCAAGTGTTGGGCTGGATGCGTTCGGGCAAAGAGGGTACATGGTGCGTATTCACAATTTAAGTGTTTTTATGTCGCTGGTTTTGACTGGAGCAGACCTGCGCTATTGTACAATAGCGATTGTTTCCAAATTTTCATTTTCTCACAAAGTTCAATCCCCTCACCATGCCCCAACCGCAATTTGTCCATCTGCGCATGCACACCGAATTTTCCATCACGGATGGCATTATTCGCGTGGGCGATGCAGTCGCCAAAGCGCATGACGATGCGCAGGGTGCGTTGGCAATGACCGATTTGATGAACACCTTTGGCTTGGTTAAGTTTTATAAAAAAGCACGTGACAAAGGCATCAAACCGATTTTGGGCGCGGATGTTCAGGTGATTAACCCCGATGATGAAAAATCACCGTTTCGCTTGTTGCTCTTGATTCAAAACAAGTCAGGCTATCTGCGCTTGTGTGATTTGATTACGCGCGCATACGTGGTGAATAACCAATCTCACCACGCGCAAATCGCCGCCGAGTGGTTGCTCAATGAAGACAACACCGGGTTGATTGCGCTCTCGGGCGCGCAAGACGGTGAAGTGGGTCAACTTTTGCTCAAAGACAAAATACTGGCGGCCGAGCAGTCTTTGGCACGATGGAAAAAAGCATTTAGCGGACGATTTTATTTAGAAGTACAACGAATTGATACGTCAGCGTCTGAACAGCAAACTTTGCTAGCAGCGCAATTGGCGAGCAAAACCCAAACGCCTTTGGTGGCGACGCACGCGATTCAATTTTTAAACCCCGAAGACCATCGTGCGCATGAGGCACGGGTGTGCATTGCGCAGGGCGATATTTTGGTCAATCCGCGCCGTCAGTCGGCGTTTGGCGAATGTCAGTATTTGATGAGCCAAGCGCAGATGTGCGCGCGTTTTTCGGACTTGCCCAGTGCTTTGAGCAACACGATTGCGATTGCGCAGCAGTGCAATTTGGAATTGGTTTTGGGTAAACCCTTGTTGCCCGACTTCCCAACGCCCAATGGCGAATCGCTCGATGAGTATTTGCGTTTGGTTTCACATCAAGGTTTAGAAGCGCGTTTGCGCAAACTCTATCCCGATGAAGCGGTGCGTGCCGAGCAAACTCCGCGTTACCTCGGACGTTTGAACATCGAATTGGATACGATTATCCAAATGGGCTTCCCAGGCTACTTTCTCATCGTGGCCGATTTCATCCAGTGGGCGAAAGACAACGATGTGCCCGTTGGGCCTGGGCGTGGTTCGGGTGCGGGTTCGCTCGTGGCCTACGCTTTGTTGATTACCGATTTGGATCCACTCGAGTACGCGTTGCTGTTTGAGCGATTTTTGAATCCCGAGCGCGTCTCCATGCCTGACTTTGATATTGACTTTTGTCAGGACGGACGCGATGAAGTGATTGAGTACGTCAAGCGCAAATACGGCGTGGCGTCGGTGTCGCAAATTGCGACCTTCGGTACCTTTGGCGCAAAAGCCGTGGTGCGCGACGTGGGACGAATTTTGGACATGCCGTACAACTATTGTGATGGTCTGTCCAAACTCATTCCGCACGACCCGACCGATCCGTGGACGCTGGCGCGCACACTCAAAGACGAGCCAGCATTCAAAGAACGCTTTGAGAATGAAGAAGAAGCACAAGAAATCATCCGCTTGTCTGAGCCACTTGAAGGATTGACGCGTAATATTGGGATGCACGCGGGGGGCGTATTGATTGCTCCTGGAAAAATCACCGATTTTTGCCCGATGTATTGTGCGCAGGGCACGACCTCGGTGGTCAGTCAGTACGATAAAAAAGACGTTGAAGACATCGGTCTGGTGAAGTTTGACTTTCTCGGTTTGCGCAACTTGACCGTGCTCAAGCGTGCGGTGATGTATTTGAAACAGCAGCATCCTGAGTATGCGGATTTTGAGTTGGATCAGCTCAAATTGGACGACCCTGAGGTCTTCAATATTTTCACCACAGGCAATACCACCGCTGTATTCCAATCCGAGGCGCGTGGCGCAAAGGAGTTGGAGAAAAAACTCAAGCCCGATTGCTTTGAAGACATCATTGCACTGATGGCGTTGAATCGTCCAGGGCCTTTGGGTTCTGGGATGGTGGACGACTTTATCCAACGCAAGAACCAACAAAAAATTAAAGGCAAAGGCGAGGATGCGTGGTATTTTCACCCGAAGCTTAAACCCGTGCTCGAATCCACCTTTGGGGTGATGGTCTATCAAGAGCAGGTGATGTTGGTGGCGCAGATTCTTGCGGGTTACTCATTGGGTTCGGCGGATTTATTGCGCCGCGCGATGGGTAAGAAAGACGCCAATGAAATGGCCAAGCAGCGTGCGGTATTTGTCAAAGGTGCCCAAGAATTAAATGGTGTGAGCGAGGAATTGGCAACCACATTATTTAATTTGATGGAGAAATTTGCCGACTATGGTTTCAATAAATCCCACTCGGCCGCCTACGCACTGATTGCCTACCATACCGCATGGTTCAAACGCTACTATCCTGCTGAATTCATGGCGGCGACCTTGTCGTTGGACATGGATTACACCGACAAAGTGCAGACCTTGTACCAAGACTGTGTGGAAGAAAATGGCTTGAGCATCTTGCCGCCTGACATCAATTCATCGAACTATTATTTTGAGCCAATTGATGCGACCACCATACGGTATGGCTTGGGCGCGGTCAAAGGCACAGGGCAATCCGCCATCGATGCCATCACCAGCGAACGTGCACGCGGCGGCGCGTTCACGAGTTTTTTTGATTTTGTCATGCGCGTGGACAAAGCGCATGTCAATCGTCGCACGGTTGAATCGCTGATTAAATCAGGCGCGTTTGATCACTTGCATCCGAACCGCGCCAGTCTGCTTGCCAGCGTT
Source organism: Burkholderiales bacterium (assembly GCA_021287185.1). Classification (GTDB taxonomy): domain Bacteria; phylum Pseudomonadota; class Gammaproteobacteria; order Burkholderiales; family Burkholderiaceae; genus CTSOIL-112. The sequence continues at coordinate 81,382 of JAJTAZ010000002.1, read as the reverse complement.
GATGTTGCTTTACAGGCGGCCAATCATGCGGCGGAACATGCGCATCAAAACAATTTGTTTGATGCCGAAGAAACCATGGGCGAGCAGTGGCAAGCTGAGTTAGAGAACGTACCGATGTGGACGCTGCGTGAAAAACTCGCGCAAGAAAAAATCGCCTTGGGTTTTTATCTTTCAGGTCATTTGTTTGACGAGTATGAAGCAGAAGCGCGCAAAATCGCGCCGACCAAACTGGCAAGTTTGCACCCGAAATCCGATTTGGTGACCATTACAGGCATCATCACCTCGGTGCGCACGCAAATCACCGAGCGTGGCAAACGCATGTTCATTACTTTGGACGATAAATCGGCGCGTTTGGAACTGATGATTTTTGCTGAGGAAGCCGAGCGATATGGGCGCTTTATCAAAGAAGAGCAATTGGTGTTTATGCAAGTGAGTGTTCAGCCCGACCGCTACGCAGGCGGTGACAATTTACGCATCAATTGCAAACGGGTGATGGACTTAATCCATGCGCGTGTCAGCAATGCGCATACTTTGCTGATTGATTTGGATGTACGCACCAACGCGTTGGATGTGCGCGCACTGAAAAATTGCTTGCAACCGCATTTGGACAGCGAAGGTTTGGCTGTGACCGTGCGTGTGCAGATTCAAGGTGCACGTGCGGAAATCAAATTGGGCATGGACTGGCAAGTCATTCCCACCGATGAATTGGTCGCGCAACTCAAACAAATGCCCGCGGTGCGCAAAGTGACGTGGGCATAAGACTGTAAACTGTCTCAACCACTGGCAATCAGCACTGAAACAACACCCTCCACCCATAAAATCACGTAAAATTGCGGGTTATTTATTTTAGTCAAACTTGGTATTCTCATGTCTGTCGATTCAACCCAAATTCGCCACGAAGTGGCGCATCGCCGCACCTTCGCCATTATTTCCCACCCCGATGCGGGTAAAACCACACTCACTGAAAAATTATTGTTATTTTCAGGCGCAATTTTGCAAGCAGGGACGGTCAAGGGCAAAAAAGGCGGTAAATTCGCCACCTCGGATTGGATGGACATCGAGAAACAACGCGGCATTTCGGTCGCATCTTCGGTCATGCAGTTTGAGTATAAAGACCACGTGGTCAATCTGCTCGATACCCCTGGTCACCAAGACTTCTCTGAGGATACCTACCGCGTTTTGACTGCGGTGGATTCGGGCTTGATGGTGATTGATGCTGCCAAAGGGGTGGAAGCGCAGACGATTAAATTGTTGGATGTCTGTCGTTTACGCAACACGCCGATTGTCACCTTTATGAACAAATGTGACCGTGAAGTCCGCGATTCGCTTGATTTGCTTGATGAGGTTGAATCCATTTTAAAAATCAATTGCGCACCGATTACATGGCCGATTGGTAAAGGCAAAAGTTTCAAAGGTGTGTATCACCTGCTGCGCGATGAGGTGCTGTTGTTCGAGGCGGGTACAGAAAAATTGATTTTGGATTTGGAAGTTATCAAGGGCATTGACAATCCACGCTTGGATGAATTGTTCGCCGATGAAGCAGCACAATTGCGCATGGACATTGAATTGGTACAGGGCGCATCGCATCCGTTTGATTTGGACGCGTTTTTGGCAGGCAAACTCACACCCGTATTTTTCGGATCGGCGATTAATAATTTTGGTGTGCGTGAGATTCTTGATGCGTTGATTGATTGGGCACCTGCGCCTGCGCCGCGTGATGCGACTGTGCGCACGGTTGTGCCGACTGAAGAAAAATTCTCAGGCTTCGTGTTTAAAATTCAAGCGAATATGGATCCCAAACACCGCGACCGCATTGCGTTTTTGCGCGTGTGTTCGGGTGTGTTTGAGCGCGGTATGAAAATGAAGCATCTGCGTTTGAACCGCGATATTGCCGCCAACTCAGTGGTGACCTTTATGTCACACGAGCGCGAAATTGTCGAAGAGGCGTTTGCGGGTGACATCATTGGCATACCGAATCACGGCAATATTCAAATCGGTGACAGTTTTTCTGAAGGCGAAGTGTTGGCGTTCACGGGTATTCCATTTTTTGCACCCGAATTGTTTCGCATCGCGCGCATCAAAAATCCATTGAAAATCAAGCAGTTGCAAAAAGGCTTGCAACAACTTGGCGAAGAGGGCGCGGTGCAGGTGTTCATCCCCGCCAACGGCAGTGACATGATACTTGGCGCGGTCGGGGTGTTGCAGTTTGAGGTGGTTGCTTCGCGCTTACAATCCGAGTACGGTGTGGAAGTGGTGTTTGAAACGCCGTCGATGAACATCGCGCGTTGGGTCAGCTCTGACAATAAAGCGCAATTGGCAGAATTTGAAAAAGCGCAGGTCAATAACCTCGCACGCGATGCCGCAGGCAATTTGACTTATTTGGCCAATCACCGCGTGAATTTAAACATGATGACTGAGCGCTACCCTGATTTGGTGTTTCATGAAACGCGTGAACATGCGGTGAATTTGACCTCGTCCTAAATCTCAGCCAACATCAACAATTTTTAAAAAAAGTATAGAATCAATCCCATCATTTGTGTTGCGGTCTGTTCTTCCAATGCAGATGGGTTTGATTGATTCCGTGTTTCCTTAACCTTGATGCGTGTATAGTGCATACAATACCACGGCAGATTGCTGTTGGGATATTGTACTGGATGGTTGTCATGTCGGTGTCCGCCTAAAATTTTGGATCAGGTTGTTGTCAAATTAGAATGTGGCAAATGAATCACAGTAAAAAACGCTTTCATAAACTTCTTCGCTTCTGGAAATTACTTGGCCCTGGGCTTGTGACGGGCGCAAGTGATGATGATCCATCAGGTATTGCAACTTATTCACAAGCAGGTGCTCAGTACGGGCTGTCAACACTTTGGACCGCCCTCGTTACTTTTCCACTGATGGCGGCAATCCAAGAAATGTGTGCCAGAATTGGCATGGTGACGTCGCAAGGTTTGACAGGAACACTGAAAACAAATTATTCAAAACCTGTTTTATATCTCATGTTGCTGTTTAGCTTTCCTGCGATTGTGATGAATATTGGCGCGGATATTGCAGGTATGGGGGCAGTCGGAAATCTCTTGTTTCCATCTATTCACGCCATATTTTTCAGTGTGTTTTTTACGCTATTGCTGTTGATATTAATTATTTACTTACCCTACCAAAAATTTGCTGCAATTTTAAAATACCTGAGTGTGGTGCTGTTGATTTACTTAATTGTGCCGTTTTTGTATCAACAGGATTGGAGGGCTGTTATTAAAGGAGCGTTGATACCAGAGATTACTTTCGACAAGCATTATATTGGCATACTTGTGGGAATTCTTGGTACAACCATTTCGCCTTATCTGTTCTTTTGGCAGGCAACCATGTCAGTTGAAAACAGGAAACACAAGAAAAAACTATTGGTGCTTAATAAAAAAATTATGCATGATATGCAGCAAGACGTTGATTTTGGAATGTTTTTTTCAAATCTTGTGATGTTCTTTATTATTCTCACAACAGGGACGGTTTTGTTTAACGGTGGGGTACACCAGATTGACACCGTAGAACAAGCTGCCTTGGCCTTAAAGCCTTTAGCGGGTGAATTTGCCTATTTGTTGTTCGCCACGGGTGTGATTGGTACAGGACTTTTGGCTATTCCAGTTTTATGTGGTTCATTGTCCTACATCATTACGGAAACATTTGGATGGGAGCAGGGGCTTGATAAAAAATTTCACGAGGCAAAAGCGTTTTACATGGTTATTGTTGTATCACTTATACTTGGTTTGTTGATGAACTATGTGGGCGTGTCGCCAATAAAGGCATTGATTTGGTCGGCCATTCTTTATGGACTCACGGCACCTGTGTTAATTGCGGTTATTTTACACATTGCAAACAATAAAAAAGTGATGGGCGATTTTGTCAATGGAACGTGGTCGAATATTTTTGGTTTTCTGACATTGATTTTAATGACTGCGGCGGCTGTTACGATGGTTTATTTACAGTTGACATAGTGGTTGCGAAGAAAGAATATTTGCCTTTTCGAATTTAAACAACGAGGGCGCAGTCGCGCCCTCGTTGTTTGGTTCTTGAAATAGCCGAGATTACGGGATTTTTCGAATTTGCATCGTGTCTGAAGTGCCTGATTTGCCCATGGTTGAACCGCGGGTGATGACGATGGTATCGCCTTTGCTGACAATGCCTTTGGCGGTGAGGATGGAAGCGACTTTTTCGGCAACCTCATACGGCGGCATATCGGTTTCCAATTGTTGCATCACGGTCACTTCGCGGTAGAGACTCAATCGGCGCAAGGTGCGAATGTTTTTGCTGAACGCATAAATCGGCACGCTGGTGTTGTAGCGGGTCATCCACAGTGGGGTTGAACCTGATTCAGTCATCACTGCAATGGCTTTGGCTTTCAAGTGATGGGCAGCAAAAATGGCAGAAATTGCAATCGATTCATCCACGCGATTAAACACATAATCGCGCAAATCACGGTCTAAATTCACCAAAGCAGAGAATTCCGCCTCGTCACAAATGTGCGCCATGGTGCGCACGGTCGCCACGGGGAATTGACCTGCGGCGGTTTCAGCAGACAGCATCACCGCATCTGTGCCGTCCAACACTGCGTTGGCCACGTCAGACACCTCAGCGCGAGTGGGCACATAGTTGGTAATCATGGATTCCATCATTTGCGTGGCGGTGATGGAGAGCTTATTCATTTCGCGCGCTTTACGAATCATCATTTTTTGCAGGGCAGGGACTTTAGCATCGCCGACTTCAACCGCCAAATCGCCGCGCGCAACCATCAAACCATCCGACGCATCAAGAATTTCTTCAAGGTTGGGAATGGCTTCAGCGCGTTCGATTTTAGCAATCAATAGTGCATTGCCACCCGCATTGCGCATCAATTCACGCGCCATGTACATATCGGCTTTGGTTTTGGGAAAAGAGACCGCGAGAAAATCTGCTTCAAATTCAGCAGCAGTGATGATATCCGCCATGTCCTTGGCCGTCAGTGCTGCCGCTGAAAGTCCACCACCGAGTTTATTGATGCCCTTGCGGTCAGAGAGTTTGCCACCTTGTTCAACCACACAGTCAACTTTCTCTTCATTCACAGCCAGTACACGCATGCGGATTTTGCCATCGTCCAGCAATAAAATATCATCCTTGACCACGTCTTTGATGAGGTCGGGAAAATCCAAACCGACGCGGAACTCATCACCCAAAACATCGGCGTGAATGTCAAAAGTAAAGGTCACGCCATTGGCGAGCATAACGTGTTGGTTGGCGAATTTTGAGATGCGGATTTTCGGGCCTTGCAAGTCGGCCAAGACCCCAACGTGTTGGCCTTCTTCTTCAGAAATGCGGCGCACCATGTGCACTCGGTCAATGTGTTCCTGCGCGCTGCCATGTGAGAAGTTAATCCGTACCACATTCACGCCCGCACGAATCATTTCGCGCAACACATTTTCAGAACTTGAAGCAGGCCCTAAAGTAGCAACAATTTTGGTGTCTCTCATGATGTTCCTTTTTTGCTTGTGTGAACGATTGAATCACTTTGTTTCATTTGGCGTACAAGAGGCTGTTTAACGACCTCAATCATAACAATCCAAACAGCATCGCGCCAGTATTAAATCGTGATGGGTTAATTATTTTTTCTTACCCATCGCAAACAATGCTGCAACGGGTTTTTTGGTTTTGGTTTGCGGCATGGTGGAAGACAAACGGGTGTGCGCCAAATCCATTTTTGGGCTGTGCGTGTGTGCATTGGCCTCGTAAGGTGTGGAAAAAAACGGGTCGTCCGACAATGCCATTTTGCGGCGCAGATAATTTAACTCTTCTTCATCCCAAGCGCTGCGACGGTGCGGCGCACTACGCTCAATGTGGTGAATACGGGCTTCGGTGTTGGCATGTTCAGAATTCGATGACGCGCGCGCGTCTCGTAAATCTCGCGTTGTCTCACGATGGGGGCGCTCTTCTGCACGTATGGTTTTGAGTTCAAAATCCATGCGCACCAGTTTGGCAATCGCTGCGAGCAATTTGTCGTCCAAGGCGGTGACCAAAGACAATGCCCGTCCATTCGCGCCTGCACGCCCCGTGCGGCCAATGCGATGCACGTAGTCCTCGGCGTTGTACGGTAAATCGAAATTGACCACGCAAGGCATTTGGGCAATATCCAAGCCGCGCGCTGCCACATCGGTGGCGACCAAAATCGCCACGGCACCGCTTTTGAATTCATCCAGTGTTGCCAAACGCTCGGCTTGGGTTTGATCGCCGTGCAAAGCACGTGCGTTGATTTTCGCGCGCTGCAAAAACCGTGCCAAGTCGCGCGCTTCGATTTTGGTATTGACGAAAATCATGGCTTGGTCAATGGTTTCTTGCTTGAGCAATTGCACCAGTGCGCTGCGCTTGTGGTTTTTGTCTTTGACCGCGAACATCTCTTGCGTGACGTTGGTGGCGGTGGCATTGCGTTGTGCCGTCTCAATGATTTTTGGGTCTTTTTGGTAGGATTCCGCCAGTTTGCGAATCTCAGGCGAGAAGGTCGCAGAAAACAATAAGGTCTGACGTTGTTTGGGCAATAAATTCAAAATCCGTTGCAAATCAGGTAAAAAGCCCATGTCCAACATGCGGTCGGCTTCGTCCAACACCAAGTACTGCACTTGATTCAAATTCACATTGCCCTGCTCAATGTGGTCAAGCAACCGCCCCGGCGTGGCAATCAGCAATTCGACGCCTGCACGTACGATGGGGGTTTGCACCTTCATATCCATGCCACCGAACACCACTGCGGTGCGAATCGGCGTGTGCTTGGCGTACAGCGCGGCGTTGTCTGCGACCTGTACTGCCAGTTCACGCGTCGGAGCAAGCACCAAGGCGCGCACGGGATGGCGCGCAGGTGAAGTGCTGTGGGAGGCCAAAGGCAAGATTTTTTGCAAGATTGGCAGCACAAAGCTGGCGGTTTTACCCGTCCCCGTTTGTGCTGAACCCATCACGTCTTGACCAGACAACACCACAGGGATGGCTTGCGCTTGAATCGGGGTGGGCGTGGTGTAACCTGCTTCGGCGATGGCGCGCTGAATTTTTACATCCAATTCAAATTGGGAAAAATCAGTGATGTCAGTCGTTGGTGAGTGAGTGCTTACGGTGGTCATATTGAGTGATTGACGCAGTGAGAAAGCGTTATTGTAGCCGATTCACAGGCCAGCCGTGAAGTTAGTTCAAAACCAGCACCCCCAAAACATTTTGAAAATTCAATCATTTAAAAGAAAAAATCTTGTCATCGTTTGAAAATCGAATAAAATAGAACGAATGTGCTATTTTGATTGACCACCGATTGACTATTTATTGCAACCCATTAAGGTACTCATGAAAACTCAACCCCATTTGACCACAGCCCTCACACGCGCTGCCGAGGATGTCTCTCAAACGCAAATTGAGGCCATGACCACGCCGCCTGTTGAGCGCACACTCAAACACCGTCGCACGTTTTGCTATGAGGTATATGAGCGTGCAGATGGTTTGTGGGACATCGAAGCGCAAATGCAAGACCGAAAAACGTATCCATTCACTCTGGCCAGTTGTGAGCGTGAAACGGCTGAAGCCTTGCACAGCATGATATTGCGCGTTACGGTGGATAATTCCTTGAGCATTGTGGATGTGCATTGCGATACCTTGGCTGCGCCCTATTTGGAACAATGTCAGCAAATCACCCCCGATTATCGAAAAATGGTGGGTCTTAATATTGTCCGCGGTTTTCGCAGTGCGATGCGTGAGCGGTTCTCAGGGATTCATGGCTGCACCCACATCACTGAGTTGGCCAATAGCCTTCCAACCGTGGCGATTCAAGGTGTGGGGGTTGAATTGGCGGTGCGGCATCGTCAAGCCGTGGGCGATGAGCAGGCGGGTCGCCCCTTTCAAATCAACCAATGCCACGCATTGGCAGAAGGTGCCGAAGCAGTCAAGTTATATTACCCTCGTTGGTACAAACATCCTGAGTAGTCTTAGGTATTGTAAGTTGAGTGGTTTTCATCACATTTTCGTTCGCCACATATAGGTCAGAAGTGATGCATATTTCACGGTTGGTGTGTGCCCAATCATGTAGAATAATCAAGTCTGCGCGCTTGGGCGAGCATTCCACACAAGTGATTTGAACAATATGAACAACACATTAAAGAGGCAACCTTATGAAGATTCATGAGTACCAAGGCAAAGAAATCTTAAAAAAATACGGCGTTCCTGTTCCGCGCGCCATTCCCGCATTTTCGGTTGATGATGCCCTCAAAGCCGCGCAAGCATTGGGTGGCTCGGTTTGGGTGGTCAAAGCGCAAATCCACGCAGGCGGACGTGGTAAAGGTGGTGGTGTCAAAGTGGCCAAATCCATGGACGAGGTCAAACAATATGCTGAACAAATCCTCGGGATGCAATTGGTCACGCATCAGACAGGACCTGCGGGACAGAAAGTGCGGCGTTTGCTCATCGAAGAAGGCGCGGACATTCAAAAAGAATACTACCTCGGTATGGTGATTGACCGCGCCACACAAAAAGTTTGCGTGATGGCATCGAGCGAAGGCGGGATGAATATTGAAGAGGTTGCCGAGCATACGCCAGAATTGATTCATAAATTATTTGTCAATCCCGTTACTGGCGTGACCGATGGCGAAGGTGACGAGTTGGCAGTGCGCATGGGTATGCCAGCAGAATGCGTGTCACAAGCGCGCACCACCATTCAAAAGTTGTATCAAGCGTTTGTTGAAACCGATGCAGACTTGGCAGAAATCAATCCCTTGATTACCACGGGTGATGGTCGTGTGGTGGCATTGGATGCGAAGATGAACTTTGATTCGAACGCCCTGTACCGTCACCCAGAGATTGTTGCCATGCGCGATTTGGATGAAGAAGACCCCGCAGAAATTGAAGCCTCCAAATACGATTTGGCGTACATCTCATTGGATGGCAATATTGGTTGTTTGGTCAATGGTGCGGGTTTGGCGATGGCTACCATGGACACCATCAAACTTTATGGTGGTGAGCCCGCAAACTTTCTTGATGTGGGTGGTGGCGCAAGCACCGAAAAAGTCACCGAAGCCTTTAAAATTATGCTCAAAAATCCCAACCTGAAAGCCATTTTGGTCAATATTTTTGGCGGCATCATGAAATGTGATGTGATTGCTGAAGGGGTTATCTCTGCGGCGAAACAGGTGCATTTACAGGTGCCTTTGGTCGTGCGTATGAAAGGTACAAACGAAGACTTGGGTAAAAAAATGCTCGCCGAGTCAGGTTTGCCGATTATCTCAGCCGACACCATGGCGCAGGCAGCCGAGCGCGTGGTTGCAGCGGCTGATGGTAAAACCATTCCCGCGTGAGTCACATATCTATTGAGCCGTTCAATTGAAGAATATAAAGGACTACCATGAGCATCTTAATCAATAAAAATACCCGTGTCATCACCCAAGGCATCACAGGCAAAACAGGTCAATTTCACACGCGCATGTGTCGCGATTACGCCAATGGCAAAGCATGCTTTGTCGCGGGTGTGAATCCGAAAAAAGCAGGCGAAGATTTTGAAGGCATTCCGATTTATGGCACCGTTGCCGATGCCAAAGCACAAACAGGTGCAACCGTTTCGGTGATTTACGTACCCCCAGCAGGCGCAGCAGCAGCGATTTGGGAGGCAGTCGAGGCTGATTTGGATTTGGCCATTTGCATCACAGAAGGCATTCCTGTGCGTGACATGATGGAAGTGCGCGATCGCATGCGTCGCGAAAATCGCAAGACCTTGCTGCTGGGCCCCAATTGTCCTGGTGTGATTACGCCTGATGAACTGAAAATTGGCATCATGCCTGGACACATTCACCGCAAAGGGCGAATTGGTGTACTGAGCCGTTCAGGAACCTTGACCTACGAAGCGGTGGCACAATTGACTGAACTGGGTTTGGGGCAATCTACGGCCGTTGGCATTGGTGGTGACCCTGTCAATGGTTTAAAACACATCGATGTCATGAAAATGTTCAATGATGACCCTGACACCGATGCGGTGATTATGATTGGTGAAATCGGCGGTGGGGATGAAGAAGAAGCCGCACTTTGGATTAAAGAGCATATGAACAAACCCGTGGTCGGTTTTATTGCGGGTGTAACCGCACCTGCGGGTAAGCGCATGGGACACGCAGGCGCGATTATCTCGGGTGGCAAAGGCACGGCTCAGGAAAAACTCGAAATCATGCAGGCTTGTGGCATTACCGTGACCAAAAATCCGTCTGAGATGGGGCGTTTATTGAAAAGCTTGCTGTGAGTGTGAATTCAATGAATTGACCGTAAAAAAGGCATCCTCGGATGCCTTTTTGATTGTTGCGTTTGTTATACCCAAGTGCGATTATTTATTGCCTTTGACCGCATTGTAGGCAAGTGCACCCAACACACCACCGATGATGGGCGCGACCCAAAACAACCAAACCTGCGACAATGCGGCCGTATCGGCAAACAACGCCACACCCAAAGAGCGCGCAGGATTGACTGAGGTGTTGGTCACAGGAATGGATACCAAATGAATCAAGGTCAAGCACAACCCAATTGCAATCGGTGCGAAACCTGCCGCGGCATCTTTATGGGTTGCCCCCATGATGACAAACAAGAAAATTGCGGTCATAACCACTTCCATAACAAAAGCAGCCCCCATGCTGTATTTGCCTGGTGACAAATCCCCGAAGCCATTGGAAGCGAAACCGCCCGCAACAAAGCCTGCTTTGCCTGAGGCGATAAAGTATAAAACGGCCGCCGCTGCAATACCACCGATGACCTGAGCGATGATGTAGCCTGCTGCATCCTTGGCTTGAAAACGCCCGCCCGCAACCAAGCCTAAAGTCACCGCTGGATTGAAATGGCCGCCCGAAATGTGTCCGACTGCATAGGCCATGGTTAAAACCGTCAAGCCAAAGGCCAAAGACACCCCCACAAAACCAATGCCTAAATTGCTGCCTTCACCGTTAAAACCCGCCGCGAGAACCGCGCTGCCACAACCTGCGAATACCAACCAAAACGTGCCAAAAAACTCTGCGAATAATTTATTCATAAATATCCCTTATTATTAAATACATCGAATGAAAATAAATCTGCTTTGTGTGTAAGCAGAGGTATTTTAACCGAAAAATATTCACCGCCATGCACGCAACGTGGTTTTTATATACGGCAGGTTAGAGATGCTTTTGAGAGATCAACCGACACACCCCATCTAACAATAGACAGGGTGTCGGTTCGTCTTACAATTCGACGCAGTCAATGAAGTATTCCAATCGACCATTGACAGTGCTTTTAATCAAGCCATGCGCAGATTGCTCAAACCCTGGGAATTGGGTATTGAATTCCAAGGTAAAGTGCAAGTAGTCGATGACTTCTTGTGTGATGTATTCACCTGGAATAAGCAAAGGAATCCCTGGTGGATATGGTGTGAGCAGTACACCTGTGACGTGCTGGGTTGTCAAATCACGCACATTCACACGCATGACTTTTCGGTGCGCAACACGTCCCCATGCTTCTGCAGGGGTTATTGCGGGAACAATGGGTTTGACGTACATATCGTGCAGGGTATGGGCGATATTGTATTTTTTGTAGGTGGCGTGAATGGCCTGACACAAATCTTTAACCCCCATGTTTTCGTATTGCGGATATGATTTTACAAAATCAGGGAAAATGCGCCAAATAGGTTTATTGTCGTCGTAAATATCTTTAAATTGTTGCAACTCAATCAGCAGGCTGCTCCAACGCCCTTTGGTGATACCAATGTTAAAAATCACAAAAAATGAGTACAGGCCGACTTTATCAATGATGATGCCGTAGTCTGACAAATATTTAGCCACAATGGCTGCGGGAATCCCTGTGTCTTCAAACGCTCCCGTCATCTCCAAACCTGGCATCATGACCGTGGTTTTGATGGGGTCAAGTATGTTCATATCGGGTTCAATCTCACCGAAACCGTGCCAATCATCACCCGCTTTGACTTGCCAATCGCTTGAACTGCCAATGCCATTGCTCGGCAAGTGTTCAGGCCCCCATACCTTAAACCACCATGTGTTTGATTCAGCAAACTCTGCCTCGGCTTTGCGCATGGCATGGCGAAAATCCATCGCTTCAATGAGCGACTCTTCAGTCAAGGCCGTACCACCTGGTGCATCCATCATCGCCGCAGCAATGTCACATGACGCAATGATGGAGTATTGTGGGCTGGTGGATGCGTGCATCAAATAAGCTTCGTTAAAGCGATAGCGATCCAACGGGTTGTTGGTTGCGTCTTGCACCAAAATTTGCGAGGCTTGCGACAAACTGGCGAGCAGTTTGTGGGTTGATTGGGTTGAAAAGACAATGGATTTTTGCGTGCGCCCATATTCGCCATCAATGGCGCAATAATTTTTATAAAACGGGTGGAAATAGGCATGCGGTTGCCACGCTTCATCAAAATGTAGGGTATCGATTTTACCGTCGAGCATGGATTTGATTGCGTGGGCGTTGTACATCACCCCATCGTAGGTACACTGTGTGAGCGTAAAGATTTTTGGCTTGCGCGTTTTGTCTTTGATGAGTGGATGCGCGTCAATTTTTGCCTGTATGGTTTCCATCGAAAACTCCGATTTCGGAATCGGGCCGATGATACCGTGGTAATTGCGCGTGGGCGCGAGGAATACAGGCAGAGCCCCCGTCATGATGATGGCATGCAAATTCGATTTGTGACAGTTTCTATCCACCACCACGATGTCTCCTGGGGCGACATTGGCGTGCCAAACGACTTTGTTGGAAGTGGATGTGCCATTGGTGACGAAAAAGCAATGATCGGCTTTGAAAATACGGGCTGCGTTGATTTCGGAGTCCAAAATTGGGCCTGTATGGGTCAATGGTTGACCCAATTCTTCAACCGAGTTGCACACGTCTGAGCGCAACATGTTTTCACCGTAAAATTGATGGAACAATTGTCCAACAGGACTTTTCAAATACGCCACGCCGCCTGAATGACCTGGGGTATGCCATGAGTAAGAGGAGTTTTGCGCGTAGTTGACCAATGCGCGGAAAAACGGGGTAAACAAACCATCAACATACAACTTGGCCTCACGTCGCACACGTCGCGCCATGAATTCGTTGGTGTCTTCGAACATGTTCATAAAACCGTGCATCTCGCGCAGCACGTCGGTGGGTAAATCGCGTGAAGTATGGGTGCGCCCATAGAGGAAAATCGGAATGTCTAAATTGCGCGCACGAATGGATTGAACCATCGCGCGCAGGTCTTCTATGGTTTGTGCTTTGGCATCTTCTAACTCAACTTCGCCATTTTCGGGCTCATCCACCGAAACGATGAATGCGGAGGCGCGCGCGGATTGTTGCGCAAGTCCCAAAAAATCCCGTGCTTGTGTGACCACCACCACAGACTCACCCTGTGCCTGCAAGGCCTCGGCAAGCGCACGCATGCCTGAACCTGAGATGTTGTCGACGTTGAAATCTTGGTCAACGATGATGATGGGGTAATCAAACTTCATAGCGTCTCCTTCTATGTTTTATTTTAAAACAAAGCAATGTGTGCGGGGCATTGTAGTGTATTTTTTTGTGGACAGCCTTAATTTTTGGCGTTTGCCCACTGGTGGATGATGGGTTTTTGTTAAGTGGCCGTATTATGTAGTTATCTTCTGTCTTTATTGGTTTTGTGTAGTAATTTTTTCTGTAATTGCCAAATTAAACCGGCCACAGGCAAAACCAAAAGACCCATCACGGTGTATTTGGTATCACCGTGTACGAAAATCCCCAGCAGATAGCCGAGCACGCTGATTGCGTAGTAGGTCAAGGCAACAATCGAGATGCCTTCAACCGTTTTTTGCATTTTTAACTGCATTTTCGCGCTGTTGTTCATCCCTGCGAGCATGGCACTGTTTTGTAGTTGCATTTGCACATTGATTTCAGTACGCAACAGTTCTGCAATGCGGTCAATTCGGTGTGAGATGTCATCAAGGCGACGGTGCATCGAATCAAATGTCCGAACCGCAGGCCCCAAGCGTCGTTCCACGAATGTCTGTAAACGTTGTAAGGAGCCGAGTTTTTCTTCGTGCAACTTGTCGTATGAAAATTGCACAATTTGATAGTACGCTCGGCTGGCAGCAAAGCGTGAAGACAGGGTGTTTCGGTGGCTCTCGACCACTTTGGCGATTTCGAGTAACTCATCCAAGCGGCGGTGTTGCACCTGCGGATCGTTTTCATCGGCGTTGTCCGAAATCGCGCTGAGAATTTGTGCCAAATGTGTGTCAATGCCAGTGAGTTCTTTGCTGACTGCGCGCACCCATTTCATGGGAATCAAGGCGAGGATGCGGTAGTTTTCCATTTCAATCAAGCGCGTAATCAGTCGCCCTGCATCGGTGCTGTTCAAACTGTGGCTCACTGCAAAATAACGGGAATAACCTTGGACATCGAGTTTAAAGTCTGTGTACACCTCGGCACGACGCTCCATCACGTAGGAGCCATAAACCAGTGTTTCGCCATTGATGTCGGCAAATTGGCGAGTCACTTCGTCTTTAATGTCGTGGATGTCCTCAGATTCAAGTGCGATGTGCAAATGGGCTTTGACCAAAACCTGCGCCTCAATGCTTGCCAATGCAGCTTCATCCACGATGGACAAAGGATTGATGCCAAATACAGGCGCGTCCAACTCCAAAGACTGGGCTATGGTCAATGTGTCAAATTCCGTGTGTTGTTCAAAACGAATGTGGTAATTTTGGCAGGCGTATTCAAAAAACGAATTTTGATGGCTTTTCGGCGTGACCCCTTGGCGTTCTGCCAAACTTTTTGCCAAATCCAATAATTCGGTCGATTGGCTATCGCCTTTCCAGTACAACAGATGTGCAACCGCGCACGGCACGGGTAAATTTAAATACGGACGGGCGTGGGTTTCTTGGTACAAAAACGCGCGGTTCAGTTCTGTCATGTCAGCATTTACACCAAATAAGGGTTAAAACGGCGCTCTTCGCCAAAGTCAGACATCGGACCATGCCCTGAAATAAATTGTACATCATCACCCAAGGGCAAGAGCTTGGTTTTGATGGCATCAATCAAATCGGCGTGATTGCCACCAGGGAAATCGGTTCGTCCGATGGCGCCAGCAAACAACACATCGCCGACCCAAGCCAAACGCATGGCCGCATGATAAAACACCACATGTCCTGGGGTATGCCCTGGACAGTGCAGCACATGCACCGTTTCTGTGCCAATGTGCAGCACATCACCATCGCGCAAATAGCGTGTCGGTACAAAGGAACGGGCTTTGCCCGAAAAGCCATAGGCTTGGGCCCGCGCGGGCAGGTCATCAATCCAATACTGATCGGCTTCGTGTGGGCCGATGATGGGTATAGGTGCATCCAAGCCGTATTCTGCTTGCAACGCGTCCGCCAGTTCGGGCACGCCGCTGGCATGATCCACATGTCCATGTGTGAGCCACAGTTCGCGTACCTGCGCGCCCATTTCTCGAATTTGCTTCATAAGAACAGGCACGTCGCCACCCGCATCAATCACCACTGCCTCGCGCGTTTGATTGCACATCACAATTGAGCAGTTTTGCGCAAATGGTGTGACAGGCACAATTGCAATACTCAAAGGCAAGGTGCGTGTCATGGGTTGACTCGTGTCACTCATATTAGGCTTTCAAAAACAACTGATACGCAGGGTTCTCGGTTTCATCCCAATAACGATACCCCAAGGTTGTGACAAATTTCTTAAACTGCGCACGGTCTTTTTTTGCCACCTGAATGCCGACCAACACACTGCCGTAGTCACCCCCCTCCGAGCGGTATTGGAACAGGGAAATGTTCCAATTCGGCGAGACATGGGTCAAAAAGTGCATCAGCACACCAGGACGCTCAGGGAATTCAAAGCGATAAATTAATTCATCGGTGATATTGCCACTCATGCCACCAACCATATTGCGCACGTGCTGTTTGGCCAATTCGTTGTGGGTCAAATCGGTGGTCTCAAAACCTTTTTTGCTGAATTTTTCAGCGATTTTGCCCGATTCGCGTGCATTGTGTACCGCGATACCGACCATAATGTGCGCTTGTGCTTTGTCATTCATGCGGTAGTTAAATTCGGTCACACTGCGCTCTTGACCGACCAATTCGCACAAACGCAAGAACGAGCCACGTTCTTCGGGAATGCTCACCGCAAACAAGGCTTCACGCGACTGGCCAATTTCCACACGGTCAGCGACAAAGCGCAAACGGTCAAAATTGGTGTTCGCACCCGAAGCGACGGCGATGAGGTTTTGTCCTTTTAAGTCCTTGTCCTCAGCGTATTTTTTCAGACCAGCCAACGCCATTGCACCAGATGGCTCGAGGATGGAGCGCGTATCTTGAAACACGTCTTTAATCGCCGTGCAAATCGCGTCGGTATCGACCACCACGTAGTCATCGACCAAGTCTTGCGCCAAACGGAAGGTTTCTTTACCGACTTGTTTGACTGCTGTGCCATCGGCAAAAATCCCGACTTCTTTGAGCGTCACGCGTTTGCCTGCGCGGATGGATTGCAGCATCGCATCCGAATCGACACTTTGTACGCCGATGACTTTGATGTCTGGGTTGATGCTTTTGATGTACGCTGCCACACCGGTGATCGCGCCACCGCCGCCGATGGAGACAAATACCGCGTGTATGGGACCTTTTGCGCTGGCATTGACACTGTTGAACTGGCGCATAATTTCCATGCCAATCGTGCCTTGTCCCGCAATCACATCGGGGTCATCGTATGGGTGAACGAAAGTGAGTTTGCGCTCTTTTTCCAATTGCAGTGCTTTGTCCAGTGCGTCGGAATACGAGCCGCCGTGCAATACAATTTCGACATGCTCACCACCAAAGCGTTTGATGGCTTCAACCTTAATCGCAGGGGTGGTTTCAGGTACAACGATGGTCGCGTTGCATTTGAGTTTGGACGCAGAATATGCGACACCTTGCGCGTGATTGCCTGCCGATGCGGTAATCACACCTTTTTTGAGCTGCTCTGCGGTGAGTTGCGCCATTTTGTTGTACGCCCCACGAATTTTGTATGAGAATACAGCATGGGTGTCTTCGCGTTTGAGGTACACGTGGTTGTGAATGCGACGTGAAATTTGTGGTGCAAACTCCAAAGGGGTTTCTGAAGTGATTTCGTAAACGCGCGAGGTGAGGATTTTCTTAAGGTAATTGGTGTAGGGCATGATGCTTCTAAGGAAGGTTTTGTAAACCTTAAAGATACCACAACCACCCGTGTTTGTCCTTGACACCTTGAGCGAGCATCGTATTTTTCTCAATTTGTCCTATATTTTGTGTTTAAATAACGCGCATTAAATAAGGAGGCGTATGCCAGATTGGCTCAATCATTTACTTCAATTGTTTTCACTCTCATCGGTTGGTTTGCCCGCGATTTTCGTGGTGGCGTTTGTGTCGGCGACCATTATGCCGATGGCGACTGAACCCGTGCTGTTTGGTTTTGTCAAACTCAATCCCGACCTGTTTTGGCCAGCCGTTGCGGTGGCTACTGTAGGCAATACGTTGGGGGGGATGGTGACTTATTTTATGGGCTATGGCGCACATGAGTTGCTCGCGCACGACAAACCACCCGTGCATCTGCGCTGGCTACAACGACTGGGCGCACCCGTGTTGTTGCTCTCGTGGGTGCCGCTCATCGGTGATGCGCTGTGTGCAATGGCAGGTTGGCTGAAATTGGCGTGGAAGCCAGTTTTGCTGTGGATGTCGCTGGGCAAATTCATCCGTTTTGTGGTGATGACGGTTGCGTTGCTGTGGATTCCCGAATCTTTTTGGCAACGTCTTTTTTGAGTGTATTAAACGCGTGTTTCTTTAGGATTGCGCGCCCCATTTGCCTGCGATGCCATCCCTCAAACCCCGCCATAAAGCCGGTATGCCCAACGACCACTCTTTGAACATCGTGGCGCGCACCATTTCCTTGAGTATCAGTACCCCTGTAAATCCATGAAACGTGATGCGTTTACCCACGCGTGCCCATGCCCGTGGCTCGCGTTTGAGTATGGTTTGAATGATGAGGAAACGGTTGCGGATGTGAAAATAGCGATACATATCCGACGCGCGGTACAGTGAGCGTACACCGATGTCAATGTTGTCGTGACCGCGTTGGCGAATCAAGGTCATGGTGTTGACATAGGCAATTTGAAAAAACTCACTGGCGCGATAACCAAATTCGGTGTCGTCCCATGCCAAAAAATAACGCGTATCGGCATAACCAACAGTGTCAAACACCGAACGATGAATCAGCGCGCCCTCAAAGCACGCGCAGTTGGTGTACCAAATATCAGCGGTTTTGAATATGCTGTCGGGGTAAGGGCGTGCAAAACCAATCCATGGTAAAAAAGTGTTTTGCCAGTAGAACACCGTGCCATTCGGATTGGTGCGCCGCCCATGCAAAATGTGTGCTTGGTTTGAAAATTTCATCAGCCCCAACAAGGCTTCAGGACGTGCCAGCACATCATCGTCCATCACCCAAACCCAGTCGTAACCCGCTGCGTGTGCGGTTTGCATGCCTTGTGCAAAGCCGCCCGCACCGCCTGTGTTGACGCTGTTGTGGGCAATGTGCCACGTCATTTCGGGATGCGTTGCGATGTAGTGGTCTAACTCGATTTGGGTATCATCGGTGCTGGCATTGTTGATGACCACAATGCCTGATAATGCTTGAGTTTGCGCCAGCAAGGTGTCCAAACACTCGAGCAACCAAGCGCGGCGGTTAAAAGTGACGACAACGGCACAAATACGCATCAGTTATACCAAGGGATTGAGGTTAAACGCGGGCATGGTGGTGCCGTTGGTTTGTGCGTGCAAAAATGCGTGTGCACAATCCAAAGCTTCGGCAATCGTCACATCCATATCCAAATAGCGGTAGGTTCCCAAACGTCCGACAAAGGTCACGTTGGACTCTTGTTGCGCCAGCGTGACGTATTGCTCCAATAAGGCTTTTTCGTTGACTTGGCGTATGGGGTAGTAGGGCGTGTCGTTCGCTTCGCACACACGGGAAAATTCTTTGAAATACACGCTGCGCTCGTGTGCCTCCCACGGCGCGAAGTGTTTGTGTTCGGCGATGCGCGTGTACGGCACATTCACATCGCCATAGTTCATCACCGCGCAACCTTGGAAATCACCTTCGCATTCACCACGCTCAAAGTCCAGTGTTCGATATGCCAATCGCCCAAGGTTATGGTCAAACCAAGCATCAATTGGCCCGCTGTAAAACACATGCTCAAATGCGCTCGCGCGCTCGCGTGTGAATGCGGTACTCAAGTGCACCGAGATATTCTCATGATTCAGAATGTTTTCAACGATGGCTGTATAACCCTCTTTGGGCATGCCTTGAAAGCGGTGGCTGAAATAATTGTCATCGTAGTTAAAGCGTACAGGCAGGCGTTTCAAAATACTCGCAGGCAACTCGGTTGGCACGATACCCCATTGTTTCATCGTGTAGCCTTTGAAAAAAGCTTCGTACAAATCCCGCCCGATGAATTTGAGTGCTTGTTCTTCAAAGTTGCTTGGTTCACCAATGGAAGTATCTGCCTGAGCGGCGATGAATGCGCGTGCTTCATTCGGTGAAAAAGTTTTGCCAAAAAATTGATTGATGGTGTGCAGGTTAATCGGTAGCGAAAACACCTGCCCATTGACAGTGGATTTCACGCGGTTGGTGTAGGGCATCCACTCGCCAAATTGACGCACATAGTCCCAAACCACCTGATTATCAGTGTGAAAAATATGCGGGCCATACACATGCACCATCACATCGGTGGTCGCATCGCGCTCGGAAAAACAATTGCCCGCCACATGCGGGCGGGCATCAAATACCGTCACGACGTGCCCAGCACAAGCCAATTCACGCGCAATCACTGCGCCTGAAAACCCTGCACCGACCACCGCAATATTCATGGATTAACCAATTTTCAAATTGAATTTTTCGCGTAAAGCAAAATACATTTTTTCGAAAATGATGACTAAAATCACCACCACGACCAATACCAAGATTTTATCGATCAACACCATGATGCCTTTGTTGTGTTGGAATACGTTTAAAAATTGCAAAATCATCAAAATCGGCGCGTGGAACAAAAAGATGCTCAATGAGTATTTACCCAGAAATTTAAATGGTGCAGTTGAGAAAATCTTTTGTGACAGGCTTTCTGATTTGGTCAACATGATGACGAACAAGCCGCCAAACGGCAACATCATATAGTCTTTATAGGCGTGTGGACTGTCAGGGCGCCACAAGATATACAACATGGCAACCCAAATGAATGGCTCAAAAAACTGCCAAGTTTTTGACCATTGGATTTTTGAGACCTGCGTGAAAATGAATGCACCGATACACGCATCCATAAAGAAGCGCAACAAACCTGCGACCACAAAAGCGTTGTATTCTTGGACATGCACTTCGAGCGAGTTGTAGTCGTGTTGCAACAAAACCCAAAAGAAAAAGCCAAAAAACGCGGTAATCCAAGGGGCTTGCGCTTTAAAACGGCTCAATACCGCGAACAACACCGCGCCACCAAATACCTCTACGGACAGCGACCAACCTGGATAGTTATAGTTGATTTCATAGTGTTGAATTGAGAACGCTTGTAACAAGAAAATGTTTTTGAACAAATTCAGTGAGAAACCTTCAGAATGGTAATTTTTGACCACTGCATCGAGTAAGCCATAATTGCCGTCAAAATGACCGCGCGCCAAAGCCATCACGGCGACCAACACAAATACAATCAGCACTGAGAACAAATAATGCAACCATAAACGATCAGAACGCTTGATGATGTGATCCACCACCACCGCGGAGTCCCATGGTTTGGGTTTGAGCGCGGACAAGGCAATGAAAAAGCCTGAAATCATGAAAAATATTTCAAGCAGGTTGTACAGACCCGTCCATCCGAATTTGCCCCACATATTGCCTGTAGACCAGTGGTTTAGAACAATCATCAAGGCCATCAGACCACGAACACCATCTACGGCGTCCAAGCGCGCCTTGGGTTTTGGCGCTACTGCTGTTTGCGTCATTTAATTACTCCTGTTTTATTTTTTAGGGAAAATTTTTTGTTTTGCTTTGAGTGCGGTTCGATACAATTTAGGGCTGTAATACAGCAACCCAAATGACACCGCTTGCCTACGATCCAATAAGCTTATAATTTTTGACCAATGCGAAGGTGTAATTTTACCAAACATTCGACTGTGTGTGGCTTTTATTCGGGCACACACGCCGATGGCATCGGGTAAATCGTGGCGAATTGCATCGGCACATGCCCATAAATAGGCTTTACAGGTCAAACCAAAATACGCATCCGTCAAAATCGGACTCATCGGCTCGTCCAGATGCAAGCGTTCACGCAACATCTGTACGGTGGTGAGAAAATCAAAACTCTTTTTCTCAGTCCACACCTTCATAATAGAATTGGGATTTTGTCGGTAGTACACCACATGCTCAGGTTCATACCAAATGGTTTGGGCGCGTGAGAGCAGCGGGGTTGAGGTGGCCACGTCTTCCATATATAAGCGTGGTGGATAAGGCACTTGTAGGAGCAGCTCGCGTTTGGCAATGAACCGCCACGCATAAAAAGTCTGTGCGTTGATGTAACTGGCAATCACGTCTTGGTCCACGCGCACTTCGGCTTTGGGTTCAAATTTGAATCCCTGCATGCCCCAAGCATGGTCTTTTTCATACCAATAACTACCGAAAAACACCATGTCCATATTTAAATTTTTAACATCCGTGAGCACTTTCACAAAGGCTTTTTTGTTCACATAGTCATCGGCGTCTAAGGTAAATACATATTCGCCCTGGGCAATTTGAATGCCATGATTGCGTGCACCGCTCAAACCTTGGTTTTCAGTCAGGGTTTCAATGCGCACAGGCACTTGGGCGTGTTGCCAACAGCGCTGGTAAATGTCTTTTAAGTGTTCGGTGTTGGACGCGTCAGACGCATCGTTGATGATGATGATTTCATACGGCGCGTCTTGAACACAGGCGTCCAAAATGCTTTGCACAGCCGTATAAATGTATTTACCTGCATTGAAGTAAGGAATGACAATGGACAACAGCACAACCAATCTCCGTAATGTTTAATTAACGCCCGCCACGCTTGAGCAGACCCAAGCCGAAGTGTAAATTGGCTTCCAAGAAACCCGCTTTAGAACCACAATCAAAGCGTTTACCTGAAAATGGCACGCCTAAAATCGTTTCGGTTTTGAGTAATTCGCTGATGCCATCGGTCAATTGAATTTCACCGCCTGCGCCACGTTGGGTGGTTTCGAGCAGCTGCATGATTTTGCCGTTGAGGATGTAGCGCCCAACCACCGTCCAGTTTGAAGGGGCATCTTCGCGTTTGGGTTTTTCAACAATGCCTGCCAATTCAATGGGGATTTGATGTTCGTTCTTGGGCGCGACCACACCGTATTGCGAGACCTCATCCCACGAGACTTGCTCCAACGCAATCACGCTGCTGCCTGTGCGCTCGTGGACTTCGTTCATTTGTTGCAACGCGCCTTTTTGATAGCCGTCAATCAAATCATCGGGCAAAAGCACCGCAAAATATTCGTCAGGATGCACCAATGGCGCACCGCAATGCACCGCGTGCCCCAAGCCCAAAGGCTCGGCTTGGCGAATATAAATGCAGTTGACATGCGAGGGAATGATGTTGCGCACGATTTCGAGTGCTTCAGTTTTGTTCTTTTCTTCCAACTCGTTTTCAAGTTCAGGACTGCGGTCAAAATAGTTGGCAATCGCTTGTTTGGAACGCCCCGTGATGAAAATCAAAGTGTCGCATCCCGCTTCAACCGCCTCGCGCACCGCGTAGTCAATCACGGGTCTATCGACCACGGTGAGCATTTCTTTAGGAACGGATTTGGTTGCGGGTAAAAACCGTGTGCCCATACCAGCAACCGGAAATATGGCTTTACGCAGTGGTTTCATAACGTGTCCCTTTAAACTTTAGAATAATTTTTCGGAAATTTTACCGTGCTCTAAGCGAATTGCGGTGTTGCACACGCGTTCAATCATACCCATGTCGTGTGATGCCAGTACCATGATGGATGAGCGATTGAGTAAATCATTCATACGGGCTGCTGCTTTTTCAGCGAATGCCGAATCACCCACCGACAGCCACTCGTCCATTAAGATGATGTCGGCATTGGTGCTGGTGGACACAGCAAAACCCAAACGCATCGACATACCCGAAGAATACGTGCGCATTGGCATATACAGATAATCACCCAAATCAGTAAACTCAGCAATCTCTTGAATTTTTAACTCGATTTCCGCCTTGCTCATGCCCATGAGGATGCCGCGAATCACAATGTTTTCATAGCCACTGGCCTCGCCATCCATGCCCAAACCAATGTCGAGCAAACTCGCAACGTTGCCTTCAACATCTAAATGTCCCGATGTGGGCGTGTATGCCCCAGCCAAAACGCGCAACAAAGTTGATTTACCCGAGCCGTTGTGTCCGACCAATCCCAGTCGGTCACCTGGTTTTAAATCCAAATCGATTTCATCCAGCGCGCGCACCACGACGTGTTTTTTTGCATCCTCAGCAATACGCCCACCTGTGGCGGCTTGGATAATCTGTTTTTTCAACGAACGGTTGGATGTGTTGTAAATTGGAAACTCGACGCAAAGATTGCGCGCTTGAATATGTGCTGTCATCGCCTTCTCCCTTACAACCAATACGCCACGCGGGTTTTGAACCGCGCTTGTGCCCATACAGCGACCAAAGTACAGATCAACGCGGTACTGAGCATCCAGTACCAAGAGGTCATGGCAACATCGTGTCCAGTGAGCGGGGCACGCACAATTTCGAGTGCATGGAAAAACGGATTGACGCCTGTGACGTAGGCTTTTTCAACGGGCAGCGCGTGGGGTTGCCAAAAAATCGGTGTGAGGAAATAAACGATTTGCATGATGTTTTGGATAATGGGTGGAATATCGCGAAAGCGCGCGCATAAATATGCAATTGGAACCGACACCATGAGTAATGTATAACTGAGCAAGGCAAACCCCAAAATGGATTGAATCACCAATGGTCGCCAAGCAAAATCCAAATAAATCCAACAAGCAATAAAAATCACAAAGTTATGCGCCAAAAAAATCAAATTACGCGCCCACAGACGCAAAATATACACAGGCAATGGCAAATTGATTTGGCGGATATAGCCTTCAAATTGTGAAAATCCCGTGCAGGCATCGTTGATTTGGGTAGAGATAAACACCCACATAATGGTACCCGCCGCAAAAAACGGTAGGAAACTCGGCACATCCACGTGAAAAATTTGCGTCCACAAAAATCCCAAGGCAACAATCATCACGGCGGTGCTCAGGGTAATCCAAAACGGACCCAAAACCGAACGGCGATAACGTTGGCGGATATCGAACCACGCCAGCAGCCACCATTGATTGGTGGATTTTAAACTTTTGATAAAATCAGACATGATGGTTTAAGAAGGGTAATGAATCAATAATTAAACCAGCATTTTACGCCATAATCATGAGGCGATGGCTTGATTTATGGGGTTTCGTCGTTGATTCAATGGCGTAAGGTATGGCAATCATCAAAGACATTTATAATGACACCACAGTCAACTCAAACAGACACAATGAATACGCTCCAAAAAACCACAGATTTCCCCCCCGATTTTTATGTCATCGGTGATGTACAAGGCTGCTCAGATGCACTCACGCGTTTGTTGGCACAAATTCCCGATGAGGCCGATGTCTGGTTTTGTGGCGATTTGATTAACCGTGGACCTGATAATTTGGGGGTTTTGCGACAGGTGCGTGATTTGGGTACGCGTGCTCGAGTGGTGCTCGGCAACCACGACATTCATTTGTTGGGCGTTGCCGCTGGGGTGCGCGAAGCAGGGCGATTGGACAGCCTTGCCGATGTCTTGAATGACACTGAGCGTAACCAGTGGTTGGATTGGTTGCGTCGGTTTCCATTGGCACATTACGAACATGGGGTGCTGATGGTGCATGCGGGTGTTTTGCCGCAATGGTCGCTGGCGCAGACTTTGAAATATTCGCAAGAAGCGCAAAGAATACTGTCTGCAGACGATTATGTTGAGCAACTCAAAACCCTGTTTGGCAGTTCTCCCAATTATTGGAGCAACCGTCTCAAAGGCGCAGAACGTATTCGTGCCATCATCAATGCGTTTACCCGCATTCGGGTATGTGATGCCCACGGGGCGATGGATTTTCAGTTCAAAGGCGAATTGCCGAATATTCCTGATGGGTTGTTGCCTTGGTTTCGAGTGCCTGCACGTAAAACTTTGAATCAGCCGATTGTTTATGGTCACTGGTCGGCTTTAGGGTTGCATTATGAAAACAACACGGTTTGTTTGGATACGGGTTGTGTGTGGGGGTTGGAGCTCACCGCTTACCATTATCCAAGTGGTGAAACCATCAGTGTGCCAGCGATGCTTTAATTAAGACGCTCGCGTTCCAAAGCCTGTACTTGTTGTTCCAACGCGTCTAATTTTTCGCGGGTGCGTGCGAGTACGGCGACTTGCACTTCGTACTCCTCACGTGTGACCACATCCAACTTTTGTAGCGCGCTGATGAGAAATGTTTTGGCATTTGCACTCAAATCTTGTAGGGGTGTGTTTTGAGTCCAAGATTCCACAGTGGCTTCGATGTTTGATTTCCAGTCTTGACCGTTCATATATCCTCCGATTGAATGGGCGCATTATCGCACTTTTATGTGGGTGAGCACATGCGGTTTTGATGATTTGTCCGTTGCGTTATCGGTCTTCAAACGTGACACACCCTCCATCAAGGAGGGTGTGTTGGTTTTGAGAATCTATCTGAATCGATTGATTCAAGGTGTTTTACCGCCAAATATAACTTACTTGTTTGTATAAGCAGATTCTTCGTGGTTGATGATGTCCACGCCTTGCAATTCGTCGTCTTTGGCCAAGCGGATGCCCATCACGAGGTCAATCAATTTGATGATTACAAAGGTTCCGATTGCAGCGTAAACAATGGTTGCACCGACACCAATCGCTTGAATTTTAACCTGTTCCAAAGTGCTTTCTTTACCCATACCTGTGGAGAATGCAAATGCACCCGTCAAAATTGCACCGACAATCCCCGCAACGCCGTGACACGCAAATACGTCCAACACATCATCGACTTTAAAAAAGCGTTTGCTTTGTACCGCCCAGAAACTGGCCGTTGCACCCAAAACGCCAATCACCATTGCATACGCTGGACTGACGATGCCTGCGGCTGGGGTGATGGCCACCAAGCCAACCACTGCGCCTGTTGCTGCGCCCACCGCACTCATGGCGTGTCCTGTGGCTTTTTCCCAGAAAACCCAAACCATCAGCGCAGTTGCAGTGGCAATTTGAGTGGTCAACATCGCCAAGCCTGCATTGCCGTCCGCGCTCAAGGCACTGCCTGCGTTAAAGCCGAACCAACCGAACCACAACAAGCCAGCACCTAAAATCACGAAGGGAATATTGTGTGGAATCGCGCCGTTTTTAGTGGTTTGTAAACGAGGGCCAAGCAACTTAGCCGCAACCAAAGCCGATACACCTGCATTAATGTGTACCACCGTACCGCCCGCAAAGTCCAAAGCTCCTTTTTCTAATAACCAGCCAGATGCACCCCATACCCAGTGTGCTACGGGTGCGTAGACAAACAAACTCCACAGGGCAATAAAGGTCAAATACGCGCCAAACTTCATGCGATCGACCAAAGCACCGCTAATCAATGCGGCTGCGATGATGGCAAAAGTCGCTTGAAACATCACGAACACATATTTCGGAATTAAATGAGCGGCATTAAGGGTCGCGGCCGTTGAGTTTTTATCAATTCCTGCGAGCATGATGTTTTGAAAACTGCCGAAGTACGCGCCCATCGGTTCGTCACCAAAGGCAATCGAAAAACCAGCCGCAACCCACACAATGGTCACCACACCGATGGCGACGAAAGACATCATCATGGTGTTGAGCACGCTTTTGCTGCGCGACAAACCGCCATAGAAAAAAGCCAGTGCTGGGGTCATCAACAATACCAAGGCCGAGCAGATTAGGACAAAAGCGGTGTCTGCAAAGTCCACGGCAGCGACCACTTCGGGTGCTGCAGGAGCCGCTTCGGGCGCGGTTTGCGCCCATGCGGCACCAGTGGCAAGCATGAGTAGCAAGGGCAGTAATTTACGTTTCATATCATTCTCCTGTGGAACTGTTTGTGAATGGATGGGGTGTTGACAGTACCTCAATTCAGTGAAATTTCGTCGCCGTTCAGGCCGGAAAAATCAAAAATTCAGGCAGAATCAAAACCTCAGATTCATTAAAAATTAAGAACGTTCAAAAAGTGTTTTTTGAACAGACTGGGTGCAGTTTGAGTGAAAAAATGGTCTTTGTAAAGCAAGTGGCTTATCGAAAACCATTTGTAACCAATTGATTTATTTGATTTTTTGCAACCAAGTGGTGCAAATTAATAGAAGGTGATGGAGGGCTTGCACCGATGTGGTGCGAGCCATGGGTGTGGGATTGGAATTTGCCAAAACTGCATTTTTTTGGTGCACAAGTAATTTTTTTCTTGGGCGCACGCAAAATGTCTGATTTTTTGCATAGACGATGTGCGGGTTTGAATCTTGTCGTCAGAATCCAGCAATTAGTGGTTCAGTTGGCTGAGCATTGTGGGGATGTGCTTCTAAATGTGGCCATGGGCGGAACCATGTAAGACAAAACGTACCCCCCAAAGTTTCTCGCCGCGGGCTTGATACTTGCGCTCAAACGAGGTGATGGGTTCGAGGTTGGTCAGCAATCCACAAAATTCGGGTGTTTGGTGGGTCAGTTGTGTCACGGCCTGTGTGAATTCTTCGACATAGATGTGCCAATTGCTGCGCACCTCAAGTGTGCCGCCCAGTGCCAATAAATTTGGGAACACAGCATGTCCGTGCCAGCGTTTGTGCAACTGACCGATTTTTGGGTAGGGGTTGGGATAAAGCACATAGTGTTTGTGGAGGGATTGCTTGTGCTCTGTCAATTGTGCTGCCAACAATCGCCAAAAATCCACCACGTCTGCACGCAGCCACAGTAGATTGTCGGGAATAGAGGCGTGCCACCAAGTTTTTTGGGTTTGAAGGCGCACCTGCGATTGATCGACACCGACCACGAAACAATCAGGATGCGCGTGTGCAATGTGCAGGGTGGATTCACCCACGCCACAGCCCGAATCAAGTATCAGTGGTGGAAAACCCCGTTGCGCCCATGCGTCCATCATGAGGGCGAATGCTTGTCGGTTGTGTTCGGCATAGGGTTTTTTGAATGGATATTGGGCGTGTCTTGCCACAATTTTGCGCAAATCGCTGTGAATATGAGATTGCTCAGTGTGGATGCTGCTCGGTGTGGGCGTTGGATGGATTGGGTCTGTAGCGTTCATGACGTGATTATTTCACAAACAATCCGCTGTCGGTAGGGCATTTTCAGGATAAAATACGACGTTATCAAAATGCTTAGAGTTCATCATGGTTGGAATTTTATTATTGACACACACACCGCTTGGTGAAGCCTTTTTGGCGACGCTGACCCATGTGTACAAAAGCAAACCGATTGCCGTTGAAGTCATGGATGTGCTCGCCGATCAAGATACCGAACAAGTGCAGGCATTGGCGCACGAGAGGATTCGCGCCTTGGACAGCGGCGCAGGAGTGCTGGTGTTTACGGATATCTGTGGCGCAACCCCTGCCAATTGTGCGGTGCGCTTAATCGAAGCGGGTGAGCCTGTGGCTTTGGTGTATGGTGTGAATTTACCCGCGTTGTTGCGGGCGATGTGCTACCGCAATTTGCCTTTGTCAGAGTTGACCAGTAAAGTGGTTGAGGGCGGTCAGCGCGGTGTTTTTGTGTACCAAGCCGAACAGGGCAATGTCTGCCCAAGCTGTTAAATTTTTGAAGATTGAAGGAAAATCCACATGGTTCAAGCTGAAACCACCATCATCAATAAACTCGGGTTACATGCGCGTGCATCGGGGGTATTGACCCAAACCGTCACGCCATTTAAAAGCGAAGTATGGATTATTCGCAACGGTCGCCGTGTCAACGCCAAATCCATTATGGGTGTGATGATGCTTGCCGCAGGCATGGGTTCGGTCATCACAATTGAAGCCGATGGCGAAGATGAACAAGCCGCATTGGACGCGGTGCTGGCCGTGATTGCCGATAAGTTTGGCGAAGGCGAATAAGTATGACGTTTAGCATTCATGGCATTGGTGTGAGTGACAAGGTCGCGATTGGTCGCGCCCATTTGCTCTCGCACGTCAGCCTTGAAGCTCAACATTATTTGATTAAAAATGAGCAAGTCGCCGATGAATTGGCACGCTTCTCAGCGGCTTTGCAATCGGTGCAAGATGAGTTTGCCCATCTACAAGCGAATTTAGACGAAGATGCGCCCGTTGAAATGAGCGCGATGCTGGCGGTGCACAGCATGATTGCGCGGGACGAGTTGATTGCGCAAGCAGCCCTTGATTTAATTACAGAGAAACGCTACAACGCCGAATGGGCGCTTTCAGAGCAAGTCAACGAGTTGATTGCTCAGTTTGACGCGTTTGAGGACGAATACCTGCGCGAGCGCAAGCACGATGTGATGCAGGTCGGGACGCGCATCATGCGCGCATTGCGCGAAAACAATCAATTGGTTTGTGAGTTACCGCAGGCATTTGACTCGGACATGATTTTGGTCGCTCACGACATTGCGCCAGCGGATATGTTGCAGTTCAAAGGCCGCTCGCTCGCAGGATTCATCACCGATACCGGTGGGCCGAACAGCCACACGGCGATTGTCGCGCGCGGCTTGGGTCTGCCCGCAGTGGTATCGACAGGGCAAGCGCGCAGCATCATTCGTGCCAATGAATGGGTGATTGTCGATGGGGTCAACGGCGTGGTGCTGGTCAATCCTGATGAACTCATCCTCTCGCATTACCGACAGGTACAGCAAGCACAGATTGAAGCGGAACAACGCCTTGCCGAATTGATTGGGCGCGATGCCCGCACCCTTGATGGCACACCCATCAAACTGATGGCAAATATTGAATCGCCCAATGACATTGCACGTTTGCACACCATTGGCGCGGACGGTGTGGGCTTGTTTCGCTCGGAATATTTATTTATGAACCGCAAGGATTCACCCGACGAATCTGAGCAGTTTAATTTTTATAAAGCCGCCGTGGTGGCGATGAATGGCAAACCTGTGACCATTCGCACCTTGGACATTGGTGCAGACAAAGAACTCTCAACGGATGACTATGAAACTTCAGTCAACCCTGCGTTGGGATTGCGCGCGGTGCGTTATTGTCTGGCCAATCCCAATATGTTCATGACGCAAATTCGAGCCATTTTGCGTGCGTCGCATTATGGTTCGGCAAAATTACTCATCCCAATGATTAGCGGTGTCGAACAATTGCAGCAAACCTTGCATTTGATTGAGCAGGCACGCGTGCAGCTGCGAGCCGAAAACATACCATTTGATGCGCAGATGCCGATTGGCATCATGGTTGAGATTCCTTCGGCGGCCTTGATACTCAATGCTTTGTTGCCATTGATTGACTTCGTTTCAATCGGTACGAATGACTTGACCCAATATACCCTCGCCGTGGATCGCGGCGATTCCGATGTGGCGCATTTGTATGAAGAATTGCATCCTGCGGTGTTGCAGCTGATTGCCTTGACCATTCGTGCCACACAATTGGCCAATAAATCGGTGTCGATTTGTGGTGAAATGGCCGGTAATGCCAAACTGACACGACTGTTCCTTGCAATGGGATTGGACGAGTTTTCAATGCAGCAAACGCAAATCTTGCCCGTTAAGGCGCAGATTTTAGACGCTTCGATTGTGCAGTCGCAGGAGGCGTTGAGCCACATATTGCAATCCTATGATGTTGCCAGCATTAAAAAACACATTCGAGCACTCAATGCCCAAGCAATGGGCACACCCATTGGTACCACCCTGCATTGAATATCTACATGATTAAAACAACTGATTTGAAAGACCCGCATGAGCACAGCAAGCCCGATTGATAACAACCCTGAACCCATCGAAGCATCCAATTTCATCCGCCAAAAAATCGATGCAGACATCGCCTCGGGCAAATACGCCCATCGTTTTGACAATGCGGGCAAAGCGTTGCCCACAGTCATCACACGTTTTCCGCCTGAGCCGAACGGTTATCTGCACATCGGTCACGCAAAAAGCATTTGCTTGAATTTTGGTACGGCGCAAAGTTACGGCGGACGTTGTCACCTGCGTTTTGATGACACCAATCCTGAAAAGGAGTCCACCGAATACGTCAATTCAATTAAAGACATGGTGCATTGGCTCGGTTTTGACTGGGTGGATGCCGATGGCTCGGAGCATTTATATTACGCTTCGGACTATTTTGAGCAGTTGTACCAATTCGCTGAAAAATTGATTGAAGCGGGTCATGCTTATATTGATTCGCAAGATGCCGATACCATTCGCGCACAACGGGGGCAATTACACGAAGTGGGCACTAACTCACCCTATCGTGACCGTCCAGCGAGCGAGTCATTGGATTTATTCCGTCGTATGCGTGCAGGCGAGTTCTCTGAAGGCGCACACGTTTTGCGTGCAAAAATTGACATGGGCTCCAGTTTTATCGTGATGCGTGATCCCGTGATTTACCGCATTCGCTACGCCCATCACCACCGCACGGGCGATGCTTGGTGCGTTTATCCATTGTACGATTTCACCCACTGTATTTCGGACGCGATTGAGCGCGTGACCCATTCACTGTGTACACTGGAATTTGAGAACAATCGTCCGCTGTATAATTGGGTTTTAGAGCGGTTGGTTGAAGTGGGCGTGTTTGTGCAGCCATTGCCTGAACAAACGGAGTTTGCCCGTTTAAACCTAACTTACGCGATTACCAGTAAACGCAAACTACTGCAATTGGTCGAGCAAAACCACGTCGATGGTTGGGACGATCCACGCATGATGACGCTGGTGGGTATTCGCCGTCGTGGCTTTACGCCTCAGAGTTTACGTTTGTTTGCTGAGCGCATTGGTGTATCCAAAGCCGATTCATGGATAGACATGAGTGTGCTTGAGCAAGCGGTGCGCGATGATTTGGATGCAAAAGCCCCGCGCGCGGTGGGCGTATTGCAACCACTCAAACTCATCATCGACAACTACCCAGCAGGGCAAACCGAGCAATGCCACGCACCTGTGCATCCGCACCACCCAGAGATGGGACAGCGCGCATTTGAATTCTCGCGTGAGTTGTGGATAGAGCAAGACGACTTTATGGCAGAGCCTGTGAAAGGCTTTTTCCGTCTGTTTATCGGCAACAAAGTGCGCTTGCGTCATGGCTTTGTGATTGAATGCACAGGTTATGACACCGATGCCAACGGCGCGGTGAGCGCGGTACACGCCAATTATTTCCCCGACTCAAAAAGTGGTACCGAAGGCTCGAACAACTACAAAGTCAAAGGCAATATTCACTGGTTATCGACCACCGATGCGGTGTCGTGCGAAGTCCGGGCGTATGACCGATTGTTCAACGATGCCCACCCCGATGCGGGCGGCAAAGACTTCCTGCTTGCGCTCAATCCAAACTCTAAGCACATCTCACAGGGCTTTGTGGAGAGCGGTTTGGCAAATGTTGCCGCAGAAACCCATTATCAATTTGAGCGCCTTGGCTACTTCGTGACCGACCGTGTGGACTCCAAAGCAGGCGCATTGGTGTTCAACCGCATTGTGGGTCTAAAAGACAGTTGGAGCAAAAAATAAAACGAGAGTTTTACAGCGTTTTAACTGTTGTATTCAATAAATTTAAGTTGTCATTGCGAGCAGATTCACCGCGAAGCAATCCAGTGGTATTTAGTTTGTTGAGTTGATTTTTTATGGATTGTTTCGCTGGTCAAGCATCGCGCCAATGGGTACGGATTTAATCATAGAACAACTATTACTAATCTTTTTCAGCAATTGACCAAATTATGTCAAAAACAAAAAACCTCAGCATTGATGATGCTGAGGTTTTTTATTCATTCGCTGTATTGCGTTAACGTTTTTTCAAACGCAATGCCTCCATGCCCCACTGAACATAGCCCGATAAAGCATAACCAAAAGCCAAGCCAAATAATGTAAACGCAGGCCATGAGATGATGCACAACATCACGGCAACGAAAATTAAGAGTTTAAAAAATGGTACTGAGTGCTGGATGCCAATCGCCTTGCCACTCCAATAACGCACATTGGTAATCATCGATAAACCCGCGAACAAAGTCATGGCAATCGCGATATACGGCAGAGCCTGCTCGGAAATCGGCAAATCTTTTTCGCTCACCAACCACACCATGCCCGCCATTAGAGCGGCCGCAGATGGACTGGGTAGTCCTTGGAAATAACGTTTGTCAATCACATCGGTGTTGATGTTGAACCGCGCCAAACGCAAAGCCGCGCACGCACAGTACACAAACGCCACAATCAATCCCAAACGCCCCGTACCCAAACCTTGCAACTGCCACATAAACACCACCAAAGCAGGCGCGACCCCAAACGACACCATGTCCGCCAAACTGTCGTATTGCTCGCCAAACGCGCTTTGTGTATTGGTCAGACGCGCTACGCGACCATCCATGCCGTCGAGCACCATCGCGCAAAAAATCGCCACGGCCGCAATATCGAACTCGTGGCTCATCGCTTTGACGATTGCGAAAAAACCAGCGAATAAAGCCGCCGTGGTGAACGCGTTAGGCAACAAGTAAATCGCCCGATGACGCGCGGGAATGTGTCCCGATTCCTGACCATACTCGTCAATGATTTTAATATCCGATTGGTGCTCGCCCATAATTGCCTCAGTTATCAACTCAATTGCTCGTCGTTTGGTTCATTTCTGTTTCTACCTCAGGTACAGATTGAACATTCGTGTTGGCCAACACAGCCAAAATGGTTGACGATGCCGACACCTTATCACCAATCGCTACTTTAGGCGTGGCATCTAAAGGCAAATACACGTCCACGCGCGAACCGAAACGGATGAAACCATACCGTTCGCCGCGTTTACCCACATGCCCCACACCGACGTAACACAAAATCCGACGCGCGATTAAACCTGCGACCTGAACCGAGGTGACCGTTTGACCGTCGGGCGTGGTTAAAACCAGCGCGTTGCGCTCGTTTTGCTCAGAGGCTTTGGACAAATCGGCGTTGAAAAACTTACCAGGGAAATACTGCGCTTTAACCACTGTGCCATCGACGGGCAAGCGGTTTGAATGCACGTTAAATACATTCATGAATACACTGATTTTCAAAGCTTCGCGCTCGGCGTAGTCATCATAAACCTTGGCCACCACAATCACACGGCCATCGGCGGGTGAGAGCACGGCGTTCGGTGTGCTCGGAATATCACGCGCAGGGTCGCGGAAAAATTGCACCACAAAAATGGCAATGATATAAAAAGGCAGAGCCCAGCCAAAGCCACCCAAAAAATGGATGAATAACGCTAAAAAAACAGCAATGCCGATAAACGGCCAGCCCTCTTTGGCCAAAATGGGATGGGGATAATTCGATTGAACAGACATGACATCTCGCTAAAAAGTGATACCGACGGATGCCAGCATCTATTTGTAAACAAGTGCCATTTTACTAGATTTTAAAGAACATCCCCAAGTTATTTGGGGATGCGTCATTTTGGCCAACTCAAACAATGAGTGCCAATCAATTGATTATTTCAAGTTTTACCACTTAGGATTCATTGGCTTAACACCCTCTACATCGTTGACGAGATTTTTGTGTTTGCCTTTCATTTTATTGTCCATACCGTGCTTTTTCGCTTGTTTATGAGCCATTTTTTTATCGCCCTGATTCGGTTTTTGCATATTCTTTTCTTCCGATTTCATGGACTTATTATCCATGGGCATGTCACAAGATTGTTCTGACTGGACGCAGCCTTGCACACCATGTGCGCGGCTTTTCGCCACATCGCTGGCGTGAACGTTTTGCGCGAGTGCATTAAAGCAAACAAACAAGCCTGCAAATACAGCCATGTGTGCGAATTTTTTTGACATCTTCATAATCAAACTCCTTGAGATTTATTTATAGTGAATTTTAGTGATACAGAGGTTTTAGCGGTACAAGTCACACAGAACCCTTGTTCTCACATAATGACACAATTAAAAATACAGTTGACACGTTTGAGCGTTTTATTGCATTTTGAGGTTTAAATACTCATACCCATATCGATATTCAACCAAAAAGCCCCTTAAAACCCTTATAATATCGCCATTTACCGATAAATGTACCACGCAGATGCGCGTGGTTTTTAATGCCGATATTATGAGCCAAACACCCTTACTTGACCAACTTGCCAAATCTTTTGAACCTGCACCGATTGAAGCCAAATACGGGGGTAGCCAAGGCATTTGGGAACGCAAAAATTACAGTCATTCAGACGTACATACAGATAAACAAGCCTACAGCATTTTTCTACCACCACCGAATGTCACGGGCACGTTGCACATGGGACATGCATTCAATCAAACTGTGATGGATGCCTGCATGCGCCATGCACGTATGAGTGGCAAGGACGCGGCATGGATTCCCGGTACCGACCACGCAGGGATTGCCACACAAATTGTGGTTGAGCGACAACTCGCGGCGCAAGGCGTGAATCGTACCGACTTGGGACGCGAAGCATTCACCGCCAAAGTTTGGGAGTGGAAAGAGCAGTCGGGCAACATCATCAGTGAGCAAATCCGCCGCATGGGCTCGTCGATTGATTGGTCGCGCGAGTATTTCACCATGGATGAGAAAATGTCCAAAGCGGTGGTGGAAGCGTTTGTGCGCTTGTACGAGGACGGGTTGATTTATCGTGGCACGCGTTTGGTCAATTGGGACCCTGTGCTCGGCACGGCGGTCTCTGACCTCGAGGTAGAAACCGTCGAAGTTGACGGCAGTATGTGGCACATCAATTACCCATTTGTCGATGGTGCACAAACCATCATTGATAAAGACGGCAACAGCGAGCAATGGACGGGCATCACGATTGCCACCACGCGCCCTGAGACCTTGCTGGGTGATATGGCAATTTGTGTGCATCCTGATGATGTGCGCTATCAAAACCTCATTGGTAAAATGGTCGAGTTGCCTTTGTGCAACCGTGCAATTCCAATCATCGCCGATGACTACGCCGACCCTGAGTTCGGCACGGGCGCGTTGAAAATCACGCCTGCGCATGACTTCAATGACTATGCGGTGGGTAAACGCCATGATCTCGAATTTTTATCTATTTTGAATTTAGACGCGACTGTAAACAGCAATGCACCTGCCGCGTATCAAGGCATGGATCGATTCGTTGCGCGCAAACAAATCGTTGCCGATTTGGATGCCGCAGGTTTGCTGGTGAAAACCGCACCACACAAACTCATGCAACCGAAATCCGAGCGCACAGGCACGGTGATTGAGCCGATGCTCACCAGTCAATGGTTTATGGACTTGACTGAAAAAGGCAAGGGCGCGATTGTTGAGCCAGCACTGGCTGCGGTCAATGGTGGCGAGATTCGTTTGATTCCCGACAATTGGAACAGTACCTACAACCACTGGTTAGAAAATATCCAAGACTGGTGCATCAGCCGCCAGCTGTGGTGGGGGCATCAAATTCCTGCGTGGTATGCGGACAATGGCGATGTATTCGTTGCACGTACCGAAGCCGATGCGCAAGCCAAAGCACAGCAGGCGGGCTACACAGGTGCATTGCGCCGTGAGGATGATGTATTGGATACATGGTTCTCATCCGCGCTTGTGCCGTTTTCCTCACTCGGTTGGCCTGACGCGGTTAACAATTCCTCGGCCGACCTCGAACACTTTTTACCTTCATCAGTTTTAGTAACTGGCTACGACATCATATTTTTTTGGGTCGCTCGTATGGTCATGATGACGCAGTACTTCACTGGCAAAATCCCATTCAAAGACGTGTACGTGCATGGACTCATCCGCGATGCCGAAGGCAAAAAAATGTCCAAGTCCGAGGGCAACGTGCTTGACCCTGTTGACCTGATTGACGGGATTGAACTCGCTCCGTTACTGGACAAACGCACCACAGGGTTGCGCCGACCTGAGACCGCGCCGCAAGTGCGCAAAGCGACCGAAAAAGAATTCCCCAACGGCATCCCTGCCTACGGGACAGACGCGCTGCGCTTTACTTTTGCCTCGCTCGCCACGCAAGGGCGCAGCATTAACTTTGACTCCAAACGTTGTGAAGGCTATCGTAATTTTTGCAATAAATTGTGGAATGCCACGCGCTTTGTGCTCATGAACTGCGAGGGGCACGACAATGGTATCGAAGATAACGCTGAACTCGAATACACCCCTGTTGACCATTGGGTGATTAACGAATTGCAACGCATCGAAGAGCAAGTCAATAAAAACTTCCCCGAATACCGCCTTGATTTAATTGCGCAAAACCTCTACCAGTTCGTGTGGAATGTGTATTGCGACTGGTATTTGGAAATGGCGAAAGTGACTTTGCAAAACGGTACGCCCGCCCAGCAACGCGCAACCCGCCGCACACTTTTGCGCGTGCTTGAAGCGACCCTGCGTCTGATGCATCCCATCATGCCATTCATCACTGAGGAACTTTGGCAAACCGTCGCGCCATTGGCAGGTATGAAAAATGCTGAGTCCATCATGCTTGCGCAATACCCATTGGCAGATGTGAATAAAATCAATGCGGACGCAGACGCATGGATGAACGAATTGCAAAGTCTCGTCGATGCCACTCGTAATTTACGTGGTGAAATGAATCTGTCGCCCGCGCAAAAAGCCCCACTGTTCATTAGTGCGTCAAGTGAGCAACACGACAAACTCAACACTTTTGCTCCGTACCTCAAAACATTGGCCAAACTCTCAGAAGTGACCGTGGATGCCCAATTGCCCGAAAACCAAGGTGCACCTGTGCAAGTGGTCGGCAATGTCGAAATGATGCTCAAAGTCGAAATTGATGTCAAAGCCGAACGCGAACGTCTCTCTAAAGAAATCGCCCGACTGCAAGGCGAGATTGCCAAAGCCAATGGCAAACTGAATAACGCAGGCTTCGTCGCCAAAGCCCCACCTGCGGTGATAGAGCAAGA
Source organism: Burkholderiales bacterium (assembly GCA_021287185.1). GTDB lineage: Bacteria > Pseudomonadota > Gammaproteobacteria > Burkholderiales > Burkholderiaceae > CTSOIL-112. The sequence goes on along the minus strand of JAJTAZ010000002.1, from coordinate 43,277 downwards.
GAAAAAACGGGTGGTGGAGTTTGGTGAGACGCTGAAGAAATTGCAGGGGCAGTTATTAGGTTTGCCAAACATATAATTGGTTTTGCATTTAATTGCATAGGAAACAACAAATGCCACTTCGGTTTATTTTTCGTTCAACATATTTTGAGAATATCGCCGTGTATGCTCAAGATAGGTGCATTCGTTCAAAAAATTGTCCGCCAACACAAATTGGACACCGAATTAGTTATTCGGGAATAGTATCCCGTCGAGGGGACATTTACACCACACCAGATGATAACTCTGTTAATGATTTTGTGCCTTTTTATTTTTCACCTGTACAAGCTATGAGTTATACCATTTCACAAGGTAATGTAGACTTAAAGAGTCCTCATGGAGAGATTTTAAGAAAAGCACGTCTTGATGATTTAGCTATCATGGTGGCACCAGTTAATGTCGTTATTGAAAGATACTCAGAAACGCATTTTATTTCAGACAGTGCCTGTAACTCCTCAGCCTTGGTAAACTTTGGCAGAGGAAAAGAGGATTTGAATACGTTGATTAATTGGGAAGTTTTTGATGACCCTCCGTACATAGCCAACATTCCTGAAATTGGGTACGAAGGCGTCTGCAAATACTTCAACGATCGCGATGAGGCAAAGTATTCACATAGGAAATCTCAACGGATGGCAGAGTTTTTAGTTAAAGATCAATTTGATTTTGAATTAATTGGGTGTATTATCGTCTTCAATGATGATGCAAAACAAAAAGTTGAATCTTTGCTTCATAGTTATCAAATTCCTGTTTATAAAAAAGACAAGTATTTTTAATCATGACAATTCACTTTACCCACGGAAATTTATTCGAAACTAATGTCGATGCCATCATCAACACAGTGAATTGTGTTGGTGTAATGGGCAAAGGTGTTGCGCTTGAATTTAAACGCCGATGGCCTGATAATTACAAAGCATATAAACTTCTTTGTGATCAAAAAGCCATAAATATAGGGGAAATGTTTATTTTTGACCGTGGAGGTATCTTTGAAGACACACAACCGCGCTTTTTGATTAATTTTCCAACAAAGGAACATTGGCGTGGAAAATCGAAACTTGAGTATATTGAATTAGGTTTAATTGATTTGGTTAAGCAACTAAAAAAACACCCCATCCATAAAATCGCACTACCGCCTTTAGGATGTGGTAACGGTGGACTAGACTGGGCAGATGTAAAGCCACTAATACAGCAATATTTCGCTTCGTTACCCGAAATAGATTTTTTTGTCTTTGAACCTGAGTTAGTTAATACCAAAACGCCCGAATACATCCCTAAGATAGAAATAAAAACCCCATTAAGAGCCATCTTTATAAAACTATTGGGAGAAATGGAAGTTAGCTTCGGCGGGGCATATTCAAATTTGGTATTGCAAAAATTAGCTTATTTTTTACAAGAGGCGGGGTTGGATTTTCAGCTTCAATTCACCAAAACTCCCCGTGGGCCTTACTCAAGGCAAATGAAGTTAGCTGTTGAGTCAATGCAAGCTCAAGGATATTTGGAGCACGCGAATTTTGACAAATTTGTTTTACAAGTTTCAAATGGTGCCTATGCGGCAGCAGATGAGTTTTTGCGACTCTATGATGGTTCCAAAGTATTTGAAGATGTCGCTCACAAAGTGTCTTTACTTATTGAGGGGTTTGAAAGTCCATATGGCTTAGAAATTCTATCAAATGTTCATTACCTTACAACTCATGAACACATTTTAGATGATAACGCACTCGTTGAGTCTTTATATAATTGGAACGAGAGTAAACAAAAATTTCCGCGAGAGCACATTTTGGCAGCCTACAAACGCTTATCGGATGATGGTTTTATCAACGCGTAAGTTGCATACCCGTAGGGCGATAAGCGGGGTTTGCGAATCGTGCCGAATAGCATTTTTTGATGTGCCGATCATTCTAATATTTCTATCGGGCTCGATTCGCTATCGCTCGCAGTACCATACGTCTGTGTTGTGATAACTCAGATTAGCACGCTCAGCAAGTCAACGCCTTCCGTAGAGTTGATAGCGTAGTCTTTCGGTTTGGCGGATCGTAATCGTTCGTTACGCAGTTTTAATATCTGCTTTAGATGAAGGGTTGACAGTGATGACGTGCCATGACAAATTTAGAGGTTGTTTGCAAACGTTCTATTGGATGTGGCGAACCAACTCGCTTTCTACGATTTAGTTCTTTTTTCTCAAACATATTTACCCACAAACTCCACATAAGGATGAAAAACCTCTGACATCCTTATAATCAAAGCCTATAATCACGTTATCAAAATTAATTATTTTATTATTAGGTGTTGGTATGAAAGTGATGACGCGCTTTAACCCCAAAATTTATGAAATCATGCGCGGATACAATTCTGAGCGATTCGTGAAAGACTTGGGCGCAGGTCTAACGGTGGCGGTGGTCGCATTGCCTTTGGCGATGGCGTTTGCGATTGCTTCTGGGTTAAAGCCTGAATCAGGTATTTTCACCGCGATTATCGCGGGTTTTTTAATTTCATTGTTCAGTGGCTCGCGTGTGCAAATCGGCGGCCCAGCAGGTGCATTCATTGTCATTGTGTATGGCATTGTCGAGAAATACGGCGTGTCGGGCTTGCTGCTGGCGACGTTGATGTCGGGTGGCATTCTGTGGATGATGGGATTTTTTCGCATGGGGGTGTTGGTTAAGTTCATCCCTGTGGCGGTGATTATTGGTTTTACCAATGGGATTGCCGTGCTGATTGGGATTTCGCAAATCAAGGATTTTTTGGGCTTGAATATTGAAGGCAAAGTTCCTGCGGAATTTTTTGGTTTGCTCGAAACTTTATGGCACGCATTGCCCACATGGAGTCCTGCCGCGCTTTTCATTGCGCTGTTGTCTTTGGCAATTATCATCGGCTGGCAGTTGCGCGTACCACCGAAATTGGGTGGGAACGGTGAACGAGCGAGTGCGCTCAACCGCATCCGTGCCTCAATCCCTGGTTCGATTATTGCTTTGGTGGTGGCGACGGTTTTGGTGCAGGTGTTGGGCTTGAACGTCGCAACCATCGGCTCACGTTTTGGCGGGATTCCGCAGGGGTTGCCGTCCTTTACTGTGCCTTTGCCGATGCAGGCGGACGGCAGTTTTAATTTGGGTTTGTTGTGGGAAACCATGAAAGGTTTGGCCGCGCCTGCGGTGACGCTGGCGGTTTTGGGGGCGATTGAGTCCCTGCTGTGCGCGCGTGTCGCGGATAATATGATTCGTGACAAACACGATCCAAACCAAGAGTTGCTCTCGCAAGGGTTTGCCAATATGGTCGTGCCATTTTTCGGCGGGATGCCCGCGACAGGCACTATTGCACGCACGGTGACGAATATTAAAAATGGTTCAACCAGTCCAATTTCGGGCATGATTCATGCGGTGGCCTTGTTGGTTGTGGTGTTGGTCGCTGCACCGTTGGCGCAATATATTCCGCTGGCGGCTTTGTCAGCGATTTTGATGTTTGTCGCGTGGAATATGGGCGAATGGCGTGAGTTTGCACGGCTGAAAACCTACCGCATTCCGTATCGCGTGACTTTGCTTGCGGTGTTTATTTTAACCGTGGTGGTGGATTTGACCGCAGCAGTTGAGGTGGGTATTTTGGCGGCGTGCTTTACCTTTATTTATCGAATTTCGAGTTTATCGACTGAAGATAAGTTTGATTTGCCTGCTGATTGGCGCATCCATCCAGAGGATATTCATGCCTATCGTCTGTCAGGTGCTTTGTTTTTTGGGGCGGTGAAGTTTATTGAGCAAATGCAATCTGATATTCCCAAACGCGCTTTGATTTTGGATTTTTCGGGTGTGATTTATATTGATTCATCGGGCGCGGAGTCGTTGCAGGAGTTGTGGGAAACCTACCATGAGCAAGGCGTGCCGATTTATGTTTATGGCCTACGTGAACAACCTGTGGAAATGCTCACGCGTGTAGGCTGGTTAAAAAAATTGGGCGAGGACAATGTCTGCCACAATTTAGATGATGTGCGGACGAAGTTGCAAACTTCAGTTGGGGTGCATTAAACAAAACCCCGAATCTCGTGTTCGGGGTTTTGTTTGATTGCGATGAAGATTATTTAATCTCGTTTAACATTTCTTCTAAGGCTTCTTTACCCGCCGCACCCGAGATGCGTTTGCCATTTTCAAAAACAATCGTTGGCGTGCCTGTGACCCCAAGTTGCTCGGCCAACGCTTTGTTTTTATCGAGATTTGAGGTATCGCAATCCCCTGAGTTATCGGGTAGTGTTTTGCGCAACATCCATTCATCCCAAGCGTGTGCAGGATCTTTGGCACACAGCAATTGTTTGGCTTTAATTGTTGAGTCGTCACCCAAAATATCAATCGCAAACGTATGGATGGTGAGGTTGTCCATCTGCTCTAAAGTTTTACGAAATACCTTGCAGTAACCACAATTGGGGTCTTCAAATACGATGATTTGACGTTTGCCTGCGCCCTTAACCAAAGCGAAACTTTGATTCAGCGGTAGGGCTTTAAAATCAATCACATTCAATTCATCCAACCGCGCTTGGGTCATGTCGCTCATGTCTTTGTTGTTAATCATGTGGCCGATTAACGTGAAGTCTGTGTTGGCATTGGTGTAAACAATATCGTTGTTGGATAAAATCACCTCGTATAAATCGCCATAAGACATTTTTTTAACTGACTTGATTTCCAATTGCTTGACCTTGGACTCCAAATCACTTTTAACTTTTTTCTCTTGCGCACTCGCTTGTGTATTATTGGCCGACACATTGCAGCCCATGAGCAAGCCGAGGCTCAACAGTGTTGCAATGATGAATGTTTTTTTACGAGTCCAAAAAGTCATGATGTGTTCCAACAAAAAGAGGTTGTAGAGGGCGCATTATAGACCAATACGCAAGGTGGTTTGTAAATCCCAAACCATATTGGATAATGGGTACAGCAAAAAAATTGGTGTCATCATTGTTGTAAGAGTGCTCATCTGTTTGGCATAGACGAGCACTCCAAAAACAAGTATGATGCAGCCCTCATAAAAATTAAATAAAGTAGTCTGTAAACACTCATTGCGCCCGTAGCTCAGTGGATAGAGTATTGGCCTCCGAAGCCAAGGGTCGCGCGTTCGATTCGCGCCGGGCGCACCACACCAAGAACCTATGATGGTCTGTTTGTCAATCAAATTTTGTGGTTTTTTTGATAAAGTGTGCACTACAAAGTTAAAATATTATTAAAAATATACGCTTAAGCGAATAAAGGCGTTATCATTGATATCAAATTGAGAATATTGTGTGGTCAATTCTTCAGTTTGCGCATTCAGATGGGTGATTAAAAGAGATGCGTTGATAAAGAGATATTCATGTTGAATATTTTTGTTTGAAACAATTTTTATATAACTCAAGGAGTGGTCAATGGCCGAAGTAAAAAAAACCGCAACGAAAACTGCTAAACCTGCAGCCAAAACCGCAGCCAAACCAGTTGCAAAAAAACCAGTTGCTAAAGTAGCTGCTAAGCCTGCGGTAAAAGCAGCCGCTAAACCAGCAGCCAAGGCGACAGCAAAACCCGTTGCGAAAAAACCTGCTGTTAAAGCGACTGCCAAGCCTGTTGCAAAAACTGCGGCTAAGCCAGCAACCAAAGCCGCGGCAAAACCTGCTGCGAAAAAACCTGCTGCTAAAGCGGCTGCCAAGCCTGCTGCAAAAACTGCGGCTAAGCCAGCAGCCAAAGCCGCGACAAAACCAGTAGCAAAAGCAGCAGCGCCAAAAGCGGTTGATTCCGCAAAAAAGTAATCACTGCATCAGAGGGTGTATCGTCTGAGCAGAAAGTGCCACCTAAGGTAAAGAAGGAAGTCCAGCCTGAGGTGGAGCCACCCGTGGCAAAGTCTGCGGCGATTTGGCCGTTTCCAGTTTATCGGAGACCTTGATTGTACCTGATGCACATTGTTGTTAAGATGTCAGAAGCCCCGTCCTTAAAGATGGGGCTTTTTTATGCGAAATAGGTGGAACAATTTGGCTGGCCCAAGAAATTATAAGTAAATGTTTATTGTGTCCAATTTATTGTGAAACCATAGAGTTAAACAGGGGTTACATGTCTTTAAGTGTGTCTATCACCTCAAAGCTGTGCGTGATTTGTGCGACCTGAGCAAACATGATGCTCGCTGAACAATATTTGTCGTGCGAGAGTTTGACTGCGCGTTCGACTGCGGCATTGGACAAACCGTGACCACTGACCACGAAATGAAAATGAATTTTAGTAAATACTTTGGGATCGGTTTCAGCGCGTGTCGCATCCAGATGCACTTGGCAGTCAGACACGTTTTGGCGAGATTTTTGTAAAATCAACACCACGTCAAACGCGCTACAACCACCCGCGCCCATGAGCAACATTTCCATCGGACGAGGCCCTAAATTGCGACCACCTGCCTCAGGTGCGCCATCCATAACCACAGCATGACCGCTGCCCGATTCGCCAATGAAAGACATACCTGCGCTTTTGCCAGCCCAACGTACAGTACATTGCATTTTTTTCTCCTTGATGAATATGGCTCATTATAACCGATGATGAAAATTGTCAAATTTAACGCATTCGCCCGAATTTCACTCTTAACAGAAATTATTGTTGCAAATCAGCAACGGAACCGTTTTTACGAGATATTATTTGATTTCAGTAAAAACAAAAATAAATTTTATGAGTTTGAATAATTTAGTAAATATTATTGCAAACAACAAAAAAATAGAATTTTATTTTAAAATATTGACTCTGTCCAATATTAAACATATGTGATTCCTTTGCAAAACGCGTAAAATTCCGTATAATGTGAACCGTTGACTGCAGCGCAGTCTCAAATTGTCTCCTCCACCCTTCTTTGGTGGATTTATAACCCAAGCTTTTGGCTTGGGTTTTTTTTATGCCACAAAATCGCTGATGCTTAATTGCAAATGGGGCGCAAATCTTGACTTTTAACTTGATATCGCCGATAATCCAAGGCTCAGTCCATGGATGGGTGCACGGGAGAGGTTGCGAGTATAAGCAATGTTGCGCAGGGAAATGGTTGTTTAATTTTATTTTATTGGAAAAAAGTAATGAAAACTTTTTCAGCAAAACAGCACGAAGTCACGCATGACTGGTATGTCATTGATGCGACGGATAAAGTGTTGGGTCGTGTAGCCAGTGAAGTTGCACGTCGTTTGCGTGGCAAGCATAAACCAGAGTTTACGCCGCACGTTGACACGGGTGATTTCATTGTAATCGTTAATGCAGACAAACTGCGCGTGACGGGTGCTAAATTCGAAGACAAGAAATACTACCGTCATTCTGGTTATCCAGGTGGTATTTACGAAACCAATTTCCGCAAAATGCAAGAGCGTTTTCCAGGTCGCGCATTGGAAAAAGCGGTTAAAGGTATGTTGCCTAAAGGTCCTTTGGGTTATGCAATGATTAAAAAAATGAAAGTGTATGCAGGTAGTGAGCATCCACATTCGGCTCAACAACCCAAAGTGTTGGACATTTAAGGATAGGACACGGATATGAATGGCAACTACAACTATGGCACAGGTCGTCGTAAAAGTGCGGTCGCACGTGTGTTCTTGAAAGCAGGCGCAGGCAATATCGTTGTGAACGGTAAGCCAGCAAGTGAGTATTTTGGTCGCGAAACCGCATTGATGATTATTCGTCAGCCGTTGGTTTTGACTGAGTTCACTGAGAAATTTGACATCATGGTCAATGTGCATGGTGGCGGCGAATCAGGTCAAGCGGGTGCGGTGCGTCACGGCATCACCCGTGCTTTGATTGATTACGATGCGGGTTTAAAACCTGTTCTGTCACATGCTGGTTTGGTCACTCGTGATGCGCGTGAAGTCGAACGTAAAAAAGTCGGTTTCCGCAAAGCGCGTCGTCGCAAACAGTTCTCAAAACGTTAATCCATTTTTTGGATTGTCAGAACGTTGGAACGACAACAAAAAAGACCGCTTCTCAGTGGTCTTTTTTGTTATCCTTAAGTTGATGTTGTGGTGCTAAAATTGCGACAGACAACGGTGTACGTTGGTAGTTATTAAAGGCAAAAATCATGCAAAAAATTAAAGTGGGTATTGTGGGCGGTACGGGTTACACGGGCGTGGAATTGTTGCGCCTGCTCAGTTTGCATCCAAATGTAGAATTGGTTGCAATCACTTCACGTACCGAGGCGGGACTGCCTGTGGCGCAGATGTTTCCTAACTTGCGTGGTCTTGTTGATTTGTGTTTTACTGATCCCAAGGATGGCGCGCTCAATACCTGCGACGTGGTGTTTTTTGCGACACCGCATGGTGTGGCGATGGCCCAAACGCCAGAGTTACTCAAACATGGGGTGAAAGTCATTGATTTGGCGGCAGATTTTCGCATTGCCGATATTGCGGTCTTTGAGCAATGGTACAAAATCCCCCACACGTGTCCAGAAGTTTTGGCTGAAGCAGCGTATGGTTTGACTGAATTGAATCGCGACGCGGTCAAAAAGGCTCGCGTGGTCGCCAATCCCGGTTGCTATCCAACCACCATGCAATTGGGTTTGTATCCGTTGCTCAAAAACAAATTGATTCAATTGGATAATATTATTGCTGACTGCAAGTCAGGCGTGTCAGGTGCAGGTCGCAAAGCCGAGGTGGGCAGCCTGTTTTCAGAGGTGGCTGATTCGGTCAAAGCGTATGGCGTAGCGGGACATCGCCATAGTCCAGAAACCGTGGCGCAATTGAATCAATTTGCAGGTGATAACGTTCATTTGATATTCACACCCCATTTAGTGCCCATGATACGCGGTATGTTTTCCACCCTGTATGTGCACCTGAATGATAACGGGCGGGCTTTGAGCAATGCGCAGTTGCAAGCCTTATTTGAGTCGCAATATGCCAATGAATTCTTTGTTGATGTTATGCCGTGGGGGGCGCAGCCAGAAACGCGCTCTGTGCGCGGTTCAAACATCCTGCGCATGGCTTTGCAACGCCACGGTGATTTACTCATTGTGTTGGTGGTGCAGGACAATTTGGTCAAAGGTGCAGCAGGACAGGCGGTGCAGAACATGAACCTCATGTTTGGCTTGTCTGAAACAACGGGTTTGAACATTGTGTCGCTGATGCCATAGCTACTGGTTTTTTGGTGGGCAATGCGTCTGCCCAAGTTGGAGTATAATCAATCCATAGTCCCATATTTTGAAAGGAAGTGCCATGAATGCCAACGTAGAAAATTTAGCGCCTGCTCCATTTGTGTTTTCGGACAGTGCGGTTGAAAAAGTCAAATCATTGATTATTGAAGAAGGCAATCCTGATTTAAAACTGCGTGTGTTTGTGCAGGGCGGCGGATGCTCAGGATTTCAATACGGATTTACATTTGACGAGGTCGTTAATGAAGACGACACACAATTGGAAAAAGACGGCGTGACTTTATTGGTCGATTCTATGAGTTATCAATACTTGGTTGGTGCAGAAATTGATTACAAAGAAGATTTAAATGGTGCACAATTTGTCATTCGTAACCCAAATGCAACAACCACGTGTGGTTGCGGGTCATCTTTTTCAGTATAAAACGAACAAACTAAAATTACCGAAAAAGCCTCAAAACCCCTTGTAAATTAAGGTTATTTGGAAAGCCACCTCACTAGAGGTGGCTTTTTGTATATTCTGTTGCATCATTTCTGCCACAAAAGACTGAAAAAAACCACACCAAAAACCTGTGAATTTGTATGAATTAAGGTTACAATGTGGATACAAGGAACCTCAGACTCTCTTCAAATGTGTGTTTTTCTTCAAAAAGCATCGTCTTGGGGTGAATTTAAACGTGTTATTTTTTATTAATGGAGCATGCTATGTCATCAGCACAAGCCGCAACCTATAATTACCGCATTGTTCGCTGGTTCTCAGTGATGGCCGTAATTTATGGTATTGTTGGGATGTTGGTCGGGGTCATTGTTGCCGCGCAACTGGCTTTCCCAGAGTTGAATTTTGGAGTACCTTGGTTGTCCTTTGGTCGTTTACGTCCTTTGCACACCAACGCCGTGATTTTTGCATTCGGTGGTTCTGCGTTGTTTGCAACGTCTTTTTATGTTGTACAACGTACCAACCATGTTCGTTTGTTCGGTGGTCGATTGGCCGATTTCGTATTTTGGGGGTTTAATTTAGTTATCGTTGGTGCTGTGATTACCTATCCGTTGGGCATCAATACCTCTAAAGAGTACGCTGAGTTGGAATGGCCTTTGGATATTTTGTTGACTTTAGTTTGGGTGGCTTATGCGGTGGTGTTTTTTGGCACGCTCGCAACTCGCAAAGTAAAACACATCTACGTTGCCAACTGGTTTTATGGTGCATACATTATTGCGGTGGCATTGTTGCACTTGGTCAACAGTGCTGAAATTCCAGTGGGTATGTGGAAATCTTACTCTGCTTACTCTGGTGCGCAAGATGCCATGGTTCAATGGTGGTATGGTCACAATGCGGTGGGCTTTTTCTTGACCGCCGCGTTCTTGGGCATGATGTATTACTTCGTTCCAAAACAAGCAGGTCGTCCAGTTTACTCATACCGTCTGTCAGTGGTTCACTTTTGGGCTTTGATTTTTACCTATATGTGGGCGGGCCCTCACCACTTGCACTATACTGCATTGCCTGACTGGACACAGTCCTTGGGTATGATTTTCTCATTGATTCTGTTGGCACCATCTTGGGGTGGTATGATCAACGGTATCATGACTTTGTCTGGCGCATGGGAAAAATTGCGTGACGATCCGATCTTGAAGTTCCTCATCGTATCATTGTCTTTCTACGGTATGTCTACGTTCGAAGGTCCTATGATGGCAATCAAAGAAGTAAACGCTTTGTCTCACTACACTGACTGGACTGTTGGTCACGTGCACTCAGGCGCGTTGGGCTGGGTTGGCTTTGTCTCTATGGGTTCTTTGTACTATCTCATCCCACGTTTGTTCAACCGCGAATCAATGTATAGCGTGAAATTGATTAACACACATTTCTGGATTGCAACAATCGGTGTGGTTTTGTACATCGCTTCAATGTGGATTTCTGGTGTGATGCAGGGCATGATGTGGCGCGCCGTAAATCCTGACGGTACTTTGATGTACACGCACATTCAATCGATTGCCGCTTCTTGGCCTTTGTATGTGATTCGTTTGTTGGGTGGTGTTTTATACCTCACTGGTATGATTATCATGGCTTACAACATGTTCCGTACAATCGCTGTGGGTAAAGCAGTCGACAATCCTGCAATCCCTGCGGTTCACGCGCACTAAGAATCGGACTGGAGAATAAAATGAGTATCTTTTCACAAGAAAAAACCGAAAGTAATGTGACGCTATTAATCATATTCACCACTTTGGCATTGATATTTGGCGGACTGGTAGAAATTTTGCCGCTGTTTTTTCAAAAATCAACCACACAGCCGATTGAGGGAGTGAAACCTTATACCCCGTTGCAATTGGCTGGGCGTGATGTTTACCAACGTGAGGGTTGCTACAACTGCCACTCACAAATGATTCGTCCATTCCGTGCTGAAACTTTGCGTTATGGTCACTATTCTGTGGCTGGCGAGTCTGTGTATGACCACCCATTCCAATGGGGTTCGAAACGTACAGGCCCAGATTTGGCACGTGAAGGTGGCCGTAACTCGGATGACTGGCATGTGAAACACTTGACCAATCCGCGTTCAGTCGTGCCTCAATCCAATATGCCTGCTTATCCATGGTTGGCGACCAATAAAGTCGATCACACCACGATTGCAGCACACATGAAAGGCTTGCGCAAAGTAGGCGTTCCATATACTGATGAGCAAATCGCAGGTGCTGAAGCGGAAGTTAAGGGTAAAACCGAAATGGAAGCTGTGATTGCCTACTTGCAAGGCTTGGGTTTGGCGTTGGCTAATAAGTAAGGTGTCGTGATGTTAATGATTGCTCGAATTGGTTTTACAATTTTTTGTATGGTGGCTTTTGCTTATGTGGTTTGGTTTGCGTTTAATCGACACAGCCAATCGACGCATGAAGCAGTGGGTCGCTCCATTATCGATGATGATGACAGTCGACCAATGGAAATATCAAGCGAGCAATCCATATTTAAACATCATAGCAACAAAAATAAGGCAGTTTAGTTAAGTTGTGCGAAGTTTGCACGCAATGGAAGTACCCGAAAAAGGAAATGATCATGAGTGATTTTGTCCACCCATTAATGTCCCACCTACTGGTTGGGGCGAACGGGGCCGGTGACGTGGTTCTGAAAAATGTCGGTGAATCCGACTTTGTCAGTCCATTCTGGTCTTGGTTTGTAATCGCCATTACGGTGATTGGATTTTTATTTTGTATTATTTTGTTAATCACGCAATTAAGAGCGCGCACCAACAAAGCAGGTGAAGCCCATGTTCAACCACATGAGTGGGATGAGACCTTGCAGGAGTACAACAACCCCTTGCCACGTTGGTGGGTGTGGATGTTTGTGATTACTTTGGTTTTTGGTGCTGCCTATCTGTGGATGTATCCTGGTTTAGGCGCTTATAAAGGTAACATGGGACTGTTGGATCCAGCCTATAAAGATGGTTGGACTGAGCAAAAGCAATACGATATCGAAAAAGCAAAACTCGATGCGACTTCTCAGCCCTTGTACAATAAATTTGCAGGTATGACGTTTGCGCAGTTGGCAGAAGATAAAGCTGCGATGCAGGTGGGTAAACACTTGTTCTTGAACAACTGTGCGCAATGTCACGGCGACGCGGGTACAGGTGGCAATGGTTTCCCTAACCTGACCGACGGTGACTGGTTGTACGGCGGCACTCCAGATTTGATTACCCAAACAATCACAGGTGGTCGCAATGGTATTATGCCAGCCCACATTGATGTCTTGGGTGGTGCAGAGGGTGTAAATGATGTGGCCAACTATGTATTGTCACTGTCAAATAGTGCGCATGATGCGGTCGCAGCGGCTCGTGGTAAAGATAAATTTGCGGTCTGTGCTGCATGTCACATGGCCGATGGTAAAGGTTCTTTATCTGATCCGACGGGTGCAATGATTGCCACTGGTGCGCCAAACTTGACTGATAAAATTTGGTTGTACGGTGGCGATATGAAAACCTTGACTGAAACCATCAGCAAAGGTCGTAATAAAAACGTCATGCCAGCATGGGGTAAATTGTTGGGACCAGAACGCATTCACGTGGTAGCCGCATATGTATGGCAATTGAACCGTGGTGATGACGGTAAAGTGAGAAATCCTGAGAAATAAATTGTTGTCATCGGATGTGTTGCGACGATGTTCACACTGCTGTAAATTGAACGTAGCGGTTCTGCAACAAATCCGATGATTTAACTCGGAATTGATTCAGATGGGCGTTCAGTCGAGAGACTGGGCGCTTTTTTTCGTGTATCATTTCAGTATTAAATGAAATTATTGTAATAGTGATAAGTAAATTACAATTCCGATAAAAACATCGGTACGGATTCAATGTTTAAATAGAGGACGACATGAAATACCCCATTTATTTTGCGCAAGTAGAAGAAGGTGACAGTGCCACCCAGCATGGTGCGGCGGGGCGTAAGGCCACAGCTCAACAGGCGCCTACAGGCTCAAACAACCCAGAAGGGCAAGGCTTATTTGCCGCGCATAAAACCATCCATGTTCGCGAAGTAAAGGGTAAGTTCAATAACTTTCGTTGGTTATTCGTTTGGTTGACGCAATTGTTGTATTTTGTGACGCCATGGTTGATGTGGAATGGCCGTCCAGCGGTTTGGTTGGATTTACAAAAACGATTTTTTTACATTTTTGGTTGGACTTTTTCACCGACCGATGTCATTTACATGACCTTGGTGTTGATTATCTGTGCGTTGGCGTTGTTTTTATTTACAACGGTGGCGGGACGTTTATGGTGTGGTTATACCTGCCCGCAGACGGTGTACACCGAGATTTTTATGTGGATAGAGCGCAAAGTTGAGGGCAATCGCGCTGCGCGCATTCGTTTGGAAAAAGCCCCGATGAGTGCATCCAAATTGATTAAAAAAATCATCAAACACGCCTTGTGGATTGCCGTTTCTTTGGCCGCCAGTTTCACTTTGGTTGCGTATTTTACAGGTGCTGAGGGAACAAACAATGGCATGCAGTTGCTGCGTGAAATTGCCAACCACGAAACCAGTTTTGCGCAAATATTTTGGATTGGCTTATATGGTTTTATCATGTATTTGTTTGCAGGCTTTATGCGCGAGCAAGTGTGTTTGTACATGTGTCCCTATGCGCGTTTCCAAAGTGTGATGTTTGATCCAGATACCTTGATTGTGACCTACGATGAAGCACGCGGCGAATCTCGTGGTCCACGCAAAAAAGGTGTTGACCCTAAAACCATTGGTAAAGGTGATTGTATTGACTGCGGTGTGTGCGTGGATGTGTGTCCGACAGGCATTGATATTCGCAACGGTTTGCAGTACGAGTGTATCGGCTGTGGCGCATGTATTGATGCGTGTAACGAAATCATGGATAAAATGGGCTACGAACGTGGTTTGATTCGTTACGACACCGAAAATGGTGTGAAAAACAAATACACCAAACAACAGTTGATTAAACGCACTTTGCGCCCACGTGTGTTGGTTTATGGCCTGATTTTGCTCGCTTTATTCACCGCTTTGTTTGTGGGTATTGGGCAGCGCACCAAAATTCGTATGGTGGTTGAGCGTGACAAGCGCACCATCGCGGTTAAGACCGAAGAGGGTTTGGTTGAGAATATTTATAATCTGCAACTGTCTAATACGGACGAAAAACCGCATAAAGTGGATGTGAGTGTGACGGGTATTGATGGCTTGAAATTGGTTGGCAAACCCCAGTTTGATTTAGATCCTGCTTCAACAGATAAATTCGTTGTCCGTGTGCGTGTAGATCCCGAAAAAGCCAAGGCTGCGGGGATTGGCGAACAGGGTGCGCCAGTGGTATTTCATTTAACGTCACCTGAAACAGGCGATGATTTGAAATACAAATCAATTTATTATTTGCCGAAAGACTAAACCGCTGCTTCAACACAACCGCTATAATGGCGGTTGTGTTTATTTGGAACCCTTGAGGACAATCAATCATGCAAGAAACCCACACCGTTAAACCTTGGTATAAACAATTTTGGCCTTGGGTGATTATTGGTTTGCCCACATCGGTGGTCATTGCATCGATTGTGACTTACTTTATTGCGCTTGATGGCATTGACAGTGTGGTATCCAAAGATTATTACAAAGAAGGCTTGGCCATCAATACAGACTTAACCTTGGATAAAAAAGCAGCAGAAATGGGCTTGGCGGCAGACATTGAGATTGCTGCGGATTCCACTGTTGTCTTGAAATTGTCGGCAAAAGATGCTCAAACGCTGAAAAGTATGGAAGGTCGTCCGATACAATTTGAGTTAGAGAATTTGAGTTTCCAAGCTGATAATATTGTTGCAGTTTTGATTCCTACAGAAGCAGGTGTGTGGCGCGGTAAACTCAATGGTCAATTGCGTAAAGCGACTTGGAATGCGCGGGTACTGGGTGGAGAATGGCGCATCACGCAACGCGTAGAAAATACTGTTCCAACACATTTGATTTTAAAGTCATAACGGTTAGGCAAAAAACCCGCACTGAATTGGCGGGTTTTTCTGTAAAAAACTGACCTTGCATCTTGGTGTGTCGTGCTTTGATTACAAGTATTCTTGCAAAACTTGTCCCAAACGTTGCCCACAGGTTACTAAATCACTCGCATCCACGTAAGCAAATCCAACCACCAAACCGCGCACATCGGTTGCGCCGATGTAGTAACGAGACAGCGGCTTGACCGAAACCCCTTCAGAATGACAGCGATTGGCCACCTCAACATCATCGGTGTGTGCGGGCAATTTGACCACCAAGTGCAGACCTGCATCGTCAATGATTTGCTCGACGCGGTGTGCCAATGTTTTGTTGAGCACAGCCAGCAAAATGGTGCGTCTTTGCGCGTATGCTTGGCGCAGGCGGCGAATGTGCGTAGTGAAGTGCCCTTGTTCGATAAACTCAGCCAAGCTGGCTTGTAAATGCAATTGCCCAGGACGGTATAAATCGTACAGCGCGGTTTTAAACGGTTCAATCAAGGTTTTGGGCAGAACCAAATAAGACAGTTTTACGCCTGGGAACATGACTTTGGAAAATGTGCCCATGTACAACACACGCCCAATGCCCGACTCGTGCGCCAAACCTTGTAGTGAGGCAATCGGTCGGCCTGAATAGCGAAATTCACTGTCGTAGTCATCTTCCAATAACCATGCACCTGATTGCTGCGCGTAATCAATGAGTTGACGGCGACGAGCCAGTGACATAATTGCGCCCGTTGGGTATTGGTGCGAAGGGGTGATGTAGACAAACTTGGGCGCGGGCGATGCAAAATCTTCGACGGTTGGGCTCATGCCTTCTTGGTCGACATGAATGGGGCGGATGTCCAAGTCGTTGGCATAAAAAGAACTCCATGCACCCCAATAACAAGGATTTTCAACCCAAGCGATGTCCCCTTGGTCAGCGAGCATACGACTGATTAAATCAAGCGATTGTTGCGTGCCTGCGGTAATCAAAACCTGTTCAGGATCTAAAACCACGCCACGGCTGATGCGCAAATAATCAGCCACTGCTTTTTTCAAAGGCGCATACCCACCGTTGCTGTCGTAGTCGTACAGCGCAACGTCTTCGCGTCGCCAAATTTGATTTTGCACGCGTTGCCATGTTTTGACTGGAAAATTGAGTAAATCCATTTTGCCTGACAATGCCAAAGGTTGTACCTCATAGGCGACATAGCCTTGTTCGCGTGTCAAACGCAAGCCTCGCTGCGACAGAACAACACTGTCGTTGTGTGCATTGGCATCGTGGGTGTGTGGCTCATTGAATGGATAAATATCCGACATGCCATCAGGCAACACATCGGTAACGTAAGTGCCGCTGCCCGTTTGGCTGCTGACGTAGCCCTCGGCTTGTAATTGGTCATAAGCAGCGACAATCATATTGCGCGACGCTGAAAGTTCGCGTGCCAAGTCGCGGGAGCTGGGTAGTTTAGAACCCGCAGGCAGACGGCGATTGACAATCGCACTGCGGATGGCTTCATACACCCGTTTATAACCAGGCAACCGAGGGTGAAAATCTTGCCGTTCGAGTTCGTTTTGTAGCAATTCTGCCAAAGGGGTGCGTCGCATGATATCTCCTATTGCAACCCTAAAAATGGATTGCTTTGTATTTGTATTTTATAGGCAAATTCTAACCAAAATGGTTGCGCTTGTGTGCAAAAATGGGTTATTTTTGCACAAATTTGGGTGTTGGCGTGCACAACAGATTTAACGGTGTCTGCATAACACGCGGATAATAAACGCATTTCGTGCCAGTCATTGGCTCGATTGAGATTGAATAAGTGGTGCTATTGACTTGCTTGGCACTGCTCTATACTGAATCGTGTGAAAGGGGGTTGGCATGAGCGTTCAGTCTGAACAAAGGTTGGCAGTACCAAATGAGCATCGGCGTTCAGCGATTGTGCTGATTCCCGCGTGCAGTAATCAGGTGGGTGCCCACGCTGCCCACACAGTGCAACGCAAATACGCCGACGCGGTGTTTTATGGGGCGCAGTGCACGACCTTATTTATCCCTGCCATGGGTTCAGAGATGGACATAGAGGTTTTGTTGGATGTGGCCGATGGCATTTTTTTATCGGGCTCGCCCTCGAACGTGAATGCTGAGTTGTATGGCGAAACCATCAGCCAACCGCATTTGCCACAAGACGTGTTCCGAGATGAGGTTACCATTCCTTTGGTGAAGCGGGCTGTGGCGCGCGGCATCCCGATTCTTGGGGTGTGTCGTGGGTTTCAAGAAATCAATGTCGCTTTTGGTGGTACTCTGTACCAAGCAGTGCATGATGTGGCAGGTTTAAATGACCACCGTGAGGATAAAACCGCACCGATAGAGTCTCAATACAGTGTGGCACATCCTGTGCATTTAGTTGAAAACGGTGCGTTGGCGCGCCTATTGGGCAAGTCGGACATGATGGTCAATTCCATTCATGGCCAAGGCATCAAGCGATTAGGTGATGGTCTGACCGCAGAAGCCCATGCGCCCGATGGTTTGGTTGAGGCGTTTCGCATCAGTTCGCATGACAGCTTTGGGTGGGCGGTGCAGTGGCATCCTGAATGGCAAATGCTCAGTAATCCTGATTCACTGGCGATTTTTGCAGCGTTTGGCGATGCTTGCCGTGAGTATCGAAATCATCGCAAGGCGCGCTTTCGTGGTGATGAGGGGTGACGGGGACAGATGGATTGCAATGCGCATCCAGTTAATATCATTATTACAACGACAGACCAATAGATAAAACAGATAAGGGGTTCAAAATGACTTTTCAAAAATTTACCACATTCAACGAAATGGAACGTTGGTTGGATGAAAACCGGGTGACCGAGATTGAATGTTTGGTGCCTGACTTAACGGGCGTGGCACGTGGCAAAATTTTACCGCGCAATAAATTTTCCGAAGAAAAAGGCATGCGCTTGCCTGAAGCAATTTTTGGTTCCACGGTCACGGGTGAGTATCCAGAGTCAGAAATGTTCGATTCGATTATTGCCCCCACTGATAATGACATGGAATTACGCCCAGACCCAACCACGGTGCGCCTTGTTCCTTGGGCGCAGGACGCCACAGCACAGGTTTTGCACGACTGCTTTAAAGCCGATGGTACGTTGGTGCAATTCGCGCCGCGTTCGGTTTTGCGTCGTGTGGAAAGTCTGTATGCCAAAGAAGGTTGGGAGCCTGTTGTGGCACCTGAATTGGAGTTTTATTTGGTGAGCAAGAACACCGATCCGAACCAATTGCTCAACCCGCCGATAGGGCGCAACGGTCGTCGTGAAGCGGGTCGTCAAGCGTACAGTATTGATGCCGTCAATGAGTTTGACCCTTTGTTTGAAGACATTTACGACTACACCGAAGCAATGGATTTGGATGTGGACACCTTGATTCACGAGGTGGGCGCAGGGCAAATGGAAATCAACTTTTTGCACGGTAAACCACTGGACTTGGCGGACAAAGTATTTTTCTTTAAGCGCACCTTGCGCGAAGCAGCGATTCGCCACGATATGTTTGCCACTTTTATGGCAAAGCCCATGCAGCATGAGCCTGGCTCGGCAATGCATATTCATCAATCCATCGTCGATGCGGCTACGGGCAAAAATATTTTTTCCAAAGCCGATGGCTCACAATCTGAGATGTTTTTACACTACATCGGCGGCTTGCAAAAATACATGCCTTTGGCGATGGCACTGGTTGCGCCGTATGTCAATTCATATCGTCGCATCACGCGTAAAGCCTCAGCACCGATTAATGTGCAATGGGGGCGTGACAACCGCACGGTGGGTTTCCGCGTGCCGAATTCTTCGCCACAAGCGCGTCGGGTCGAAAATCGCATCGCAGGCTCGGATGCCAATCCGTATGTGGCATTGGCTGTGACTTTGGCGTGTGGTTATTTGGGTATGAAAAACAAAATTGAGCCGACGGCTGAAACTTTTGGCGCAATCAATGGTTTGGATTTTGAATTGCCACGTAGTTTGGGCGAGGCACTCAAAGAGTTGGATGAATGCCCAGAATTGCATGAAGTACTTGGCGAAGAATTCGTCAATCTGTACATCCAAGTCAAAGATGCTGAGTTTGAGGAGTTCATGAAAGTGATTAGTCCGTGGGAGCGCGAGAACCTACTGCTTTCGGTTTAATGTGTTTATGGCTGTACCGTACGAGATGAATTCAGCCTGTATAGAGTAATGAATAAAAATGGATGATAGGAGAAATAAATGACTCAAAAGAATTACAACACCCAAGAATTGCAAAAGCAAGATTCAGCGCATTTTATGCACCCCTTTACCGACACCAAATCGTTGGCATCGCGCGGTGCACGCATTATTACGCATGGTGAAGGGGTTTATGTGTACGACAGCAACGGCGCTAAAATTCTTGATGCAATGAGTGGTCTGTGGTGTGTGAACATGGGGTATGGTCAAAAATCTTTGATTGATGCAGCGACCGAGCAGATGAATACCCTACCGTTTTATAACAGTTTCTTTAACACCGCCACACCGCCTTCGGTTGAATTGGCCGCGTTATTGGCAGAAGTTGCGCCTGAAGGTTTTAACCATGTGTTCTATAGCAGTTCTGGCTCAGAATCCAACGATACCAATTTGCGGATGGTGCGTCGTTACTGGGACATCAAAGGGCAGCCACAACGCAAAACCATCATCAGTCGCATCAACGGCTACCACGGCTCAACCGTGGCGGGTGCTTCATTGGGCGGCATGAGCGGTATGCACGAGCAGGGCGATTTGCCCATCCCTGGGATTGTGCATATTGACCAACCTTATTACCGCGACAACGGCATGAAACTGGGCGTGTCCGAGGACGAATTTGGCATTATCGCCGCGGGCTGGTTGGAACAAAAAATTCTTGAAATTGGCGCGGATAAAGTGGCAGCCTTCATTGGTGAACCTGTACAGGGGGCTGGCGGCGTGATTGTGCCACCAAAAACGTATTGGCCAGAAATTCAACGGATTTGTGATAAATACGGCATCTTGATTATTTCCGATGAAGTGATTTGTGGTTTTGGGCGTTTGGGCACGTGGTTCGGATGCGAGACCATGGGTTTTAAACCTGATTTGATTACCTTCGCCAAAGGCGTGACTTCGGGTTACATTCCTCTGGGTGGTGTGCTGGTGGGTGACCGCGTGGCCAAAGTTTTGATCGAAGAAGGTGGCGAGTTCAACCACGGGTACACCTATTCAGGACATCCTGTGGCGTGTGCTGTGGCGATGGCAAACATCAAACTCATGCAAGAGCAGGACATCGTGAACCAAGTGCACAACGACACAGCGCCTTACCTGAAAGCGCAGTTTGAAACGCTGAATGACCACCCACTCGTGGCGGATGCGCGGGCATTTGGTTTGGTGGCAGGTTTGGAAATTTTGAAAAATAAAGCAACAGGCGAGCGTTTCAATCCCAATGATGCGGTGGGAATGATTTGTCGTGGTCATTGTTTTGGCAATGGCTTGGTGATGCGTGCGGTGGGCGACCGTATGATTATCGCGCCGCCGCTGGTCATTACCCATGCCGAAATCGATGAGTTGGTGCATCTGGCCCGCAAAGCGCTGGACGCGACTTTGGTGGATGTGCAAGCCAAAGGTTTGATGTAAATCATCGGCGAGTATTGTAAACCCGTAGATGTTGAGCAGTTCTGAATTAAATAACTAAAATATGCGTACAAATGGTGAATTTTGTACAAAATTGGTGCAAAATACAGCGCACGTATTCGATAAAATGAGCACGTAAATTTTTGATGAATGCACTGTATTTTGTCCACCTTCACATTGGAGACCCACATGAAAATGAAATCGTTGCAGTTTTTTGGTTTAACCATTTTTGCCGCATTGGCATTGACTGCTTGCGGTGGTTCAAAGCAAGCTGCCAAACCCGCAGAAGCCCCCGCCGCAGGTGCACCAGCCCCAGTCAAACTCACTGGCGAAGTCAATGTGTTTAACTGGGTGGAATACATTCCTGAGAAATACGTTGATAATTTCACCAAAGAAGTCGGTGTGAAAGTCAACTACGATACTTTTGAAACCGATGAGGCATTGAATGCCAAATTGATTGCTGGGAATTCTGGTTATGACGTGGTGGTACCAGGCGCCGCGTTTGCTGAAATTCAAATCAAACAAGGTAAATTCCTGAAATTAGATAAATCCAAACTTCCGAATTACAAAAATCTTGATCCAGCATTGATGGCGCAAGTGGCAAAAATGGATCCGAATAACGATTATTTGATTCCTTGGGCGTGGGGTTTTACGGGTATTGGTATCAATGAAGCCAAAGTGAAAAAAGCCTTGGGCGATATGCCAATGCCTGAAAATCCATTTGATTTGGTATTCAAACCCGAATACACATCGAAACTCAAACAGTGCGGTATTTTCATGCTCGATTCACCTTCTGAAATCATGCCTGCTGCTTTACAGTACATTGGTAAAGATGCTTCAAGCAATAACCCAGCTGATTATGCCTCTGCTTTGGATATGTTGAAAAAAGTCCGTGGTGATGTGCGTAAATTTGGTGACTCTTCAGTTGTGAACGAAATTGCCGATGGTAATTTGTGTGTGTTCTTGGGCTGGTCAGGCGACATCAATATGGCGGCTGAACGCTCTGGTAATCCAGACATTAAAGTGCTTTTGGGTCATGGTGGGATTGTCTTCTTTGATACCATGGCGATTACTGCTGACGCAAAAAATATTGACCAAGCCTATGCGTGGTTGAACTTCGCGTTGGATCCTAAAAATGCTGCCACCATTACCAACGAATTGGGCTATGCAACACCCAACAAAGCGGCCGTGGATCAAGGGTTGGTTGATAAGAAAAAAGCAGACAACAAAACTATTTTCTTAAGTGCTGAAAACTTGGCGCAAATGGCACCTCGTCGCTTGCCGTCTGATCAAGCAGCGTTGCGCGCAATGAATGATGCATTCCGCGTATTCAAAACTGGTAAGTAAAGAAAAGCGTATATAAAAAACCCTTGTCGGATGGTGGATTGGCAAGGGTTTTTTTGATGCAACTGGATGCAATTATTTTGAATATTCAATGGATGTGGGTTGCTTCTAACACCTCAACATCTGTTGGTTGTATCACCTCACAAAGTGGCATGATCCACACAAACTCAAGGATGGGAACATAACCATCACACCCAAAGGAGCACACAATGGCTGAACACATACCTTCCACAAATAATGATGCACCCTATCTGAGCATACAAAACGTGGTCAAAAAATTTGGCGATCACGCCGCTGTGAACAATGTCTCGATTGACATCACCAAAGGCGAGATTTTTGCCTTACTTGGTAGTTCAGGTTGCGGTAAATCAACGTTACTCAGAATGCTGGCGGGATTTGAGGTGCCCACTTCAGGCAAAATTTTGCTCAAAGGGGAAGATATTTCAAAAATTCCACCGTATGAACGTCCGATTAATATGATGTTCCAATCCTATGCTTTGTTTCCGCATTTGAATGTTTGGGACAATATTGCGTTTGGCTTGCGACGCGAAAAAGTCGCTAAAGGTGAAATCGCCCAGCGCGTGGATGATGTGCTCAAACTCACGCAGTTGACCAAATTTGCCAAACGCAAACCGCATCAACTCTCGGGTGGTCAACAGCAACGCGTTGCACTGGCGCGCAGTTTGGTCAAGCAACCGAACTTGCTCTTGCTGGACGAGCCATTGGGTGCTTTGGATAAAAAATTGCGTGAAGAAACCCAAATTGAATTGGTCAACATCATTGAAAAAGTCGGTGTGACCTGCGTGATGGTGACCCACGATCAAGAAGAGGCGATGACCATGGCCTCGCGCATTGCGGTGATGAGCAATGGCCAATTGTTACAAGTGGGAACCCCATCTGAAGTGTATGAAACGCCGCGTACGGAATTTGTCGCTGACTTTATTGGTAATGTGAATTTGTTCAAAGGCGGTGAAATCGTGGTGGATGAACCGACCCATGCAGAGATTCAAACCGAAGATGCCTTACATGTGCTGCCGCGTGGTATGGCGGGTGAAAAAGGCATGGCATATTCTGTAGCAATTCGCCCTGAAAAAATGGAGTTGTCCAAAACCCCTCCCAACCAACGTGGCAATCAGTGTCAAGGTGAGATTACCGAAGTAATTTATTTTGGTTCGGATACCATTTACCATGTGCGCTTAAACGGTACGGGACGTGTGCTCAAAGTGCAATACGAAAATTCCGAACGTTATTCAGGGGAGCGATTCACTTGGGGCGACAAAGTTTATGTGTTCTGGCATCCCACTGCGATTGTACCTGTCGCGCCTTCATACTGATCGGAGCACACCATGAAAAAAAATGGAGTCAAAACCCGTTGGGGTAAATGGTGGGTCATTGGTGCGCCGTATTTGTGGCTGTTGTTGATGCTGATGATTCCTTTTTTGTATTTGCTCAGCGTGAGTATTTCGGAGATGGTGCAGGGCGGTGGCTATTTACCGATTTATCGCGATGGTGGATGGTTTTTTAAAGACAACTACACACCGATTTTAGATGACGTCATCAAAGGGGGTACCTATCGTTCGGCTTACCTGTCATCGATTTATTATGCGGGTGTCACCTCGCTTTTGTGTTTATTGATTGGTTATCCTTTTGCATATTTTATGGCGCGTGCGCCGCAAGAAAAGCAACCGACTTTGTTGCTATTTGTGATGTTGCCGTTTTGGGTGTCGATGTTGATTCGCGTGTATGCAATTAAAGTCTTGTTTAATGATTCTGGAATCATTGCAACCACGCTAAGCGGCTCGCTCAAAGCAATGGGTTTAATCACCGATGATTTGCACTTGATGAACAATTCATTTTCTTTGTTGTTTGGTATGGTGTACGTGTACATCCCCTTCATGATTTTGCCTTTGTATTCAACGTTATCAAAAATTGATGTGCGTTATTGGGAAGCGGCCGCAGATTTGGGCTCTACCCCATTAAAAACCTTTTTTCTTGTGACTGTGCCTTTGTCCAAGGCTGGGATTATTGCGGGGATGTTGCTCGTGTTTATCCCATGTGTCGGTGAATACGTGATTCCGCAGTTGTTGGGTGGTGCAGATACCTTGATGATTGGGCGTGTACTGGCGGGCGAATATTTCCAAAACAACGATTGGCCGCTGGCATCGGCATTGGCAATCTCAATCATCGTGCTGGTGGTGGTGCCGATGATGTTCCTCAATAAATACCAAGATGCCGCACAAGGAGAAATCAAATGAAAAACTTCAAATGGTTTGCTCGTTCGTGGATGAGTTTGGTGTATCTGTTTTTGTACTTGCCCATTATTGTCTTGGTGATTTTCTCGTTCAATGAAGGTCGTCCGACCCGTTGGAATGGCTTTACCTTAAACAATTACGCGGATTTATTTCAAAACCAACAGGTGATTGATGGCTTATTTGCTTCTTTGCGTGTGGCGGCCATTACCGCGATTTTATCGGTGGTGATTGGTACCTTGATTGCTTTTGTCTTGATTCGTTACCGTGGCTTTGTAGGCAAAACCTTGTTCTCAGGCATGGCGAATACACCGTTGGTCATGCCTGAGGTGGTGCTCGGTTTGTCATTGCTGATTGTGTTTAAAGACCTGTTTCATGTTGAAGGTGTGGCATATTGGACCATTGTCTTGGGCCACACCTTGCTCGGTGCTGCCTATGCGTCGGTAGTGATTAAAGCGCGTCTATCGGAGCTGTCACTCACCTATGAGGAAGCGGCTTTGGACTTGGGTGCGCGACCGTTACAGGTGTTTTTCTTGGTCACATTGCCGATGATTGCACAGTCTTTGATGTCAGCGGCTTTGTTGGTGTTCACCATCTCGTTTGATGATGTGGTGATTGCCGAGTTCCTCAAAGGCCCTGGGGTGCAAACCTTGCCAAACGTGATTATGAACTACTCACGCCAAGGCACGAAACCCGTGGTGGTGGCACTGGGTGCGATGATTGTGTTTGTGGTGTCGTTTGTGTTGATTTCGGGTAGTATTTGGATGCAAAAACGCGAAAAACGCCGTCAAGCGGAAATCGCCGCGGCGTTCAGAGATGCCACTTAAACGGATGCCTCGTCACACAAATAATGCACAAACAGCGCGGAATTGGTTCCGCGCTGTTTTGTTATGTGGTCTTCATTAAGAACCATTTATCGGTGAGGTCTTCGTCCACTTGCACAATGCGCTTAACGCGCGCATTCTCGCAATTTATAATTGAACCATGAATGACGACGGCAATATGCTGGTCGCAAATATTAAGGAGATTGCCATGAGCCAAATCAACTGGAAAGAACGAGCAGAGCACATGAATTTTAATGGGCAGGCATTTATCAATGGTCAGCGTGTGGACGCAGTTTCAGGCGCGACGTTTGAATGTATTAGTCCGTGCGATGGACGCAAACTTGCCGACGTGGCACGCTGTGATAAAGCGGATGTCGATGTGGCGGTGAAGGTTGCACGCGAAGCCTTTGAAGATGGGCGTTGGGCGCATCTCTCACCACGCAAGCGCAAAGAAATCTTGATTCGCTTTGCTGACTTGATTGTGCAAAGTAAAAGCGAATTGGCGTTGACCGAAACCTTGGATATGGGCAAACCCATCAGCAATGCGCTGGCCGTAGACGTGATGGGTGCGCAAAATACCATCCGTTGGTTTGGTGAAGCGATTGACAAAATCTACGATGAAGTTGCACCGACACCCCGTGACTCATTGGCCTTGATTACACGTGAGCCGATTGGCGTGGTGGCTGCGGTTGTACCGTGGAATTACCCATTGCTGATGACCAGCTGGAAAATTGCACCTGCGTTGGCTGTGGGCAACTCGGTGATTTTGAAGCCTTCAGAAAAATCCCCTTTGACTGCGTTGCGTTTGGCCGAGTTGGCTTTAGAAGCAGGTATTCCTGCGGGTGTGTTTAACGTGGTCACGGGTTTTGGTCACGAAGCAGGTGCGGCATTGGCTGAACACATGGATGTCGATTGTGTGGCCTTCACGGGTTCAACGGCTGTGGGCAAACGCATCATGGCGGCTGCTGCGAACAGTAACCTCAAACGCGCATGGATGGAACTGGGTGGCAAATCGCCGAACATCGTGTTTGCCGATTGTCCTGATATGGATGCGGCGGCGGCAGCAGCAGCGGGTAATGTGTTCTACAACCAAGGTGAGAGTTGCAATGCCCCGACGCGTTTGTATGTCCAAGCGAACATCAAGGACGAATTCATGAAAAAAGTTGCGGCGCACGTGGCGAGTTTTCAACCCGGTGACCCATTGGATCCAGCAACCACCATGGGCGCGATTGTGGATGATATCCAATTGAATAATGTGCTTAAATACATCCAATCGGGCAAAACCGAGGGTGCAGAATTGATCGCAGGTGGCCAGCAATGTCGCCAAGAATCGGGTGGTTACTTCATTGAGCCAACGATTTTTGTGACCAACAAAGGCCACACGATTGCGCGTGAAGAAATTTTTGGTCCCGTGTTGTCCGCCATGACCTTTGAGACCGAAGCCGAGGCGATTGCATTGGCGAACGACTCAATTTATGGTTTGCAAGCAGGGGTGTGGACGGCCGATATTTCGCGCGCACATCGTGTGGCGCGGGCACTCAGAGCGGGCACTGTGCACATCAATCAATACAACGACGACGACATCACCGTGCCGTTTGGTGGTTACAAACAATCGGGCAATGGTCGTGACAAGTCCTTACACAGTATGGATAAATACTGTGAGTTGAAAACCACTTGGGTCAAGATTGATTATTAAATCGTAAACAAACTCCCCCGTATTATTTTGTAAGCAGTGCTTGGGTCACTGCTTGGGGGATTTTTGCCATCAAACAAAGTAAAGAAACAGCCATAGGAAAGGTCATCATGACACACACAGCATTGGAAAAAACTTATTATGCGGCAACTGCAAACCCTGCTCCCAATCGCCCAGCACTGCAAGGCGATGTTCACGCCGATGTGTGCGTGATTGGCGCGGGTTATACAGGTTTGTCAACGGCCTTGTTTTTGGCTGAAGCGGGTTTGAAAGTCGTGGTGCTTGAAGCCGTTAAAGTCGGTTTCGGGGCAACGGGTCGCAATGGCGGACAGTTGGTCAACAGTTATTCACGCGACATTGATGTGGTCGAAAAACAAACCGATGCACACAGCGCACGTTTGATTGGTGAAATGGCGTTTGAAGGCAATCGCATCATTCGTGAACGCATTGAACGTTATAACATTCAATGTGATTTGAAAAATGGCGGTGTGTTTGCCGCATTCAATGCCAAACAAATGCATCACCTTGAGTCGCAGCAAAAACTTTGGGCGCGTTATGGCTACAATCAAGTTGAAATGCTCGATAAAGAGCAGTTGCGCAAAATTGTGCACACCGATGGCTATGTCGGCGGCTCGATTGACCACGGTGGTGGACACATGCACTCGCTCAACCTCGCCTTGGGCGAAGCCGCTGCGATTGAATTGAACGGTGGCACGATTTACGAGCACTCAGCCGTGACCCGCATTGAACGTGGTGCCAACCCCATTGTGCATACCGCACAGGGACGCGTCTTAGCGAAAAAAGTGGTGGTTGCAGGCAATGCCTATTTGGGTAATTTGGTACCTGAACTGGCTGCTAAAGCCATGCCGTGTGGCTCACAGGTGGTAACCACCGAAGTGCTCTCGGACGAGGTGGTGCAAGACCTGATACCCAATGGTGAATGCGTTGAAGACTGCAACTACTTACTCGACTACTATCGCATCACGGGCGACAATCGTCTGCTGTATGGCGGCGGCGTGGTGTATGGTGCGCGCGATCCCGATAATGTTGAAGCCATGATACGTCCCAAAATGCTCAAGACCTTTCCGCAACTGAAAAACGTTAAAATTGATTTTGCATGGACGGGGAACTTTCTGTTGACTGTATCGCGTTTGCCGCAAGTCGGGGTTTTGAACAACAACATTTACTACTCGCAAGGTTGTTCAGGACACGGCATCACCTATACGCACCTCTCAGGTAAAGTGTTGTCTGAAGCGATACTGGGGCGCACTGAGCGCATGCAGGCTTTTGCGAAATTACCACACTACCCATTCCCTGGTGGCCGTGCTTTGCGTGTGCCTTTTACCGCGATGGGCGCGGCATGGTATACCTTGCGTGACCGCTTGGGTGTCTAAACAATCAATCCGATGCAACCAACGAAAGCGTGGTGTGAGCCACGCTTTCATGTATTTGAATGATTGTAAATTGCTCGCCGATGTCTCAATATTGTTGTGTGTAAAACTGTTGCCACACGCCAAAATGCGTGGCATAGTGATGCGGTGCACAGACACATACAATAATCATAAACAACACAAGGAGACCTTATGAAATACCAAGCCGTATTCAATCAATTGATATTCAGTTGTCTTTGTGCATGGGCGAGCACACAGGCACATGCGGGTGCGTACGATCAAGTGGTGATTTTTGGTGACAGTTTGTCCGATGGTGGCACCTATGGTTCGCGCTTTACCACCAATCCAGGTCAAACCGCGCCCGAGTACATCGCAACGGATTTGGGCTTGCCCACCACCACTTGGGTGGCTGGCGGCACCAATTTTGCCCAAGGGGGCGCCAAGGTCAATAGTCCCTCACTGAGTACCCCGGCAGGTGCACCGCAACGCCCAGTATCCACTCAAGTGGCACAATACCTCGGTGCGACGGGCGGGGTGGCTAACCCCAATACCTTGTATTTAATCCAAGGTGGCGCAAATGATATTTTCCAAAATATGCAAATGTATGCTTCAGACCCAGCGACCTTGCAAGCCCTTACGTATCAATCGGGCATTGATTTTGCAACGCAGGTGGCAACATTGGCTCAAGCGGGTGCGCGTTATGTATTGTGGTGCAAAACGTGCCCAATATTGGGGTTGCGCCCGCCTTTGTCAACACCCCTTACGCCGCTGTCGCGACTGCCTTGAGTGGTGCGTACAACACGGTGGTTGCAGGTGCACTGACCCAGATGGGTGTATCTGTGGTGGCGATTGATGATTTTGGTTTAATTACTGAGATTGCCGCCAATCCTGCGCAGTATGGTTTTAGCAACGCCACAGGCATGGCATGCACCACGAGTTCCTCTATTACCTGTTCGCCTGCGACTTTGGTAACACCTGATGCGGCCAGCACTTATGTGTTCGCAGACAGTGTGCATCCGACCACTGCAGGGCAAAAATTACTGGCGCAATATGTTTCAGCGACCCTTAATGCGCCCACACAAATGAGTTTACTCAGCAGCGCGTCGCTTTCGGCTGGTCAGCGGCGGGCGGACAGCGTTTGGACATACGCGCTCAATGGTTTAAAAGCGGGGCAGCAAACATGGCACACCTTTGCTGATGTGGGACACAGCAAGACTGACTTTGACAGTGCTGACTACACCAGTAACTACCTGCTCATGGGGGCAGACAGACGCATTGGGACGACGGGTAATAATCGCATCGGTGCGAACCTTGGTTATCAGCAGTACAAAGGTGATTTTGGTAGCAAGGCGGGGACCTTTAAAATGAATGAACCGAGCATTGGCGTATATTTTAGCCATGCAATCGGTGATATGGGCGCGGCCTTGGTACAAGCCAGTTATGGACGGTTACATGCCTCAGACATCAATCGTCAAATCGCACTGGGTGCGGCGACGCGCACCGAGTCAGGCGATGCCGATGGCTCGCACATCAGCATCAGTGCGCAAGGGCAAATCACGGCGGGCAGTTTTGCCAAAGGCCAATTCACACATGGCCCCATCGGACGCATCGCGTACGAAAAAGTATCTGTGGATGGTTTTTCTGAGGCGGGTACACGCAGCACGGCCATGACTTTTGGCAAACAAACTCGTGAGGGCGTGCTGGCGAGCGTTGGCTACCAATTGCAGGCGAATTACGGCAGGATACAGCCGTACGCACAAGTGAGTTATGAGATAGACGATACCCATGTCAACGATGTCAATGCGCACCTCAAAACAGGCTACAGTAGTTTTAGTACGCCCGCATTGCAGGGTGACAACGGCACACGTGTGCGACTGGGTACGAATATTGTGTTGTCAAAAAATCTGAATATCCATGTGGCAGCGCAACGCACCTTTGGTAAACACTCAGGGGCAGAAACAGCGTTTAATTTAGGGGTTGATGCCGAATTTTAAAAAATGGTTGTGCAATTAACCGCAGGCAAGGTGTCGTCAGACCTTTGCCTGTTTTACATGCAAACTGCCGACAAAGGCATTACCACAACGCTCGATGTTGCTCAACCACACCGACGCCTGTGAGTGCGTGCGCATTCCCCTGCTCATCAATCCATGTACCATAAAATGTGCCGAACGGTTGTGTAAAGTGGCTGTACATCGCGCCGATGTGGATGGATTCACTGCGCTGGCCCTCGGGTGTAAACTGCACACGCAACTGTCCATCGGTGGTGTGAATCGCCCATGTTTGAAGGGTATTGGCGCGATTGTAGTGAAATACTGCTTGCGCCATGGGTATCACGTGTGCGCTCCCATCATTCAGGCGCAACCATGCGGTGTTCTCGAGGCCATTCATGGTTTGTGCCACCAAATTGCAGGCAAATGTGCGACCATCATCGAGTTTACCCACCCAACAAGCCCATTGCCAAAGTGTGGTGCGTGGTGGATAACCCAAAGTGAAATCGAACACACCTTGGGCGTTGGTGATTTCATGGGTTTCGCCGTTGAGTGTGCAACGTAAATTGGCGGGTGCACCCACCAATTTATGGGTGTAATGAAACGGACGGCTGTCGCCTTTGCTTGGTGCGTTGTTCAGTGCACTGATACTGGCCGCATCGTCCATGAGTTCAAAGGCAAGGTCTAAGGAGGCGTTTTTAAACGAAAAGGCCCAACCTGATGTGTGCTGGAGGGGTTGGATAGACCATTGATTGCGTCCATGTTTTAACAACCAATGGCTTTGAGGTGAAGGTTGAAAATGCCTATCGAACACCAAAGGGCGTGTGGCTTTGTGCTCAATAAAAGTTTGCTTGAAACGGTCATACACATATACAAACGCTGTGCCGAGCAGCCCTGCATCGGCAATCGCAAAACCAACAATGAAACGCGCATCCATCACGCCGCCGTATATCCAAGCCTTGCGTTGGGTGCGACGCGGTGAGAACAAACCGCGCGAACCGTCCCACTGAGCGGTGGATACATCAGCAATCGCGCCGTTGAAGCGACCTGCTGTGACCACACCATCGGATGCAAAAGAATCGGGCGCGGGTGGGTGCATGTTTTTCATAAGACCTCTTTCAAATCCCGTTACAATGGGCAAACTATAGTACACATATTGCAATCATTCAATGGACGAATCAAACCACCTGCCGCTGCCCATGCGCAATGGCGTTAAAGCCAGTTATTTATTTTTACCGCACGATGTGCGCCACAGTGGGCGAACATTGCTTGAATTTCTATGTGCGCGCTTTTCTTTTATCACCGAGCAAGCATGGCGCGCACGCCTGAACAGCGGCTTTGTCTTGGCACAGGATGGCACGGTTTTGAATGAAGACGCACTGTACCGAGCGGGTGAAAAAATTTATTACTACCGCGAAATTAGTCGCGCAGATGAGCCACGCATTCCATTTGATGAGCAAATCCTGCATATTGATGAGCACTTAATTGTGGTCGATAAACCGCATTTTTTACCCGTGATACCGAGTGGACGATTTTTGCAAGAGACCTTACTCACACGCTTGCGTTTGCGTCCTGAATTGCAGCACTTGAACGTTGCCGACATCACACCCATCCACCGATTGGACAAAGACACGGCTGGCGTGATGCTGTTCTCGCACAACCGCGCCACGCGCGGCGCGTATCAAAGCTTGTTTCAATTCAAACAAGTGAATAAAGTTTATGAAGCGATTGCACCCACGCGAGTGGATTTAAATTATCCACTTGAAGTGGCTTCGCGTTTGCAGCGACATGCCGAGCATTTTTATCTCACCGAGCAAGTCACGGGCGAGCCCAATGCGTTTACCACCATTGAGTTGATTGATAACCGAGGCGCGCATTCACTGTATCGTCTGCATCCCACCACAGGTAAAAAACATCAACTGCGTGTGCACATGATGGGTCTGGGTATGCCCTTGCTCAACGATGGCCTATACCCTGTGGCACTACCGATGGATGTGGTGGATTATGAAAAGCCATTAAAATTGCTGGCGCGTTCGATTCGATTTGTTGACCCGATAACGCAGCAGGAGCGGCGGTTTGCGAGCCAATTGCAGTTGTGATTCAGCAGTCTGCGTTAAAATAAACCTTGATGGGTTTGCGCCTGTGTGCCACGGTTTTTTGGCGAACAAACTGAGTTAACTGAATTCAGGTACACTGCGCAGTGGTATTTTTTATGAGGACACACATGAGCACTCAATTCACCCGTTTTATCATCGCTGTTATGAGCGTGTGTTTATTGGGCTGTGGCAGCACAGCGCACTCTGTACCCGTGGTTAAAAATTTTGATGCCAATCAATATTTGGGTAAATGGTATGAGATAGCGCGCTTGGATTTTTGGTTTGAACGCAATTTAAATAATACCAGTGCAGAGTATTCAAAATTGGCTGACAATCGCATCGAGGTCATCAATCGAGGTTTTAATTACAAAACGCAAAAATGGAAACAAGCCAAAGGCAAAGCCAAGTTCAAAAATACGCCCGATGAAGGGGCTTTGGAAGTGTCATTTTTTGGTCCGTTTTACAGCGCGTACAACATTGTGGCTTTGGATAAAGACTACCAATACGCTTTGATTGCGGGGCGCAATACGAACTACCTGTGGATATTGTCCCGCACCAAAACCATACCTGATGCGGTCAAAGCGGATTACCTCAAGCAGGCAAAAGCCTTGGGATATGATGTCAACCAACTGATTTGGGTCAAACACGATTGAGCGTTCATTGTAGGGTGGGCAATGCCCACCCTACCGCTTAACGTAATTCGAAAAATTGTCTGATGTTTTCTGCTAAATTTTCTAATTGTCCCGCTTCAATTTCAATTGACATTTCGACGTTCCAATAAGGTTGTTCACCGCAACTATTGAGGTTAATTATTACTGTAATATGACCTAAACTATCTGCATGCGCTGAGAAACCACATTCACCTTCCATCGCTTCCCAATCATATTCAGGTTTCCAATGTTGCCAATAATTGCTCAGTTTTTTAAAAAATACTGACGGTGGAAAACCATATGGAGGATTTTCCACGAGTTTTGTGGCTTCTAATCCAATTGTTTTAACGGTAATTAAATAACTCGTAAGCCAGCCATCGGATTGGAATCGTGGCGAATGAAAAAGGATAAAGTGGCTACTATCGCCAATAATGAAGTTGTTCACACAAAAATCCTAACTACTGTGTTCTACACGCAACTGCACTTGAGTTGCTTTTGGCAGACTGTTGTAAATCAAATCGTAAGAGGCCTGTACCCATTCCTTGATGTGCGTATCTTCTAAAACACCATCCATGACCACGGTGTTCCAGTGTTTTTTATTCATGTGGTAGCCTGCCGTGACTTGTGGATAAGTGTCGCGCAGTTGCAGAGCGAGGTTGGGCTCGCATTTAAGGTTGATGCTCATCGGCTCGTCTTGCCAACTGAGCAGCGCGAACATTTTACCTGCCACTTTGTACACCAATACCTCGGGGCCAAAGGGCATTTCCTCAACACTCGCGGGGAAACTCAGTAGGTATTCACGCCATTGTTCGAGGTTCATGTCGCTTCACCTATTTGGGTGTGTGTACACCGTCGTCATCGTACAAAATTTCATCCCCGTGCTTTTCAACGTTTTCGAACTGACCGCTGTTGACGGCCCACCAAATGGCATAGATGATGGCAAACACCAAAAGCAGGCTTAAAGGAATGAGCAAAAATAGAATGTCCATATCAATTCTCAGAGGGGTTTAGATTGGGGTGATAGCGTAAAATTCGCAAAGAATTGGTGACCACAATCATGGATGAAGCCAACATGCCGATGGTCGCGACGATGGGTGTGACCCAACCCATTGCAGCCAAAGGAATCGCAATCACATTGTACAACACTGCCCACACCAAATTTTCTTTTATGAGTACCTGCGTGCGTCGCGCAATCATGTGTGCGGCATAAATGTCATTTAAATCAGAGGATTGCACGACCAAATCCGCCTGCATTTGTGCAAGAGACGCGCCTTGCCCCATGGCAATCGCCACGTCGGCTTGTTGCAATACAGGCGCATCGTTTAGCCCATCGCCCGTCATCGCGATACGGTAACCTTGGGCTTGGCGTGCGCGTACCCAGTCGAGTTTATCCTGAGGGTGTGCATTGGCCACAACGTTTTGCGCATCCAAACCAATGCTGTGGGCGAAGCCCTGTACCACATCGGTTTTATCGCCACTGACCAGCGCAATGCTGGCGGTTTTTTGCAGTTGCTTTATCAAGGCTTGCGCGCCCGTACGTGTGCGATCTGACAGTGCGAACCACGCGAGTGCGTCCCAAGTATCACCGTTTTGCACGCTCAATACCGCCACGCTATAACCTTGTTCGGTTGTGGGAATTTCATTGGTGAGTGGCTCTCGATTGAGTGCGAAAGGCGGTTTGCCGATGCGATAATGTTTTTCCAACAGCGTCCCAGTGACCCCTTGTCCGACCACCAGTTCCATCGCCATCACGTCGTTCATACGTTCTGGGACGCTGTAATCTTGCAGTGCTTTGCGCAATGCGAGGGCGATTGGGTGGCGTGAGGCAGCCTCAAGCGTTGCGGCAATTTGCAGTGCGTCCACTTCAGTCATATTGATTGCTACGGCGTGTTCGCTTAAATGCACGGTGTGCAAGGTTTGCACGTCTTCGGTCAGCGTGCCCGTTTTATCAAACACGTATTGATTGACCTTGGCGAGTTTCTCAATCGCTTCGGGTTGAATCACCAACACATGACGCTCAGCGAGCGCGCTTTGCGCTGCGGTCATCACCGTTGGCACTGCCAAAGCCAAGGCGCACGGACAGGTAATCACCAATACCGCCACCACAATCTCGACCACGCGCGAAGGGTCGTGTTGATACCAATACAACCCAGCCCCCGCACTGACCAACAACAACCCCCACAAAAATACCCGCGCGGCTTTTTCTGCCAATAGTGCCAGCGCGGGTTTATGCAATGCTGCTTTGTGCGCCAATCGCTCAATCGCCGCCAGTTCAGAGTGGTCATTGGACTGCGTGATGCGTGCATAAATCCCTTGCTCAATATTCATCGAGCCCGCCAAAAGAACATCACCGACGCGTTTGGTAATCGGTACACTCTCGCCCGTGAGCAGGGCTTGCGAACACGCGGTTTGACCTTCGATGAGTTCGGCATCGTGTGGCACGACCTCACCTGAGGCGATGAAAATCACATCACCGATTTTAAGTTCTTCGGCTGGAATGAGTTGGGCGTTTTTTTGCGTGGGGTAATCCTGCACGCGCTCGGCGAACAGGCGCTGATGTTGCAGCACATTGTTCAGATACAAACCTGCTTTACTCAGTGCACGATTTTGAATGTAACGCACCACCAGCAACAGAGCGACAAACATCGTCACCGAATCGAAATACAAGTGTCCTTCGCCCTTGAACACTGCGACCGTGCTGGCAATAAAAGCCACCCAAATCGCAATGGTCACAGGCGTATCCATGCCAATTTGACGCAATCGCCATTCTGCCCAAGCCCCTCGAAAAATCGGTAAAGCGCAGTAAAACACCGCGGGTAAAGTGAGAAATAAGTTTGACCAACGCATCAACATATTGGTGCTCATGTCCATATCCGTGTGCTCAAAATAGTACGGATACATAAACATCATTGATTGCATCATCAACAGCACGGCCACCAACATACGGAAAAACTCACGCCGTTGGTTTTGTTTCTCGGCTTCACCCATCTCATTGGCCGACTCAGGATAAGCGTAATAGCCGAGTTTTTCGATGCGTTTAATCACCGCATCGACACTGATTTTAGATGGGTCAATTTGTAGGAATGCGCGGCGCAAAGTGTAATTTGCCGTTGGATTGACCACACCATCAGCGGTTTTTAAATCGCGCTCGATTAAATCGGTACATGCCACGCAAGCAATGCCGCCCAAGCGCAGTTGCACATCGGTCAAGCGGTTTGAATTAGTAGGGGATGGTTCGGTTGTTCTGGGCGAGTTCATAAGGTCAGTTCAGTTGATTTACATGCAAACATTTTACGGCAAATCAGCGTGCACGGGGTATCTGAAATCCATGCACGCCATAAAATTGCCACTGCGAACCCAGTTTTTTATGGGCTGCTTAGACTGGCAAGTTGCGAGGTTTTTTTTGGGCTATTCCACCATCAATTGCGCCATCATTCCGACCGATTCATGCTCCAGAATGTGACAATGGAACATGCGCAGACCTTTTGAGTGTTGTACGGTTTTAATCCGTATTTGCTCATTGGGGCGCAGGTTCACGGTGTCTTTGTGCGAACGATAAGTAGGCGGGGTTTTGACCCCGTTGTGGATGTACTCAATGATTTCAAACTGTGTGCCATGCAGGTGAAAGGGGTGATCCATATGTGAATTATTGATCAATAGCCATTCTTCAACCTCATTGACCTTGCTGGTCATATCAATGCGATTCATATCAAATGATTTTTCGTTGACGTAAAACATGCCCGTCATCATCATTTGGGATTGGCTCATGCCTGCCATACCAGTCATATTGTGATTCATGCCCCCACCTTGCATCTGTCCCATCATGTGATTCATATTCATCTCGCTGAACGTGACTTTTTTCGAAGCAGTGGCCGCGCCCATGTGTGCGATGGTGCGCAGTTGTTCAGGTAGGTTCGGCTCAGAGGCTTCGATGGTCACGCTCGCCAAGGTCAGGGTTTCGGGTGTGAATGTTGCCATCATTTTTTGTCGATTGTAGGGCAGGGATTGTAGCGGGAATGTGCCTGATTGTTTGGTCCGAACGACCACTTCAAAACGCTCGGCAGGAGCTATGAGTAATTCGGTCACTGGTTTGGCTGGGGCTTCGAGCAAACCGCCATCGGTACCCACTACTATGAATTCGCAGTTGGGTAAATTTAAATTCAGGTAACGTGCACTGCACGCATTCCAAATGCGCAGGCGTTGCGTGCCTGTGATGGTGATGTTCGGTTGGCGTTGGGCGTTGCACAACACGAATTGCCCCTCGCGTCCGTTCATCCAGTCCATCATGTCATTGGCAGGGATTTGTGCGTTGGTATCCAAACGCAAATCAGAGAACAGTAAATGTTGCTCAGGCAAATGCGCCAAGGGGTCGTTTTTGGCTTTCACAATCAACGAGCCAGCCAGTCCACGAAAGGCTTGCTCAGCCGCATAGCCATGCGCGTGGGTGTGATACCAATATGTGCCTGCCGAACCGATGGGCAGAGTGAATGTGTACACTCGCTCAGAGTTCGGCGCGACGGGGTCGTGTGGGTTACCGTCTTGCTCAGATGGCACAGGCAGCCCGTGCCAATGAATGGTCGAGGGTTGAGACAAGGAGTTTCTGAAAGTGATTTGGACGGCATCACCCTCGTTGACCACAATTTGCGGTCCTGGGACTTGGTCGTTGTACGTCCAAAACGTGGTTGGTTTGCCTTTAACCAATTCGATGGAAGTTTCTTTGGCGGTTAAGTTGGCTTTAAAAGTGTTGGGCTCTGTGGATAGGTTTTTGAGCAGTGCCAATGTGGCTAAAGGCGCGCCTGTGGGCAGCGCATCCACAGGCAACAAGGCGGTTGAGCCACCCATCATGTCAGCCATGTCAGACATATCATGCCCCATTGAGTGCATGCCATGACCTTGCATATTGTTGGTGGATTGCCCAAGTAATTTGTTGCAAGCAGACATTGCCAGCAGTGCCCCAGTGGTTAGGCTAAAGCGTAAAAATGTACGACGATTCATGATGAACTCCTAATTGTTTGAGTGGTGTTTCAGTTTAATAAACCAATCCATCGGTGAGCGGCATCATCCTCAAGTCATTCAAGCCCACATTAACTTATTATGGATGTGGATGAAACCTGGGCGATGCAGCGCGGCTCCCGATGAAACGCACGGTGAACAATTAGGCGGATTTTGGAGGTGGGGTGTTTGGTCGAATCGATGAATATTCGGGTTTAAAGCCAGAGAGCGGCTCAAACGGCAATTGCATCATCGGTGTGCTTGTCTGCGCAATCGTCAATGGCACAATGCTCAGACAATGTGAGGCACAACTGAACGCGCACAACACATCGGTGCAAGATGGTTGTGTCGTATGATAGGAATTATTTTGTGTGGTGCAATGATCTTCTGTTGCTATCGCTGTCACCATCACCGTTGTCTCGTTGTGCATTGCCATCGTGGTGTGCACCATCGCTTCAGGCGCATTGAATGCGACAGGTAAAGCAAACTGCACCACCGAAAATACGGTGATGAGTAGCCAACACAAAGATGCCAGATACTTATTCATGTTGTCCAGTGTACTGCTTAATGGTGCATAAATAAAGCATATCTCGTATTTATTGCATCAACACAAAATTCGACAATTGAACAAATTTTGCCACAGAAACTTCTTCGGCACGTGCGGTCGGTGCGATGTCGCAGGCAATGAGTTGTTCTTGCGTCACCATCTCTGCGAGAGTGTTGCGCAGCATTTTGCGCCGTTGGCTAAATGCCAGAGCCACCAGTTTAGACAAATGCGCTTCATCCTTTGCCAGTAGTTGCTCAGGCTTGCGCGGCAGCATGCGCACCACCGCCGAGGTGACTTTCGGTGCGGGCACGAATGCGTGGGGGGGTACGTCGAATAAGTGCGTCATTTCGTAACGGTATTGCAGCATGACCGACAAACGCCCATAGGCTTTGGTCGCAGGTTCGGCGACCATGCGCTCGATGACTTCTTTTTGCAGCATGAATACTTGTACATCAATGTGTGGTGCAAATTCAACGAGGTGAAACAGCAAGGGGCTGGAAATATTGTAGGGCAAGTTACCCACAACTTTGCGCGTTTTGCCCTCGGCGGGAATCGAGAGAAAATCGAACTTGAGCGCGTCTATGCTGTGAATGGTCAATTGCTCAGGCGTAAAACGTTGCTGTAAGCGAGCCACCAAATCGCGGTCAAGTTCAACCACGTGCATGTGCGAAATATTTTTGAGCAAAGGTTCGGTCAATGCCGCCAAACCTGGGCCGATTTCAATCAGACAGTCGTTATCCGATGGGTTGATGGCGTGGACAATGCTGGCGATGATGTATTCATCCTGCAAAAAATTTTGTCCAAAGCGTTTACGCGCAATGTGTGCGGCGTGGGTGCTCGATGAATTCATGAAACATCCTTGATATTTGACTTTGTCTGTACCATGCGCGCCGCTGTACGGATGGCGGCTTGCATACTGCCTGCGTCTGCCGTGCCGCTGCTGGCTCGATCCAGTGCAGTGCCGTGATCAACCGAGGTGCGAATGAATGGCAAACCCAAGGTGATGTTAATCCCATGTCCAAAACTGACGTATTTCAGCACAGGCAAACCTTGGTCGTGGTACATCGCCAAAACCGCATCGGCTTGGTTTAGGTAGTGTGGCTGAAACAGTGTGTCGGCTGGATACGCACCGCGCACATCCAAACCACGTGCTTGCGCGGTGGCAATCACTGGGTTGATGATGTCGATTTCCTCGCGCCCCATGTGCCCACCTTCGCCCGCGTGTGGGTTCAAACCGGTGACTAAGATGCGCGGTTTGGCAATACCGAAGTGGTGGATTAAATCATGCGCGAGGATGTCTATGGTGCGCGTTAAACCTGCGGAGGTGATGGCGGCAGATACGGCGGATAACGGCAAATGTCTGGTCGCCAATGCCACACGCAGAGGTTGTTCAACTTCGCGCCCATCGGCAAGCATCATCACCACCTGATCCACGCCTGCGAATTCGGCGAGGTATTCGGTATGCCCTGTGAAAGCGATGCCCGCATCATTGATGATGCCTTTGTGCACGGGGGCTGTGACCATGGCGGAGAACGTGCCATTTTTCAGACCCAATAAGGCAATGTCCAAAGTGTTCAAAACGTACGGCGCATTGCCCACATCCAGTTCGCCCAAATTCACGGGCGCAAACAATGGACAGTGCCAAACAACGAGGGTGCTGGCTTTCTCGACAGCACTCATATCGTCCCAAGAGGCCAGCGCGGTTGAGGGGATTAACTCGGCTTGAATCTGAAAGCGTTTCGCCACCTCGCGTAGATGCAATAAATCACCAATGAGGATGAGGGGCTGCTGTGGGTGCGCCGCTTGCCAAGCCAAGGCTGCGAGTATGCTGATTTGTGGGCCAATGCCTGCAGGTTCGCCCGTGGTGATGGCGATGGGAGGTGTGTGTGAATTCATGGCGCATTTTAGCATGGTTGCAGATGAAACAGAATGCGCGGCGCAACGACGCTGTGTTTCCTTAAGCGTTTTGAGAGATTTTTTAGGCAGTGGTAAATTGAGATTGAGCCGCCATTTTTAGACTGTCCGCCACTTGCGTTGCACTGTTGCGCTTACCGCCGGCCTTTTGCATTTCGGTAATGCACAAAATCCCTTGTCCACAAGCAACGTGTACGCCCGATTGGTCAATCGCCAGTATCGTCCCTGCCTCAGATGTGTGCATTGTTTGTGACGCTTGTGCTGCCCAAATTTTTAGCGGGTGTTGCTGCCATTCACTGACGCAAGCGGGTGCAGGATTTAATGCACGAATTTTACGTGCGAGCACCTCAGCGGACTGATGCCAATCTATTTTGGATTCAGCTTTGCTGATTTTTTCGGCGTATGTAATGCCATCGGTCGGCTGTGGCACAGGTTTGGGTGCGTGACCTGCTTGAAGTTGCTGTAAATAGTTGACCACCATGCGTGCACCCATGTGTGCCAACTCATCGTGTAACAAAGCCGTGGTGTGTGTGGGCAAAATCGGCATGGATTCGACCGCCAACATATCGCCTGTGTCCAAACCTGCATCCATCTGCATCAGTGTGATGCCTGTGCGCGCGTCGCCCGCTTCAATGGCGCGGTGAATCGGCGCTGCACCGCGCCAACGTGGGAGCAGTGACGCATGGATATTGATGCAGCCGTGTTTAGGTACATTCAACACATCTTGCGGCAAAATCAAACCATAAGCCGCGACCACCATCACATCCGCTTTTGCGGCGACCATCTGCGCACGCGCCTCATTGGCTTGTTCGGGGTGTTTGCCGTTTAGTCTGAGTGAAATCGGTTGTGCGACGGGGATGTTGTGCTGCAAAGCAATTTGTTTGACGGCCGAGGGTGTCAGTTTCATTCCGCGTCCACTGGGGCGGTCGGGTTGTGTCAACACCAACGGGACATCGAAACCCGCATCGATGATGGTTGCCAAAGCCTGTGCTGCAAACTCGGGTGTGCCTGCGAACATGACCCTCATGATGACACGCTTTCGCGTTGTTGCTTTTTAATTTTATTTTTGAGGCGATTGAGTTTTAAATTGGATAGATACTGAACAAACACCTTGCCATTGAGGTGGTCAATCTCGTGTTGTACGCACACCGCAAGCAATTCGTCGCAATCCATTTCAAAAAAAGTACCTGAGGTATCTTGTGCACGCACCCGAACGCGCTCAGGACGGGCAACCACTTCATACACTTCAGGGACAGACAAACAACCTTCCTCCCAGTCTTTT
Source organism: Burkholderiales bacterium (assembly GCA_021287185.1). Taxonomy (GTDB): domain Bacteria; phylum Pseudomonadota; class Gammaproteobacteria; order Burkholderiales; family Burkholderiaceae; genus CTSOIL-112. The sequence goes on along the minus strand of JAJTAZ010000002.1, from coordinate 1,134 downwards.
TTCTCCGCACTTTGTGCAATGATTTCAGGATTGATGAGAACCGTCGGCGCATTGCGCTCCTCTGAGGTGTCAATCACCACAATGCGCTGGTGAATATCGACTTGTGTGGCTGCCAAGCCAACCCCGCGCGCCGCGTACATGGTTTCAAACATATCTGCCACAATGCGTTGGAGGTGCTCGTCAAATTGTGTGACAGGTTGCGCGATGGTGTGTAATCGAGGGTCAGGGAATTTTAATATGGGCAAAATCGCCATGCTGGTGTACCGTTTCTTATCAATTGAGACAATGTTTATCAAGGTCAAAATCCTACACATAAATACCAGTAAATACAAGCAGTTAAAGACCAAACGCCTTGTCGAGGCTCTGATACAGACTGCGATAGAATGAAATATTTAATAAAAAATTCGACAAACGCTTGACACAAGTGCGCTGAGTGCTTATAATTTCAATCTCTTGTAGCGCGGGAATAGCTCAGTTGGTAGAGCGCAACCTTGCCAAGGTTGAGGTCGCGAGTTCGAGCCTCGTTTCCCGCTCCAAGTTTTCTAAGGGAAGCAGTCGTTTACGTCGTGCTTCCCTTTATTCTTAGTACCAAGCATAATCGGCGGAGTAGCAAAATGGTTATGCAGCGGCTTGCAAAGCCGTCTACGCCAGTTCGATTCTGGCCTCCGCCTCCACTCAAGATGTTGCCCAGGTGGTGAAATTGGTAGACACAGCGGACTTAAAATCCGCCGCTTACCTGAATAAGGGGCGTGCCGGTTCGATTCCGGCCCTGGGCACCAAAAAACACAGGATTTACGCGATTTGCGGAAGTATCAAGCGTAAATTCCGCGTAAATATTTAAATACACAAAAACGACAAGCGGAGAATATTAGCTTGTCGTTTTTTGTATTGACGGTTACCAATGGAAAAAGGTAAAAAAGGTAAATTTAATATTATTTGCATTTATAGCCTTATTTTACGGGCAGTTGTAGAATCTTAATAAAGTCAATAAAGGGAAACCTTTGCACCCCTACTAATTAAACCCCATCCGATATGAGATAATACGCACAACCCAACGACACACACCAAGAAACGAACATGAGCATCAAGCACCTCACCCAACTCAGTTTAGCCGATGGCATGGTATACAACCAT